>ONRQ01000088.1 GCA_900320285.1 uncultured Eubacteriales bacterium
GATACTGCTCCTGTCAGGATTTGCTCACATAAGTCTGAAAGAATCCAACGGGATAGCCAAATCGATCAACCTGACCACTAACCTGTCATCCCTGGCGGTATACCTGATGAACGGAAAAGTGATAATACTGCTGGGACTTGCGGGAGGTCTGTTTGGGATAGCGGGCAACTACATCGGCGTGACATTCTTCAAGAACAAGGGCGCAAAGGCGGTAAGACCGCTGATGATACTGGTGCTGATCATATTCTTTATCAGGATACTGACTGAGATCATCTAGTAATAACATGAAAAAGATACTCATAATAAATACCGGCGGGACATTCTCGTCTCAGGCGACTGATGACGGTCTCGCGCCTGCAATAAAAGGCTCGGCGATACTTGACTGCGTGGATGGCATCTCCGCTGACATAGAGCTTGCCGCGGAGGATTACTGCTCTCTCGACAGCGCGAACATCCTGCCTGAGGACTGGATAAGCATTGCCGAAAGGATAGGCGGGAGTATCGGCGATCATGACGGATTCGTCATAATCCACGGCACTGACACCATGGCATACACCGCGTCCATGCTGTCGTTCATGCTTAAGGGGATACCGGTCCCCGTAGTACTGACGGGAAGCCAGATGCCTTTGGGCGTGCCGATGTCAGACGCGCTGATGAACCTTCACTGTGCCATATGGATGGCCGAGAGTGGGGTGCCCGGAGTATACGTGGCATTCGACCGGAAGATAATGCTCGGCTGCCGCACCAGCAAGGTGAGGACGGTCAGTTTCAACGCGTTCGAAAGCATAAATTATCCTTATGCCGGAGAAGTGAACGCCTACGGGCTTCAGATCTACACGGAGGGGAAAACGCCGGCAGCGGATTTCAGACCGCACACGGATTACTCCGACAGGATATCGGTGCTGAAACTGTTCCCGGGAATGGATCCGGGGATATTCAGGTATCTGCACGATAACGGCATAAAAGGGGTGTATATCGAGGGCTTCGGCCTCGGCGGCGTACCGTTCCTGCGCAAGGACTTCACAGCCGAAATAAAGAAGGCTTCGGATTTCGGGATGCCTATTCTGGTAGGCAGCCAGTGTAGATATGAAGGCAGCGATCTCAGCGTTTACGAGACAGGGAAGAGGATACTGGACTGCGGAGGCATACCGGTCTACGACATGACCGAAGAGGCCATCGTCACAAAGCTCATGTGGTGCCTGGGACAGACGAAAGACTACCGTAACATACGCGAACTGTTCGACACTGACCTGGCAGGAGAGGTGACGCTGAAAAAGACCCTGCAATAAGCAATGAGAAATGTAAAGGGCCCGGATCAGATCCGGGCCCTTTTTCTGATATAACGTTTTGAAGATATATAAGAGAGTATGGAGAGATATATGAAGCTTGGTTAGCCTTCTATCATGATGGTCTTTTTCTCAGGGAGTTCAGGCTCCTTTTCCTTAGGGAAGACGAGGCTCAGAACGCCGTCTTCAAATTTTGCCCTGACATCGTTCTCATCGATGCCTTCGCCTACGTAGAAGCTTCTCTGCATTGCGCCTGAGTAACGTTCCTTGCGAAGCAGTTTGCCGCTGTCGTCTTTCTCTTCCTCGTTCATGGACTTGCAGGCTCCGACTACCAGGTAACCGTTGTCAAGAGTGAGAGTGATCTCATCTTTCTTGAAGCCCGGAAGGTCGATGTCGAGCTCGTAATTGCCGTCCTTGTCGCGGATATCAGTCTTCATGAGTCCTGTTACATGCTTGCCGTAGAGCTTTCTTTCTACGTCCTCTGCAGGTCTCATGCGAGGGAAGGGTGCCGCTTTCGTTTGACAACAGTAATATAGCATTTTTGTTAGCACTCGTCAATAGCGAGTGCTAACATTTTTTAAAATATTTTGATTTGTGATTTTGCTGTGAACACAGCGTATTTCATGCAGGTTTGTAGTATAATTTACACGGATAATTATGTTATTTGCGCGAATGTCTCAATTAATGCTCATGATCTGAGCAAAACTGCGGAGGTTTTTATGCAAATCACTTTTATAGGAGCCACACACGAGGTCACAGGCTCATGTACGCTGCTGGAAATAGGCGGAAAAAACATACTTGTCGACTGCGGAATGGAGCAGGGAGCGGATATCTTTGAGAACATCGAGATACCG
>ONRQ01000087.1:0-715 GCA_900320285.1 uncultured Eubacteriales bacterium
TCAGAAATATGAAGATCTGCGCTTCCTCTCATCTCAGTACAGACAAAGGATCTCTATGGTTGTAAAGAGCAAGAACCAGTTGATTGATTTGCTTGATGAATCGATGCCCGGAATCACTCACATACTTGCACTTAAGAGCAGAAACCCTGAAAAATGCATGCTTTTGCAGTTCATAAAGCGTTTCCACTCGTTCGACTACATCAACTCGATCGGTAAGACTCGTTTCATAAACAGCTATACTACCCTGGCCCGTAAAGTCGGTGAACGAAATGCTGCAGCAAAGGGGCTCGCTATTTATGAGCTTTCAAAGGCCAGCATCACTACGCGTAGTAAAAGCGAGTACATGGATATCGCTTTGGATCAGTGTGTAGATATCCTGTCTGACTCTCAGCGTGCGGCGGATGAGATCATGCTGCAGATGCAAAACATTGCCGAGACGTGGTCCTGTCATCCTGGCTGAGATCGGTGACATACGCCGTTTCCATAGTGGCAAGGCTCTCAATGCATACGCTGGAAATGACGCTCCTCCCTACCAGTCCGGACAGTTTGAAAGCCGGAGTCGTCACATATCCAAACGTGGCAATCCGGCTCTCAGAAAGGCTTGTTTTGAGGTCATGCAGGCCCTTAAACTGACAAAACCTCAAGACGATCCTGTATATCTTTTCATGATGAAAAAAGAACAGGAAGGGAAACCGTACAACGTTGCCAAAATGGC
>ONRQ01000087.1:721-2729 GCA_900320285.1 uncultured Eubacteriales bacterium
TGCCAAAATGGCTGCTGTAAACAAGTTTCTCAGGATCTACTACGCTCGTGCGATGGAGCTGTATAAATAGATCCTGACTCATTATTATACTTTTCTGAAAAATCCGCAACTGCGGAGATGTGTTTGTATGCGTTGATTTGCTATATGCTTTTCAAAAAAGCTCTTGACACAGCATTAGCAAGATTTGTTCTGTGCCGCATAGTAATTCATGAGGCATCCTCTGAGGATGATTTCCTTTTCATCTGCGGTGAGACCCTTGACATACAGGGTCAGATCGCTGACTGATCCGTCCTTGCGTACAGCCTTTGCAGGGATCTCTTCCTGTCCGCTCTCGATGGCGGCGCGGATACCGGGCACGAATACGAAGTCGCCCTCTTCATAAGGGAATCCGTCTCCCTCTGCAAGTGTGAACGGCAGTATGCCCCAGTTGATGCAGTTGCTGCGGTATCTCTTGGTCGCATACTCATAGCAAATGTTGGCGAAACCGCCAAGCACTCTCTGACAGGAAGCGGCCTGCTCACGGGCGGAACCGTCGCCGGGTTTGTTGGCGAATACGCAGGACCCGAACTGTGTGTTCTTCAGCAGTTCCTCAGCATCCCCGACAGCTCCGAGTGCCCTGACCATCTTTTCCGGCTTCTCTCCGGCGCGGCGGGCTGCCTCGTCAGCGGCTACTGCCTTGGAGCGTCCGACATACTCAGGTACACGGCGCGAAAGCGCGAATTCCGAGAGCCTGAGCGGATTGCTCCTGTATGAGCTGGTCTCGCCCGAAGGGATGAGCTCATCCGTGGTAGTGACAGGGTCTCTGATCACGGCGTCGAGTTCGAGCAGCATGTTGTCAGCCAGTTCGTACATCTTAGGCCAGTCGGTGATGTTCGGTCCGAGTATAAGTTCCGCCTCAGGATCGGCTTTTCCGAATCCGTAGTAGCAGCGTTTTTTGTATACTTCGTTATCGAACGTGTAAGGGACCTGCTCCGTCTCGTAATCTATATCCGTCGCGGCGGTGATGTATCCGCCGTTCCTCGCCGTCGCGGCGATGGACCTCGAATCCATCAGAGCTACCGCGCTTATCTGTCCTTCACCCGGCTTCGAGCCTTCCCTGTTAGGGAAGTTCCTGGTGGTATGACGGAGCGAGAGGCCGTTGTTTGCCGGAACATCTCCTGCTCCGAAGCACGGACCGCAGAATGACGGCTTGATGACCGCACCCGCCTCAAGCAGCGCCTCTGTCTTGCCGGCTCTTGTAAGCGCCAGACTTGTAGGTACGCTTGTAGGATATACTGAAAGAGAAAAGTATCCGTTACCGCAGCTTCCTCCTTCAAGGATGTCCGCGGCCTCTACGATGTTATCGAATATGCCGCCTGAGCATCCGGCTATGATGCCCTGATCGGCAAGAACGCCCTTGTCGCTAACCTTTGAACGCAGGTCAAGGTGAGCCTTCGGGAACTTCTTTGCGGCTTCAGCCTCAACACCGGCGAGGATCTCATCGGCGTTCTCGAGGAACTCATGTATCGTGTATGCGTTTGAAGGATGGAAAGGAAGAGCGATCATCGCTTCCATCCTGTCGAGCTCAATGGTTATGATCGCGTCATAATACGAGCCTTCCTTCGGCTCAAGTTTCTTATAGCATTCCGGACGTTTGTGGATCTCGTAATACTTCTCTATTTCCTTATCAGTAGCCCAGATGGACGAAAGGCATGTGGTCTCTGTCGTCATTACATCGATACCGCTTCTGAAATCATAAGGAAGGTATTCAAGACCCGGGCCGGCAAATTCGAGAACTTTATTTTTTACCAGTCCCTTACCGAATGTCTCCTTCACCAGGGCTATAGCCACGTCATGAGGCCCGATGCCTTTCCTTGGCTTGCCGGTCACATAGCATAGGACCACTTCAGGAGGCGTGATATCCCACGTATTCTTAAGGAGCTGCTTTACGAGTTCCGGTCCGCCTTCGCCGACGCCCATCGTTCCGAGCGCTCCGTAACGCGTATGACTGTCAGAGCCGAGTATCATG
>ONRQ01000082.1 GCA_900320285.1 uncultured Eubacteriales bacterium
GATAGTGTAAAGTAATTGTGGACTTTTTTAGGAGAATAGAAATAGAGATCAACTCCAAAGTGATAAAATGGATTTGAACAAAAAACAATCACGGAAGGAGTGGTCTCTATGTATAACAGTATACTACAGCTTGCAACAGAATTGGCAGAAAGAATATGGGAAAGGGCAAAGAACGGTGAAATAACAGATATCGATGCCATGGCAGCAGCGGTTTCAGACGATTGCCGAAAGGCATCAGCAGAGATGATGCGCGAGATCATCAGGCATATGAACGAGGAGATGCGTAAAGACAAAAATACCCGTAAGGAAATGGGTCTGGTGATCAAAGAGAAGGATCGGCCCAGGCAGCTGTTTACAGAGCTGGGGATGCTTGATTTCGTAAGAGACTACTACTACGACAAGAAGCACGACAGACATACGTCTGTGCTCGATAACATACTTGGAATAAGCAGGTATGAGCGAATAGGCGGTACAATAGCCGCCAGGCTGATCACAGAGGCAACAGATGTATCGTATGGGAAGTCAGCCGATCTGGTAACAGGAGGTGCAGTCAGCAGACAGGAGGTACACGATCTTCTGATCCGGATGGAAGTGCCGGAGTATCATGTAGATCAGGAGAGCAAAACAGTAGACGAACTGCATATATATGCCGATGAAGATCATGTCAGTATGCAGAAGCCAAACAAAGAGCGTGGGAAGAAGAACAGGATCGTACCGCTCGTGACAGTTACAGAAGGGACGGTCAAAGAATCTGAGCGACGCAATCGAACAGTAGAGCCGATGCATTTTGTAAACGAGAGATTCGATACCAAAGAACTGTGGAGGAGTGTAGAGGGATATATAGACAAGAGATATGATATAGAGAATCTCAGGAGGATATACGTTCATGGAGATGGAGGACAATGGATAAAGAACGGCCTTGAAGATCTGGCGCAGACAAAGCACATCATGGACGGATATCACTTTTTCAAGGAGCTCAGGGCGGTAAGCAATATACTGCCGAAAAGGAACGTAAGGATAGTGATACTGGGAGCGCTTGAGAAAGATGATCATGCAAGGGCAGACAGATTCATACAGGATCTTCTTCTCGAACCGCTAATCAGTAAAGAGAAAGAAACGATATGCGATTTTGCAGGATATATGTTCAGGAACTGGGATGAGATCAGGAGAAGGATAGCGGAAGAAGTACCTGGCAGCTGCACTGAGGCACAGGTCAGCCATGTGCTTTCAGAGAGATTCAGCAGAGATCCATTAGGCTGGAGCGACGTATGTCTGGGCAAACTGACAAGTGCAAGAGTATTCGTCAAGAACGGCGGAAAGATTACAAAGGACGTGTTCAGAAGGAATACAGAAGAGAAATATACAGAGTATGCGGACAGATTTATAGAGGAGAATATGAGAGGAACGTTTGATTACGGTATATTTGAGAATGAACGCCCGATATTCGATACGGACAGTGGAACGCAGCATGCAATCAGGAATCTGCTCCATTAGATGCTCTGCATCTTCCGCGGGATTGTATCCGTACCGGAAGTGTCTGTCAAGGCCGGAGCCGCTATGCGGTGCTGACGCAGCCTTGACCGCCTCTTCCGTATACGGATCCTGCTCCGCGTATCAGATGGCAGAGCATAGAGTATGCAGGTGAGCCGCAACGTTACGCCGCGGCGAGTCGTATGACGCTGCCGTGCAGCAGGCTGAGTCCTGATCGGCGTACCTGCAGAAAGATCATCGATGAGGCAGCGGTCAAGGGCGGCGAAGCCGTGCATTTCACCCTTGACAGGTGCTGAGCGATGATCACGATCCACGTACCCGATCAGGATCAAGAAAACACTTTGGAGTTTGTCAACTAAAAACTCCACAACAACTTGACACCGTCGGACAGGTCTGTCATGTTGAAGAAGCGCGCGTCTGATGGTATAATTATAATTTGTGGAAGAATGCTTTAATGGAGGCAGAAAAAATGGCAAAAGACAGCTATATAAGCGCATTCTCGGAAAGATATCCGAGTGCGGAGATGAAGTATCTGTTCTCGCAGGAGAAAAAGTTCAAGACCTGGAGAAGACTCTGGATCGCGCTTGCGGAATCAGAACAGGAACTTGGGCTTGACATTACGGACGAACAGCTGGACGAACTGAGGGCGCATAAGGACGACATCAATTACGAAGTCGCTGAAGAGCGCGAAAAGGTCGTACGTCACGATGTGATGTCGCATGTGTATGCCTATGGCGTACAGTGTCCGAAGGCAAAAGGAATAATACACCTGGGCGCAACTTCATGCTACGTTGGCGAC
>ONRQ01000081.1 GCA_900320285.1 uncultured Eubacteriales bacterium
ATGGATTTCACACAGCCTGACTTCTCAATGGCAGGCCGTAAGGACAAGAAAATCGGCGGATACTTCTTTGCAGGCTTCGGCCCTGTAGATGTGTACACGAATATGGTCGCAACCAATATCAAGAGCTTTGCAACTGCAGGTTTCACAGATTATAAGGCACATGTAGCAGGCGATGCCAATGTTCCGGGCAGCATCATGGAGAAGGAAGATGATCTAAAGGCTGCAGACGAAATGGCTGCATGGCTTATCGGCTAGTACATAACATATAAAATGATCGCTAACAGAGGGACCGGGTGTAACAGCCCGGTCCTGATCGAAATGAGGACAAGAGATGACAGAAAGAAGTGTAAGCAAAACAAGAAAACTCACAGCGGCTGCAATACTAGCCGCCGCCGCATATCTGCTGGCTTTTCTGGAATTTCCGGTACCACTGACACCGGCATTTGCACGCATGGATCTTTCAGATCTCCCAGCCCTGATTGGAGCATTTGCGTTCGGCCCGGTAACCGGTGTAATGGTCGAACTGGTCAAAAACCTGCTCGGACTGATGACATCTTCGACCGGTGGGGTCGGAGAACTCGCTAACTTCCTGATGGGAGCTTCGTATGTTTTTACGGCAGGTGCGGTTTATAAGCACCACAAGACCAAGAGAATGGCCCTCGTTGGAGGAGTTACAGGCAGCATAGCTATGGGTATCATGGCTGCGGTAACTAATTACTTCATTCTGCTCCCGATGTTTGAGCAGTTCATGCCGTTGGAGGAGATAATTGCTGCATTCGGCGAATTCATACCATTCATTCATACGAAAATGGATGTAGTATTATATAATGCGTTCCCGTTTAATGTGATCAAAGGGCTTGTTATAACTGCGGTAACTATGCTTGTCTATAAGAAGTTAAGTCCTGTACTGAAAGGCAGCAACTAAGGAGAATGGCGATGTCAGAATCAGAGAAATACTTCAGATACCTTGTTGATGAGATACACACTACAATTATGGCTACGATTGATGAAACCGGACTCCCGGTTACTGCTGCCATAGACATGATGGATACAGACGGCGAGTCGCTGTACTTCCTGACGGCTAAGGGCAAAAGCCTGTATGACAGGTTGTTGTCAAAACCGTTTGTATCGCTGACAGCGCTCAAGGGTGAGGACACTATGTCGAGCAAAGCGCTGACCGTACGTGGCAGCGTGAGAGAGCTGGGACACGAACTCATCCCTGAGCTGTTCGAAAAGAACCCTTATATGAAAAACATTTATCCGACGGAGGAGTCGATGCGCGCTCTCACTGCGTTTCAGATTTATAAAGGCAGCGGTGAATGGTTTGACCTCTCAAAGAGACCAATCGAGAGAGCATCTTTTGATTTCGGCACGGATGGGGATGATGAGACAGAGCTTAGAAAAGAAGGATATGTAATCAATGATAAATGCATCGGATGCGGAAGCTGTGTGGCAGTTTGTCCACAGAACTGTATAAGTACAGATAGCATACCGTTTGATATACATGCAAGCCACTGCCTGTATTGCGGCAACTGCATGAATGCATGCCCGGCGGGAGCTGTGGATAGAAGGTGATACTATGAAACTGATAACAAATATCAAACCGAATGGCTATCTTGAGAGTATAAGAAAAGGCTCTGCAGGAGTAAGCAGATTCCGCAGCGGCGTTTACTACGGCAGCGGTGACAGGGAATCTGAAATAGCTAGACTTAAAGAAGAAATCGACACAGCAGACGCTATCATCATCGGAGCAGGAGCCGGACTCTCGACCTCTGCAGGCTTTACATACAGCGGGGAACGCTTCGACATATACTTCTTTGATTTTGCCCGCAAGTTCGGAATAACGGACATGTACTCCGGTGGATTCTATCCGTTCCCTGATGCGGAAACATTCTGGGCGTGGTGGGCCAGGCATATATACTTCAACCGCTATATCGATGCTCCAAAGCCTGTTTACAGACAGCTTCTTGAACTGGTAAAAGACAAAGACTATTTTGTAATCACGACGAATGTAGACCATCAGTTTCAGAGAGCAGGTTTCGATAAGGCGAGGCTGTTTTACACTCAGGGAGACTATGGACTGTTCCAGAGTGTAAGGACATCCAATCAGAAAACCTACGACAATGAAGAGTGGGTAATGAAAGCGATGGAGGCTCAGGGATTCATAAAGGATGAAAACGGTGTGTTCTGTGTCCCTGCAGACCGCAGACTGCTGATGAGGATACCATCTGACCTGATCCCGAAGTGCCCGGATGACGGGAGCAATGTAACGACCAATCTGAGGGCAGACATGAGTTTTGTTGAAGACGAAGGCTGGCATGAGGCTTCGGCGAACTATGCGCACTTCCTGAGAAAGCACGAAAAGGGCCATGTACTGTATCTGGAACT
>ONRQ01000083.1 GCA_900320285.1 uncultured Eubacteriales bacterium
CTGATAATCATTGATCAGAAACCAGATCTCCAGCCTTGCAGCTTCTCCTCCGGATAATCCGACGCTTCCCTGTGCAGCTTCTACCAGGGTCTTTGTGGTATTAGCATATAAATAGTTCAAGTTAAATTGAGATTTCTCCTCAGGCATGTGTATAATATCAACAGATCAAAGGAGGATCTCACCATGTCACGTAAGCAGCCACGCCATGACAAACAGTTCAAGCTTGATACCATCAAGTATGTTCAGGAGCATCCTGACCTCACAAAGGAAGAATGCTGTAAGAACCTTGGAATCAGCACCAGCACTCTTGCCCGCTGGGAAACCCAGTATAAAGAGTCCGACGGAGATATGCCGTATCGCGGCTCTGGCAATTACGCCTCTGATGAACAGAAGGAGATCGCCCGTCTCAGGCGTGAACTCCGTGATGCCCAGGACGCTCTCGATGTCTTAAAAAAAGCCATCAGCATTCTGGGAAACGACTGACAACTGCTATCTATACAGAAGTAGCTGCCAAGGTGGAGGCTTCAAAAGTTACCCGACGCCGGGTCTCCATCTCCGGAATGCTCAAACACTTAGGCGTTTCACGGTCCGGCTATAGATCATTCCTGAATCACAAGCCATCTGCCACAGAACAGCGCAGGGAAGCTGTCAAGAAGGATATCCAGCGGATCTATGATGATTCAAAGCAGAATTATGGTGCTCCGAAGATCACTGAAGAACTTCGTAAAGCCGGTGAACGCATTGCTGAACGGACTGTCGGCAAATATATGCGGCAAATGGGCATCCGTGCCCAGTGGATCAAGCCCTGGATCGCTACCACCATCGACTCCGACTTCAGCAAAGAACTGCACAACGTGCTCGATGAGCAGTTCAATCCTGATCGTCCGAATGCTGTGTGGTGCACAGATATCACCTATATATGGACTTACGATGGCTTTGTTTATCTGACCAGCATTATGGATCTTTACTCACGCAAGATCATAGCCTGGACTATTACTGACTCAATGGAGGTATCCTGTGTAGTAGATACTGTAAACAAAGCAAAAGCCAGACGAAATACCGAACTGCCATTAATTTTGCATAGTGACAGAGGAAGCCAGTATGTTTCTAAAGCCTACCGTCAGGCCACGGAGAAATACCAGCTCAGTTACAGTCATAAAGGCTATCCTTATGATAATGCCTGCATCGAATCTTTCCATTCATTGATCAAGCGGGAGTGGCTTGACCGTTTCAGGATCCTGAACTTGCAGCATGCACATGCCCTGGTCTTTGAATACATCGAAACCTTTTATAATACAGTCAGGATCCATAGTCATTGTGATTACATGTCGCCCGATCAATTCGAGCGGCTTTACAACTCTCTCCCGCCTGTTGCTTAGGGAGCGGGAGCGGAGTCAAGGGACAGTACGCTGGCCGAAGGCCGGGCAGCCCTTGATGAAGCGACACGGAATATCCTGTTTGGCAGAAAGGAACCACGTTCCTTTCCCTGCCTTCCCGACGAGGGACGGGTCTGGGCAGAGCCCAGAATCTACAGTTCTCAGCAAGTCTGAAGAGGCTCAAAATCTCTCAATTTAATTTGTACTAAATCTTGACATAGGACCACCCTGAACCTGAGAAGACAAATACTTGAACAGTTACAAAAGATGCTACTATGCTTAAGTCAGGACTTTTCTTTGATATTTAATGTACATTTTAATCTCTGAGACAGTATATGTAAAGGAAAAGGTTATGGAGAATCACGAAAATTGACAATCTGACGGATTATTTTATCGTAAATAATATACGAAACGACCACATTGAAAATATCGGCTGTCACCTGAGTCCATACGATGCCCGACATTCCGAACAGGCGGTTCAAAACAAACAGAAAAGGAATGTTCAGAAAGATCTGCCGGATAACACAAAGCCGGAAGGATACACCGCCTCTGTCAACTGCCTGCATAAAATGAACCATATTAAAACTGAGAAACATGAAAGGTGCTGCGAAACATCTGGCTTTGAGAAACGCTGTCCCCAGGAGAACGGTTCTTTCTTCCGGAATGAAGTCACCTATGATCTGAGAGGCAAAGCTTCTGTACAGAATGATACTGAGAACGGAGACAGCCAGACCTGCGATCCGGGAAGCGGTGAATATACTGCGCATTCTCTTAAAGTTTCCGGAAGCATAGTTGTAAG
>ONRQ01000078.1 GCA_900320285.1 uncultured Eubacteriales bacterium
TCCCGGATATCCGGATCAACATGACAGTGATATGTGCTGCCCTTGTACTTCAGATCGTCAATAATATCCCGGTAAGTAGAATCGCAATAGCACAGATCATCGTAAGTATAGAAGTCTTCTGACGCTGGAATCGGCATCGAAATCATTGCCCCGTCCTCAAATATGGGACTGACAATACCTCCGTTTGCCGAATCAAATCCTTTTCTGCTCAGTATTACCTTCATCTCAGCACCTTCACTGCAATGAGTATCCCCATTGATAGCATCCTTTACACCAATCACTGATTGGGCAACGGTTGCAATGTGGTGTGGCCGTGCAGATTTCACCAAATCCATCTGCACAGAAGCTCCAAATCAGATTATCGATCTCAACTTTTGATAAACCTGTCTGCTCAGACAGTCTTGCCACCTGGGCGTTAACCTCACATGCAGTTGCCGGTGAGTGTTTTCCTGTTCCCATGCGATCAGCACCGAGAAATCTGCGTAAATGGGTGTCAGGCTTTGCACCGTCAATACCAACATTTCTCAAGTACTCCCAAGCCAATGCTTCGCCGAGCATCTTCATCTTATATGACGATGATCCGTTTGAGAGTTTCTCAACAATAACCGCTGGTGGCTCTGATGTTATGAAAGCATCAATACTGCCGAATTCTTCTTCTATTCGATTGAAGGTACGGATGTTATCAGGGAGTGCCTCCATCTGGGCTTTTATGCTCATATTGCCGCACTTCATATCCAGAATACCCTGGCAGAAATATCCTGGCTCTGCAGCAAGAGTTTTCTCAGGATCATACTCATAAAACAACTTATCTATCTCCGGCAGATGAGGCTCTACACGGTACCACTTAGTCTGATTGGTGAGCATAGAATAAACCATGCCACGGATGTGATCCTGTATTGCATAGTGCTTTCCTGCTTTCCGTTTCTCGATTTCTACTGTCAGGGATGTATTATAACTGAGGCCTTTAGCTTCAAGGTAGTCACGAATGACCTCCAGATAGTTGCCATCCTTAATGAAATCATTCTGTCCGACTATGCGAAGTTCATTCTGATCGGGATCATACTCCGCGACTATTATTTTCCCCAGCAAATGATGATTCGTTCTGAAATAGTACTCCGCCAGACTCTCACTTCTTTTCGGATGATGAGACTTTAGCATCACGATGTACTTTTCATAACTGTTCGGAAGAAAGGTCAGATAGAAAGCAGCCTCATTTGTAAATCCCATCTTCGCACTCGGGACATTTCCTGTCTCGGTCCAAGTATATCGCTTACACTCGATTGCGATTGTTCCGGCAACATCTACGATATCAAATTTATGATCCTTCGCCGGGTTTCCGATAGGGATCTTCTTTTCGAGTTCAAACTCGGCACCATATTCCCTTTGAAACCATCCCATGACCTGCTTTTGAAAATATGCACCTCTTTTGGGATTATCTGAATTGCTCATGGGTGCTTCTCCTTATATACCCTGTCACAGAGTCCAGACCTGTCTCTATGTAATGCGGCGTGCACAGTAATTTTATCATACTGTGCGCCGCTGGTTGTGTACGTTTGAAAGAATCTGTTCACCGCTCAAATGAGGCTCTATCCGGTTTGTTCAGGTTGTGCTCGGCTCTGGCGCGGTATCTCTGTACCAGCGCCATAGTCATCTTCTCGGCCTGTTCCTCCGTAAGTGTAATCCCGCGACTCATCCTCTCGTGTGATTCAGACCAGTCTCGTATATCGATCTTAGGCTCACCGCCGTTCCACGATACTATATTGAGCTCCTTTGCCCAGGGGACTTCCCTGCCCTCATATCGATCCAATACAGCTAAATGCTCGTGTATGGTGTATTCGACTGTTCCTTCTGAAAATGTCTTTCCCTCAAATTCCGTCATACTGTGTTTCTCCTTCCTTTACCTCTCCCATGCTGCCCGTGGCGGTCTCAGCTGATCCAGCAGTCCTTCACTCTTGAAGCTGTAGATGTCACCGGTCTCTCCGGCCACTATAATATGATCAAGCATTTTAACCCCGAGGAGTTCTGAGCAGCTAAGCAGCCGCTTGGTCACATCCTTGTCTTCCCGACTCGGATTCAACGATCCAGACGGATGATTGTGGACCGCCACGAATGCGGCAGAATTTGAAAGGATCGTCGACTTAAAGACCTCCCTTGGGCTTACTACTGAAGCGTCAAGAGTACCCACGCTGCATATGTTCAGATTGATCGGCTGTCCGTTGGTCTTGAGGTTAAGCACTGCGAAAACTTCTCTGTCATACGTTGCGAGTTCCTTTGCTATTACCCTCAGAACATCTTCGGGTGAACGGATCTTTTCTGTGCTGTACAGTGATGGCTCCTTCACCATGCGGATATTGACCACTTCGATTTTTTCGTCATTAGGTCTCCTGCCCAACTCTGATCACCCCCATATCTATGGAATAAACCGTTCCCTCAGGGATCTCGTTGATGAGCTCTCTGAGTTCATCAGGACTCCTGACCTCAATAGCTGTTTCCTGCTTCACTTCCGTCTCCGGTTTTTCTGTCATGATCATGCTTAG
>ONRQ01000072.1 GCA_900320285.1 uncultured Eubacteriales bacterium
TGGACATCAGGGACATATCCCATCTCTACGAGGCCAGAGCAAACTCGATCCGCGATGCGGACGGAAATCTCAAGTACAAGGCAGGTACGAAGACGAAGGTGAGAGTAACGAATATAAAGAGAGAGGATGTCCCGAGAGACACCTCGCGATTCACCTTCCCGGTATCATGCACCGCTTCCATAAAAGACGCATATGAGAACCCGCAGATCACATACTTCGACCAGTATCATGAAAACGACACGCGATACGGTGAGATAGTCAACATCCACAAGTATCCTGATTCGGGCAAAGTGATCTACTACGTCAAGATCCGTGATCAGGTAGTCTCGCTGGCAGACCTCGGCCCTGCGATAGGAAAGGGCGGTCACATGCCGAAAATAGGAAGTGAAGTGAAGATCAGGATCACCGAGAAGAAGAGAGCGACACATCAGTTCTACGGTCTCATCACCTGGGTGGATCCGAACAGCAAAGAAGCGGAAGATTTCAGTGTACTCGATCTGGACTGAAAATAGAGAAGGAGGGAACTAATGATGATCGACAGAATCAAGGATAGAACGAAGATGGTGAAGACTGAGCTGACAGGATTCACCTGCAGGCTGGCGTCGGGTGATGCCACATGCCTGAACAGAACAGACAGGATATTCATAATATTCTCAGCGGTAATTTCAATGATCATGCTCTTCGGCATAATGTTCAGCTATGCGAGCGGGGACATTATAGACACAGCAGGAAACCTTGCAAGCACATATTACGGAAAACTGTTCGGATACGTGACATTCATCGCCGGGCTTGCAGCTATCATCTGCCTGATCTGGATCACCATATCCCCGACAGCCAACGGAGCAAGGACACCGCTGGAATGGCTGAAAAGGATCCTTGTGAGCTATATAGTAATAATGCTGCTCGGCGGCATATTCGCATTCATCAAGACAAACGCGGGAAGCTACGGCACACTGCCGGGCAATTGATCCGCAGCCAATAATATAACCGTTTTTCATCCTTTCCAGAAGCTCTGAATGTCATGCGCAAAAGCCGCTGTGATCTTCAGAGCTTCAGCAAATCCAGAAAAAAACAGAGTATTTTTTTGCATTTGAAAGAAGAGATGAAGAGCAGAAAAGGCCACATAATATAAACGATTCACGCATAACAACCGAAAAAAGCATATAACATACGGAAAACCCTCAGCATTCAGAAGAGGTCATGACCGCAGACAGAATACCGGCCAAGAAGGAGAACAGTACCTATGAAATGGATAATGGACGGAATCGCCAACGTAATACTGGAAGCGCTGAACGACATACTTATTTTTTCAATAAACCTCGTGACAGGCTTCAAGCTTGAGGTATGGGACGAGACGTCCGACTTCGGGCTGATTTTCGGATCGATCGTAAAAGGCTTTATGTCCTCGATCCTCGTTCTCAGCATGTTTCTTGTCATCATGTGCTCCATTCTGAAGCTCTATCAGGCGATGGGCGGGCCTTTCACACAGTCGGAAGAACCGGGAGTGATAGCGGTCAGGACGATTTTCGCAGGGCTCGGAACGGTATTCGCTTACGACACATTCGAGTTTATGACCAAAGCTTTCAACGGAGTATACACACTCTTCGTCAATGTATATACGGGAGCTGCCGCAGATTACATGTCAGGCTCATGGATACCGAGCACGGAGGATGCGGAATCCGCCCGGGAGTCGGTATCGAATGCAACGCCTGCCAATCCAAGAGTGGATATCGACCTGAGGCCGAATTCAGCTACAGAAGCAATAAGAAACGCAGCAGATAACAGCGTCTTCAACTTCTTCGGAGGCGACCATCTTATTAACGGAAGCACAGACCCGAGCATCGGTCTTGTGATCCTGGAAGCAGTCATAGGCTGCGCCCTGATCATATGCTTTTTCAAACTGGTCGTTGAAGTATACATCCGATACATCCTTATCGGCGTCATGTATATAACCGCACCGCTGGCGTTTTCGACTCTTATAAGCAAGACCTCGAACATATTCAAGAACTGGTGCCACATGATCGTGAGCCAGTACATACTTATGTGCTTCAACCTGCTGTTCCTTGGCACGTTTGTCGGAGCCTGGTACAAGATACTGGAACAAGCGCAGACCAACGGCTATGTCTTTACTGATGCAAAGCAGTATCTCACCACCATGTTCCTTCTGATCGGCTGGCTCATCACAGGTCAGTCGATGGACGAGCACTTAAGAGCGCTCGGACTGTCGGCAGCGACAACAGGCTCCGGCATCATGGGAGCGATGATGGGCGGTGCAGCCATAGCTCAGGATGAGCAGAAGAAGGATAACGACAAGCGTATGCCTAACAAGACCGAAATGATTCAGCGTCGCACCGATATGATGGTCAACCGCTACGGTCTGAATGATAAGCAGAAAGAGAAATTGCAGAAGTTGAACACTGAGTATGCCGACAAGCTGGGTGGTCCCGGCATGGGCATGCGCCGTGGTGGACATGGCGGTCATGGCATGGGTCATGGCATGCGTCCCGGACAGCGTCCTGAGGCTGGCGGCAATGCTCCCAGCCGTGAGGGCAAGCGTCCTGAGATGAGCGAGGAGCAGAGAGCACAGATGAAGCAGCAGATGGAGCAGATGCGCAAGAATCGTGAGGCTTATGGTGCTGAACTGAAGAAAATCATGACCGAAGAGCAGTATAAGAAGTTCCAGGACGACGAGCAGCAGAACCGTGGTCGTGGCGGCATGCGAGGCGGCATGAGAGGTCCGCGTGGCGGACAGCCGCAGAATCAGTGATTCGGCTTTCGCAGGTTTCGCCTGCAATATGAACTCCCGGCAATGACGTTGCGTTTGGGATAAGTCTCAAATCATTTGGTGGATTTTTCTAATTCATCATTAATTAGACTCTAATTAGGCCTTAATTACGTTGCAATTAGGCATTAATTGCAAGCCAATTAGGCATTAATTAGAGTCTAATTTGTTAACTGATTGCAACCCTTCCAGGCCCTAATTGGAAATGGGTGCGTTCTTTTTTTTATTTTCTCATGGCCAGCGCCTTGTTTTCT
>ONRQ01000069.1 GCA_900320285.1 uncultured Eubacteriales bacterium
CCGGGATCCCGGCTCTTCCATTAGTAATAACTTCCATACTTCCTCCTTCCTAGAGTGCTAACATCTCTTTGACCAGGTGATCGCTCATCTTGACCATGCCCACGAGCACCAGCATGTTGAACGCAAGCTCGCCGACATACTTCCATACCATCGTCGCGGCAGCTGCATCCTTGTCAACTACAGGCGGACTGGCTGCAAATTTGCTGAATATTATGCAAGCAAGCACTATGATCGCGCCTTCAAGACACACTCCCGCATAGCTCTTTAGGAAGCTCACGCCGATATTCTGCGTAGGCTGACCTGCAAAGGTTGAAAGCGGGATAGGTGCGATAGCAGTGTACATATACAGACGGAAGAACCTGCCGTACACCGTGAGTATGATGATGAACGACAGGACCGTTATGAAAAGGCTTCCTATGAGAGTCACCGCCCAGAGCGGGATGCTCTCAAAAAAGCCGCAGTCCTCAATGGCATCGACCATCGCTTTCGGCAAGGTCGTCTTCGTTGCTGACCCGACACCTGACGCACTCATGATCGTCCTCATAGCACCCTGGGCTATGTCGAAGAGTGCCATCATCAGGTCAAGTCCGTATGTGACGACACCTTTTGCAATAGCAAATCTGATGAACAGCTTAAGAGCGTGCTCCGGGCGCTTCACATCTGTCAGGCTTCCGCATGTTTTGACTACACCAATCAGAAAAAACAAAACGAGCAGCGCCAGGCCTATGCCTTTTACTGCTCCGTTGATCTGAAGGATGACATGCCAGATGCCTCCGCCTTTGAAATTCTGAGGCGACATGGTCAGCAGCGACCATACTTCTGCCATCTTCGTGTTCCATGTGTTTAGTGCATTCTCAAGATTCTGCACTACCCAGTTGTCACTGTCCAATGTCATTCACCTCCTTATCTCTATTTATCCAATTCCATGCTTCACTCTTTCTTTGACCTCTGCGGCCTTAGCATCGTTGAAACGGTTTATAGTGCCGACGAGGTAACCGGTGATCCTTCTGATCCTCTCGAACTTCACTCCTTCGCCGACCTTGCCGTCTACATTCTTAACCTTTTGTGCATTCATAATTGCCTCGCTTACCTGAAAGTCAGCGGACAGTCAGGAGCATCCTCCATGAGTCTGCTGACTTCCTCGAATACTGCCAGATAGTTTGCAACTGCTTTCTTATCGCTGCTGTCATACTGCATGTCTGTTGGATATGCGGCTATATATACCTTGCAGCCGCTTACTCCTATGACGTTGTATTCCGGAAGAACATCATAGCTCTCGTCATCCGCATCATAGGCAAGGATGGTCACAAGCTTTCCTCCGCGATTCGCTTCATAAAGAGCCGTATTATAGATAGTGATCGAATTCTTGCTGTTGACTTTAGCGTCCCAGCTTTTTCCATGAGTAAGAGTCATTGTGAAATGATCAGTACTCAGCGTCTTCACGCCATCCTTATCCTTCAGCTTCAGCCCAGAAGCGATGTCATAATCAGCGCTTGCCTCATTAGTCTCTTCCTGCTCTTCAGTAACGACTCCTGTTTCAACATCCGGCTCCGGCTGCACATCGACAGGCTTCATATTATGCTTTATCCCCCAGACGATTATCAGGAGGATAAGCATCACTCCGCCGAGCAGTACGGCTGTCTTTTTCAGTTTCTCCATCATAATTCTCACCTTCTCCCTGTCATTAACCGACGATCATGTTGAGTATCTCTTTGGTGAAAGTGATGATGATACCGCCTGCTACAGTCAGAAATCCATTCGCTCTCTGTGATGGGTCATGAGACTTGAGTGAAAGTCCTACCTGCATAATCCCGAGCCCGAGCAGAATGAGCCCAATGGCCCTGATCAGACTGAATATGAATTCCGACAGTTTATTGACCGTGCTGATCGGATCACCTGCGGCATAACACATGCACGCACCAAACACGAACGCCACCACCATAGCCGCATAAATTGCGAAGCCAAGCTTCATGGTGCTGTTCGCACCTTTAAGATCAATCAATTTGTTCTTTTTTTCCGTCATATGTTTTCTCCTTTTGTTCCGCTTCTTCCATTTGTTTTACTTCTTTCTCGACATCTTCTTCCGACAGAAGCACATAATCACCCTCAGGTATCTCGATCACATCTTTTATGCCGTTGGCAAATGCTATGTCATCCGGATCGAAGGTGAGGCTCAGCGTGAATGCTGCATCCTTTGGCTGACCGTGTATATATGGTTCCGCGCCTCCGTCTGCAGTCAAGCCAACTGCCGGGTGCTTCATGATGTCATATTTCAGATCCATGACTGGCCGCTCGCCTCTAATAAAAAGAAGCGCATATCTGTTATCCAGCATGCGCACCTCATCAGGAGTCATAAGCTCCCTTCCTGTATTCTGGTAATTAGTTGAGTAGTTGCCGTTTCTGCCGGTGCTCTTCCCGTAGGTATTGGTGTCTATCGTTTCCTTGCCAAGCAGCTCCGAGACATACTTGTGAGTTTCCTTTTCGTTACCGCCCAGGTAGACAAATTCATCGCAGTTGCCGACGATCGACTCCCACTGCTTCTCAAACAGTGCCTTGAGCTGGGCCAGGTTCTGCAGGATGATACTGACAGATACTCCTCTCGATCTCATTACCGAAAGGATCTTATCAAAGTCCGTCGGCAATGAAAATAGTGATAGGTAAGCCTCTGATGTTGCCATCTCGGGCTTTTCCCCCACTCCACACCGTACGTGATAGTTTCCCATCATACGGCGTTCCCCCGATAGCGCTATTTCTTTATGCTTACGTGGTCTTGAATTGTATTGGTTCGAGCCCTCTATGGGCTCTCAGAGTATTGATTTTATCCCTTGCGTCCTTCTTGAAACTGTAACGCTTCAGGATTGCCTCTATTCTTCTCTCGCTATCTGTCATAACGAGATTGGCTATTCCCTTTTCCAAGATAATCAGATTTGCGTAGGTGTCATTTCTGACACCCTCAACAGGCTTGATGTGTATGCACCTCATATTATTGAGAGCAAGAGGGTTGTGCGTTACTGCACACTTGCCGCGCTGTGCAATATACCGCGACAGCGCATTATCCGCCATTTCAAGCGTTGGATAGTTTTCCCTGTCCTCTACAAAGTGCTTCATAACCTCAAAGCTGACCATATTCGCCCAGTCAGATTCCTTCCGCAGGTATTTATTGACTTCCCTTCGTTTGTAGCGCGGATATTCATACTGCACGTATCCTATTGGCAGTATCACTCGCCCTTTTATCCACCGCAGTTGTTTGGATTTGCCGTACTTCGCTTTTAGTGGCTTACTCTCAATCTCTCCTTCTTTTTCAATCCGGATACCATGGTTGCCATGCAGTAGTATTCATGGACGCCCATTACAATCGAGTTATATCTTGTGATGTTAGCGTCTATTTCATTTTGCTTCGCAGGGTCTTTGACATCCTTCCATGCCAGCTTTAGCTTCTGTGTGACTTTCTCCTTGCTCTTGTCTGCTATGTGGGAGCGTATTATCCATTTGTTGCCCTTTGGTACGACTTTGAATTTTATGCCCAGAAATGTCGTGTAGTTCTTGCGCAGATTCGTTATGCCCGATTTTTCCTCGCTTGTTTCAAGGTGTAGTTTCTCCTTTAACCACTTGGACGTTGCGAACATTACTTTCTTTGCGGTTTCGTAGTCTCTGCAGAATATTTTGAAGTCGTCAGCATACCTTACGATATACATCTCCTTCAATTCTGTGCTTGACCTTAACTTGTTCCATTTCGGGCTCCTGTCGATTACTCTGAAGGTGCCGTCACTGTTGTACTTCGGAAATTCGAGTCC
>ONRQ01000084.1 GCA_900320285.1 uncultured Eubacteriales bacterium
ACGCTCTTAACGAAGCTCTCGAGGCATAATTACGCAATAAGAATTGCAATTCAGGCGGCCATTGACGGCCGCTTTTTCATTGCATCCTCTGCCTCGGCGTTAGTGTAAAGTTTCCGTTGGCAGAAACGGACAAAAAATAAAAAATGGGAAGCAGGAACTTCCCAAGCATACTGCAAATCTTTAAGATGTTAATAACGACAAAAACATTTAAGGAGATTGCGGTATGTCTATGAGTATTGTATGCAAGGATAAGGTTTCGTTCAAGGAAATTGAGAAAGAAATTTATGCAGCACATTGCAAAATGGCCAGAGAAGATACGGCTGCTATCCTGAAGATGCTGGATGAAGAGCTGCACGAAACCAGAGATAGGTCTGAGTACAGGGATAAAGGCCTCCGTAAGACAACGATCAAGACAGTCTACGGAGAAGTCGAATACTCAAGACATGTATACATCGCCAGGACCGACAAAGGAAAGAATGCCGCAGTCTACCTTCTGGATAAAGAACTCGGTATGGACACGATCGGCCTTATCTCAACAAACCTTGCAGAGAAGATCGCAGAAGCAGCAACGGATGTGCCGTTTAGGAAGGCAGCATCTCATGTGAGCAATACGACAGGACAGGTAATAAGTCACGCGGGAGCATGGAATGTGGTCCAGGCGATCGGAGAGAAGCTGGCGAAGGAAGAGAAACTGCTCGTAAAGGAATTTCATAACGAACAGACCCGAGGCAACAAAGAAACTCCAATACTGTTCGAGGAAATGGACGGGGTCTGGTTAAAGGCCCAGGAAAGCGGACGGAAAGCACCCGGCATGGAAGTAAAAGTTGGTACCATGTACGAGGGCTGGAAAGACACCGCCGGCAAAAGGAGCACACTTGCGGAAAAGACCGTGGTAGCCGGAGTAGAGAGAAGTGAAAGCTTTCATGAGAAATGGGAGGCAAAGATCCAGTCGATCTACGATCCGGAAAAGATAGGACTCAGGATATTGAACGGTGATGGCGGCAGCTGGATCCACGATGAATATGATGCAGGAGCGCTGCAGCAGTATGACAGATTCCATGCTGTGAGGCTGATCCGGCAGAAGACATCCCATGATGAGGCAAAAGCAGATATGCTGAGACTCCTTAGGGAGGATAAGATCGACGAATTGATCGAATATGCAAGGATGTACTTCGACAGCATCTCGACTAAGGAAAATACTCCTGAGGAAAATGCAGCAGAAGAACTTGCGGATTTTCTTGAAGACCATAAGGACGAGCTCGCAAGATACAAAGCAAGAGACATGCACATCCCGGAGCCACCTGAAGGTATCCTGTACAAGAATATGGGAGTACAGGAAAACCAGAACTGCACAGTGATCACTCTTAGGATGAAAGGTAAGAGAAAGCGCTGGGCAGAGAAGAGCGCAGCCAATATGGTCAGACTACTCTATTACAGAGAGAACAAGGACCTTATGGATGCGGTTGACCGCTACACTGACGGCGTAGTATGGACAGAGCCATTGAAAGAAAAGCTCAGCAAGCCACTAAGTGCTGCGAAAGTGCCATTGGTGGAAGCAGAAGGCAACAACAGATATTACGACACATTCAACGTGCATCTGCCGATCTTGGATTCATCAAATCCAAGGACAGTGCAGGTATTCAAGCGAATGATCTTTTAGGCCATGGAAACCGTGGATAACCGCAGCGGACCATGCACAGCCCGCCGAAAACTAAGGCAAAGCGGTTACCCACAGTTCCCACAGCCTCTACGACTAACGATCAGACTGAGGGATAACGATAGAGTATGGACTGAGAATGGGAGCGGGAGCAGAGTCAAGGACGCCAGCGGCGCCGCGTAGCGGTCATGATCCTTGACGGCGCGACACGGAGCATCCTCTTCTGCGTCAGCAGCGGGATACACGCTGCTGGCCTGCCCTCCGGCGAGGAACTCATACGATCGAGAACTTCCGCGAGCCCTGTTTCATACGAGCGGAAGTTGACCTGGAGAGGAGCTGAAACGACGACTTTTTAAAGATTGCAGGAATCCTGCCAACGATTACTTGACACAAACATGTTTTTAAGCGTTTTTGTAGCGATGTGTAAAGGGGCGTATAATGTACCCGTAATGTGTTTTCTCATTAGCAAACATTGTTGTTTG
>ONRQ01000067.1 GCA_900320285.1 uncultured Eubacteriales bacterium
GTGTTTTTCCTTGCTGTCAGCCGCCCTGATGACTTGCCATGCAGAAACAACCGATGCCTGGACCCTTACCCAGTATTATGCCGGTGGTTCTGTCGGTATGTTTTATTCGATCGACAACGCTGCTGATGGTACGCTTATTCTCATTGACGGCGGCTTACCAGAGAACGCAGAATACGTTCGTCAGATCATCGATGCCCACGGTGGCAGGGTCGACGACTGGATTCTGACTCATTATCACGCGGATCATTGTGGTGCGTTCAATGAGTTATACCCAGATTACAAAGACAGGATTGGAACGATCTACATCACGCCTCTGACGTGGGAAGAGTATGAACCGAATATCAATCCATGGGATCGCCCTGAGATATTTCAAGCATTTCTGGAACTGACCCAAAACGCGGAGAACATCGTTCCGCTTCATCGCGGGGATGCGTTTGAAATCGGGAGCCTTGGTTTCACGGTATACAACGCCTGGGATGAGGAGGTAACCTGTTCAGAACCAGCAAACAATTGCTCGTTGATGTTTAAAGTGACGAGCGATAACACATCAGTGCTCTTCTTCGGAGATGTGTCTTTCTTATCTCCCTATATCCTGGAGAAGTATGGTGGGGAAGCACTCCATGCAGAGTATGTTCAGGCAGGACATCACGGGTGGCAAGTCCCGATGGAGGTCTATGAAGCAATCAGGCCGAAAGAGATGTTCATTGATGCGACCGATGATCTGTTGAATAGTCCGGATTATGCGGATAAACACGGGGTATTGGTCAGATGGTGTGAAGAGAAGGGGATACCGATTCATAGGATGAGCGATGCGCCGTTTAGCATTGAACTGAACTGAAAGGGCTCATGGCTTTCTGGTTGAAAACAAATTGAAGGGTTTAAATTGCTGGATACTCGACCGACACGGATATGTATAAGCACGGCGACTATACAAGGTTATGAGTATTAATTGCGAGGTGAGCAACAACGACAGTCCTCAAGGGTATTCTCGGTATCATCGTTTTTGCTCTGCCTTATTTTGTCGGAAGCTTGTTCAAGCATAGGTCGCCCAGCTTCATTTATCTGTGTGGGCAGTTGCTCCTCTGGGCAACCTTCCAGGTGATTGCGGTTCCGTGTATTTATTTCAGGACCACGTTCAACACGCTGTTTTGGATATACACCGCGGTCGTGGTCATACTGATCGGATGTGGCGTGTGGGCGTTGCAATCAGGAGCCGGGACCAGAAAGTACAGGACTGGAAGCCGGAGGAGATGGCTTTCCCCATTCCTGATCATCGCCCTTCTGGTCATCGCGGGACAGATGTGCGTGTACATCTTCGGGATGCACCTGGACGAGGACGATGCGCGATGGATCGCCGAAGCGAACGACGCGCTGGTCAAGAACCGCATGCTCCTGAATAATCCCGCAACAGGCGAGTACATCGGTCGGTTTGTGGGCGAGATGATCAAGGATGTATTCAGCTCATGGTCGATGTATTTGGCATGGCTGAGCCGTACGACGGGCATCAGGGCCGTTGTGATCGCTCACACTGTCTATCCTCCAATACTGCTTGGATTGAGTTACAGCGCTTACTATGAGATCGGTTGCCAGCTGTTTGCGGATGAGAAGGGCGGCAAGAGCAAGGCCCATGAGCGTGGCATCTTCCTCCTTATGGTGAGCGTTATCAACCTCTTTATGGCCGGGAATGTGTATACGCAATCCGTGTTCACGCTGACGCGGATCTGGCAGGGGAAAGCTGTTGTGGCAGCGGTGATGATACCGGCGATTCTTGCAATCATCCTGCGAGTACAACAAACTAATCCACAAGCTGAAGGGCCAATCAGAGACTGGATACTGCTGATTGTCGTGGGCGTTAGCTGTTGCCTCTTCTCAGGAATGGGAATAGCGATTGGACTCTTGCTTTTGGCTATATACGGTTTGTATGTTGTGGCTTGCATGATAGTGAGAACTGCGAGGCACAAAGAATACAAGTGGAAAAGCTGTGCAATTAGGGTTGGACTATGGCTTGCCAGTCTGGTACCGAGTATCGTGTACGGACTTGGCTATTTGAGGCTTAAGGGATAGTGTCAGATCAAACAGTCAAAATGTACTCGATAATTGGAGAGAATCTCCCTGCTTTCATCCATTTTCGGGTGACTACCACGCAATTATTTTTTCAGTAATCCGGGGTATCGTTATAGTCAGATGAAGTCTCGAAACATAGTGTTTTCAAGGCTTTTATGAGTAATTCCGATATACACAGTTCAAGCAAAACCGCTTTTATTCTGTAAAATAATGTCATTGAAAAACACGGCTTTTGATGAAAAATGTGCAAGGTAGGGGTAAAAACGAGGATGATTTCATTTTCATGACATTTTTGTCGATAATTACCTATCAGTAATGGAAGTGTAAGGGTTCCGGCGAGCTGGATATCTTACTAAGGGAAAAGACTTCAAAAGAGTCTACAGGTGTACAACCGTTTGTTTGCCCATCACGAACCTGAGCGTTTCAAGGTCATCGGTTTCTGGTTCCCTTCAGCATTGACTACTTCAGATTAAAAGTTGGATATAAATGAAGCGCGAAGAAATCAATGATCTTGAAAAGATAGGGGCAGATTTATAGTAGCAGGGACGCTCCGACGCTTACGGATGACCACAAAGGTGATGAAGGGATTTATGAAAGTATTATGTGTCATCCTCTGCTTGATCATATCAACCACTGTCTATACCGGATCCATCTCAACGACTGCCTATGCTGGATCCATATTGTGGACAACAAAGCATTCATCCACAAGCCTTGAAAAAGACCAGGACTGGCTGGCAGCTGCACTGTTAGCAGAGGAGCCGGACGTTAATCCTCCAGCAGAAGATGCGGAAGCCTCACCGCTGGAGATAACGATGGACGATCTAGAAATGAATCCTCAGGAAGAGGCGGAAGGGATGGAACCACAGGACATCCCGAAAGCTGTGGAAGATACATTAGCAGAACCGCCGATGGAAGATATTGTGGACTACATCTCAGCCACACCGGGTGAACTTGCTCCGGATGACGTTATAGATAAGACAGGAGAAAACCAGAGTTCATGAACAATACTTCAGAAGATCAAAAGCACACACTTGGCATGTGGGTCCACAGTCTCAGACGGACGAGTCAAGTAGCTATAGTTATGATCCTGATAGCAGCGATTGGTGTCGTCGCCTACGCAGCGAGCGTGCTCTTCAACACAGCCCACAGTACTACATCTCTGTCCAAGGATCGGTACATTGAAGTGAGTCTCAGCGGTGCAGAGGCGAGCGGATCTGTGAGACCGGGAAGTACCGTAAGCTTAGCACCAACGCTTACCAATAACGGTGATGTTAATACTACCGCGCTTATGAGGGTCACAGTACCGGTTGTGAACGGGGCAAGTGCTTATGATTATGAAGTGAGTTCTTCCTGGTCGCCTGTGGACGCGGATCCAGAAGCTGGAGTATATGTCTACGGCTTTGGAACAGAGACTGAACTGAACGAGTTAAGCCCGGGTAGCTCAACAGATCCGTTGACAGGGAGTTTCACGATGAAAAGCAGCATCACCGGCGCTGAATTTAACGCGATGGGAAG
>ONRQ01000071.1 GCA_900320285.1 uncultured Eubacteriales bacterium
GAGCTCGTTGATCAGCTTCCTGAAGGGACCATTCTATCGGTAAACCTGGAGGAGGTAGATGCCTATGGGCAGGAGGAGAAATGATGAGAAGATCCAGGTGGTGAATATCCGCATGGTGAAGGAACCGTCACTGTACAGTGAAGACCGGATCACCTGCCCAGAAGATGCGGTAAAGGTAATAGCAAAAGAGCTGGCAACATACGACAGAGAGGTCTTTGCTGTGCTGAACCTCAAGACCAACGGGCAGCCGATAAACTTCAATATCTGCAGTGTCGGAACACTTGACGCAAGTCTTGTGTCTCCGAGGGAAACGCTGAAGAGCTGCCTTCTGAGCAATGCAGCTAGCTTTATTTGTCTTCACGTACACCCTTCCGGTTCGCTTAATCCAAGTGTTGAGGACAGGGATGTAACGAGAAGGCTTATGGAAGCGGGCGATATTCTCGGGGTGAAAATGTTGGACCACCTGATTGTGGGCGGAGGAAGCGGCCGGGTATTCAGTTTCAGAAGTGAAGGACTGTTGGATCAGCTTCGTCCAAAAAGAAGAGACTGGGAAAGGTGTTAAGAAAGGAGAAATTTATGGCAGAAAACAATGAAGTAAAATTCGAGATAGTAGAAAGAATAGGGGCTCTTGATAAGGCTAATGACAACGGCTGGACCAGAGAACTCAATCTCGTAGCATGGAACGGTGGAGCACCAAAGCTCGATATTCGCGAATGGGCTCCTGACCATCAGAGGATGTCAAGGGGAATCACACTCACAGAGCAGCAGGGCATCAGGTTTGCTCAGCTGCTGATCCAAAGGGAGAAGAACAAGCAGAGACAGGCTGATGACAGAGATTTCATGAGATAGTTCTTTTTTCGTTCAATTTCAGCGGTATCTGATGTGATAATATTTGCTTAGATACCGCAATACATATAAAGGTGACTGAAATGGACAACAGATATTTCAAGCTAGAAATATTCATACCAGAAACGCATTTTGCAGAACTGAGAAAAGCTCTTCAAAGTGTAAATGCAGGGCATATTGGTAACTATGACTGCTGCCTATCATACAGCAGGGTCATCGGAACATGGAGACCCCTTCCAGGCACAGATCCCTTCGTTGGAAATGAAGGTGTGATCAGTGAGGAAGAGGAACTCAAAGTAGAAGTAACTGTAAACGGCAATCGTCTTGATGAGACTATTGCTGCTATAAAAGAAGTTCATCCGTATGAAGAACCAGTTATTAATGTGATCGAATTATATAGGACTGGATTAAATAAAAATCGATGAAAGCAGGATACATCACGTAGAATAGCTGACATCGAAAGGAGAATAGATTTGAAAGTATTGGTAATACCTGACGTCCATTTGAAACCGTGGATGTTTGATAGAGCGACTGAAATAATGAAGTCTGGCGTTGCAGAGAAGGCGGTATGCCTCATGGACATACCTGATGACTGGGGACAGGAATATAATCTTGGATTGTATGAGGACACATTCGATGCTGCGATTCGGTTCCAGAAAGCTTATCCGGACACACTCTGGTGCTATGGCAATCATGATCTGTCATATGAATGGCTGCAGTACGAAAGTGGTTTTTCTTCAGTGGCTATCCCCGTTGTTAACGCAAAGCTTGGCGCATTGAGGAGAGGGCTTTCGGACAAGAGCCAGATGACATATATTCACAGGATAGATGATGTCTTGTTCCTTCACGGTGGACTTACTCATGCATTCGTGAAGTATTATGCCAACGATGTGGACTATGACGACACAGATGCAGTAATAGAGAAGATCAATCTGCTCGGAAGGAATGAGATGTGGGATGACGCGTCCCCTTTATGGTTCAGGCCGCAGTTTTATAACGAGAAAATGTACAAAGAGTCGGATCTTCTGCAGGTAGTCGGTCATACTCCAGTGATGCAAATCGACCGTCTCGGTAATGTACTATCATGCGATTTATTTTCAACATACAGAACTGGTGATCCTATCGGAACAGAGGAATTCCTGCTGATCGACACAGAGACCTGGGAACACGAAGGAATCAAATGATCAAATGAAATAAGAGATGCAAGCGAAGCTGCAGGCAATGATGTCTGCAGTTTTTTAATGCGACAAGATGGAAAGGAGGAAGGCCTATGGCAGTATTTACAGGCAGCGAACATAAAGGAAAGACACAAAAGGAACGAATAAAAGAGATAACCGATCAGCTTGAAGCAGGTGTTGTAGCTGTCTATGAGAGCGATGCATATAAGGCATACTTGAAATGCATGAGCAAGTTTCACAATTATAGTCTGAATAACACACTTCTTATAGCCTTACAACGTCCCGATGCAAGTCTGGTTTGTGGGTATCAGGCATGGAAGAAGGATCACGGCAGACAGGTTCGGAAAGGTGAGAAAGGCATCAAGATAATCGCTCCGTGCAAGTATAAAGTCGAGCTTGAAGAGAAGGATGATGACGGCAATCAGAAGATCACTGAATACACAGGATTTAAAGTCGCTACAGTCTTTGATTATGCGCAGACTGAAGGCCCGGAGCTGCCAACAATTGGTGTGAATGAGCTCACAGGTAATGTCGGAGACTACAGAAAACTGTTCAATGCTTTGACTGAAATGTGCCCAGTACCAATATATACCGAAGATATACAGAACGGAGCCAAGGGTTATTACAGTGATGCTGACAGAAAGATAGTCATCAAATCAGACATGAGTCAGCTACAGACTATCAAGACGATGATCCATGAGATGGCGCATGAAAAGCTTCATGCGAAAGAGAATCTGGATAGGGATCATCCTGTAGACAGACGGACAAAAGAAGTCGAAGCGGAGAGCATCGCCTATACTATCTGCCAACATTATGGCCTGGATTCATCAGATTATTCATTCTCATATGTCGCAGGCTGGTCTTCAGGTAAGGATGTCAAAGAACTCAAAGCATCTCTTGAAAGGATCCGATCTGCTGCAGATGAGATGATAACCGGCATAGACAAAGCCCTTGAGAAGCAGGCAAAGCGTGAGCAGTCGCGGGTTGATCGTAATGAAGCGAGGTGATGCCCATGCCATATTACACAGAAGAACAGATCATGAAGGTCCGTTCTATTGATCTCCTGACATATCTTCAGACATATGAACCGACCGAGCTTGTGCATGTAAGAGGTAATACTTACTGCACCCGAGAGCATTTATGCACAGTAAATGTTAATGCTCATCTTTTGAGATGATGCCTGAAAAAGGGCGATCTATCCTCAAAAAGATGAGCATTTTCATTGCATCAAAATCGT
>ONRQ01000065.1 GCA_900320285.1 uncultured Eubacteriales bacterium
GAGCCTCTCCCAGGGATCCTCATCCAGGAAGCGCAGGCAGCTATCGAACGTGAGATAAGAGCTGTTCAGGAAAATAACGATTGGGAACAAGCGGCCGCTAAGATGTTTAACGGGGAGATTCAGGTGGACGAAGGACGCCCGGAGAAGCCATTTGATTTAAGTAATCCAATGGAGCGTGCTCAAGTGAATATTATTAAGGATAGTTTGAAGAAACGCAATCTCAGCTTCACGAGTCGTTTAAGATTGGAAGAACATAACATGTCTGTGGGAAGGTTCATAGAGCTATATGCCGATTGAGAGAGCAGGTATTACGCCTGCTCTTTTTTATATGGCAGTATCATGGTATAATCTTATAAGAATACAAAGGTATAAAGGTTTAGTGGTATAAAAGTATAAAGGTATGGAGGTATGAAAGTATGGTTACTATTGCTGTTGGAAATCGTAAGGGTGGCGTGGGGAAGACTACTACAGCGGAAGCTATCGCAAGCTACTTGAGCAGGAATGGTGCAAGAGTCTTGTTGATCGATCTAGATGCACAATGCAACTTATCGAGCTATCTTGATGTGGATGTCAATGACGGAAACATTGGCGATGTTCTGAAGGAAAAAGGGGGCATAGGCTTAAAAGATATTATCGTCAAAACCGATTTGTGTGATGTTGCCCCAGGGAGTCTCGAACTCTCCAGCATTGCTGATGGACTATTGCAGAAGACTGGCCGGGAGAAACGTCTGGCAGAGGAACTTCGTGCGGTGTGTGACGTTTATGAATATGTAGTGGTTGATATGCCACCTGATGTGGGGCTGCTCTCAATGAATGCTCTGACTGCAGCAGATTATCTGGTAGCTGTCAGCAATGCTGACGCATTCTCTCTGGATGGTATCGTTCAGCTTCATAGCGCTGTGGAGGATGCAGTGGAATATACTAATCCTAAGCTGAAAGTCGCCGGCATCTTGATAACCATGTTTGACAAGCGTACCGTCATAAGTTCAGTTATGGCAGAGCAGTTGAAAGATTTGGCTGGTCAGATGGGAAGCACGGTATTCGATGCAAGGATAAGACGCTGTGTGGCTGTTCGTGAGGCACAGACGCAGCGTCAGGACTTATATGCTTATGCACCCAAGTGTACGGCAGCTGTTGACTATGAGGATTGGATGCAGAATGAATTGGTGGAGGTATTGAAGAATGGGTAAGGCAGATGCTTTAAAAAAGTCATCTCAACGGAATATAGATAATTTAACGGCGAAAGTTGCAGAGGAAAAGAAGCCGCGTGAGAAAGCATTCAGCGGTCATGGCGTCAGCAAAGTAAAGACTATTAAAACTTCAATCACTGTGCCTGAAGATGTACTCCATGGGATGCAGACGTTGGCAAGGATGAAGCGTTCAACACGATCTTCAGGGAACCGGATATCAGGAGCATCAAAAAGAAGACCCTGCCGACCAAGGAAGTGGTGGATGTGATCCATGAGGCGGGAGGTCTGGCCGTGCTGGCACACCCGATGGAACAGAGGCGCCTGAACGAGACTTTCGAGGAGTTTGAGCCAAGACTGTACTGGATACTCGACAGGATACTGGCGTACGGGATCGATGGTCTCGAATGCCATCATCCGTCGGCCGATCCGTACCAGCAGGAACTGCTCGTTGCGTACGCGAAGGAGCACGGACTCATGATAACCACTGGTTCTGACTTTCATACTCTTTATGATAAAAGAGATTTCAAGAGATATCACAGACCATGAAGGGCGCGGACGCGTCCTTTTTTTATCATAAAGTAAGCGAGAAAACCCCCACCTCTAAGGTGGCGGGATGAATCGCCTCGACTGTTTGAATTAGCCGGCGTCAGGTTGAAATACGAACATTTGTTTGGTATAATATCTGTATGAAGATAACCAAAGGCTACAAGTACAGAATATACCCAAACGATGTCCAGACTGAGCAGATCAGCCGCACCTTAGGCTGCTGCCGCTTTGTGTATAACCACTTCCTCGCTCTCAGAAGCGAAGCGTGGAAAGAGTGTCGTGAGAGCCTGTCGTATGTCGCAACTGCCCGTCTGCTGACGGAGCTGAAGCGTGATCCGGAGCATCTGTGGCTCGCATCCGCCGACAGCATGGCTCTGCAGGAGAGTCTTCGCAACCTCGACAGGGCATACCGGAACTTCTTCTCCGGGCGAGGACGCTACCCACGCTACAAGAGCAAACACAATCACTGCCAGTCGTACCGCACCCGCAATCAGAGCGATAACATACGCATCGAAGATGGGCGCATAGTGCTTCCGAAGCTCGGCGCTGTGAAAGCCAGGATATCCCGGATCCCTGATGGCCGCATACTCAATGCTTCGGTGTCCCGTACTCCGACAGGCAAGTATTACGTATCGCTCTGCGTCGAGGAAGAGCTCGTTCCCAAGCCAAACTCCGGCGGTGTGATCGGCATCGACGTGGGCATAAAGGAATTCTACACCGACAGCAACGGTGACTCTGTTGCCAATCCGAAGACCCTTTCGAAGTATGAGCGCAGGCTCCGCCGCGAGCAGAGACGTCTGTCCCGAAAGCAGAAGGGCTCTTCCAACCGCGCAAAGCAGCGTATCAGAGTGGCTGCCGTCCACGAGAAGATATATAACGTCCGCACTGACTTCCTTCACAAGGAATCGACCCGTCTGGTGAGCGAGAACCAAGTCATCGCGATCGAGTCGCTTAATGTTAAAGGCATGGTCAGGAACCACCATCTTGCGAAAGCCATTTCCGACGCATCGTGGAGCCGCTTCTTCTCGATGCTCGAGTACAAGGGCTTTGAGCACGGCTGCGAGATAAGAAGGATAGGTACTTTCTATCCATCCTCACAGACATGCTCATGCTGCGGGTACAGGAATCCGCTTGTGAGAGACCTATCGGTACGGGACTGGACCTGCCCTGAGTGCGGCGCTCACCATGACCGTGACAGCAATGCGGCGGTCAACATACTTGATGCTACACTGCAGCCGGCCTGACAATAGACTCAGTACCGCCGGGAGGGCGGGAATCCACGCCTGTGGAGATCGTGTAAGACGATACTCTCTTCGGAGCTGTATCGCTGTGGTCGGCGAAGCAGGAATCCCCTACTTCAAGGCGTCAGCCTAAGTAGCGGGAGCTTCAATGCTTATGTGACACGGAAAACGGCAATAAATGACCTTTTTTCAGCATTGAAAGACCTCCTCACAAAACCGTCAAAAAACACCGGCCCCGTCTCTGTAAGATTCTCGCATAAGATATACACGAAAGGAGACAGGGCATGAACGACAGCAAATACACAGTGCCTAAACCGGTGTACTTCCAGTGCTACTGGATAATAAAGGACATAGACAGGCTCAAGAGGCTGGAGGCTATAGGCAGCTACGCGAAGAAGAGCGACGAACTGGTTTTCTTTGTAGACGATCAGGAGGTGATCAGGAATTCGGAAGTGCTGACACAGGCGGCATGGAAGTTGGAATGTATCAGAAAGGCGATAGCTAAAGTACCCGAGGAATACAGGCAGGGCACAATAGACTGTCTTGTGTACAACGTCCCGTACGCTGACATCGCGCACGAGAACACTTGGCGCAAATGGAGAAAGGTTTTTATACGGGAACTGGCAAAAAATCTACTGCTGATATAAGCTCTTTTATGTTAAAATTGAATCAGGATAATACAGTTATTGTAAAGGTGTGCGATGGTATTCGAAGAGAAGACTCTGAAGAGTGAAATAGTGTACGAGGGGCCTGTTTTTAAGGTCAGAAAACATCTTGTGGAGACACGCGGCGGCGCGTCCGTAAGAGACATAGTAGAACATGGCGGCGGCGGCATAATGATAGGCATCACCGACGATGACAAGGTGCTGATGGTAAGGCAGTACAGAAAGGCGTTCGAGGAATCACTGCTTGAGCTGCCGGCCGGCAAAGCCGATCCTGGAGAGGCCCGTGAAGTGACCGCGGCCAGAGAGTTCAAGGAGGAGACGGGGTATATCCCCGGCTCCGTGAAGCATCTGCTTACTTTCT
>ONRQ01000061.1 GCA_900320285.1 uncultured Eubacteriales bacterium
GAAAAAGGAATACGGACAGCGACAGAAGGATCAGCAGTAGATATTGACTGGATAAATGTTATAGGGATCCTGACTAATATAATTTCTATTGCTACAAATATATGGAGTATGACTGCGTAATATAAATTGTCACAAGTCAGGAAACTTGGATACACTTCTGGATACATTGGAAGAGGGACGTCACTCCTTTCTTGATTTTTCAACGTTTCCAGAGTTGCTGCAATCTTCCTCTAAATAATTTAAGTGTCTTTTTGTTGCCTCAAACTCTAGACCTGTGTCAAAATATACATATGTAATTTTCTTCGATTCATCAAACTGCTCGCACAGATCCAGCACAATATCACTGTCGCTTCCCCCACTACTTATGAATCAGTCAATTATCCACTTTCCTTCTGTATCAGAGCCTTCTCTGTGAATAATCTTTCTTTCTTTTAATTTATTGGTAGCAGTCCTTATCTGGCCCTCTGTAAGATTTAAAGCTTTTGCCATCTCTGAGCGAGACATTTCTGGATTCATCTCAATAAGACGCAGACCTTTCTTGAGTCGCACTTCGATTTTTTCAGTTTTTGAAAGCTCTGGTTGTTTCTCTGGTTGTTTCTCTGGTTGTTTTCCAGAAACCGCCAGAGATTCATTTTGATTTTCAGCAGTCCACGCTGCATCTTCCTTACCCCAGTTCTTATTCTTTAATGTGGCATAAAGCATAAACTCTGATTGTTTGTATTCCGGTTGAGTATCGCAAATCCTCAATCTTATTGGGATCAAACACAGTCTTTACATCTCCTTTTCTCTAAGTTCAGTTGCCTGTTCCGCTTGTATATGCTCTACCGATAATAATATATAAACTTATCGCATCCATTCTATCCAAACAATTCGATAGAATGTCCGGAATGCATACATCAATGCTAGAAGCTTCTATCAGGCCCTTACCCAAGCCTCTTTTAAGTCATATGAAAGGGAGACAACTACAGAAAGTGTAGAGAATAGATAGAAATACAACATTTGCGAAATAGACGGTCAGGAGAGGAGTGATCTTCTCCTGATTTCGCATTTATGGCTTAAAGGAAAAAGTAATTTCTACATAATACCGTGAATAAGCTCTGCCAGCGACTTTTCACGAAAATAAGTGATGTCAGCACCTGAAAAATAATGTAAAATTCAGGCAACCACATAAGGCTATGGCCACGACAAAAAGGCGGAGCAGTGAAAAATGTAAAGCTTATTTCTACGCAAAACTTCGCCGGGAACGAGACGATTCAGTTGTCCGGTCAGGCCTGTCTGCGGTCAAATCAAAGAATTATTTTTTGAGAAGTGCTGGCTTAAGGATCACTCGGTCTGGGGAGACTTTCCGTAATCCTAAAGAGGTCAGCACTTTTTCACTTAGCAACAATTCGGCCAAGTCGAAAGGGGTTTTGCCGTTAAGTCCGTCCCTTGCCACAGAGTTTATGTGGCAGGTCATGAGACGCACTTTCTCGTGAGTCAGATCCTTCATGCTTCGACCCTTAGGGATGATGTAGCGAATGAACTCGTGGCTTTTTTCCAGGCGACCCTTCTGGTTGGACTTGTAAGGATCGCAGTAGAACACGCGTGTCCGTCTCTTGCGGTTATCGGTCATCTCAATCGACCAGGGGTCCTTGAACTCAGGACCGTTGTCCGTAAGGATCACTCTGAAAGTCCGTTTGAAGACGGTAGGTCCAAGCAGATCATACAGTTTGTCAAAAACATCTCGCACAGCTCTCTGCGTACATGATGGAAGCAGAAAAATGAGCAGGAAAGACGACTTTCGAAAGAGCAGAGTCATCAGGCAAGGGCCTGAATCACGGCTGCCCTTGACGGTGTCCATTTCGACGACCTCGTAGTCAGGGAACATCTCAGTATATGCGAGGAAGTCCTTGTAGGTCCTGCGATTGCGGTAAGCGTATTTTACAGGGTTTTCGCCTCTGCGCTTCTTACGGAGCTTGTACCTGACACGGCGAGGCAGATCGATGTTCTTGACGGTGAAGATGCCCATGTCCAGATAGTTGTAAACTGTCTTTCTGCTGCATGGCAGGACATCGCCGTATGATGAGAATATGTGGCTGAGAGGCTGTCCCTGCTTGATGAGAGGGGAGATGAACTCGTCCAGCTCTTTGAGCTCTTCAGGCGTCATGTTGATGCCGGCTCTGGATTCAGAAAGCAGGGTCCTGTACCTTTTGTGAGCATCTTCGGCCCTGTAATAGATCTGGGAAGCATGACAGGAACCGATGACCTTGCAGCCGTTGCATACATACGGCGGCGATTTCAGCTCATCACATAAGTAAGGCTCATAGTGTGAGCAGGCATGGGCGCAATGGTCGAAGAAACAGCTCTTGCACTTGCTTGAACATGCTCTTGGGCACATAAGCATCTTGTCGCAAGTACCGTTATGGATGCAGTCATTGCCGGGCTTGAGAGCAAGGCGTCCATCGTCCCATTCGACAAACTTGCGTATTTCGAGTGATATGGTCGACGGATCCTTACCCAGAACTTTTGCGATCGTTCTGAAATTTTCACCGCGGATCAAAGCCTGCTCTATGTAAACTCGATCCGAAAGAGTCAGATGTTTGTGGTCACCTTTAATTTCTTTGCTCATGATTACCTCCTGCTTTTGCAGACAGGCGACCATGGCAATTATACCTGTGTAAGAGTAAACACAAGTATGTAGAATTTAGTCTTACACAAATAGATTTTAAAAATATATTCAACGTTTCGCATTTATGAGAAATAATACAGAAAAATACAAAAAGAACACTTGTTCGTAAAATGTGTTCGTGCTATCATTCACTTTGAATGAATAAAAAAATTCCGCTCAGGCGCAAAAATCGGAAGTTAGTTCTGCACAAAGTTCCAGTATAATCTGCTAACAAGGTTGACCCTTCCGCACGGGAAAGGAAAAACCATGATCAAAGTAACAGAGCATACAGGAACTCACCTGCAAGGACATGTCCCGCTATCTCAAGAAGGATCCGACCACGATCTCAAAAGAGATCAGAAAGCGCAGGTTTGAAAAGCCGATGATCGAGTCCGGCGAGTATGGCGGTCATTGCGCCCTTGAGGACAGCTGCACGATCACAAAGCTGTGCTCGCTGACCCAGTACTGTCCCGGAGAAGGCTACTGTTCGAGATGTAAGATCTCAAACTGCACTATGTACTGCAGCCAGTATATTCCCGGCACATGCCCGAAACTCAAGAGGGCTCCGTATGTCTGTAATGGATGTCACCGGGTACGCATGTGCTCATATGACAAAATGTTCTACAGAGCCAAGCATGCCAATGACTCCTACAGGGAGCAGCTGGTAGAGAGCCGGCGCGGGATAAACCAGACGCCCGACGAGCTCGAAAGGATCGATTCGATCGTGAAGCCTCTGATCCTTAAAGGACAGTCGATCGCGCATATTTACTCGAGGCATGCTCATGAGCTGCCATGCAGCAGACGTACTCTGTACAACTACATAGACCGCAATGCTCTTTCCATCAAGAACATCGATCTTCCACGCAAGGTCAGATACAAGAAGCGTAAGAAGCGCGATGAGGACAAGCCGATCCCGAAGTACCGGGAAGGTCGCACCTACGAGGATTACCTCAGGTATCTCGGTGAGCACCCTGAGATCAGCCCTGTCATGATGGATACCGTCGAAGGCAAGGTCGGAGGCAAGGTCCTGTTGACCATATACTTCTGTAACTGCCATTTGATGCTTATGTACCTCCTCGAGGAGAAGCGCCAGGCGGCGGTCAAAGCGGCATTCGACATGCTCGAAGCGAGGCTCGGCAGCAGACTGTTTCGCAAACTGTTCCCATTGATCCTGACGGACAACGGCTCTGAGTTCCAGAACCCGCATCTCATCGAAATGGATGATGATGGAGTAGTCCGCACCAGCGTGTACTACTGCGATCCGAACCAGTCATGGCAAAAGGGTCCGATCGAGAAGAACCATGAGTTCATCCGCTACATCATCCCTAAGGGGAAGAGTTTTGACAAACTCTCTGAAGAGCATGTGCTTGCAATGTGCAACCACATCAACAGTTTCGTCCGGGACAGCCTGAACGGATCGACTCCAAACGATCTGGCTCCGTTATTACTCGACAAAAGCTTTATGAAAAAGCTCGGACTCCACCATGTGCCACATGATGAAGTCCTGCTGAAACCGTCTCTCATCAAGAAGTAAATTTTGAAAACAGTGCGGAAGGATCTCCACAATGCCCTATCCGAGGCGAGTGGAATTTAGTCCCGCACGACTATATGACACTCGTCAGATTGGCGTGTTTTCAATACTTACAAGATTTGAGCTGTAAGCATATACTACATCATTTTTGGCAGATATTGAATTCTATTTGTGATAATGTGCAGGGGTTAAGCTCAAGCCATCGGAACTAAGCCTTGCAATTTCAAGCTATTGGCGGTGGCGGAACTTACTTTTGCAATCAACGGTGCTATCATTCAGACACAAGCTAAGAAAGACCTGAGACAGGACACCGGAATCAGCAACCAGCATCCCGGCAAGCGCCCTCCATAGCGCGCCGGTGTCCGTCCGGGCGAGCTTGGGAAAGGGATCCATATGTACGAGAACATTGACACATTCGGAAAATTCATCCGAGAGAAGAGGCTGGATGCAGGAGACGTCATGCTGAAGGACATCGGATACGCACTCGGAATATCGCTCTCGTATTACAGTGATATAGAACATGACAGAAGAAATCCGGGAGACGGGTTCGACTATGAAGCTTTGGCCAAGATCCTCAGACTCTCTGACTCTGAGAAGGCTCATATGTACGATCTTGCCGGCAAGCTCAGAAGGACCGTTCCGGAAGATATAGAGGATGTCATGATGAACACCGAGTCGGGCAGCATGGCCAGGATGGCGCTTCGCATGACCAAAGCGGGCATTGCCAAGGAAGCCGACTGGAAGGAATTCATACGTCAGCTTGAGAGAAAGAAGCTGGAAGAGCAGGAGGAGTGATATCAGATGATAGAGTTCAGGTGCAGCAGAACAAGTGAAGATATGACGCCTGTCATCAGGGACGTAGATATAGCAAAGTTCGCTGAACGAGTACTCTATGATTACAGGCCGGAGCTGCTGACATACGCATCCTACGGAGATGATCCGTACTATGAGCCTGCACTCCTGGACCCATATGATTTTACAAACAACTATCTTGGAGCCAACATAGAAGTCCACGATATCTATACGGAGATGAAAGGCGACGTGATTGCTGGCGCTGCAGTATTCAACCTTCAGAGGGTAAAGGTCTTCGATAAAGCCAATATGTGCACAAGAGAGATCCTGGTCCCGCCGAACACGATACTGCTGGACAGCGAGACAGTAGGCCAATGGAACAAGGGCTTTGAGTACTTCACCATAATGCACGAAGCAGGACACCTGATGCTCCACCAGAAGGTATACAGAGCAGAACCCAAGCAAGGCTTTTATACCACCGGTAATGAGCCTGCTGCCTCCGGTAAAGCGATGCTCTGTATGAGAAGCAATATCGGAAAAAGCTCTGGAGGTCTTAAGACAAGCGGAGATTTCATAGAGCATCAGGCGGACACTTTCGCAGCGAGCATGCTGATGCCGCCGAGGCTGTTCATCCCGTTCGCACAGAAGATGATGGGCAAGTACAGCTACTTCAGAGATGAAGGCCTCATGATGACCTATGACTTCAGCTGGGGTTCACCAAAGTACGGTTACTATCTGGATGTAGTGAACAGAACGGCACAACATTTCGGAGTGTCAGCCCGGGCTGCCAGAGTGCAGCTTTCAAGATATGGACTCAGAGCAAATCCGAAAGAAGCCGATGTAAAGGAAGCCAGGCGGCGTCTCAAGATGTACCAGAGCCTCTACAGATGATGCATATAAAGATCCTGCCGTCATGGATTTGGCGGCAGGAAATTAAAAGATAAATGATTACGCGTTAACGAGAAACAAAATAACTGTTTCCGTAAACTATATAAAACACACTATTCGCTATTGCTAGAAAGATGCTGAGGAAGAAGGGAGAAAATACCAGCATGAACAGCATGCGCCGGAAAGATCTCCCCGGCGATGCGCAACGGGATACAACTTATGAACCATACAGGAGATGATGACCGCAATGATACGAGCACCGATACGAAACAAGGATAACGAACGGGTCTGCGATGTCATACTATACGAGAAGACCTCCAAAGTCGCGATAGTGACCAAGGAGGGCAGGCAGACCAGATACATAGATTACGAAGAGCTCAAGGAAAAAATAGAGTCTTTGAAAACTACAACTGAATGACTTGCTACCGAGCCCTGACCCGTTAGAACTAACGAGGTACTAAATTGCCGGAGTTGCTTAATTGACCACTCAAACCCCAAGCAAGGTCAAGCAACTCCGGTATTTTTTGTTAAAAAAACTGTCCCAGGCATGACATAAAACTGCCTCTTCTGCGACTGCAGCTACCGGAGCATTACCCAATGCACAGCAGGAGCAACTTAATAACAAGCCGGGCGATTGGGTATGGCCGGCCACGAATATGAAGCGCGAGTTTCATGTGGCTTGTTGTACCCGATTTTTATGCATCCGGCATGTCTCCGCTTCAGATGAAGAAAGGAGACATGAAATGTCAGACGCAAAAGATCTTATGAAGCAGTTAACACAGGTAAGCAACAAAGCCAGACTCACTCGCAGGAAGGAGGACTTCTGTGAAATGATGGAGCGCTATATGAAGGCAAGGAAACACTCAAGCCGGACTCTGGCACAGGTATCAGGCATCTCAGACAGGACGATAAGACGAATGAAGGGTGATGACACCTACGAACCTACACGGGAGATGATCATAGCAGTATGCGTAGGAATGAAACTCACTTTGGATGAGTCTCTTGATCTCATAGAAAAGTCACAGTTCAGGCTCCGTGCTGATTCACCTATCGATGCAATCTATCTTGAGATCCTTGAAAACGAAGGCGAATACAGCGTGGAAGAATGGAATGTTGCTCTGAATCTGATGGGGGCAAAGCCTATAGGCGGAGGCCGGTAAAACACTGAAAATGGTCTGAACCAGACCGATTGCAATCGGTCTGGCGCAGACCCCAAATCGCACTTCAGATTTGCTATCATACGAACACACCAAGGGAACAGAAGTCAAAGAGACTGCAAAGACAGCAAAACAAGAAGACTGAAAGCTCCACGGTGATTAGAACTTTGAAAACAGAATACACAGTAGGGCAGTTGCTGATAGGACAATCAGCATTAGTACATTCTTAATCCGGCTCTGTAAAAGGAGAGCGCCGTCCGGTGATGCGCCATGACCCGCAAGGCGAGCGA
>ONRQ01000060.1 GCA_900320285.1 uncultured Eubacteriales bacterium
ATAGAGATGAGCAGGAGCCATTGCTACAATCCATTCGTATATCTGAGAGACGATAATGATGTACAGAGACTTGTCACTAATCTGTTCAAGTCGACTACACCGAAAGGAGCATCCTCACAGGATCCATTCTGGGACACCGCAGCACAGATGCTGCTTCTGGCGCTTGTTTTCTATCTGAAATATGAAGCACCGGAAGAGGAACAGAACTTCGCGATGGTAATGGAGATGCTGAGAGCAGGCGAGGTTGATGAGGACGACAGCAAGACTCCGAGCGCTCTTGATAATCTTTTCTACGACCTCAGGAGAACTGATCCGGATCATATAGCAATCAAATATTATGATGCTTATCATTCAGGCTCGGGCAAGACACTCAAGTCGATCCAGATCACTCTTGCTTCCAGACTCGAAAAGTTCAATCTTGAGAGCGTGGCAGGGCTCACAATCACTGATGAACTCGATCTCTGGAGACTGGGAGAGGAAAAGACAGCACTCTTTGCCATCATCCCGGATAATGACACCTCTTTCAATTTTCTGGTGTCACTGCTATATACGCAGCTCTTCCAGCAGCTCTTTGAAGTAGCAGATAAAAAGTACGGAGGATCACTTCCAGTGCATGTGCAGTTCCTGATGGATGAGTTCGCAAACGTCAGTCTGCCGGATGACTTCGACAAGATTCTCTCCGTCATGAGATCGAGAGGTGTGTCAGTAAGCATCATCCTTCAGAATCTGGCGCAGCTCAAGGCGCTCTTTGAGAAACAATGGGAGTCAATCGTCGGCAACTGTGATGAGTTCGTATATCTGGGAGGGAATGAGAAAGAGACACATAAGTATGTATCTGAACTGCTCGGTAAAGAGACCATAGATACAAATACTTATGGCAAGAGTTCGGGACGTAACGGTAACTACTCGACGAACTATCAGAATACGGGGAGAGAACTAATGACTCCTGATGAGGTGCGTATGCTGGACAACAGGTACGCACTTCTTTTCGTCAGGGGAGAAAGACCTGTGAAGGATCTCAAGTATGACATCCTCAAACATCCGTCGGTCAGACTGACGACGGATGGTCAGGCTGATCCGTATATCCACGGAGAGCCGTGGGATGCAGGCTCATCAATTGAACTAGTCTCTGATCCGCAGCTTATTGCAGAAGCTGTTGCGAATTCCAGACTGATAGAACTGCCGGAGAGCAGCTATGAGCTTCTGTCCGAAGAGGAAGCATGGAATGAATTCAATGAAGAATAATGGAGGGTTACAGAATGACAGAAAAGAAACCAAAACTAATTGACCTGAAGGGAGCAAACAGCACTATGAAGCTGGGGCTTGTCCTTTATGCTGCTATAGTTGTTGCTTTGATAGTGGGAGCGTGCCATGCATATGCAGCCGGGGACCCAATCTCGACAGTAAACAAACTGTCTGAGTTCATATTCAGTCTGATCAGAGCGATCGGACTCATACTTCTCGGGCTTGGTATCATGCAGGTAGGACTTTCGCTGAAGTCGCATGATCCGTCACAACGCGCAAACGGGTTCCTGACCGTAGCTGGCGGTATCATTATTACCTTTACCAAGGAAATCCTGAATATGATCACTGGCTAATAATCAGGAACCCATAGGCTGGCCTAAGCAGATAATGACTTTGGCCAGCCAGCTATTGTAAAATCAATATGAACAAGGGAGGAAACAGCTTATGAAAAAGCTTAGCAAAATAGTTTGCCTGCTTATGGCACTTGTGTTGATGATAGTAATGACAGCGTGCGGTTCTAAGAAAGAATCAACTGAAGAACCGGTTACAGATGCACAGACAGAAGAACAGGCTTCAACTGATGAAGCATCTGACGACTACGATATTGCTGCGAATCTCAAATTGATGGGCGACCCGGAAGGTGTGAAGATCGTTGATACAGACCATTTTACACTGACACTTCCGCTCGGAGGCACCTGGGACTATGACTACGACAGCAAGACATCGATCACTTTCTACAATATTGCAGGAAGAAAAGCCGATTGCGGTGGAAGGTTGTTCTCACTAGTTGCATACGAACCAGATGATGACTCATATAAAGGACTCCCGCATTACAGTGTAGTGGGTGAAAGCGGCGGAAAGGTCTATGTAGCAGAGTATCCGTCGGATGTTCAGGCAGATGTTGAAGTGGAAGAGCACATGGAACAGTATCAGACTGTTTATGCTGAAGTTGGCAAGATAGAAGCAAAAACAGCTGACAGTCCACTGGTATTGAAATAATTTTGCAAAACCTCTTGACCTTCCACTTTGTGGAAGGACTACTCTCATGACAGAGAAACAGAAAACGGAGGCATTGATGAAGATCAATCAGGCTGCGGAGCTCGCAGGCATCACAAGCAAGAATATACGATTCTATGAAGATCAGGGTCTTATTGCTCCTGCGCGTGATTCCAGTAATGGCTACAGAGATTATTCGATGGAGGATGTCGAGCAGCTCTGCAGGATCAAGCTTTTGCGCATGCTGGGGATATCCTGTGAGAACATCCGCAGGCTTCAATCCAGTGAGCTGGATTTTGACACTTGCATGGATGATCGCATGGCAGAACTTGAGAAGACCAGCAGCAATATCGAACACATGAAGACCATGTGCAGAATGCTGAGAGACGAGGCTGACAGCCTGTCTGAAATCAAAGCTTCCGTTTACCTCGAAAGAATGAATGAACTTGAGAAGGGAGGTGCAAAATTCGTCAATGCACGAATGACAGATATGAGGAAAAGAAAAACAGGCGCGATAATATCAGCTATAGTGATATTCACATTCCTGATACTGGTTATTGGAGCGATGCTTTATTTTAACGCATCGGACCCAGCACCGAAGGGAGTGATAGTGTTCTTTATCATTGTGGGTGCAGTAATAGCCGTTTCTGTAGGATATGTGCTGAAACAAAGACTCGATGAGGTCAGGAAAGGAGAGATAGATGAAGCTTCTAAGTATTGATTATATTCCGGGCGCTGAGATAGAGGTTCTTGGAGTAGTAAAAGGAACGATAGTCCAGAGTAAGAACATAGGCCGCGATTTCATGGCAGGAATGAAGACTCTGGTAGGAGGAGAAATCAAAGGCTACACAGAAATGCTGATTGAGGCTCGGCAGCTTGCAACCAAGCGTATGGTGGATGAAGCTGAAGAACTTGGAGCAGATGCTATAGTCGGCCTCAGGTATGGCTCTTCCCAGGTCATGGATGGAGCAGCTGAAGTCCTTGCATATGGCACAGCAGTAAAAATCGTTGGAAAGAAGTAGATAATCAATAATTGAATATGCGGAATCAGGCCGGTGATTGTGACACACAGTTGCTGGCCTTTTCTGTTAGAACGGAGAATGTATGAATCAGAGCAAAGTAAAGAATGTGGATGGCAAAGTCGGTGAAGGCGTCAGGTTCGAGCGTATCCGCAGAATTACAGGATACCTTGTAGGAACTATCGACCGCTTCAATGATGCGAAGGCTTCAGAAGTCAGAGAACGGGTCAGACATGGTCTGGGGAAATAGCATAACATGCCATCCGATGTGCATACATTGCCGGTGCTCGTCACAGGCAATTTTAAATACAAAGATTTCAATGGAAGGAGGTGCGACCAAGGATGTGTAACAAACGAGTGAAGAAGGGAGGTGCTGCTTCTTGGACAGTGACAACTGGGTAGTGCAGAATCTGCAGAACGCACTGGACACGTGGAACAATAAGATGGCTGAGGTATGGTCACTGCTTACCATGTCACCGCAAAGTTTCAAGGGCGGAGGCATATGGCATGTGATCATCCAGATCAATGGAGCAGTTAAAGCTATAGGGCTGGCGCTGCTCGTTTTGTTTTTTCTGGTAGGCGTGGTAAAGACCTGTGGAAGTCTGACTGATATCAAGAGACCGGAACATGCGCTGAAGCTGTTCATCAGATTTGCAATAGCTAAAGGTGTAGTGACGTATGGCCTTGACCTGATGCTAGCTCTCTTCGATATAGCTCAGGGGATCATGTCCACGATCATGAGAGCATCAGGTATAGGAACAGCGAGCAAAACCAAGCTGCCGAATGAGATGGTGACAGCAATAGAAGACTGTGGATTCTTTGAAAGCATACCTCTCTGGGCAGTGACACTCATTGGCAGCCTGTTTATTACGGTGCTGTCGTTCATCATCATACTCACGGTGTACGGACGATTTTTCAAGCTGTATATGTACACGGCCATCGCGCCTATTCCGCTCTCGACATTTGCAGGTCAGCCCACACAGAACATAGGAGTCAGCTTCCTCAAGAGTTACGGTGCTGTATGCCTGGAGGGAGCGATTATAGTACTGGCTTGCATCATCTTCAGCAAGTTCGCAGCGACTCCGCCAGTGGTAGATAAGGATGCAGCTGCTGCAACGATGGTCTGGAAATATGTCGGCGAACTATGTTTCAACATGCTGGTCCTGGTTGGTGCAGTCAGGATGAGCGACAGGATATCACATGAAGTATTCGGATTATAGAAAGGAGAAGAAAATGAGAATCGGAAAAGAACTCTATATGAAACCGATGCTCCCGGTCCGAAGGGAGATCATCACCAGGTATACAAGGATGAAAGCATATGATGAAATGCTTGCTAAGATGAAAGAGAGGGTGAAAGTCTATGTTAAGTAGAAATCATCAAAGAACATGGCAAGGAAGCCGCACCAACATTTTATATGGATGATATGTTCGACAGATATGAAAGCGGCGAGGACCTTGGCTCGCTTATGTCAGAGATGGCGAGAATCTATTCCGCAACAATGGATGCGCCGCGGCCACCGCAGATCGATCTCAACTTTGACGCAGTCAGGGACAATCTTTCCGTAAGACTGATGGAAGTAAGCAGGAACCGTGATTTCCTAAGGGATATGCCTTATGTGGATCTCGGGAACGGACTTGCCATGACTGCGGATATCAACTTCCCTGGTGGCATGGATGGCGACTGGAGGGTTGCGGTCAATCATGGTGTGATGGAGCAGCTGGGCGTTGACAGACATGAATTGTTCACGACAGCAATGGATAGTGCAGTCATCAATGACCGTGCCACGCTTACAGATATGACGCAGGCTTTATTCGGACCTGGTAAAGAGAATCTGCTCGACAGATCCGGTCCGATCGATCCGGCTGATATAGGCGGGATGTATGTGCTGACCACTGAGAGCGGAACTCTCGGTGCAAGTGCACTGTACTACCCTGATGTAAAAGAGAAGGCCGCTGAGGTGATTGGCTGCAGCTACTACGTTCTTCCATCATCTACACATGAGGTCATCCTGGTACCAGATGCGGCGGGTATCGATGAGAAAGAACTTTGCAGCATGGTCAAGCAGGCAAACAGGACGGTAGTCGAGCCTAAGGATGTTCTCTCAGATAATGTGTACCACTTTGACAAGGACACAAGAGAACTGTCAAAGGTCAGTGATGACCGTGAAAGAGATTCCATCGTTGCCGAAGCGAGGTGATCCGGATGGAGGTCAAGATCAATAAGGAGATAATGGACTACTCGGAAACGATGTTCTTCGGACTGTCACTGAGACAGTTCTTTTTTTCTGCCTTTGCATGCGGCATCGCAGTCCTGATCTATTTCAGGCTCGAGCCGCTGCTTGGCCTCGAGACCACGAGCTGGATCTGCATAGTTCAAGTATGTGTTCCTGACACCCAAGGTACTGACGATCGGCAACTGCAATTATTACTATGCCATAGCATCGGAGGCTGCTGAGCGCAGCACCGGGAAGTCTTTTCATAGAAGGGGAACGAGACAGAAAAGGCAGAGTGCAAAGAGTCCGAAAATACGAGGAATGAAAAAGCAGCGAAAGGTTAAGGATACAAAGAGGGGGTGATGATTATTGAACAAATTACTGAGAAGGATCCTGAACAGAGACAAGGAGCGCTATAAGGTTCCGAGAAAGGTGCAGGACATCATCCCG
>ONRQ01000057.1 GCA_900320285.1 uncultured Eubacteriales bacterium
GTCCTGTGCGAAGAAGCCGTACTTGTCTCCGGCAGACGGAGCCTTGGTAGTACGGATCTTGTACATCTCGTACTTAGGATCCAGCTTTTCCCATGTTACGGTCTGACCTTCATCATCGATCTCCTCGTGTCTTGCAGCTACGTGTCCTTCACTGTCGAATACCTTCTCGAACACTACTGTGTCCTTGCCATAGAGGCTTGTAGCATCGAATGTGAATGTGACCTTGACCTTGCCGCTGCTCATGAATGTCTTGAATTCCTGCTCAGCAGTGATCTGCTTTCCGTTCATGTCAAGTACAGGAGCCTTTGTTGCCTTGTCCATCAGGACTCCCTTGGCTGTATAGGTCTCGCCCTTCTTGAGGTTCTTATACCCGATAACGTCAACGAGTGTGATCTCCTTCTGAGGTCTGATATTCTTATTCTTTCCGTCAACGGAAGCTGTAGTTCCGATTTCAGGGACATCATCAGTGATAGTCTCAAGATCTACAAAACCGTTCTGACTCTTCTGATCTACTGTGAAGTAGAACTTCTGCAGGATATATCCCTCGTTATGCTCGCATGGCATCTCTTCAAGGATATATGAGTCATAAGGGAGAGCTCCGAACTTGCTGTTCATAGGAGCTTTGTCCCCGAACTCTCCTGTTCCGAACCATACTCCGTGCAGGATATCCTGTGATCTCTTCTCGAGATCTGCAGTCTTGATTTCCTTTGCCTCAAGCAGGTCATCGAACGGATTCTGCTTTCTTGCAGTATCCGCATCCTCATCCTCATCGAGGTCTCCTGCTGCTCTTCTGTCCTTAGTAGAGAAGAAACCGTTCTTGTCAGTTACGACTACATGAGTCTCTCCGTTTGTAACAGAGATGATCTTGAACGGAACAAACGAGAATCTCTCGGATGTTGAATCAGCGATCTTTGTTCCCTGGACATCTGAACGATAGACATAGTCATCAAATGTCAGAGCCATCTCGTTCTTGTTGTCGTCGAATGCTACGATGACTCCGTCCTCACGGATGGTAAACATGTGCTCTGTCTTATCTGTTCTCTGGTATGTCTCATTTGTCTTTGACTCACGGATAGTGTAGGTTCCGTATGGAAGGTCATCTGCCAGAGTCTCAGCAGTATAAGCCTTCTTTTCTTCGTTCCAGTGAACAGTGATCTTGCCTACGTCCTTGCCTGTAGGTACTCTCTTGATGCTTTCATCCTCGAACATCGAGCTCTTGGCTTCGAGCTTCTTCCAGTCGACCTTATCAGTCTTGTTGTCGAGATCCTTGCGGACTACCACGTCTCTTCCGGAAACGTTCTTGATGGTCATGACGATGTCATCGAGTCTTGCTCCGCCGAGAGCCTCGGACTTTACGAGTTCCTTATCTCTCTTGATGATCTGTACACCACCTCTCTCTACGGCTTCTCTGACCTTGTCCTCAGTCAGATCAACTATTTTTCCGTCCTCACGGATAGTGAAGGCTCTGGACCACTCAGTGTTCAGAAGATATCCCTTGGAAGGCTTAGTTTCCTTCACAAGATAAGATCCGTATGGAAGTGCATGAGCATCAGAAGATGCGATGCCGTCAGCATTCGTGGTGATCACAAGGGCTGCATCACCCTTCGCGATTTCCTTGCCTCCAACCATGATTGTCTCAGCAGACTGGTTGTAGATAGTGAATTCAGCACCTGCCAGTGTTGCATCGCCCTGAGCGTAGTTGGTATCCAGGTCATTATCGATCTTGGCTACCTTGACGCCGCCTCTCTGGATGGTATCGTTGCCTTTGATAGATTCGTTGTAAGTCTTTACATGGATATTGTCTGTTCCATCTTCAGTGATAGTAACTTCGAGAATCTCATCATTGACAAGATAACCTTCAGGTGCTTTGACCTCCTGGATCAGATAAGTTCCGAGAGGATAGCAGACCTTACCATCCTTGTCCTTGTACAGGGCATCATTTGAAAAACCGGATGCAAATGCCGGATTCTGTCCATCGATCTTACCGTGCTCATCAGTCACAAAGTGCCATGTCCTGAGTGGAGCGTCCGCCTTTGCTGCCTTGAAGAGCACTTCCTGATTCTTGAGTCTGTCGTAATACTCGAACTTGTATACAGCACCCTTGAGTGTCGCGTCACCTTCACCATGATCATGAGGATAGCCTACAGGGTTCTTGGTCAGCAGGAGCTGTACCAGATCTGTGATCGGCTCATCCTTTGCAGTGAACGTAGTAGTCTCTTCGGACACGACTTTCACTGAATATGTCTCGTCATCCTTGGCATATCCAGGAGGAGCATAAGTCTCCTTCACAGTGTACTTGCCCTCCAGGAGCTCGATAGTATTGCTCTCGCCATTGGCTTTTAGAGTGAGCGTGTCCACTGCTTTATTTGAGCTGTCATATACAGTGTACTCGGCTCCTTCGATAGAATAGCAGTTGTTGCCGTCTGTGATCGAAGTCCTGTTCGATACCTTTTTCATGGTCAGATATCCGGGCGCTTCAAGATAGCCGACGATCATGTCCTGTACTCCGGACATATATGCGATAAACACCTTGAAGCTGTCAGGAACTGCGTCATCCTTTGAACTGTCCGCTTTCCAGAGAGCATCGCCCAGTTTCTTTGCTTTGGTCCATACCTCTCCAAGGCTTGATGCATGTGTGCCGTTCCAGGTAGCCATATCCGATGGTCTTCCTGCATAGACATAAGAGAGTGCCAGATGCGCGATGCCCCAGTCCTTGCTGAAGTCTCCTGTGTAGTAGTCGCCTTTAATGTTCTTGATGTTCTTGTCATAACCAGGGTAGGAAGGCGAATAGTAGACGATATTCCTGAGAGCGTTCCACTTGCCCTTGTCGTCCTCATCCGTAACGACTTTATCTACCGTCACCGTTCCTGTTGGTGGTGAATTCTTCGCCGGCTGCACGCAGTATGAATATCTGCTGCCGAGGTCATCACCGAGGTCACACTTTCTTGAATTGCTGTAGCCTCCATCGCCGGATCCATATCTGATCTGGCCTCCGTCGGTCACAGTGTACTTGCTGCCGACCTTGCCGCCGAACGCTGATGCTTCCTGTGTCGCAATCGGGACCACTGAGCCGAGCACCATGATCATGGCAAGAGTCATTGTGAGCATTCGCTTGAATGCGTCGATAAACTTGTTGTCTGTCATTGCGTAATTACTCCTTTCGCTTTTGCTAGATGCACATGAATGCGAGGATGATCACCGGCAGGCTGAGTACTACGCAGACCCCTGTCAGGATCCAGCTGAGCCTGTTCGTTGCTTTCTCACTCAGATAGAGCTGCATGCCTGCATCATCAGTGACAATGATCACTTCGTCATTCGGTTCATTGCCTTTGGTTTTCGTCATTGATCGTCCTTTCCCGCAAATCCAGGCACGCAAAAAGGCGCCCAGGTCATTTCTGACTAGAGCGCCTTATGTGCCACGTTGTTGCGATTATTATTAATATATTATGTTATGTGATACTTATCTCTTCTTCGGGTAGTAACAGGTAGTTCTAGAGGAGGGGTTACAGGGGAGGAGATGTGTAATTGTGTCCACAATGAAATAGTCATTTAGTATATGCGGAACACATTATCTCGCTTCATCTCTCGTTTTCTGTCGATCCCGATGTCTCCCATAGTATTCCATTGCTGCGGCAATATAGTCCTCACGCTTGGATATAGGGAGATCCGGTGGGAATAGTCTGCTGAATCTATCTCCCCTAAGGACTATTCTCTCCTTCTGATTTGGTTTCTCCTCCAGCATGATTGCTTCAATGGATTCATGTGTGAGTTTTCCCTCCTCTGCCATCCTCCGCATACGTTTCGCTTGAGTGTGTGATGGCGTGCACTGCTCGATTTCCATGCATTCCCATATGTGACCCTGTTTGAGACGCGGGATATATGAAAGCTCTACAGCTGGCCTAAGAGCAATCACTCCGTCATCCACCATATCCAGGATCTCAGGGATAAGTTCAGTGAGGCGGATATATCTGCGAATCTGCTCCCTACTCTCTCCTACTTCTGCACCAAGTTCCTCGTTGGTCCGCATTTTATCTGACACCACTGGTGTCAGATTATTTTTTGAAGGTCTGCCCGGCAGTCGCTTCATCGCATCAAGCTTCATCTTATATGCGAAGGCTTTCTCGCTCGGCAGTATCTTCGATCTCTGGAAATTTGCGTCCACCATGAAGATGGTCGCTTCATCCAGGCTCATCTCGACTATCTCACATCTGAGTGTCGGAATACCTGCTATTTGGCATGCTCTCAGCCTCCTGTGTCCGGAAAGCAGTTCGTATCTGCCGTCCTCCTTCTTCCGAACCGTTGCCGGCGTCAGGATGCCGTTCGTCCTGATGGACTCAGCGAGGTTCATCATGTCCTCATCATCCTGCACCTTGAATGGATGGTCAGGAAACGGGTCTATTTCCTCAAGCGGGATCTCGTATATACGCTTCAGCTTCGCATCGTCCCTTTCCTCCTGCGATGAGAACAGCTCATCGAGCGATGGCAGTCTCATCTCTACGCTTTTCTCGTTCGCCAATTCTCATCACCTCTTTCGTCAATGCCTCATACGCCTTTGCAGGCTTCGATTCTCGGTCGTACTCGAAGATGCTCTGTCCGGCCTTGGATGCCTCTGCCGCTTTTACAGCAACAGGGATCTGCGTGTCGAATATCCTGATCTGCATTCCGTACTTCATTCTGATGGTATCTATGACCTCTTTGGCCAGATTTGTCCTGCCGTCTACAAGCGTCATGACTATGCCTTCTATCTTCAGCCTGTCATTCGTATGGTTTCTTACCATGTCTATGCTCTTCATCAGCTGTGTCATGCCCTTAGCAGGCAGAAATTGGGCCTGTACGGGGATTATTACGCTGTCGGCGGCCGTCAGGGCATTTATTGTGATCATGCCCAAAGAAGGCATACAATCGATCAGGATATAGTCATAATCGTTCTTCACCGTTTTCAGGAGATTAGAGAGTATCTTCTCCCTGCTCATGGCATTCACAAGCTGACTCTCCATTGATGACAGATCCAGATTGGACGGGATCAGATCGACTCCCTCGGGATGATGAATGATAGTATCCTGAACTATCGGCCTGTATTCCTGCGTCGCAAGATACATCAGTCTGCCGAGGGATTTCTCAAGCGCGTCACCGTTCCATCCGAGAGCTGCTGTCAGATCAGACTGCGGATCTGCGTCGCACAAAAGAACTCTCTTTCCCTGCCTGGCTAATCCAACGCCGAGATTCAGAGTAGTTGTTGTTTTGCCGACACCGCCCTTCTGATTACATATTGCTATCGTCTTTGCCATCAGCTCACCTCCAGCGGTATCCTGATAACTGCGGAGCAGTCCTCTCTGGAGCAGTTCTGAATCATGTGATCGATCCTGAACCATTCGAACACTTCCTGACCGAAGAGCGTGTCATGGAAACGCCAGTAAACAGATTCTGCATACTCCTCACACTCCCCAAGGAGATCCAGCTCCTCAGCTGCATGGACCCTTCCCTTTACAAGGAACATCGCCTTAAGCATACCAACGAGTGCTTCCGCATCGCTTTGCTGGAGCCTCCCAACAATCTGCTTTGCGATATCCATGTCCATCCCATCTATCATGTCAGAAAACCTCTCTGCCGTGACTGCTGCGAGATGGTCTGCGATATTGTATGCGAGTTTTTCTGCAGGTGAAAGCTCAACTGAATCTTCGATCTCCTCATAAAAAAGACCTCCCTCTTCCAGATTACCAATCGCATCGCCCAGCTCCTGTGCCATCTTCTTTTCCTCTTCGCTCATAGCTTCTTCTTTTTCTTTCTTAAAAGTAAACATATTTGATCCTTCCTCCGGGTTCTCCGGCTTCAATAAAAAACTCCGCACCTTATTGCACGGAGTCATGTAGTCAGCCGGAGCTGAAAGAAGAATCATTTTAATCTACGAACTTGATCAGAAGATCATCGATGGCATCAGTGTATCTGCCTTCGGCCAGAAGCTGGTTCTTGAACTCAACGAGAGCCATGACTATGATCCTGACCTCATCGTAAGTGAATCTGAATTTAGGTTTGAACATTTGGCTCACCTCTTTCTTTTCCATATATGTAATTCTTATTTCAGTTTCAGTGTAAAAGAGCCGGTCAGAACCTGCAATTATATAAAGGATCTTTTTTAAGATCGGTCAGAAAGACATTTGTTGAACGGCTCAGAATCTGTCATATTATAGGCGTATTGGGGACAGCGATGGGGACAGCCCTCTGAAACATGCTGTTGGGGACGGAAAATGGCGACTTTCGTGTACGGCGGATCTCCAACAGCGGCAAAAACCGGCATCAACGCCAGTAATATCAGGCTATTCAGGAAATAATTACCTTCGTGGGTTCGTGTACCATGCCGCCAGTCAGACACGTTTTTATGAGGTACCTTGTACCATGCCAGTACACCGTACTCAAACCCATCAGAGGCGCTCTCAGCCCCAACCAGAGACCCAGATTTCCGCAATTCAAGATACATACCACATACATCACATGCAGTTTCAAAAAACGCGC
>ONRQ01000055.1 GCA_900320285.1 uncultured Eubacteriales bacterium
TCGTCGCTCGTCGCTTATTGGTCGTCGTCTCGTCGACCCTCCTGCAATTCATCCCACCACCTGCAGAGGATGGGGGAATTCTTGCTAAGATATGTTAAATCATTTGGTTTGGGTTAATTCTATGTTCATTATCTTTTAATATTGGTCTTATTTTTGCATAGTAAAACTAATTGGTTCTAGCGTCTGAGGATCCATCCTGCGGAACGTTCTATTCTCTCTGCTGCGTCGAGACGTTCCTGTACCGCTTTAAAGTCTATAACAAGGTCTCCTCCGGATATCGCGACAGGTATCTTATCATCGAAAGAATATGTGTGAGCAAAGTCGTTATTGACAAAGTCATAAACAAGGACGGTCTTCTTTTCGGGATCAACAATCCAGTACTCTTTCACACCCGCGCGCATATATCTGTTGAGCTTGATGAGCATATCTACACGCCTGCTGGAAGGCGACATTACTTCCATAATGAAATCCGGAGCGTGCTGATCAGTTTCAGGCTCATCGTTTCCTCTTTCGCACACTACAAGGAGATCCGGCTGAAGCCTGTCCTTTTTTCTGTTATCAAACTCAACATCGAGCGGCGCAATATACGGCATGCAATGATGACCATGCTCAGCCGCGTAATTACTCATAATAGTAAGGACAGCACCTGCAATTATCTGATGTATTGATGTCGGTGATGCCAGATCATAAATGACACCGTCTATAAGTTCCACACGTATCTCATCCGGAATCTTATCGAGATCATCAGTCGTATAATCTCCCTGCCTCCTGACAGGGATCTTATATCTTGGGTGCATAGGCAGCCCCTCTTCAGATATCTCATATTTGCCGCCGAAAGCATCAGTCATATCAGTTGTTTCAAGAGCACCGGTCCCGTACAGATCGTAAGCCGGGCCAGACTCCCTTACCTGGACCACTTCATGTCCCAGAATATCTGTATACACCTCATACCTGCTCTTATCTGCTCGTTTAAGAGCTGCCTCGAGAGCATCCATCGTCTTAAAGTGCGGTCTTCTGGTAGTTCCCGAGAACACTTTCTGGATCGTTGCCAGCGGAACGCCTGACTTCTCAGACAGCATCTCATAAGTATAGTGCAGTCTTTCTCTTGCAGCTCTCATTTCCTCTATCGTCATCATGGTTTTTTACCTCTTTGCATACCATTTACCTTCCATTTCAGCACCATTATATCATTTACATACCATTTTGTTGAGTCTTTTGTGCACCAAAAAAGCGCAGCTTTTCGCCACGCTATTGATGTCATGTGCTGCTTTTTCTCCAAGCCTGGTCGGAACTTATTCCGCTCCCGATTCTCCCTCAAAGCTGAATTCTTCTTCTGTTACCGCAGATCCCGGCTTCTTTACGATAATATCTTCATCCCAGTGTCCGGTGATCAGCTTCTGCATCACTTCATTGCCACCCGGCACTATGCACCTTTCAAGACGAAAGCGCTCAGCGCATTCGTCTGCATATGCTATTACCGGCTCCATTTCGTAACATCCCGTATCTATTACTGTGACACTCGTATACGAATTGAGCATCATCTTCATGAGTTTGTCTGCTTTTCTTTTTCCGTATTTTGCAAGATAGCTTTCAAACATATCCAGAAGGGCTCCTTCATCCTTGCTCCACCCACCTGTCAGATACATATGGCCGGCTTTGAGGTAATTTCGCCTGTCCCTCTTTCCGGTACAAAGCATCATATTTACGCAATCATCAAAGCGAGGCATCACAAGAGTCGCCTTTTCTGTATGCCAGCCTACCGCTCCGTTGCCGCAGAGTCCGTATCCCAGCATTATAAGATCAGCTACGGCATCCTCTGCCCTCCTAATCTCAGACTGTATTACCTCACGCAGCTTGTCGGGATCATTATGATGACCTCTCTCCTGCCACCATATTTCAATTCCCTGTATTCCAAAATGATCGAAGGCGGCATTGATCTCGTCTTCAATCATTGAACAGGCTATTAATATCTTCTTTTTATATATAGACAGATCCAAGTTTATCTCCTTCTATCTGAGTACGATTTCCCTGAATCTTCCATTCGCCAGCTTAACACCTATATTTTTGATGCATACCTGACCGCCGATCTTTACCCTGCCCCTCATCTGAAGCATGGCTTCTAGGAAGTCGATCCCCGGTTCAAGCTCATGTTCCCTGAACTCACCGAATCCTGTATCTATCACCGCAAAGGTGAATTTTGGGCAAAGGAGGAATATGCAGCTGTCATCCATAAGCTCCTCAACTTTTTTCAGGAACGGATGGTAGAAGTCCTCTACCGCCTGAGTCATGAATTTGGGTCCGAGGAGCTCCGGCGCTCCTGCAGAGTCTGAGAAGATGAATACATCAACTCCAGCTCTCTTACCTGCCTCGATATATGCAAGCAGCGAGTCGCCAAGCTTTTCGAATACTTTTACCATGCCGTCATGGTCTTTTCTGTAAGCCTTGAAGACCTTCCTCGGCTCCATCAGAGCATTGAGCATGGTGAACGGCCCTGTTACTTCAAGGCAGACCGTCTCCCCCTCTGCCTTGAGCTTCGCGCAAGCATCGAGCACTTCAGCCATCCTGCCTTTAGTCACATCGACGTCCGGAAGAGCAAGTACATCTTCGCAGCTTCCGCAGATAGGGTCTTTAGCTCTCGGTCCTGTGTTGGCATCACCGTAGTTCAGTATGGCGCCCATAGCCTCGGCTTCAACCGTGCGGCAGAAAGGCAGCAGACAGAACTCCGCTCCATCGTGCTTCTTTATTGCCCTGGACAGGATCTGCATTGTTTCACTGTGCATGTATGCATCCGGAAATTCGAGACCGAGTCCAGAAGTCACTTCGGCACTAATACCGACCGAATTTGAATATGTGCATTTATATTCTCTTATTTCACCCATTTTGTTTTCCTCTTTTACGCAAACGGATCCTCTGTCAGAACGTTTTTTTCCTTACTGTCTTTCAGACTGTCCAGTATCAGAGCGGTAATCTCTACCCTTCCCGAAGCCGCCGATCTTTTGAGGTATTCTCTCAATGCCTCTTCATCGGCCAGCCCGCGTGAGACCATATATCTGACAGCCTCGGTACTTCTTCTGTTAATAGCAAGATCAAGGAATGATTTCTGTCTCTCAAATACATAACCTTCGATCACGGCTACATCTTCAGCTGATGGTTCATCTGATGCATGCTCTTCCATAAATGTGAGCACAGCGGTATATCTTGCTGACGGAGGCAGTATCTGTATCTGCTGTGGACTTATATGTATTGCCTTGAGGCTGCGGCATCCGCTGAGGGATGTTCTTGCCGCATCTTTAAGTGATAGCGGCAGCCATATCTCCGCAAGGGCATGGCAGTTCTCGAACATATCCGTGCCTAGCGTCAGTGTGCCCTCCGGCATCCTGACACTTCTGAGCTGCCAGCAGTTCTGGAAGAGCCCCGCTCCGATACGGTCAACACTTTCCGGCATGCGTATTTCTCTGAGCGCATAGCAATTCATGAAAGCATAGTTGCCTATTTCTTTCACGGAATCAGGGATGGACAGTCTCTCAAGCCCATCCGAACCAGAAAAAGCCAGCTCTCTAATACTGGTCACATCGTCAGGAATAACGACTTCCTTGTTTACTCCTTCTTTTTTTAACAAATCATCACATTTATTCATTCACGAAAGGACTTTTTTTCTAAAAGTTAAAAAATCAAGGTAGTTAAGTCGTATATGTAACTTTCTGACTGACAGAATGTTCAAAAGTCACTTTTTGACCGAAAACCAGTTTACGATAACCATCAATTAACGAGTTATTGTTAAGTATTTCCACACGTTTAGCTCGTTCTATTGAATAAAAGTTACATATATACATTTTTCTGCTGTAATTTGTAACTTTTTTCTGAAAACTCCTCTTTTGGGAAAATCAAGTCAGGAATATCCTATTCGGAAAAGGTCTTGACGGTCTTCAGCACCTGCTGTACGTTGCTCAGCGGTGAACCCATTCCGAGTCCGCATGCAGGCGAAATAATGTCAGATCCGTTTGCGTAGCTGGCCCTTGTCAGCTTGTCAACGGTCTTCTCCTCTTGCATCTCAATAGCAAATGTACTGACATTGCCCATGATGACCTTATCAGGCAGATTCTTTTTGGCTTCTCTCAGCGAAACTACAGCATCGAAGCTGAACGCATCGCTGTGGATCTTCGCTACCTTTTCATATACGGACTTCATCTGTCCGCAGATATGGACTATGGTCTTTGCGCCTGTCGCTTTGACAGCGTCAACAACCTGGTTGATATATGTTACCGCGTATTCATCAAAGAACTTTGGTCCGAGTATCTCGCCCGTACCGCTCGGATCGGACAGTGCTATTACATCAGCACCCGCTTCTACCATGGCAAGCGCGAATCTGATGAGATCATCCGTTACAAACTGCATATATTCGTGAGCAAGTTCTCTCTTCTGTCTGAGCTGCTTGTAATATCTTGTCGGCTCGCATACCGAACTGGCTACGCTGACAGGTCCAACTATATTTCCGATGATAGGAACATCCTTAGTCTCAGCCCTGAGCAGTCTTATCGCGTCGAGAGTTACCTTTGCGCGTCCGGCGTTAAGGTCCATAGGGCTCAGCTTTTTATAGTCCTCTACCGTGTCGATGGCATAGCCCGTGACATGCGGCTCAAAAAGCTGTGTGCCCATGGTGCAGGTGGCGCCGAGAGCCTCAGCTTCGACTGTCATACAGAAAGGCACTCCGTAGTTCTCAAAGCAGTCGTTATCATATATGGCCTTTGCGAGGTCTGCCATCATTCTCGCATCAGTGTGGGCTTCAGGCAGATATACTCCGCAGACATCCTGCAGAGCCTTTGTGACCATATTCATCATTCCTCCCGGACATATGCAGGCAGGTCTGTCCGCCTTCATGCCCGAAAGGATCTTTATCAATCTTTCATTAGCAGTTGTCATTTCGTTTCCTCTTTTATTTGAATACAGGGAATATCAGACATTCAGAAAGCAGTCTTTCGTAGTTGTCAGTCGCTCCAAGCTCAAGATAGTCCATTTCATGAGCCAGCTCTTCCATGTCTCTTTTTACCTTTCCGGACATCAAAGCCATATAAGCCCCTGTCTTCGAAGTATTGCCTACGTATTCGATGCGGTCTTCGACTTCAAATGGAAGAATGCCTGTACCCGTGATGCTTTCAGCAGGAAGATGAGCCCCGAACTGCCCTGCAATGAGAACTTTGTCGAGATCCGCCATGCCAATGCCCGCTTTTTTCATCAGAGCCATGAAACCTGAAAGGATCGCTCCTTTGGCAAGCTGCACCTGACGGACATCTCCCTGAGTTATGTACAGAGGTTCTGTTCCATCTCCGCCTTCTGTCATTCTGAACGATCTCTTTCCGTCCTCATCGACAGCTATATATTTTGATCTGTAGTCATCAGCATCGAATTTGTCGGCCTTTACGAAAGCTCCGGTCTTTCTGACTATGCCTGTCCTCAGAAGCTCTTTTGTTACCGTGAGAATTCCGCTTCCACAGATTCCTGCCGGCTCGCAGTCTCCGATTATCTTAAGATCGAGCCCATCCTCATTGATATGTATATCTTCGATAGCTCCTTCCGCCGCGCGCATGCCGGAACTGATATTCATTCCCTCGAGTGCCGGACCTGCCGCGCACGAACAAGACATCAGCTTTCCGTCGGCAGCAAGTACGATCTCGCCGTTAGTTCCGATGTCAATAAACATCACGTTGCCCTTCTGATGCTTTAGATCACATACATATGCTCCGGCAACGATGTCAGCCCCGATGTATGCAGATACCGACGGCAGGCAGTAAAGCCTTGCCCCCGGCGCAGCTTTCAGCCCGATATCCGATGCTTTTACATCCTTGGCGCGCGCAAATACCGGTGCAAACGGAGCTTTGCCGATAGGTCTCGCATCGACTCCCATAAGCATGTGCATCATCGTGCAGTTGGCACCTACCGTTACCTGATATATCTGATCCTGAGTAAGTCCATGTCTGTCACATATCGACTTCACCATCTTGTTGATGGATCCGACGATGGCTTTCTGAAGTTTTTCTCTTCCGTCATCAGGGTTTTCTATCTCATAAGTGATCCTGGTGAGAACATCAAGGCCGAAAAACTTCTGAGCGTTTATCTCCGATGCATGTCCCAGTTCCTCGCCCGTCAGCATATCGACAAGCGAGCATACAACTGTAGTTGTTCCAATATCTATGGCAACTCCGTAGAGTGATCCCGATGTGTCTCCCGGCTCAAGCGCAATCACTTTTCCGTTATGTATCACCGCTGTATAATCACCGGGCAGCATCGAATGCTCGCAAAGAGCTGTATAGTCAAAACCTAGATATCCCGTAGCCCCGTCATGTCCGACAAGTGCTTCAGCTCCAACCTGTTCAATGATCTGATTCTCAAAAGGTGTCTGATCTGCAAGAGTCGGCTTGTGTATGGTGACCGGCACCTTTATTATGTCAGGCTCAAATTCAAAATCCGGCATATAGCCCGAAGCAAGAACGTCATGTTTCTTTTCTTTTTGAAGAAGCTCTATGGTTATATCCGAAACCGGGTATGTAAGGCATGCAAGCCTTACTCCCTGTTCGAGTTCTTCGGCTTTCAGAATGCCTCGCTCGGTCTCACCTGCTTCTCCGGCATCGCCTTCAGTGATCTTTACTCTGCACTTTCCGCAGAGTCCTTTGCCTCCGCAGGCATTGTCTATAAACAGGCCCGCATCGAGCATTATTTCCATCAAATTTTTGCCGGAGGCAAATCCATACAGTTTTTCCTCCGGCATTACTTTAAGATTAGGCATTACGTTATTGTCTCCTGATCCTATTCTACTCCGCAAAGTCTCTTTG
>ONRQ01000054.1 GCA_900320285.1 uncultured Eubacteriales bacterium
ACTCCGACCACCTTGATTACTTCAAGGACATGGAGCACATCGTCAAGTCGTTCAGTACTTTCGTTGAGCAGATCCCGCCTCACGGCATTATCATAGCATTCGGAGACAACCCGTTTGTGAGAGGCATCCTCAAGGATCATAACAACAAGATCACCTACGGTTACAGCGAGAGTAATGGTTTCTACGCCGAAAACATAAAGTTCGACGAGAACGGCTATCCGGAATTCGATATATGCCGTAAGGGTAAAAAGATCGCTTCTCTTAAACTCAGGGTACCGGGCGAGCATAACGTGCTTAATGCGATGGCGGCATTCGTGACAACTTCATATCTTGGTGTGGACATTCCGGTCATACAGCAGACTCTGAAGGAGTACAGCGGCACAAACCGCAGATTCGATTTCTTAGGCACGACCGAAAACGGCGTGAAGGTAATTGATGACTATGCTCATCATCCGACCGAGATAAAAGCAACGCTTGCGGCTGCAAGGAATGTGAAGCACAACAAGCTCTGGCTGATTTTCCAGCCGCACACCTATACAAGAACGAAAGCGCTGTTCAACGAGTTCGTTGACGCGTTCACAGATGCTGATGTAGTGATACTTACAGACATCTATGCGGCACGTGAAAAGGATGTATATAACATCTCATCATACAAGCTCGTGTCTGCGATGAAGGCAAAGCATCCTGACAAACCGGTCTATTATGTCAAGGATTTTGAAGATATCGTAAGGTATATTGAGAAGTTTGCCGGCAAGGATGACATTGTTATGACCATGGGTGCGGGAGATGTTTACAAAGTGGGCAACATGCTGCTGCACAAGGAAGAACAATAAGATAATTATTCAGGACGCAAAGGAGAGGAGAGTCAGCGCCATGATACGTAATATGACCAGCGAAGCTTTTTCTAATCTCAGGCTTTTTACCTGCAATTCCCATCCGGAACTCGCGCAGGAGATAGCTGAGCATATGGGTATTGAACTGGGGAAATCAACTGTAACAAGATTCAGCGACGGAGAGACCAGCGTAAGCATCTGGGAATCTGTCAGAGGTAAGGACTGCTTCATCGTGCAGTCGACATGCGAGCCAGTAAACGATAATCTGATGGAGCTCCTCATTATGACGGACGCTCTTAAGAGAGCTTCGTGCAACAGTGTTACTGCAGTAATGCCGTATTACGGATATGCAAGGCAGGACAGAAAGGCAAAGGCAAGGGATCCGATCACAGCGAAGCTTGTCGCAAATATGATGACAGCTGCCGGTATCGACAGAGTTATCACGATGGATCTTCATGCATCGCAGGAGCAGGGATTCTTTGACATCCCTGTAGACCACATGCTCGGACAGCCGATGCTGACAGACTACTTTAAGCTCAAAGATCTTGACGACCTGGTAATCGTATCTCCTGACCATGGATCGGTAACAAGAGCCCGCAACATGGCTAAGCCTTTCGGCTGCCCGATCGCTATCATCGACAAGAGACGTCCTGAGCCTAACAAGAGCGAGATCATGAACATCATCGGTGAAATAAAGGGCAAAAACTGCATCATCCTGGATGACCTGATCGACACAGCGGGCACGATCTGCAACGCGGCAAAGGCTCTTGATGATCTCGGAGCCAAGAGCGTTTATGCGTGCGCTACACACGCAGTACTTTCGGGACCTGCTATCGAGCGTATAGAGGCCAGCCCGATAAGGGAGATGGTACTGCTTAACACGATTCCAATCCCGGAAGAGAAACAGCTGAAGAAGTTCACTGTTCTCTCTGTTGGACACATTTTTGCGGAGACGATCTCGAGAGTTTACTCCAATAAGCCGATCTCCGTAATGTTTGGAAACTAAGGATATTGATGGGACTTTTCAGAAAAAGTAAAAATGAGCCGGGATTTGCCAAAGATACCTATGTAATAGCGGGTCTTGGGAATCCCGGCAAAGAATACGAAGAAACGAGGCACAATATGGGGTACAAAGCCATAGATGTGCTTTCTTCGAGTGAGAACATTGAGGTCAGGCGCAGCAAGTTCCACTCGCTCTTCGGCCGCGGCACTATTGCGGGCAAGAAGGTGATACTTGTAAAGCCTGAGACCTACATGAACAGAAGCGGTATCGCTGTCAGGGAAGCGGCGATGTATTTTGATGTAGCGCCGGAGAATCTCATAGTAATCTATGACGATATAGACCTGCCGGCAGGCTCGATCCGCATCAGAAAGTCGGGCGGAGCCGGTACTCATAACGGCATGAAGAGCGTGGTGCAGGAACTCGGCACAAAAGACTTTATAAGGATAAGGATAGGTGTCGGAGCGGCCGAATCAGGCGAAGACCTTGTGGACAGGGTGATCGGCAAGGTGCCGGAGGCCGAAAAGAAGCTGCTGCAGAAGGCGGCAGCCGAGGCGGCAGACGCGGCAAGAGATATAATCGCGATCGGTGTAGACAACGCCATGAACAGGCACAACCATGTGATCACAAAGGAAAAGGATGATAACTAACCACAGCGGAATCAGCGGCAGCAGAACAGCTTACATGCTGGCCGAAGGCATAAAGGAGAAGCACAAGCTTCTGGCGGTGGTCCCGACCGGACAGGCAGCAGCCCGTCTGGCCGACGACCTCGTTTTTTATATGCCCGATCTCAATGTGATAGTGCTTCCTGAGGAAGAAGACGTGCATGTTCTGTATGAGGCGCGTGACAGAGGTGCTCTCGTAAAGAGGATACAGGCGCTCACTGCCCTGACGGGCAGTACTCCGGATGCCGATCCGGAGACGGGCGCAGGCATGACCGCTGTTATAGCGCCCGTGAGCGCCGCCATAAAACTGACCGAAAGTCCTGAGCGTTTCACACGCTCGATCATAAACGTTGCGGTTGGCAAAAGGGTAGATCCGCATGATCTCAGAAAACAGCTTTCCGAGGCCGGATATCAGGCAGCGCCGGTCACCGAGTCACCGGGAGAATACACTTCGCGTGGCGGAATACTTGACGTTTACACGCCTGCAATGGAGTCAGCCGTAAGAATAGAATTCTTTGACGACGAGATAGATTCCATCAGGACTTTTGATGTAGAGACTCAGAGGTCCATAGACTCTCTCAATGAAGTGGTCATAGTCCCTGCAGCAGAGTTCATACCGAACAATGAAGAGAAAGAGAAGGCTCTTGATGCTGTCATGAAGGAATATGACCGGATGATACGCCGCTTTAAGAAGGAGCACGCGCATCCGGATGTGGCCGATGGCCGCATAGACGCAGTTGAATCCAACAGGGGCCGGATAAAGGATATATTTGAGACCAGCACCGGCTCGCAGATCTATGCCGAGCTTCTTGATTACTTCGATGTAGAGAAGTGCAGGCTATGGGATTACGCGACCGGAGCTTTCATTGCGGTGTGCGATCCTGCGGCTGTCAAAAGCAATATGCCTGAGTCGGCAAAAGACGAGGACTTCTTCGATATATACAACAACGCCTATGGTATTACATCAAAGCGTGATATAGACATATATACACCGTTCCCTGAGTCCGTGCCGGGAGTCGATAAACTCGACCGCATAGACAATGTGAGGAGCCGTCAGATAGCTCCTTTCAACGGACACATAGAGCTTTTCGCGTCGGAAGTAGGCAGGCTTACCGGAGATGGTTTCAAGGTGGTCATTGCCGCGGGTTCTGACGAGCGGAACGAGCGTGTGCGCGAATACCTTGAGATCGCCGAAGTAAGCGGTGACATCTCATACAGAAGCGGAAGCCTTTCGGGCGGCTTCATAATGGACGATGATAAGATCTGCTTCATTTCAGGACAGGATATTTTCAGCGGTGCGGTAAGAGCGCCGAGAAGAAAGGCCAAGCGCAAGAGCTCCAAAGACAGCATACGTTTTTCCGATCTTCACAAGGGAGATTACGTTGTACACGAGATGCACGGCATCGGAAGATTCGAGGGAATCAAGCCGGTCACTGCTGACGGAATGACAAGGGACTATCTGCTGATCCGCTATGCCGGTACAGACATGCTCTACATCCCGACCGAACAGCTGGATGTTATACAGAAATACATCGGAAACTCAGGCAATCCGCCTGCGCTGTCAAGACTTTCAGGTACAAGCTGGAAGCGTACCAGGGAGCGTGCCAAAAAGGCTGCCATGGAGATCGCCGAAGATCTCATAAAGCTCTACGCAAAGAGGCAGGCTGAAGGCGGCTACGCGTTCGGCGCAGACACCGTCTGGCAGACAGAGTTTGAGGATGCGTTCCCGTACGAAGAAACGGACGACCAGCTCAGAGCGACTGCAGAGATAAAGGAAGACATGGAGAAGCCGCTTCCTATGGACAGGCTGCTCTGCGGAGATGTAGGCTACGGCAAAACTGAAGTAGCCGCAAGGGCAGTTTTCAAATGCATATCTGAAGGCAAGCAGGCAGCAATACTCGCGCCTACGACTCTGCTGGTGAATCAGCATTATCACAATCTCAGAGAACGCTTCGATAAATTCCCTTTCGAAATAGAAGAGCTGTCCAGATTCAAATCAAAGACTGCACTGGGAAAGACTGTAAAAGGCATAAAGAGCGGCAGGGTGGATCTGGTAATCGGTACACACAGGATGCTGTCTGATGACGTCAAGTTCAAGGACCTCGGGCTGCTGGTAGTCGATGAAGAGCAGAGATTCGGCGTTCGCCATAAAGAGAAAATAAAGGAACTCAAGAGCAGCATCGATGTGCTGACACTGTCTGCGACACCAATTCCGCGTACGCTCAACATGTCGCTGACCGGAATAAAGGATATAAGCCTTATTGAGGAGCCGCCGGGAGACAGGTTCCCTGTACATACCTATGTGACTCCGTATGACGAGGAGATACTCCGCAGCGCCATTACGCGCGAACTCGCAAGGGGAGGACAGGTCTTTGTCGTCAACAACAGGATCACCGGAATTAATCAGGTCGCGGAGACGGTCAGCAGGCTGGTCCCTCAGGCCATAGTCGGCATCGGGCACGGCCGCATGCACGAGGAAGACCTCGAGAACACGATGATGGACTTCATCGAAGGGCGTATCAACGTACTCGTGGCGACCACTATAATAGAAAACGGCATCGACATCCCGAATGCCAATACCATGATAATACTTAATGCTGACAGATTCGGCCTTGCCCAGCTCTATCAGCTGAGAGGCAGGGTGGGCCGCTCCAGCAGGCTCGCGTACGCGTATCTCATGTACCAGCCGGGCAAGGTGCTGACAGAGATAGCGCGTAAGAGGCTTGCAGCCATAAGGGAATTCACCGAGTTTGGCGCGGGCTTCAAACTGGCGATGCGCGACCTCGAGCTAAGAGGCGCGGGCAACATCCTCGGAGAGGCTCAGAGCGGACACATTGAGAGTATCGGTTACGAGCTGTACTGCAAAGAGATCGACCGGGCTGTCAGAATGCTGAAGGGTGAAGATGTAGGCGAGGCCAGGTCAGATATTACAATCGATCTGCCGGTGCGCGCGTCGATCCCGGCTGACTATATCCCGGATGAAACTCTCAGGCTCGAAGCTTACCGCCGCATATCCGGCATACTTGACAGTGACGACGCAATGGACGTCATAGACGAATTCACCGACAGATACGGCGATGTACCTGAGGAAGCGCTTGAGCTTATCAATGTCGCTGAGATCAGAGCTCACGCCGAATATCTGGGTGTTTCGGATATAACCAGAACCGAAAGATGGGTCAATATAAAGTTCGGCACAGACGTCAAAGTGCATCCGTTCGTATTCGTAATGGCGAAGTCGGAATACGGTGATAAAATACTGCTGATCGACGGAAGGGCAACGATGCTCAGATACAATATGGGCAAGGATCTTGACATAACGGCGCTTCTCGGACTCATGAGGTTCCTGCGTTCGGCAAAAGAGGATTCCAGACAATACGAATAAGATACAGAGCTTCAAAATACATCGGCCAGGCACGCTCTCGCTAAAATCCGAACGCAGCGGTACTAAGCTCTGTCTGCGCCTTCGGCTTGCCAGTCGCTAAGTGCCGGCGTTCTCTACTTGCCTGTCCAATGTATTTTGAATCTCTGTTTATCCTTCTTCACATTAATGGAGCTTTACTGTACAATTAACTGATTTCAGATGAAAAGGAGTCATAATATGCTCTTTAAAAATATTGGTCTTATTGACGAGAATTTCGAATACCGTGAAAACATGTACGTTGGCACCAACTGCCACCGCATTGTTTACATAGACAGCAAGCCGCCTGAAAACGAGGAGGCATTCTTTGAGACTTATGACGGCAAGGGCAAGGTGCTCATGCCTGCGTTCTACAATGCGCACGGTCATTCGCCGATGAGCCTTATGAGAGGCTATGGCGAGAACCTGCCTCTTCACAGATGGCTCAACGAGAGGATCTTCCCGTTCGAGGACAAGCTCTACAGTGAAGGCGTATACTGGGCAACAATGCTCACAATGGCAGAGTCCATTAGGTTCGGCATAGTCTCTACGACGGATATGTACTACTTCACTGACGATATGGTGAGAGCTGTAGTGCATTCGGGTGTCAAAACAAACATCTCACGCGCCGTTACAAACTTCGGAACTCCTGTATCCGAGAGCCAGTCTCTGAAAGAGGCTGCTCAGGCAATCGAGATGTACTATGGTTTCGAGGACGGACGCATCCTTGTTGACGCGAGCGCTCATGCGGAGTACACTAATGACTTCGAAATGCTTAAGGCGATCGCAGACATGGCGAAGCATTACGACGTGAGGACTCATATACATCTGTCGGAGACAAAGTCAGAGCATGAGAACTGTATCGAAAAATACGGTAAGACTCCTGCTGAGGTCTTCCTTGAAGCGGGAATGTTCGATGTTCCCTGCACGGCAGCTCACTGCGTATGGGTCGAGGATAACGATATCGACATCTTCCGGAAAAAGGGCGTTACCGTAGTAAGCAATCCTTGCAGCAACATGAAGCTGGCCAGCGGAATGTGTTATGTGCCGCCGCTGTACGACAAGGGCATCAATGTTGCAATAGGCACGGACAGCGTTGCCAGCAACAACAGCCTCAACTTCTTTGAAGAGATAAAGTTCTACCGGAAAGGTCACTTCGATGGATGCTTCCACCATGACTCCGCAGCAGGTGCTGAGAAGCGCCACCAGAGCAGGAGCTCTCTCACAGGGACGTGAGGACTGCGGACTCGTGAAGGAAGGCTACAAGGCTGACCTTATAGTCGTCGATACTACCGGCCTTAACTGGACGGCATGCGACGATATCGCAAACGGACTGATCTATTCTGCCGATGGTAAGGATGTATGCCTCACAATGTGCGACGGCATGACGCTTTACAGAGACGGCGAATATACATTCATAGATATAGAAAAGACTATCGCCGAGGCGGAGAACGCCAAGGCAGAGATACTCAAGAGACTGTAAATGACAGAAGACGGAAGCAGAGACAACGAAAATATCAAAAGGGAGGGTCAGCAGACCTCGGCTCTAATGATGAAGGGCGCTACTATTCTGGTGATTGCCGGTATAGTCAGCAAGATTTTCGGTGCCATTTTCAGGATCCCGCTCACCAACATGATAGGTGCTGAGGGACAGGCTTATTACAGCGCGGCATATGCTCTGTATATGCTTCTGTTCACGATCGCAACAGCGGGCTTTCCTGTGGCTATCTCCAGAATGGTATCATCGAGGATCGCTGAGGGCGACTTTATAAACGCGCATAAGTCGTACAAGCTGGCGATGAAGGTGTCGTGGGCTCTTGGGATCACATCCTTCCTGATCATGTACTTCGGCGCGGGAGTGATCGCCGGTCTTTATAAGAATCCGGGTTCAGAGGCTTCCATGAAGGCTATTTCCGTAGCGCTGCTTTTCACTCCGCTGGTTGCTTCCATGAGAGGCTACTATCAGGGAAGGCAGAACATGAAGCCTACCGGTGTAACTGAAGTCATCGAACAGATGGTAAGAGTTGCTGCCGGACTTACTCTTGCGTATATGTTCTACAAGACAAGCCTGGTAAAGGCTGCAGCAGGCGCGACATTCGGAGCTTCCGCCGGTATCATTGCGGCATTTATAGCGATGATGGTCATATATGCACGCGATAAGGACGCGCGCAGCAAGCTGTTTGAAGGCTCAGTGGTAAGAGCGGAGTCGGATAAAACAAGACTCAAAGAGCTGTTGGCTTTCCTGATTCCTATAACGATCGGCTCGGCTGTAATGCCGATAATGTTCAACATAGACGCTGCGATCATTCCGAGAAGACTGCTTGACGCGGGCTTTGACCGCGTAATGACTGATAAGCTCTACGGACTCATGGGCGGATTCTGCGATCCTATAATCAATCTGCCTAACATCTTTATTGACGCTATCTGCATCAGTCTGATGCCTGCGGTAACTACAGCATTTACACTCAAAATAAAGAAGGATCTGGACGAACACATCAAGACCGGTCTCAAGACCATGATGATAATAACTTATCCATGCGCTATCGGACTGATCGTGCTCGCGAAGCCGATCCTTACAATGCTCTTCTACAGGAAATACGATGAAGCGGTAATGGCTGTACCGGCACTTCAGATTCTGGCGGTTTCCATTATTACGCTCGCCATAATGCGTACTTTTTCGACGAGCCTGCAGGGTATTGGCAAGATGATGCTGCCTGTTTGGAACCTGCTGATAGGCGCGGTTGTAAAGGCCATCGTTTCGTACATACTGCTTGGCATCCCGGCCATCAACATAAACGGTGCGGCTTTCGGCTCTGTCATGGCTTACGTAACGGCAGGCATACTCAATTACAGAGCTCTTAAGAAGTACACAGATGTATCGCTCGACATGAAGAGTATCTTTATAAAACCACTTGGTGCTGCTCTCATAATGGGTGCCGCGGCATTAGTATCATATAAAGTCATTTTCATGATCACATCGAGCAATTCCATCTCAACAATGGTCTCGATAATGCTGGCTGCTGCAGTTTATTTTGTAGCTGCATTCAGGACCGGAGCAGTCACAAAAGAGGAGATAGAACTTATACCGAAAGGTGACCTGTTATACCGTATAGCGGTTAAGCTGAAGGTAGCCAAATAAAGACGGTTAGATGGTAAAAACCTTAATATTTCAACGAGTTAAGGTTGACATATCAAAACACCATACCTATAATACATATAGCATTTGTTACAACTTATTTAGGAGGATTAATTATGAATAAAGCAGATCTGGTAGCAAAGGTTGCAGATAAGACAGGTTTCAAGAAGAAAGACGCAGAGATCGCACTTGATGCAGTTCTCGATACAATCGAAGAAGCTCTCGTAGCTGGCGACAGCGTAAGACTGATCGGTTTCGGAACATTCGAAACAAGAAGCAGAAAAGCAAGAACCGGCAGAAACCCTCAGAAGCCTGACAAGGTTATCTCAATCCCGGCTTCCAAGGCTCCTGTATTCAAGGCAGGAAAGTCCCTGAAGGATGCTGTAAACAAGTAATTGAAATCAAGGAGATGCGGATAGCCCAGGCTATCCGCTCTTTTTGATGTTTGGAGAAGTAATGAGATTAGATAAGTATTTAAAGAATTCAAGAATAATCAAAAGGCGCACGGTAGCAAAGGATGCCTGTGAGCAGGGAAGGGTCGAGGTGAACGGAAAGGTCGCCAAGCCGGGGCTGGAGCTCAAAATAGGCGATGTTATCCAGGTAACCTTCGGATCCAACGTGCTCAGGGTACGTGTCCTGGCGATGCCTGAGGCTGTCCGCAAGGATGACGCTGATGCGCTGTACGAAGTGCTGAATTAAAAAAGAGCCCCTCGGGGCTCTAGTTTTTTATGCGTTTCAGAACGTATTTGTCAATCGCTACTATGAGCAGCGCCATGATAGGGATCGCTACGATTTCTTTTATGGCTCTTGATGCAAGCAGCACCGTGAATCCTTTTCCTATAATGAACGTGAGCCACCATGTATTCAGCAGCAAATTCACGATCAGGCAAACGAGTGCTGATGCAATCAGGGCTCTGACGAGTGTTACTTCCTTCTTATATAGTACCCATCCGAAAATAAGACCTGTAAGTACGGCCGATACAGTAAATCCAGGGAAGAACGTACCGGTAGGGAACAGCCATGCTCCCAGAAGATCTGCTATACCGTAGCCGATCGCTGCCACGTACGGCCCATAAAGTATCGCCAGTACGGCAATAGGGAGAAAACCGAAACCGATCCTGAGGAACGAGATGTTGATTGAAACCAGTTTCGAAAGCACAACCGCTAGTGCGATCATGAAGCCCGTAAACACGAGCATCTCAGTCGTGAATTTTGTTTTTTTCATATTAAAAACCTCCGGAACACAGTAATTGCAATAGAATAACGAATTACGCCCACCTGCAGCAATCACGTCCCAAGAGGTCTACTCTTGCTTATTATTGATCTGCAGTAGCGGATGCAATATCAAACCGCAACTCTGAAAGTTTTCGTTCCCGGGCAACATCCCATCCCAGGACACTTAACGCTTGATATTTACTCTACGGCTTGAATTGTAACATAGTTCACAATTTGTTTTCAACATATTATATAGAGCGTCAGACGGCGATTTTTTGCGTCATTCAAACCGGTAGTTCTGCGTGCTCCTGTGTCATATTATGTTTTACTGATGCATATCATCAAAGATATGCCTGAAACACACTTTATAGATACATAGGAGGGAGACATGCAAAAGTACGATTATCAGAGGAAGCGGCGCAATGCTCTTCCGGAATATATCTCAGTCATCAGTGCCAATAAGTGCGCAAAGATAAAGATCGATGATATAGAGGTGATAGAGCAGGAAGGGCGGAAAGTACACGTGATCACCGCAGCAAAGGATTTCTCATTTTACGGAGGGCTGAATACCATAGCAGGCTCACTGGCGGAGAGGGCATTCTACAGACCAATAAAAAGACTGATCATTAATCTGGATCACGTAAGTGATATAAGCAGCTATTCGGTAAACTTTCATTCCGGTCAGTCGGTTGCCCTGGGCAAGAATGCGCTGCTTAGTACAAAGAGGGCATATAAACGTTATCTGCTGAGATATCCTCCTTATACTATATGGGAGCCGATGGAGCTGTCGGGAGCATCTGTTTCCGAACCTTACTCAGGAGAAAAGAACGTGCTGATGGAAGGTGATCCGGATGTAAAAACAGATATAAATAAGGAAGAAAAATTGCCGAATTAAAAGGTAACAATTTGTTTTGAAATCAAAGCAAAAAAAATCAAATTTCTTGTTGACAGTTCCTATTGTCGTATATATAATAATGAAGCTGTCGCTGAAAAGCGCAGCGGAACCTTGAAAACTTCATAGTGCAGAACAGGTCTTGAATTAAAGGGCTAAAAGCCCTGAAAATGAAAGACTTTGA
>ONRQ01000053.1 GCA_900320285.1 uncultured Eubacteriales bacterium
TTGTATTATATGCGGCATCCCGAGAGCCTTGGCATCGCCGCTTAAACAGGACAGGTTTTATCCTCAAAAAAGCTGTCCGTTATCTTGACAGAGGACCAACATGAAAAGCCTGAAAAGGCATCTCTATGTAGAAGATTTTACAAAACTCCTTTTTTGCACGTTGCTTTGTAGACACGAATCGCCATATCCATGAAAATAAACACTTCTGTCGCTTTATGGAAGCGGATGGATGCTTCAGGGTCGCCCCTCAGCGGCCGGCCTGCAATAAAGCCACGCGTTTCTGATTAATTGTACAACAAACACAGAAAAAAGAGCAGGCTGCAGGTCAGCAGATAGCAGGATATATAAAAGGGAGCAGGTCCGCGCCTGCTCCCTTGTGTTATCTCCCGCATTATCCGAGTGTGATCTTCATGAATTTCTTTTTGCCCTTCTGGAGGATGAGCTCGCCGTCCTTGAAGTCAGCTTCTGTGACTGCGTATCTCTTATCCTTGATCTGCTCGCCGTTGACTCTTGCGCCGCCGCCCTGGATGGTTCTGTAAGCCTCGGATGTCGATGGCTCGAGTCCTGCTTCTTTCAGGAGTGCAGCAAGTCCCATTCCGTCGCCTGCAAAGAGCGAGGCGTCGAATGCCTTTGTAGGCATGTCATCGGAAACTCCGCCGCCTGCGAATACCGCGCGGCTTGCCTCGAGAGCTTTCTGAGCCTTCTCTTCTCCGTGTACCAGCTTGGTGACCTCGAACGCGAGGATCTCCTTAGCCTTGTTGATCTCTGCGCCTTCGAGAGCTGAGAGTCTGTTGACCTCTTCCATAGGAAGGAAGGTCAGCATGCGGAGGCACTTGTTGACATCTGCGTCAGCAACGTTTCTCCAGTACTGGAAGAAATCGTATACCGGGCACTTTCTCTCGTCGAGCCAGAGGGCGCCCTTAGCTGTCTTGCCCATCTTTTTGCCTTCGCTTGTTGTCAGCAGGCTGACTGTGAGTCCGTATACTTCCTTGCCGCAGGCCTTTCTTGTGAGGTCTACGCCGGCAATGATGTTGGACCACTGGTCGTTTCCGCCGAACTGTGCCTTCAGGTCGAAGTCACGTGCCATTACATAAAAATCGTAAGCCTGGAGCAGCATGTACGAGAACTCGAAGAAGGAGAGACCTGTATCTCTTTCCATTCTTGACTTGAAGCAGTCAGCTCTGAGCATCGTGTTGACGTTGAAGTGTGTACCGATCTCTCTTGCGAATTCGGTGAATTTGCAAGGTCTGATCCACTCAGCGTTGTTGACACTTACAGCGTAGCCCGGCTTAGGCTCTCTGTTCTGGTGGCCAGGGTGGTATACTCCCTCATTGCCCTCATACTTCCACTCGTCGTCGAAGTCGATGAACTTGTCGAAGAGCTTCTTGAACTGTCTGCAGTTCTCATCGATTGTATTTATTGTCATTACCTGACGCATGTCGGATCTGCCGGACGGATCGCCGATCTCGCCTGTGCCGCCGCCGAGCAGGAATACCGGTGTATGACCATACTTCTGCATGTACATCATCGTGATGACCGGAATGAAATGTCCGACGTGCAGACAGTCTGCTGTCGGGTCGAATCCGATATAGAACTTGATCTTCTCTTTTCCGAGGAGCTCTCTCAGAGCTTCAGGGTTTGTGGACTGCTCTACCAGTCCTCTCTCGACGAGTACATCATACACATTGGTGTGCTCACTGACATTGTCAGGAATAAGATTTTTCATCGTTTTTCTCCTTGATTTCTTTTGCTTATTTAAACGGCTCCGCAGTCACGCTGCAGAGCCGAAGTCTTGACTTTTCAGTCCATTCGCGACGCTCAAAATATATCATTTAAGGCGGTTTCTGTCAAACCTTCTGCCGCTATATCCCTTATCTTGTGAAATACGGAGCATACTTTGCGGCGAGCTTTACTGATTCTATCATGCTGACTGCTCTTGCGGTTCCTTTGCCTGCGATATCGAATGCTGTTCCGTGATCTACGGAAGTTCTCAGGATAGGCATGCTGTTTGTGATCGCTATGGTGCGGTCAAAGTCCAATGTCTTTGCAGCGATGTGCCCCTGATCATGATACAGCGACAGAACGGAATTATACCTTCCGAGCGCTGCCTGATGAAATACCGAGTCAGCAGACACAGGACCTTCTACATTATATCCCCTTGCCCTGAGTTCTTCCACAGCAGGTGCGATCTCGTTCACCTCTTCCCATCCAAAGAGCCCATGCTCTCCTGAATGAGGATTGAGACCTGCTACAGCCATTGTGCCTTCTGTGACTCCGAGCCTTGCCAGCGCCTCTGTACATCTTTCAACGTAGTCGATGATGCGCTCTTTTGTGATCATGTCGACCATGTCGCGCAGTGAAACGTGTCTTGTAAGGAAGAATATTCTCATCCCGTTGGTCTCGAACATCGTCAGCGGATCTTTGGTATCAGTAAGCGCTGCGAATATCTCGGTATGGCCAATGAAATCGACTCCTGCTGCACGGATAGCTTCCTTGTTTATAGGAGCCGTAGATATCGCATCAGCTTTGCCTTCAAGTGTGAGCTGTATGCCTTTTTCGATGTACTCATACGCTGCTCTGCCGCACATGGCGCTTACCTTGCCGTATTCGAACTCAGCCATGTTTATGTTATTGAGGTCGATCAGGTTTAGAACTCCTTCTGAGTAGTCACCGTCTGCAGGATCCTCTACGCAGTTTATCTTCAGGGCGGCTCCCACGGTCTTCACCGTCTGCTCCGCGACCTTGGCATCACCGATAACAATGCAGTCAGCCTTTTCAAAGGTACCGTGATCTGCAACAGTCTTTACCACGATCTCAGGGCCTATGCCTGCGGGATCACCGAGGGTAACTGCGATAAGTGGTTTTTTCATGTGTTTGCCTCCTATCAAAAAACTGTTGGCCTGTAATGCCAGCAGTTTTTGTTATTTCCGAAGCAGTGATTCCTTTTAGAACCAGATGTCTTCGATCTCGTTGATGCGGCGAAGGTGCTTGCCTGCCTCGAAGTCTGTTGTCATCCATGTATCGATGATGTCGAAGGCGAGCTCCTGACTGATCATGCGTGCGCCCATGCAGACAACGTTGGCGTTGTTGTGGCGTCTGCACATCTCTGCCATTTCTACGGATGTGCAGAGTGCGGCTCTGATGCCAGGCACTTTGTTGCAGGCGATGCTGATGCCGATTCCCGAGCCGCACACGGCGATGCCGCGCTCGGCCTCGCCGGACGCCACAGTGCGTCCTACCGCGTGTCCATACTTCGGATAGTCTACTGACTCAGGTGAGTCACAGCCGACATCGATTACCTCATGGCCTTCATTGATCAGCTTTTCCTTGATTGCTTCCTTGAGTTCATATGCTGCGTGGTCGCTCCCAACTACGATCTTCATATCCTTTTCCTCCGCATATTTTACTTAGTGCCGAAAATTCTATCACCTGCATCGCCCAGTCCCGGTACGATGTATGCGTTTTCGTTGAGATGATCATCCTTTGCAGCGATAAAGATATCTACATCAGGATGCTTTGAGGTAAGCGCCTCGATTCCTTCCGGTGCAGCGATGAGGAACATAAGAGCGATGTCCTTTGCTCCTTTTGCCTTTACGAAGTCAACAGCAGCGATCGCGCTTCCGCCTGTAGCAAGCATAGGATCCACGATGATGATCTTTCTCTGGTCGATATCTTCAGGCAGCTTGCAGTAGTACTCTACAGGCTCGTGTGTTTCAGGGTCTCTGTAAAGACCGACGTGTCCGACTCTTGCACTTGGAATTATCTCCAGCATTCCGTCAACGAAGCCGAGTCCTGCTCTGAGGATAGGCACTATAGCTAGCTTCTTACCTGCCAGAATAGGAACCTTTGCAGGGCAGATCGGAGTCTCGATCTCTACCTCTTTTGTAGGGAGATCTCTGGTGATCTCATAGGTCATCAGCATGGCGACCTCGCGTGCCAGATCCCTGAATTCCTTGCTCGCTGTGTTCTTATCTCTCATCAGTGAAACCTTGTGCTGAATAAGAGGGTGATCGAAAATCATTACTTTACCCATTGCTTACCTCCCTGGATGTGTAATTTAATTATGATTTTTATAAATTTGTTTAGAAAACCGTCCCGTTTTCCCTTGCTTAACTTATTTAACAACGTCGTAACCGGCGCTCTTGAGCATGCGGTTCATGACGCTGAAGCCGAAACCTCTTTCCTCGAGTGTACGGATCAGCACGAGGTCATAGCCCTGTCTGTCGAGCTCACGCAGTTCCGCAAAGAGCTTGTGCGCGGCCTTTCCCGGGTCATTGCCATAGTCCAGTATGGCCACTTTTTCGCCTCTTGCTCTGGCCTCGAGACCTATCTTCAGGATCTTGTCGCGGAACTCGTTATCGTCTCCTTCGATGAGTCTCACCGTCGCTTTTGGTGAGTAGTGTATGTACTTCATTCCCGGCGACTTAGGTTTGAATCCAGTATCGGCAACTCCGTCCTCAGGATCTGCTACAGCTTCTGGCTTCTCGAGCAGCGAGCTGTCATACATCACCGCTCTTTTCAGTATGCTCTCGAGCTTCTCCTTTGTGACTGCTCCCGGTCTCAGAATGTATGGCTTATCCCCGGTAAGATCCACCACGGTGGATTCTATGCCCACGTCGCACTGCTCGCCCATGATGACAGCATCAATGCGTCCGTCCATGTCCTCAAGCACGTCATCCGCCGTAGTCGGACTCGGTCTGCCTGAAAGGTTCGCGCTCGGCGCGGCGACCGGTCTGCCGGTAAGCTTTATAAGTCTCCTGGCAGTCGGATTCGAAGGCATGCGGATAGCCACTGTATCGAGACCTCCGGTAGTGACATCAGGTACGATGTCTGCCTTTTTGAAAATGAGTGTAAGCGGTCCCGGCCACAGCCTGATCATCAGCTTCGACGCGTCGTCGCTGAGCCCTTTGATGCCTCCGTCGATTAGCTCATAGAGGTCCGTGGCGTCAGCAATGTGGACTATCATCGGATTATCCGAAGGGCGGCCTTTTGCTTTATATACAGAAGCGACGGCCTCTGCATCGAGAGCATTTGCTCCGAGCCCGTAGACCGTCTCTGTTGGAAAAGCAACAAGCCCACCGGCTCTGATGATCTCGCCGGCACGCTTAAGGTCGCTTTCTCTTGTCGATAATCTTAGTGTTTCCATTTGTAAATAGCACCTCTAGAGCGAAGTTATTTTCGTTCGTGACGCGAAAGCAAGCATTCTAGGAGCGGAGCTTGCTGAAGCAAGTGAGCACCGCAGAAGTGCGCAGCTGCCAAAGCCACGGGCGAAAAGAACGAGCTCTAGCCGAAATCTTTCATTTTTGCGGCTTGATCCGCCGTAATCAGTCCGTCGATAGCCTCGTCGATATCTCCGTCGAGGAACTGGTCGAGCTTATACATAGTAAGGTTTATGCGGTGATCCGTAATACGTCCCTGCGGGAAGTTATATGTACGGATACGCTCGGAGCGGTCACCCGAACCGACCTGGCTTCTTCTGTCAGCCGAGATCTTGTCGTTCTGCTCCTGTACCATCTTATCGTAAAGTCTGGCCTTGAGTACTCTCATGGCCTTCTCTCTGTTCTGGATCTGCGACTTCTCGTCCTGGCATGTAACAACGATGCCGGTAGGAAGGTGAGTCATGCGGACCGCGGAGTCAGTTGTGTTTACGCACTGCCCGCCGTTGCCCGATGCTCTGTAAACGTCTACCTTTACATCATTAGGGTTGATCTCAACCTCGACATCATCGACTTCCGGAAGCACGGCAACAGTAGCTGCCGAAGTGTGGATACGTCCGGACGATTCGGTCTCAGGCACTCTCTGTACCCTGTGTACGCCCGACTCGAACTTGAGTCTCGAATATGCGCCGCGGCCCTTGATCATAACGACAGCTTCCTTGATGCCACCGATACCGGTATCGCTGATCTCGATGATCTCGGCCTTCCAGTGACGGCGCTCAGCATATCTGAGATACATCCTCAGGAGGTCGTTGCCGAAGAGGGCAGCTTCCTCGCCGCCTGTGCCTGCTCTGATCTCAAGGATTACGTTCTTGTCATCGTTAGGGTCCTTAGGCAGGAGCAGGATCTTCAGCTCTTCCTGGGCCTTTGCCATCTTCTCCTCGAGCTCTTTGGCCTCTTCTTTGGCCATCTCGCGCATCTCTTCGTCGTCCTCGAGCTCGATGAGCTCCCTTGCGTCGGCGAGATCGCTCTGCATCTTGCGGTAGCTTTCGTAAGCCTTTACGACCGGCTCAATCTCGGACATCTCCTTCATGTGTTTCTGCCATGTCTTCTGGTCAGCAATGACAGCAGGGTCAGCAACCTTTTCGGAGAGTTCCTTATATTTTTCAGTAATAAAGTCTAATTTATCAAACATGTAAATACCTCTTTCTGTACGCAAAATAGATAACGGATGCAAGGTGCCTTCCGCTATCGTCCTTCGAGTATTCTGCGTCCAGTTCTGTCGGTCATTGTTATTCTCCCTTTAAATCTTAACCAATTAATTATATCAAAAATGAAGCGCTATTACAGCCAGAGTTTTTCAGCGGGATATGATGTTTTGCGCTGAGTAGACTTCTCCCGGTATATTGCCCCGAGCGATTTGCGTTGGGCAGATTGCTCCCGGTGATATGCCACGTACCGGAGCGCCAGAGCCCTTATGTGCCGGCGCGACTTGTCAAAATGTACGGTCCGAAACAAAATGACCAGTTTTTCTTTTGTTTGCATCAGCTCAGCAGATCAAAACTTGAACAAAAAATGCCTAAAAGGCCTTTGTGACAAGTTGTTTTTCAGTTTGCCTTGTCAATAATAGTATTTTATCCATATTTGTCAAGTTTTGATCGTTTTTCAGGTCTTTTCTCCTGTATTGTGACTGTATGACTTGTCATTTTTCAAAATTACTGAAAATTTTGACAAGGTATGTTGGGGCTCAGCTAATTTGACCAATCTGAATTAGCTGAGCGCTAACGGCTATGCAGGGTCTTATGAAAGGATGGAGTAATTTTGCGAAAAGCCTTGCAATTACTGAAACCGGGTGATATACTACTCAAGCTGTCGCATAGGCGGCGGCTGAAACGTTTCAAAATATTATAGAAAGAGGTACCAACATGAAGGAAGGAATCCATCCTGGTTATAAGGAATGTAAAGTTACTTGCGCATGTGGGAATACATTCATGACTCTCTCCGATAAGGCAGAGATGAGAGTAGACATCTGCTCAGAATGCCACCCATTCTTTACAGGCCAGCAGAAGTTTGCTAACAGAGGCGGCCGCGTAGAGAAGTTCAAGAACAAGTACGGCCTGGTAATAACAGGAAAATCAACCGCCTTTTGAGCGACATGTTAATTCAGCAGAAGCTGACGTGACGTGTCACTTGAAAGGCGGTTTTATTATGTGGCAGGGCTCTGACGCGTGATATAATGATTGAACGTTCCCGCCACCTATACGCATGAATGCTTAGAGGTGGGGGATTCCTGCTTCACAGAGAACTGCGCCTTGTCCTAAGATTCAGCGTCTTACACTCTCTCCACAGGCTTGGATTC
>ONRQ01000050.1 GCA_900320285.1 uncultured Eubacteriales bacterium
AACCTTATTGTTTTTTATCTCAAAGGAGAGAAAGGATCGGCGTATGTTTGACAGAAACGGTAATGACAACAGCAACTATAATCAGATGATAGTTGAGGAGATCAGCAAAAGTTCCGAGAAAGTCGCAGATCTCGTAAACAGGGAGTATCTGAGACAGAAGAACAATGTAGAGCTCATCGCATCTGAAAACTACTGCTCCGAAGCTGTAATGGCTGCCTGCGGAAGCTGCCTCTCATGGAAGTATGCAGAGGGCTACCCACAGAAGCCGATTGAAAGGTATTCGGGAAACAAGGGCAGATACTACGGCGGAACGATTGTCGTAGACGAGCTCGAAGAGTACTGCTGCGACCTCTGGAGAAAGGTATTCAACACAGACTATCACGTTAATGTTCAGCCTCATTCAGGTTCACAGGCAAACTTCGCTGCATATAAGGCAGTGCTTGAGCCGGGCGACACCGTCCTTGGCCTGAGCCTTGACAACGGCGGACACCTCACTCACGGTTCCGGCGTAAACTTCAGCGGCAAGCTGTATAACGTCATCTCCTATGATGTTGATGAAAACGGCCGCATCGATATGGAAGATGTCAGAAAGAAAGCTCTCGAGTTCAAGCCAAAGCTGATCCTCACAGGAGCATCCGCTTATGCAAGAATCATCGACTTCCCTGCATTTGCAGAGATCGCTAAGGAAGTAGGAGCATACTTCATGGTAGACATGGCTCATATCGCAGGTCTCGTAGCTGCAGGAGAGCATCCATCACCATTCGGATATGCTGACATCGTTACAACAACTACCCACAAGACACTTAGAGGACCTCGCGGCGGCCTGATATTCGCAAGAGTTGATCTCGCCAAGAAGGTAGACTCCGCAGTATTCCCATATGCACAGGGCGGCCCACTCTGCCACATCATCGCAGGTAAGGCTGTATGCGCTGAGGAAGCTCTTAAGCCTGAGTTCAAGACATATGCACGTCAGGTAAGACTCAACTGCGCAGCACTCGCAGACGAGTTCATCAAGATGGGATATAAGATCGTTACAGGCGGAACAGACAACCACGTATTCCTGCTCGACCTTCTCGACGAGCCATTCTCGGGCAAGGAACTCCAGGCAGCATGTGATGAAGTAGGCATCACACTCAACAAGAACTGCGTTCCTAACGAGAAGAGATCGCCGTTCCAGACATCCGGCGTACGTATCGGAACAGCTCCTATGACAACAAGAGGATATCTCGAGGACGATTTCCGCAATGTTGCTCACAGAATCGATGACGTAGTTAAGGAACTCAGAGCACAGAAAGCTGCAGAAGCAGAAGAAGCTAAGTAGTAACAAGCGAAAAACTTATTGTTTGTAATTAAATGCCCCGCCTTGTAAAAAAAGGCGGGGCAAGTCATTGAATAAGCAATTTTGCTGTTGTAAAATGTAAAAAATATTGCAACAAAGAGAAAGAGGAGGTACTGACCTATGGTGAAGCTTTTGATTGGACATAAAGGAAGCGGCAAGACCAAAAGAATGATCGAACTCGCAAATGAAACAGTCCAGACAGCCAGAGGCAGCATCGTATTTATAAATAAAAATTCAAGACTGATCTATGATCTCGATTATAAGATCAGAGTAGTGTGCATGGAGGACTTCCCGCATATCACGAATGAAGACGAGTACATCGGCTTCCTGTTCGGTATTATGAGTTCTGACAATGACATTGAGACCATCTTCCTCGATGGCATCATGAGACACAGAGATTTTGCTCTCGAAGTACTTCCGAGCTTCATTGAGAAGATAAAGATCATTTCCAAGGAGTCGGGCATCGACTTCGTACTCAGCGTCAGCGCAGAGCTCGAAGAGATGATAGGTGTAGACTTCGACGATATGGAAGTACTCAACTGATATGACAGTAATAGAACAGATACTTGAGGGAATCAATAAAGGCAGAGCCATGTACGAGAGTGTGCATGGCTCTATTACAACTGCGGAAGAAAGCTCCGGATCAGAAACCTGCGAACTGTGTCTCGGAGATAATCTCGAGTACATGAAGCAGCTTCTTGAGCGCGGTTATGAGGGCGCATTCAGCCTTGTTTACATAGATCCGCCGTTCTTTACCCGTTCGAGCTTCAACGCGTCTGTTAGTGTGAGGGATGCCGGCGGCATCAGCCATAAGGTCCATCATCTTGCTTATGATGACAAATTTGACCGCAGTCTTGAATACTACATCGAGAATATGACGGTAAGGATCCTTCTGATGAGGGATCTTCTGGCGAATGACGGCCTGATGTGGATCCACCTTGACTGGCACTCGTCTCACTACATCAAGCTGGTGCTTGACGAACTGCTGGGAGAGAAGAATTTTGTCAACGAGATCATATGGCAGTACAAATCCGGAGGTTCCGGCAAGCGGCATTTTGCACGCAAGCATGATACCATACTTGTATATTCAAAGAGCTCAAAATACCGTATCAACGTACCTAAGGAGAAGTCATACAACAGGGACCGCAAACCGTACAGATTCAGGGGAGTAGCAGAATACAAGGATGAAGGCGGCTGGTACACGCTTGTCAACATGAAAGATGTATGGAGCATTGACATGGTTGGCCGCACGTCTGCCGAGCGTACAGGATACGCAACACAGAAACCGCTCGAGCTGATGAAGCGCATAATAGAAGCATCAACTACTGAAGTGGATCTCGTCGGTGATTTCTTCTGCGGAAGCGGTAGCCTTCCGGAGGCTGCACATATTCTGAAAAGAAGATGGATAGCCTGCGACAGCGAAGAGATGGCGGCGGCCATGTCAAGGCGCAGACTCCGCAAGGCGGGAGCTGACTTCAGATTCACCCGTCTCGAAGAAGTAAAGTCTTCCGGCGGAAGAGCCGATATAGAGGTGCTTGGCAAAGACGCTCTTGAGGATGGCAGGTCGCTCTACAAATGCAGACTGAAGGACTTTGTGCCTGATATCGATACCGGATCGATACAGATGAAGGACAGAGGTTATATAGACAGCGCGCTTAAAGCAGACAGACTGCAGTTTGCGGATCATATAATGATAGATCCTGACTACAATGGGACATTCGACAGCAAATACATATTTGACGCTGACACAGATAATATAAATTTTATTTCTAGCGGTAATTTTGCGGCCATCGTAGTAGACAGATTCGGCAGGGAGTATCCTGCGGAAATCATCTTCTGAAAATGAATGGGTGAAAACTATGAGTAACACGGATCAGAACAAAGCAGTCAAATCCCTCGATAAAAAACTCGAGAAGGAAGCTGCGGTAAACAAAAAGGTCAATGAGATATACGCGAAGGACCCTGAACTTCACGGGAAGTCAAGACTTCAGGTAAGAGCACAGGAAATAGGACTCGCACTGCTTGCAGTTGTCATCGGATCTCTTGGAACGGTAGGGATACTGCTGCCAAACGGACTTACATTTGGCGGAATAACCGGCATTGCAAGGATCATACAGAAGTTGACCGGAGTAAATTATTCGTTAATTTACTATATTCTTGCCTTTATTGTGCTTGTCATAGTCTGGTTTTTCCTGGGCTTCAGGGAAGTAAGAAAAATTGCTCTTATGTCGGTATCATATCCGACAGTAATGATGGTACTGGAACTGAAGAAAGTGGTTCTGATACAGAGCGATGATCTCTTCCTGGTCGCCGTATTCTGCGGTGTCGTTTATGGAATATCCAATGGACTCACATTCAAGGCCGGATTCTCATCAGGAGGCACTGATTCGCTCGCAAAGGTAATAAAATACCGGTGGTTTCCTCATCTTGGTATAAATGATATTACCTTTGCCTTAAACGCTATCATCGTGCTGGCGAATGCATTTGTATTCAGCCTGCAGATAGCTCTGTATGCTGTAATAATCATATTCATATCCATGAGAGTAGGCGAAGCTGTTATGTTCGGTTTCAGTGATAAGATAGTCGAGCTTGACATAATACCCGGAGATGCGGATGCACTGGCAGATTTCATTATGAACGAGCTTGGACGCGGTGTTTCGAGCATAGAAGTGACCGGAGAGTATACAGGAGATAAGCGTAAACAGCTCAAGATACTTTGTTCTCCGCGTGAGAGCTTCCTGATAAAAAGACATCTCGCCAAGGAAGATCCTAATTCGTTCGTATCTGTTATAAGTATCAAGTCGGTATGGGGCAGAGGACGCGGATTCTCGGATATAAGAAGCATGGACAATTAAAAAAGAAAACGCTTTTCAGACAAATCATACTGAGAAGCGTTTTTATTTATTCAGATACATCTCTGCCAGCGCGCCGGAGACGAGATTGACAGTGCGGGGATTAAGTATGAGATACCCGTTTATGCAGTCCGGATCAGTACGCAATAAATGTGAATCGATAAAGGAAACGTCCATATACAGATCTTCACCGTGACTGCTGAGAGGTGCAACGATCTCAAACGAAGAAGATGTGGCATTGAATGTTACGGTAAGTGGCTCTTCGGCATCAGGAAAGTATGCAGCTGCTATAGGATCTGTGATCTGTTCACCTGTGATGCGCAGAACTTTGGCGAAGCTTTTTATCTTAGGGCGCACGCTGAGCCTGCCGCCGGCGGCAGGGAAGCCGTATCTGGCCAGTGCCTGATGGATATCAGGCACATCAGCGAGCGCCAGATACATCAGCCTGTTGAGATGAAGCACATCTTCTCTGTTGTGGGTAAGGATTATCTTTTCGATAGTACTGTTGCCGCTTATGGCATACTGATCGAAGAGGGCTACGCTCTCTTTGCCGGTGATCGTGTCTCCGCGGTCAGAGAGTATGCCGTAATAATTCTCGATGGACATCTGACTCATCGATTCAAGGCGTTCCTTCATGTCGGTACATCTGCGGAGGAACCTGTAGAGGTCGAAGTGATACATTTTAAGCTCTCTGCCCATGAAATTCGCGTCCAGACGGGCATTTATGAAAGGCACGTCAAATGCGCAGCCGTTGAACGTGATAAGATAGCCCGCATCATTTTCTTCAAGGTAATCCATCGCTGCATCAAGGACCTTGGATTCCTCATAATGGTTTTCAGCCAGGAACTGAGTGATACGCACTCCGCTGTCAGTCCTCATCAGAAGACCTATCAGTACCGCCTTGCATCTGCTGCGGTCCAGACCGGTCGCCTCGATGTCGAGCACGCATGGCTTCATGCCGCTGAAATAGGCATCCCATTCCGGATGATATTCACCTGTTATTCTGTAATCTCTTGTAAAAACCTTCATCGAATTGATTTTAGCTTATCTTCGTGATAGAGTAAATCGGCATACAAAAAAGGAGATTCAAAAAATGAAATTAGGTATAGTAGGACTTCCGAACGTAGGAAAGAGCACGCTGTTCAACGCTATAACAAAAGCAGGCGCAGAAGCCGCCAATTATCCGTTCTGCACAATAGAGCCGAACGTAGGCGTCGTAACCGTGCCTGATGAACGCGTGACTACACTGTCAAAAGTATATAATTCAAAAAAGACCATTTATACGACTATTGAGTTCAGCGACATAGCCGGCCTTGTTAAGGGCGCGTCGAAAGGCGAGGGACTCGGAAACAAATTCCTTGGGCACATCAGGGAAGTCGAGGCCATAGTACATGTGGTAAGGTGCTTTGACGATGAAAACGTAGTCCATGTAGATGGAAGGATAGACCCTGTGAACGACATAGAGGTCATCAATACCGAACTTATAATAGCCGATATGGAGGTAATGGAGCGAAGGATCGCCAAAACTGAGAAACAGGCAAAAGCTGACAAGTCAGCAAGAGGGGAGCTGGAGCTTCTGAAGCGTATCTACGATCTGCTTTCTGAAGGAAGACGCGCAAGAGAGATCGACGATCTCAGCGATGAGGAAGCTGCTTTCGTAAAATCTCTTGATCTCCTGACATACAAGCCGGTGATATATGCGGCAAATGTTTCGGAAGACGATGCATCAGGCGAAGATAATGAGTATGTAAAAGCCGTAAAGGAATATGCTGAGGCAGAAGGATCAGAAGTCGTGGTCATAAGCGCCAAGGTGGAATCCGAGCTTGCAGAACTCGAGGACGATGAGCGTGAGATGTTCCTGGAGGAACTGGGAATTGAAGAATCAGGTCTCGACAAGCTGATTAAGTCGTCATACGCGCTGCTTGATCTTATCAGCTTCCTTACAACTGGAGAAGATGAGACCAGGGCATGGACGATCAAACGCGGAACGCTTGCTCCTCAGGCAGCGGGAAAGATCCACAGCGACTTCGAAAAGGGCTTTATCCGTGCCGAAACTATAGCATATGACAAGCTGATGGAGGTTGACGGAAAGCTCTCAGCAGCGAAAGAAAAAGGCTGGCTGAGGTCAGAAGGAAAGGAATATGTCGTAAAGGATGGCGACGTAATGCATTTCCTGTTTAACGTGTAGCGGTTGACAATAAAGGCTTTCAGGGTTTTTTTGTATTAATAAAGCGGATTATGTTTTTTTGAAGTACAAAGGCATTGCAAAAGTGCTTCAAGGTTCATATAATGCAAATAGGGATTGCAAAAGCAATCCTATCTCTAGTCCCAATACCCTTTTTCGAAAGAGACTGCACCCCTTGCAGTTTCTTTCATTTTTTGCTGATTATTGTTTGTCGGGTGTTTCGATGCGTTTGTTGACTGAAGCGTATCTGTAAAGAAAAATACCGATGACTATTGCGAAGAGGCTGATCACCTGGGCCTGCTTGAACGGACCGATCATCAGAGAGTCTGTGCGCAGGGATTCAACGAAGAAGCGTTCCAGCGAATAGAAAATGAAATACAGCGCTATTGTCTGTCCGTTAGCATACCTTTTGTTATTGTTGAACCAGCTCAGAGCAAAGAACAGTATAAGACACCATATCGATTCATAGAGAAAGGTAGGGTGCACCTTGACGCCGTCAACGAGTATGCCCCATGGAAGATCTGTAGGACCTCCGTGGGCTTCGCCGTTGAAATAGTTGCCCCATCTGCCTATGGACTGGGCCAGGGCTACAGTAGGAATGAAAAGATCAAAGACGTTGAACGGATCGATCTTCTTGCGCCTGCATATTATATAGACTGTAATGATGCTGAAGATGAGGCCTCCGTGTATGGCCAGGCCGCCGCTCCTTATATCAAGCATCGAAGAGAGCGTTGTGTAATAATCGAGGTTGAAGATAACATAATAAACACGGGCACCTATGACACCGATAGGAAGCATCCATATGGCTATGTCAAGTACATCCTCATCTGTGATGCCGTGACGCGGAGCTCTTTTGCACGATATAAGCACGGCAAGAAGCATGCCGGATGCTATCAGAATGCCATACCATCTGATATCGATACCGAATATTGTAAAAGCTATCGGGTCAGGATGTCCCATTATTTTTTCCTCCATAGGCTGCGCAATACAGTCAGCGCAGAAATAATACTGCAATAGTATAACATAATTTTGGGAATTTTGTTGACAAGCGTTTTTCATTTTGCTAATATAATCAAGCGCGATTGAATGAATCAAGCGATATGGCGGCGTAGCTTAGCTGGCTAGAGCGTCCGGTTCATACCCGGAAGGTCACTGGTTCAAGTCCAGTCGCCGCTACCAACATGGGATCATAGCTCAGCTGGGAGAGCACCTGCCTTACAAGCAGGGGGTCATAGGTTCGAGCCCTATTGGTCCCACCATTTCGCGGCCGGGTAGTTCAGCTGGTTAGAATGCCAGCCTGTCACGCTGGAGGTCGACGGTTCGAGCCCGTTCCCGGTCGCCACTTTTCAAAAGGGCATGGTGCGTCAAGTGGTTAAGACCCTGGGTTGTGGCTCCAGTATTCGTGGGTTCGAATCCCACCATCCACCCCAAAGCTTTTCTTCATATATGGCACCATAAGGTGCCGCATTTAAATAATGATGGGGTATAGCCAAGCGGTAAGGCAACGGATTCTGATTCCGTCATTCGTAGGTTCGAATCCTACTACCCTAGCCAGGAATAAGAGGGACTCTCAGGAGTCCCTCATCTATACGGCGACATAGCCAAGTGGTAAGGCAGAGGTCTGCAAAACCTTCACCCCCGGTTCAAATCCGGGTGTCGCCTCCAGCAAAAGACTGCGGAAGCGGTCTTTTTTTACTACTATAATTACACTGACAGTGTGAATGGTATATAATTACAGCAAGTTGTTTCATCAGAACCAGAAAGGTCCATAAAAGAATGAAAAAAACCAGAAAAAACAGCATGTTCATAAAAGCTGCAGTTCTTATGGCTGCGCTTATGATGCTGGCATCATTTTCAGTTGTTCTTACCGGCTGCAGAAGCGGTGCAAGCGGAGAGGTATATGTCTATTGCTACGGAGATTATTTTGATCCTGATGTGATCGAAGATTTCGAAGAAGAGACCGGCATCAGAGTAATACCAGATTACTTTGATACGGCAGAAGAGATGTATACAGTCCTCGAGAATAATGCTACAACATACGACTGCGTATGCACCTCGGATTATATGATACAGCGTATGATCGGGAATGACATGCTCGCAGAACTCGACATGAACAACATTCCGGATATAAAGAATATTTCTGATGTATCCATGAAAAAGTCTGAGGAATTCGATCCCGGCAACAAGTATTCCGTGCCTTACCAGATGGGCATTGCCGGCATTCTTTACAATAAGAAGATGGTAGGTGATGTAGAGATCGACTCCTGGGAGGATCTCTGGAACGAAAAGTTCAAGGACAGCCTGGTCATGCCTGACAGCGTCCGCGACGCGTTTATGATAGGACTCAAAAAGCTCGGATATTCAGAAAACTCCACAAGTGAAGAAGAAATAAAAGCAGCAGCTGATGAACTCATAAAGCAGAAGCCGCTGGTATATAAGTATGCAAACGACTCTGCGCGTGATCTTCTGGCTAACGGTTCTGCCGCAGTCGGCGTTGTATGGAATGGTGAATACATTTATACAAAGGATCTGAACGAGGATGTAGAATTTGTCATCCCTAAGGAAGGTTCGGAATTCTTTGTCGATTCCTGGGTCATCCCAAAGGATGCCGCCAATAAGGCAAACGCAGAGGCGTGGATCAATTATCTCTGCAAAGCAGAGGTAGCAGCTAAGAATTTCGACTATCTGTATTACACTACACCTAATGAGGCTGCGCTCGATCTGATCGATGAGGAATACCTTAACGAAAAGGCTGTATTCCCTGATGAAGAAACAATTAAGCGCTGCGAGTCTCTCGTTTCGCTGGATCCTGCAACAACAGACCTTTACAGTGACTACTGGAAGAAAATCAAGGCAGAATAAAAACAATGAAAAACCTTTTCGGCACAGCAGATAAAAAACATATGCTTAACAGGGTGGCCCTCGTGATCGGGGGCAACCTTCTTTTTGCGGTCGGGATCAATATGATAATCACGCCGATGAACCTCTACAGCAGCGGTTTTACGGGAATGTCCATGCTGCTGCGAATGTTTCTTCTGGATGTGATGCATGTGCCTCAGATACCCGGGATAGACTATCTGGGTATCATTTACTACCTGCTTAATATGCCGTTGTTTGTGCTTGCGTATAAGGCGCTCGGGAAGGAATTCTGTGTCACTACCGTGATATCGATCGGAATAGCATCACTCTGCATGTCCCTGGTACCTGTGGTATCAAAACCGATATTCGATGACTATCTGACAGCATGCCTTGTGGGCGGCCTCGTTACGGGAACAGGCGCCGGAATGGTACTGAAGGGAGGCACATCAGGAGGAGGACAGGACATAATAGGTGTGGCGCTTTCCAAGACACATCCGAACTTCAGCGTCGGAAAGATATCCATCGCAATCAATACTGTTATATACGGAGTCTGCTTCTTCCTGTTCGATATACAGATAGTTGTTTATTCAATGATATTCGCCGTAGTGAATGCTCTGGCGCTGGACTATCAGCATACGCAGAACAGAAATGTGCAGGTTATGATCTTTACTAAAAAGGAAGGCATAACTGACAAGGTTATAAGTGAGGTAAGGAGGGGACTTACATACTGGCACGGAGCAGGAGGGTATACCGATGAGGACACCTATGTTCTGACGACCATGGTAACAAAGTATGAACTTCCGGGGCTCATCAAAATCATTAAAGAAGTGGATCCGAATGCCTTCGTTATGGTGAACGAGGGCACCAAGATATACGGCAATTTTGAAAAGCGCTTTACTGAGTGATTCTAAACATTTAAAATGCGGATCCGCAGATCCGCATTTTTTATTTGGCTCTTTTGCTTCTTTTATTTTTTTCTTTATTGTTTTCCGGCGCAGGCTCATTTTCAAAAGGATCCTCAATGGCAGGGATAGCTTTCAGAGCATCGAAGTACCTGCTGTAATCGTCGCTATAAGTCTGCATATACTTTTGTGAGGCTGAATGATGCAGCTCATGAACGAATGAGTGCTCCTGACCGAATATTGAGCTGTCCTCGCCTTCCATTATGTAGATGGCTATATCACTGCATTTGTCGGAGATATGCTCCACATTGGTAAGAATGGACTGATACCTGATACCGTTGATAGGATCACACAGATGATTGACCATCCTGTAGACATGTCTTCCGTTAAGCTCCTCAACCAGGTCATCTATGACTTCCTCAAGCGGTTCAACCCTTGCCGCCAGCGCCGCGCTCTTTGATTTATATGCGCGTGATGTTATATCAAGGATCTCATAAATTGAGTCAAAAGCTACCCGTAGCTCTGCAAGTGCTGTACCGGAGAATACCTTGTTTTCACTCTTTAAGGTGTCGACTTCATTGGCGATGTTTACAGCAAGGTCACCGATACGCTCGTAGCAGATAAGCGACTTGAGAACTCTGTTCTGATGCTGGTTGTCGACTTCTCTGGTTACATAAGGGGAAAGTGAAACGACATATTTATTGGCAGCGTCTGTCATGCTGTCAAGAAGGTTTTCACGGGCCATTATGCGGTTGTTGCGCTTAGGGTCGTAATCGTATATCTGATGTACCGCGGCATCGAAGTTGTGAGCTGCAATATCACACATCTCCATAACCACACTCTCAGCCTGATCAAGTGCGAGAGCAGGAGATGTGAAAAGACGTTCGTCGAGTGCGTCGAGTGCTGCGATCGCGTTCCTGTCTTCTTCGTCGATCGGCTCGTCTTTTACGAGCTTTATGCTGATCTTTTCGAGTACGCCGGCAAAAGGCAGAAGCATAATTGCAGGTATGAGCCTGAAGCATCCGTGAATGTTGGCGACCCCGCCTGAATTAAGAGTACCGGACCAGAGCGCGTCGTTTATGATGCCCGTCTTTCTTCCAATGAATACAAGCAGGAAGCAGATGATGGCAGCAAAAACGTTATATACTATATGGACTACAGCCGTGCGTCTCTGAACAGGCTTAGCACCGATACGGCTTACAAGGTATGTTGTGAGGCAGTCTCCGATATTGACACCGATGATGACTGCAAATACAGCGCTGAATGTGACACCGACCGAGCTCGCAATCGACTGAATAATACCGACTACCGCTGATGAACTCTGAACTACACCCGTTACCAGTACACCTGACAGGAAGCCAAGCACATAGTTGTTTGAGAAGGCTGTCAGAAGATGACTGAGTGATTCCCCGAAGCCTGCAACTACATTGCTCATATATATCAGGCCCATGAAGAGAATACCGAATCCGCAGGCTACCGAGCCGATCGTTTTATATGCACCTGACTTAAGAAACATGATGCATATGATACCAATCACCAGCGCCAGAGGAGCCAGGTTGTCAGCCTTGAAGAAATACAGCGGGCTGTCCATTCCGGAGCTGACGTCCATGAGCCTGATGATCTGAGCGGTAATGGCTGTTCCGACATTGGCGCCGAGCACTATACCTACGGACTGATGGAATGTCAGAAATCCGGCTCCGACCAGACCTACAGTAATGACTATGGTTGCCGTAGAGCTCTGAATTATGCATGCCACAAGCATTCCGAGAAGGAAACCCATGACAGGTTTGTTTGTGACCTTGGCAAGGGCGTTCTTCATGGCTCCGCCAGAAGAGCTCTTTAATCCGTCGCCCATGACCCTCATTCCGTAAAGGAACATTGAAAGGCCGCCTAAAAAGGCAATCACGTTATAAAAGATTTCCATGTGATAATACATCCTCCAATACGAAATAAACTGAGAATAACGTATAATCCCAATCTTCTCCATATATATTATAAAAAACCAAACTGTCAAAAAGCAATTGTATAGAACCTGAA
>ONRQ01000049.1 GCA_900320285.1 uncultured Eubacteriales bacterium
TCATCGAATTTTACTGCACACAGCTCTCCGAGACGAAGCCCTGTCTGAAACTGAAACATAACTGCCAGCGGAGCTAGTCTGTAAACGAGTCTGGTGCTGTTGATAAAGTCATTCCAGGCTTCCCGAAAGATCATGATCTGCTCATCCGTCGTATAGACCTGTGTGCTGTCCTTCTTCTTACGGACCTTTCGGAACATCCTCTTGCTGTCTATCTTCACCTTGCGGAACAGGTTCTCTTCAACGACCTCCAGTTCTTCAGCGTAATCGAGCATCTGTCTTATTATGAGAGACACATTGTAGTACATGACCTTCGTCATATCATACTTGCGTATCATCTTGTGTATCCACTCATCAAGTTCGATCTTAGTGATTTCTCTGACCCTTTTGCTGATGATAGGAATACTGTCAGGATCGTTCTCATAATACTTTTTCCAGTCTGACTCGACTCTCGGGATAGTCGTCTCCGAGGAATGGAGCTTCTTATACTCCAGCCATTCCGGGTATAGATCCCTCAAAGTCATCCTCTTACGCTTGAGCTCTTCATCGTTCTCCAGATAGTAACAGACGACTGCTTCTTCGATCTTTTCTCTTGTAGACTATGCGATCTTCTTACGACCGTCTTTCACATTTTTGTCAGGCACCCATGTGCGCCATCTGCCATCTTTACCGTGGCTTATCGCGTATGGGTGCGATTTCAGTATTTTCTTCCTTTCTGTGTCCACTATTGACGCTCTGACATCGTCTAAGTCAATCATACCATTGCGGACCTGGAAGTCCAAGATTTCCTGTGGCGACAGAGATGCCAGAATGGCACTGCTGTTCATCTTGTTTGCCATACCGGCACCTCCTTTCCCAAAATAAAATGGAGGCATTACCACCTCCGTAAATCTAATAACCGATAGCTGAGCTTGACCATCTTATACTATGCTTCGAACACTTCCTCCAGAGCATTCATAAGAGCACGAGCCTCTTCTTCGGTCAGGGTGATTCCCTTTCCACACTTTTCTCTGCCCGGATGCCAGTTCCTGATGTCATACTTCGGATCAGCCTTGTTCCAGCTGACAACCTCACCCTCTTCCACGGTCGGTGCCTCACTGCCACCTTGTCAAGTGATGAGTTTGAGAACAAAAAAGACCAGCTCATTTCTGAACCGGTCTTCTCCAGTGTGTGATACTCTTACATTCTGTTGTAAACTACAACTTCTTCACTTGTCTTCTTGGAAGTTCTCTTTCCTTCCTTTGCGGGATAGCCTATAGGAGCTACTGCTATGACTACATATTCCTCTGGTATATTCAGGAGTGTTCTCACCTTTTCAGGCTCAAACCATCCAAGCCATACGAACTGCATACCGAGGGAAACTGCTTCAAGTGTCATATACGACATCGCGATAGCTCCGTCCATGCTTCTGGCGCTCTGGCCACAGATCATGGTCCTGTCTCCGGTCGCGCACTCAACCAGAATAGCCGGTGCGGTCTCGACCCACTTCTGGTCTTTGCAGGCTGACACCATCTCCTTGATCAGCTCTTTGTCAGTTACCACGATGTGCTTATTGAGCTGCTGATTGCTGGCTGTCGGAGCAAGTCTCCCGGCCTCCATGATCAGTGCGAGCTTTTCATCCTCTATCGGTCTGTCAGCAAATCCTCTTGAGCTGTAGCGTTTTTCAATAGCTTCCATTACTTCCATTTGATCATCTCCTATATTTTCAATGCAGTGATAAATCCCTGCTCGATTCCTGTGCAGATGTTTGAGCGTCCTCTTGCATCGCCTATAGCATAGTACTGTCCGAACTGTGCTCTGAGCGGTTCCTCGAGGTCAGCCAAAGGCTTCTTTCCGAGTGCATTGACCACTGTGTCTGCCTCTATGTCGAATTCTTTCTCTCCAATCATATCATAGACCGTGACTGAGTTCTCGTTGATGCTCCTGATCTGGTGCGAAACGTAGCTCTTCACGCCTGCCTCTTCGAGGAGCGGATGCAGCGTCAGCTTAGTCATAAGCTCGCCGTCTATCGACAGTTCTGGCATCATCTCAACTACTGCAACGTCCTTGAAGCCTTTTTCAGCGAGCCAGTGCGCTGTCTCAACACCTACCTGACCGCCGCCTGCGATGACTACTTTACCCTCTACAGGTGCACCGTGTGCGAGCACGTCGATTGCGGTAACTACTTTGTCATTGTCTCTGAGTCCCGGGATCGGAGGAGCGATAGTTGTTGCGCCTGTTGCCAGGATAACAGCATCACCCTTGAGCTCACTCACATTCTCCTTTGTAATCTCATATCCGAGATGGAGCGTAACGTTATCCATTCTTCCCAGCTGTGTCTCATAGTATCTGCGTACATTCATGAGATTGTCCTTGCAAGGAGGTGTTGAAGCAGCCACGATCTGCTCACCGCCGCAGAGCTTGTCAGCCTTATCATAAAGGTCAACATTGTGTCCGCGCATTCCGAGTCTGTATGCGGCCTCGAGTCCTGCAGGACCTGCTCCGATGACTGTCACGTTCTTCTTATCCTGAGCCTTAGGATATCCGTTGAGGAATCTGTGCTCTCTTCCTGCCATAGCGTTGAGTGTGCATCTGAGTGTCTGGTTGCCGGATGCGATACGGTCTCCTATGCAGTGGTCGCAGGAGATGCATCTTCTCATTCCGTCGAGATCCCCGCAGGCTACTTTGTTGACCCATTCAGGCTCTGCGACCCATGCGCGTCCCATCGCTACAAAGTCTGCCTTGCCATCCTCCAGTACTTTCTCAGCTACCTCAGGATCCTGCAGTCTGCCCTGTACTATAACAGGAATGCTGACTGCCTTTTTGATCTCATCCGTCATATCTGCCATGAATCCCTTTTCATAATAGACCGGAGGACTTATAAGCGACATGGTCTGGAAAAGTCCTGCTCCGCAGTCGAGTGCGTCTACACCTGCTGCCTCTAGCATCTTGCAGAGCTCAACAGTCTCAGCGAGCTGTCTTCCCGCATCACCAATGAACTCGTCCATCGCAAGCCTTACGATGATCGGCATGTTAGGCCCGATGTTTTCTCTGCATGCTGCCACGAGTTCGAGAAGGAATCTTGCTCTGTTCTCGAGGCTCCCGCCATACTCATCGTCTCTGTTGTTGAAGTATGGCGACAGGAACTCCGCGATCAGGTATCCACAGTGAGCGTGGATAGTGATAGCGTCGAATCCGCATCTCTTCAATCTGCCGCAACCCTTACCAAATACCTCTACACTCTTTTTGATCTCTTCTACAGTCAGCTTGCGAACCTTTCTCTTTGCCACAGGGCACTCGATAGTTCCCGGTGCAACATTAGGGATATCTTCGAGAGTTCCTGCATCATAAGGCATTCCGAGAGCCTGAGCTCCTCCGCCCGGTGATGCGAGTGCCGATATCTTGGCTCCCTCATTGTGGACGGCCTCTGTAAGCTCTGTGAGCATAGGAATGAAGCAGTCATCATCGAATCTTGCCGACCTTGGATATGGGTCGATCGGATCTATCCTGGTGTTGCCCTGCATCTGATGTGTAGTGATCAGCGCGGCTCCGCCCTTGGCTCTCTCAACATAGTAGTCGATCTCTGCCCAGTTGATCATGCCGTCAGGCGATGTGAAGTGTGTCTCTGTCGGCGACATCAGCACGTGGTTTCTAAGCTGCATCTTACCGATCTTTCCCGGTGCGAGTAGTTTTTCAAACATTTTCTTCTCCTCTCTTACAACAAGGTGTTTAACTACAGGCTGTAACGTCTTTTCTCTGTCCCTACCTTGGTCTGCTCTGAATGCCCCGAGCAGAGTAGTGTCTCATCAGGAAGCGTGAATATGCGCTCCGTTATGCTCTTAATAAGCTCTGTTTTGTTGCCGCCGGGATATCCCCAGCTGCCGATCCCTGCCTTGAATATGGTGTCTCCAACGAATGCGACTCTGTCCCTCTCGCTGTAGAACGTCACTGAGTCAGGTGTATGGCCCGGAGTATGGATCACCCTCAGGCAAAAAGACGGGTCGTTTGCCAAAGATATAATCTCTCCGTCATCCAGCGGGATTGCGCCATCTATCGTTATCGCGGGTCCGCATAGTGCTGACAGATTAGTACGTGCATCTTTCAGCATGGCTCCGGTCTTGTCGAATGCATATATCTCCGTTCCGAGCTCTTGCCTCAGCTGATCTGCCGCGCCCATATGGTCGAAGTGCCCATGGGTCAGCAGGATCTTCTCGATAGTCCAGTCATTTCTCCTGACTACCGACATCACTTTGTCAGGCTGCGCGCCGGGATCTATAAGGAAGCCATGCCCGGTCGCGTCGTCTGTATAGAAGTATGCATTGACATCGAAGTAACCGCTGAGTGGTATGAGTCTTACCATTGCCCTGCCCTCTAGTAATGGAGCTCGCAGCCGTCAGGGCCGCATGTCATGCCGCCCGATGCCTGTGCGGCTTTAGCTGCCTTTACCAGTTTTTCTTCGCCGAGCACCTTAAGGATCGTCCGCTTCATCTGTTCAGTAGTAAGCGCTCCTGCGGCTCCGCGGTCACCGATAACGAAGAACGGAACAGCGTGTATACCATAGGTAGCTGCCTGAGTCTCATCCGCGATGACTTCGTCCCTGTACTTATCTGACAAGAGTACTTCTTTTACCTCATCGGCATCGAGTCCGCATTCCTCACCGATCTGCTGCAGGAGTTCTTTATCAGCAAGCTCTTTATTGTCAGTGAAGTATGCACCGAACAGTCTCTCGATGACCTTGTCTGCTATCTCAGGATCATCTTTGCTCTGCGCCAGCTTGGTCAGTCTGTGAGCATCCATCGTGTTTGTGAAGAGTGTTGTTGCGTATCTGAAGTCAATGCCTTCGTCTCTCCCCATCTCTGAGATGTGTTCGATCGACCTTCCGGCGTGCTCATATGAGATGCCGTACTTCTTAGCGAATCTTGTCTGTGTATCTCCTGTCGCATGTTCGCCGGCGGAAGGATCGAGCTGGAATGCCTTCATCTCGATCTCGACATCTACGTTTTCATTTTCAGTGATCTCTCCCAGCGCCTTCTTCATCCTTGCCTCGCCTATATAGCAGTAAGGACATGCGTAGTCTGACCAGTAAGTGATTTTCATATCTGCCTTCTTTCTGTCTGCGGTGCGCAGATTTATTAGAACGCGTTTTATTATTTGACACTTGATATAATATAGAACGTGTTCTATAATGTCAATAGCAAAATTAAAACTCGTTATATTTTTTCGGAGAAAGAGGGTCCACAATGCCACGCAAGAGCGGACGTCCTGTCAAAGCAGACAGCAATGAAGACAATAAGCAGAAAATCATCGACGCTACAGTGCATCTCATAAGAACAAAAGGCGCGGATCATATCACTGTACGTGGAGTATGCAAAGGAGCCAATGTTTCCATCGGCACCTTCTATCACTATTTCCGCGACAAGGACGATCTGATGATGTTCTTCGTTCGCACCACTCCATTCAGCGATGCTGAGCTGAAGACTCCCCTTTCCGACATACCAGCCAGGATCAGTGAGCTCTACATGATGCTCATAGATCTGTATCTTGATCTGGGAGAAGATTTCATGAAAAGCTTCTACTCCACCTCCAATATTTCGCTTTCTGCGTATATGGGAGAGCAGGATGGTTGCTTTGCGCCGGACACCGTCATGGCAAGAAGCGAAGTCGAACTGCAGGCTGCGCTGGACGCAGGATATGTGGACGCAAAAACAGATGTCCACACAGCTTGTATGGACATCTGCACTATAATCAAGGGATGCGTATTCGAATGGTGTCTTGTGAATGGTGACATGGATATCCGAGAGTCTGTCTACAGGATCATCGGCAACTATCTCACGCCATATCTGCGCTGATTTCTTTCTCCACGAATAAAAAGAAGCGCGTATCTGTTGTCCAGCATACGCACTTCATCGGCCGTGAATAAGTCACTGCCGGCACCCGATGAATCAGATTCCTGTATCTTTATTCTGTAAAGAGTGCTGTTGAGTAGTATCTGTCTCCGCTGTCAGGCAGAAGTGCTACTATGGTCTTGCCTTTGTTCTCAGGTTTCTTAGCATACTCAAGTGCTGCATAGAGAGCAGCTCCGGAAGAGATTCCTACGGAGATGCCTTCTTTTTTTGCGAGCAGCTTGGCTGCATCAAACGCTTTCTGTCCGTCTGCCTTATATACTTCATCGTATACAGCTGTGTTGAGAACATCAGGTACGAATCCTGCGCCGATTCCCTGTATCTTATGAGCTCCCGCTCTGCCCTCGGACAGCACCGGAGAGTCTGCAGGCTCAAGTGCTACAATCTTAACTTCAGGCTTCTGTTCCTTGAGATATTCCGCTACACCTGTAAGTGTACCGCCGGTTCCTACGCCTGCGATAAAGATATCTACAGCGCCGTCTGTATCTGTCCAGATCTCAGGGCCTGTTGTGGCCTTGTGTACTGCCGGGTTTGCAGGATTGACGAACTGTCCAGGGATGAATCCGCCATCTATCTCCTTTGCAAGCTCCTCTGCTTTTTCGATAGCGCCCTTCATACCCTTTGCACCTTCTGTCAGTACGATCTCAGCACCGTATGCTTTGAGAATGTTCCTTCTCTCAACGCTCATCGTCTCAGGCATTGTCAGGATAGCTCTGTAGCCCTTTGCAGCTGCTATCGACGCAAGTCCGATACCGGTATTTCCCGAAGTAGGCTCAATTATGACTGATCCTTCTTTGAGAAGGCCCTTCTCCTCCGCATCCTCGATCATGGCCTTGGCGATCCTGTCCTTTACGCTTCCTGCAGGATTGAAATATTCGAGCTTCACAAGTACTGTTGCTTCAAGTCCGAGTTCTTTTTCTATATTGATCACTTCTACGAGTGGTGTGTTTCCGATAAGTCCGAGTGTACCTTTGTAAATATTAGCCATTGTTATATCCTCACTTTCCTATGTTATGTTATTTCCTGCTGAAATCAGTATTTTGGATGAAAATCTTTTGATTGTTGTTTTTCCCCTCTTGATCCCTTTAGTGAATATAAAATGCCCGGGGCTTAATTGCTCCCGGGCGTGTCACTCGATTTGGGGATCAGAGTCAGATGTACTACGAGGTGCGTGTCATCCTATGACAAGACCCCGGCCATACATCGAGCCCGGGAGCTTTGCATCAGACAACAACACATCCAGTAGTTTTTATTCAGTTGAGAGGTAATGTTTTTTCTCATCATCCGATCCTTTTTTCAAATTCTTTCTGATTGACGCAATTGTAGCGCTTAATACCTACCAAGTCAATAGGTTTTTGAATGATATCTTTGTATCTTATTCAATACCAAAGGAAACATGATCGCCGCGGGCAACTACAGTCTCATAGCCAACCGAAGAAATACGCATGGCCATGCAGCGGATGCATTCAGCTGCTTCATCACCGGTGCATATCTTGTTGTCGTAAAGCAGATACTTGCCCCTTACATCCGAAGGTGAGAGATTCGGCATAACTACATTGGCACCGGCAAGTATGCCCTTTTCACGTCCGCGCGGATCGATCGTGCCGAGTGCGGTAGTAGCCGGAAGCAATACATCCGGAAGAAGCAGGCGAATGACGGACAGCAGCCTTAGGGTCATATCGACCGTCCCCGCCTCATGTTCAGCAAACTGTGTGTCATGATGAGGAATAAACGGTCCTATACCAACCATCTCAGGCCTGAATTCCTTCAGGAACCTCAGATCTTTTACCAGATGTTCTGTCGTCTGGTATGGCGATCCGACCATCATTCCGCATCCCACCTGATACCCTATATCCTTGAGGTCTTTCAGGCATTGCATCCTATGCTCAAATGACATCTCTGCCGGATGAAGCATCTCATAATGCTCCTTATCGGCAGTCTCATGTCTCAGCAGATAACGGTCGGCACCGGCATCAAAGAATTTCTGATAGCTATCCTTCTCAAACTCGCCCAGCGACAGAGTGACCGCGCAGTCCGGATGCCTTTCCTTTATAGCGCTGACAATCGAGACTATAAGATCATCCGTGTAGTATGGATCTTCACCGCCCTGCAGCACAAAAGTGCGGAATCCCAGTTCATAGCCCGCATCACAGCAATCCAGGATCTGTTCTTCACTCAGGCGGTAGCGCTCCGCGTTTGCATTGTCTCTGCGAATGCCGCAATAATAGCAATTGTTTTTACAAATATTTGAAATCTCAACAAGTCCGCGCAGGTAAACGCTCTTGCCATAATATTTTTCACGAATAGTTCTTGCTTTCTCTGCCAGATATTCATCGAAGCCCGGATCATCACAAAGCAGTACAGACGCAAATTCAGCATCTGTCAGATCTTTTTCGGTTTCGAGTTTGTCCGCAAGATCGAAAGCCGCTGTTCTATCAAAAGATTCTTCCATGTCAGGATCTCCTTCGTATTGCAATCCTCTATCTCAGTCCGTTACTGTTGCATAGCATACCACAAACACATCCTATATTCCACGCGTCCGGGATACCGGAAGAAACAAAAAAGCTGCCTTTTGAGCAGCAATTTTGTTTGTAGATATAGATATTGTGTAATGGTCTCTTTGAATGAGACGGCTTTGCCGTAAGGTAGAGACCATTGACCTCCGGAGGCTTTGCTCCTTCGGTAAAAGAGGGATGAAAGTATTATGGTGTAGTTAGTTGTATTTAACTCTTCCTTTCATGCACATAATAGCACTCACATTTCCTATTGTCAAGGTAGGAATTAAAAATTTTTTAAAAAAGTTTTTTCTAGCAAAACAGCCTGCAGAATCATTGTCTGCAGGCTGTTTTTTATTCGTCTATATGCCCTTCTCTACAGATGCTGGTTCCTTGGGATCCTGTCGTACCATTTGAGAAGGAACGGCTCGATCATCGAGGTCAGCTTCATGTCGAGGTTGAAGAAGTAAACCGTGAATGTCACAACAAAGAATGCGAGACCTCCGGTCATCAGATAAAGTAATGCTTTAGCCAGTTTCTTTTTCATTATATGTGCCTCCTATGTTCTACCATGCATTCTCGTCGTCAAGGATCTCGAGTGAAGGATCAAGCGGTTCCTCCTGCATGACTGTTCTCATATACTGGTTGACCTGATCTCTTACGCCCTGTCTCGAAATTACACGAGGGTCAAAGAGCTGGTGATCTACCCAGATCAGAGGAATTCCGCGTTCTCTTGCTTTATCTTCAAAGAGCCCGTGCATGCCATCCAGCGCCTTGCACGTTATGTGCTCCCAGAGGATGATCATGTCTGCGTTGAACTCTTCAACAAACTCAAAGAGGTCGTCGAGCAGCACTTTATATCCGCCGTGTGTACGGTTACGCATGATCATCTCTTCTGTCAGCATGGCCATGTCGTAGTATGCCTGCTCTCTGTTCTCAGGAGTATCGGTTTCTGCGATCATCTCAGTGTTGATGCAGGAGAGCATGTCTGTCAGAGGCACGATGCCCCAGCAGTTCAGCAGCCATACGAGGAAGTCCATGTAGTAGTGCGACTGAACGCCCCATACGATCGCTCTGTGGCGGTACTCAGGAGCAGCCATCTTTCTCTTCTGATATGCTCTCTCG
>ONRQ01000047.1 GCA_900320285.1 uncultured Eubacteriales bacterium
TAAGTTGTCACATCCGCCAAGATGCTTCTTAATCTTACCGAGAGGTTTCTTTTGATTCAATCGGTGCCTCTATTTAGATGTTACAGGAATGCTTTCATTATTCATCAGAATTGATTTGATGCACCGAACAAACCGACGGAGGGCAGTCGGGTCAAGGGCATCGCTTTTTCGTAAGAAAAAGTTCCGCGAAGTGTTTCGCGAGACCCTTTACCCGGCTGGCTCACCGGCGGTAGAATGAAAAGGCATAAATGAATGGTCATATCAGTCCATTCTCCTTAAAACTGTAATATGATCTGTCAGATGCTATGATCAGATGATCCAGCACTGGAGTATCGAGCAATATTCCCGCATGTTTGATCTTTTCAGTCGCATCGATATCACTTTGCGATGGATCCGGATCTCCTGAGGGATGATTATGAGCGACTATGATTGAAGCAGATCCGTTGAGCAGAGCCCTTGAAAAGATCGCTTTCGACGACATTGGACACTCGGACAGCGATCCATGGGCTACCTCATGAACTGCGTTTATCCGGCCTCTGCAATTAAGACAAAGAAGATATACGTATTCCTCTGCTGCTTCATCCAGACCGAGATCGATCAGAATCTGTGCGGCATCATCGGGAGTCTGGATCCTTGTATAGGTGCAGTTTTTCTCCTTGACCAGTTTGCATTTCATAAATTCCACTTTATACATGAGCAGCACCTCCTTAGATCAAACCGCTGAGGATCACGTCTTTGATCCGCTCCATTTCATCCATGGTCAGAGTTATACCCTTACTCAGTTTCTGCCGATCAGGCGAGAATTCCCTGATATCATATTTGGCAGGCGCGCTGTTCCAAGAGATCAGATTGAGTTCTTTCGTCCAGTGTGTCTTCTGGTTTTCTGATAAAACTATAATTCTTCGTTTGATTTCGTAATCCAGCATGATTTTCTCCTTTCAAAGCCGTCATCAATAACTTGGGTACAAAGGACATGCAGTGAAGGACGCCGAGGCAAGGTGGAGATGCAAAGCATACGACCTTGCTGCGGCGAGGGCGATGCATACAATCTGCGCATCCCTGGAGATGACGGTTTGAAAGAAGGCATGAAAAAGACGCCCCGGTAAAAGGACGTCATCAGTTCAAGTACTCGAAATAGTTGTCATATACTGCAGGCGGTCAGGATCTTCCGGTCAGCCAGCAGCCGAGATAGTCGATCTCGATCGGTGTCTCCGCGATCAGCAGGCCGGACTTCAGATCAGCAACATAGGGCTGCCCTTTATTCTCAATCTCGTGCCTGCGGATATCTCTGACCATCCTGCGCTTGCCGATCGGCGTCAGTGCAGCGCACTCATCCAGGAATGCACCCGGGTCCGATAACTGTTTCATATAGTATGTCGCTTTTAACATAACGATATTCCTCCTTAATCCATGTCAACGAAAGTATTAACGATCCATTTTATCTCAGGGGGATTTTTCATTTTATCCATCATCACCCCATGCTGGTTGGGAAGACCTTTGATATCATCCGGTGATACGATGAACTCCCGCACAAGCCGATTGGAGGCCTCTCCCATCGACATAGCCTCCGCAGATCTGAGCGTCTCCTGGACCGACAGTCTGGTTCCGATCAATGCCGCGACTGCTTCCGCCGCATCTGGGGAGTTCTGGCGATAGAAGAAAAAGCGGGAAATGTTATCAAAACAGGCGTCACGAAACTCAGGTGAGATTGCTGTAAAATCCTGTACGGACTGTGTAGATAAATACGCTACCGTTCCGCTTGATCTTGCCCTTGATAGGATGCTCAGGATACTGGAGTTCGCGTAGGAACTAAATTCATCCATTATTACCCTTGCCGTTCTCGTCTTGTCGATAGTGCCGTTCATTCTTGCTGCGATCAGCATGCGGACATCCATCACAGCGAGCCTTCCGATCCCGGCAGCAAAGTCCGGCATACTCATCTCATCTATCAGTATCAGCAACAGTTGATTATTCTGATACGCTGTCCGGGCATTCACTGCCTGACGATCATCTCTCATTTGGAATAGCATTTTTCCTGACCCCATCAGAAACATTTCGAGTTTTCGTATTCCCGCGACAGCATCAGAGTAACAGGTATCTATGACTTTTTTCATATCCTCACGGTCGGATATGGAAACCTTGCGTTTCGGATCATCCAATAACATCATCATGTTATCCTTGATCAGTAGTTTGGAGACGTTGCCGATCGTCATTCTGACTTTATACTTCTGCATGACCAGGATCGTCTGGAGAAGAAGCCTGGAAAACATCATTCTATAATGCTCGGATCCGGCATTGCTCTCAGTATCAGGAGAGAACATCAAGGTCAGTATCATATCCCGGATTTCTTCTGCTGCGGTGAGGCCTTGAAAAGGATCGTATGTACAGGATCCCGGCAGGTCTTTGGCCGTGCCATTTATGATTGCGAGTTCTCGATTATATTTTTTCCCAAGGAACTGCAGAGTGTTGAAAAAGCCATATGGGTCTGTTACATCCGCTTTCCCATCGATTACACAAAAGTACGTTTCTGGATCCTGTTCCAGACACTGTTCGATAATCTTGGTCAGCATAGTCCCTTTTCCGCTTCCTGATACACCGATCACTGCAGTATTACGGTCGTATATATAATCAATATCACTGGTCCATTTCTTCTTTTCAGAAAGTCGCTTCTTCTCTGCCCGGAGCATCTGGTCTGCTGCTCCGTTATGAGTAAGCACGAGGCAAAGGCTTAAACATATCATTGCTGCTCCTATAGTGAACGGGTCAGATACCAACCATATCTTTAACGTTTCGCCAGCGCTGTATGTCGGGATATCGATCAGATCCCTTATCGGCGCGAACTGTGAGAGCAGTGCTTTTGCCAGAGTGATCAGTGATGTCGTTCGATCTGTGATTATCCCGATCGGTATGAGGGTAGCGCCAGTGAGAAGTGCAGCAACAGGCACGCTGATCCTGCTGAACTTTCTTTTCATCAGCCAGATGGGAAGAAGGAGCAGACCGGACAAAGGCGAGAGCATGATGGTGAATATCATCAGTACATAGATATCACCCATTGATCATCACCACCTATTCAAGACTGAGCCGTGTACGCAACGGATAATCGGCACGGGCATGCTGGTGTGCGACTCCGGTTTTTACATCTTTCGCCCGCTCCAGACTGAGACCGTTTCTCAAAGGCAGTTTGTTCAAAGGAATTGGATCCTGCATCGTACCGATCCTGTTATTGGTCGGGATGCCGGTCTTGGCAGAAATCGTCTCAGGGAGCCGTTCAAGTCTAATCCTGAGGTATTCTCTCACATCGTCTATCCCGATGATGGACATCTCTGGGATGTCTTTGCGAACTTCGTTCAGTTTATTTCTTACAGCATTATTACCGTAAATCCAGTACTGCTTATCGAAACGTTTTCTGAGATCGATCGCATTGTCGATCAACTGTGAATTAGATTTTCTCGACTTGAGAGTGCGTTCAAATTCAACGGCAATGTACTTGTCATTCTTGATGATGTACGCATCCGGTTCGTGTATTCCATCATCCTTCGCTTTGTAGATCGGTTTGCCGTCGGAACGGGTGCCGCCCTGTTCCATCTCGCGAACAGACTGAAAATCACGCTCTGTGATAATCGATCCGAAGTCAGTGAGATGCTTTCCGTTCTTCTCTAAGATGGAGAGATAGACTACTGTGTCTATGACTCCGAGATCATGCTCTACCGAGAAGTAAGTAGGATTACATACGTTCCTCGGTTCTAATCCTGCCTCAGATATGCCCTTAGATGTGATTACATTCAAAGCAGTCCGATTAGCCATCAGATTAACTCTTCTCACGAGTCCGCCTTCCGCTAACTGCTGCAGCCTGCGTCTCACATACTTTACTGGCTCTCCCACTAACAGCGCTACATGATAGTCCATCGCCCAGGGCAATTTATACAAAACAATTAATATCCATATATCCAGATCACTCAGCCGTACATTCCTATCCATAACTGGTACCCCCTGTTCAAAAGATCCAAAAAATAACGATAAGCCGCAAGATCAACCCTGTATTAGGTACAGGTGTGGATCGTTGGTTGGGTGAGGTCTCGAGTCACCAGGCTCAAGACCTCAGCCAAACATGCGGCTTCCAGCGTTTTTTTGCGGTACCCCCGTAACTGCAGGGTGTACCTGTATATATGGGCTTGGATCTGCGCTGAATCAGTACCCAGCCCGGTCAATCTAATTCCTACCTTTTCTATAGGAATTATAGCACACGGGGTCACTGCTGTCAAGTATTTTGTTTGACAGCAGTTGCGTGCCGCTGTATGCAAACACGTCTTAAGGCGCATTAAACCTGTTTAATTGATATGCTCCTGGCACGGCATCTGGGCTCGTATCAAGTCTGCCGTTTCGCTATCTGTGTGTATCTGACATACACGTACACAATGTTCAAACCGTTACAACCTATGTTGCGAGCTGGTTCATGAGATAGCATATCTATAACGTTACACGTACACATATACACATTTTACAATCAGGGAAATAATACACATAAGAATAGTGTAGGTTACAGCTCGCCTCTCCTATCCTGATTTGAGAACATCTGCATGTAACCCACACTATCTATGTACTTATTCTTCTATATTTTCACTATTGTGCATCTGTAACGATGTGTACATGTATATGTACTATTACCGTCGAGTCCGCCCCCGGATCCGCGAACTCGGATGTGCATCTATGTACATGTAACGCTTGTGTACATGTGTATGTAGTTATATCTGATCGCCTTCTATTCTATCATCAGTTCCCGTATTGCCGCTGCCGTTTCGCTATCTGTGTATAGTTCCAGATGCGGAACTCCTCTGAGCAGGTTCCGCTTTCTTGCATTTGTCATTTTCATGAGTGCTGTGACAGTGACTGGCTTCCCTTCCGCCTTATTTTTCTTATAAAAGAAAACCATTTCCCGTGCCCAATAATGTTCCCAGGTTTCGTAATTCTTTTCGACTTCTTTCCTGCACAGACGGAGGTTGGGATATCTCTTCTCTGAAATATTAAGATGCCTTGCAACAGATCTGAAAGTTACTCTACCCGGTCTGCCATTGTCATTGCGTATGATTTTGACAGCCGCTCTGACCTTAGGTAGCAGTTCCCGATCAAGCTGGTCCCAGTCCATACCCTTGATGCCTCCTTTATTGACTTCCCTGCCTTTGTTATACTTCTTCAGCCTGCCGCCACCGATAACCTTGCAATAATCGTAAGACGCTCCTGTTATTTCAGCGATCTGAGGATATTTGAGTCCCTGATCGTGCAATTCTTTTATTTGTTTGTCGAAAGCTTCCTGGTGGAGTTCCGCAGGCATCTCCAACTCTGCCAGTTCCTCAGGCGTGACTCCGATAAACAACGCTACCATCGCGATTTCTTTCAGGCTGTATCTCTTACCATCAACTGTTTTCTTGAACTGCCAGAGTTCCTGGATCGGGTTATCCCTATATCCGCTGTAATATTCCATGAAATCATGGAAGTAACACGTTACATTCTTTTGCTCGCCTCTGGGTGACGTATACTTCGTTCCGGCAATTCTTTCATGAAGAAAATGATGAAACAGCACATCCGTATCAGCCACCTCTCGCCGGAACAATTCAGCGATATATGCTGAGAGCTTCTTTTCTAGCGCATTATTATTTATTTGGACTTCCATGCTTCTAATGCTGCATTCTGCGGAGTAAAGGCCTGGACTCTTCTTGCTGCGGACAAGGATCTCGCTGTCAACGAGATAGCATCCGTGATTCGGGCAGATTCTGATGTCATGCATCTGGTGCAGTCTATGCCAATACGTTTCACCATATATATCTCTATCTTGCTGACAACACAGAGGACAATATCGAAGATACCGCTCATTCGACTTTCCATCTTTCGGCATTTGGAGAGCGTCCTTGTGTTTGAAGTCCATAGAAACAAGTGATCTAAAAGCTCTCCGTCTCCTCTCTGGTGGAAGAAATCTTCCGTAATACGGATACATAGTGTGCTGCGTTATTATATCCTCCCATGATTTCTGTTTGAGCAGAATCGATCTCAGATCATCTGTGATTGGGTTCAGAAATAGGATATCCGGATTAACCAATCGGTTCTGATAAATGTCTTCTGCTGCTGCCCTATATATCCCATAGCCGCTTTTATCGAAATAACGAGCGAAGGCAGAGTAAAGTAATTCATCTGGATACAGTTCCGGGAAGAAGGCAATCATATTGCTACCTCCTCCACTGTGATTACAGTTCTTATCGACTGCATCACATCTGATCCGCTCACCTTTGCTCTCCTAATCATTTCCACCATACTGATCACATCCGGCGTAAGGCTTCTTCTCTCAGAAACTGATATCTTCTGTTTCTTTGGTTTTGGCAATACTATCGGATCCTCTTTTCGAATGTAATCATGAAGAAAACTGAGGTTTTTATTATAGACTGAATTCAGCACAGTCATATCTATCTTCTCATATCCGTTTATGATCGCATTTTCCTGAGCATCATGGATCAGTGATACCAATGCTGAAACATTACCACCGCAGTGATCATGGAGCCATCTGAGCATTCCTTCGGTAATATCGAAAGGTTCCCCTACATAGCGATATGACAGCAGAGTCCTGCAGAGATTCCGGAAACAGTCATCATATTTCATAGATCCGAATCTAAGTCCAAGAGATCGCCGGGCCAGATACATCTGGCTTTCAAAGAAGATCGCCGACTCCGGTGTTCCTACCATACATATGGATATTCCACTATTATTTATTAACTGCGTGAGAGCCCCAACAAGATTTCGACCATTTTTGGAATTAACCACGTTTTGGATCTCATCCACGATGAGCAGCCCAATATGGTTGAGACATGTCTGTGACACACTTCCGATCAACATATCTGTCGTCATCCGTGCTCTCAGCGCCCCCTCATGATATCTGCTGCCAAGAGCCTCATCTACCTTTCGGAGTATCTCAATGAGCATCCCTTTGACCGAGCTGTCGAACGGGCACTGCACGACACATACTGGCAGCAGTTTCAGATACTGCTGTTCTGTTACAACGACCTTCTCTCCCTGCATGATAGAAATAGCCCTGCTGACTGCCCTGCTCTTGCCGATACCAGACTCACCTATGATGGTGAAACTGTCGCAGCCGCCTAGGACGCTGTTGTAATCAGCACCTAGAACTGCTTGCCGGTTTTCTATTTGCTGCAGCACAGCCATCTTTGTTCCTTTTTTCTGTAATGATCGCAGCAATCCTAAATAAAGTTTGCTGTAAATCTGAACACTCATCTGTGATGGCTCATAGATATTGTATATATCACTCATAGACATCAGTCGTTCCGTAGCAGTAGCATGGATTATATTCGGATTATATTCCGGTCGGACCCGGAGAGCATTCATCAGTTCATCTCCTGCCAACATATGCGGGACCTGTTCTATAATCTGCTTATGCATCGAGTGCCTCCTTCATATAATCTCTATGCTGTTTCCGTCTCTCACGCTTCTTTGTCTTCGTTGTATCTTTTATCTCCGTCATCCCTCCGGATGATTTCCCTTCTGTGATTGTCTGTATGTGCTGCGCAAGATCGATCTTTGCCTGCAGATTTTCCTGCATTTCATTGCGCACCAGCAGACGCTGCCGGCTCTTTATATCTTCGACTTCAGACAGCGCTTTCCCCTCGAACCGGGACTCGATCAGATCAAACCTCGTATATACACCTTTTTCTATCACCCATACCGCCGAGACATCATCCGGGTTATATGCGACCGTAGCATCTCCGCCGGTCAGGTATTCTTCCGTATATCCTTCTGCATGATATCGGAGTTTATTGACTTTCAGTCCGTAGCGGGTGAACTTACCAGTTGTTCTCGGCAGTAGCGTCATCATGACAGCACTATATGAGACTTCGATCAGGTCTGCTTCCTGCTGCAGTTTTCCATAGTCCCATATATCTCTGGCATATGGCTTGATCCCGGCATTCAGCATTTCTTCAGTAAACGGGTAGTTTTCGATGATCCGGGAGTTGTTGTAAAACAGTATGCACCGGATGATCACTTTTTCGAAATCTTCCAAAGTCAGGCAGGCATCTTTACGATAATCATGTGCGCCTCGTTCCTGAAAGTCCGGCTCTATCACGCCCTTACCCTTCAAATAAGGCTTGAAACTGTTCTGGATCAGATCGAAGAATTTCTCTATCACACCTTTGAGTTCCGGTCTGTAAGATGGAAGATCTATCAGCGTTATACCAAGTTCCGTCATCTGCTCAAAGTTTTCAGAAACATACTCGCTCCCTTTGTCTGTGACCATTGTCCCCGGGAGCACTGATATATCCCAATCATCTCTCTCGATCATGACACCGTGTTTCCGGCAGTGTTCCACTTTGTCACACAATATCGAAGCCGCTAATGCTTTTAATGAATAAACACCGCCCTCCCACGACAATATATATCCCATACAGATCCCGCTGTATGCATCGACCGCAGCAGCAAGGAGCGGCCTTCCAACCAACTGCCCGGCATCATTCACAAGGTAGATATCACAGATCGTAGAGTCCAGCATGCCTATACCGACATGATTGGCATATTCCCGTACCCCATCACCGGTCAGCGGCCTGTTGTTCCGCTGATAATCCTTCAGACCGTCTCTGCTGATATAGTATTTCTGCATCTTACGGGTCTTGCGATAGAAATACCGGAACTGGTTGAAGGTAGGATATTCCGGCAGCAGTTTTCCCTCCTCGTCTGTAAACCTTGATTTGATCAGCATCGTGTACGCCTCCTTCAAACTGTTCTTGTTCTTCGTGTAGAAATATCTATTCAACCCCCACCGCATCGCTTTCTCCATATCTGTCAGAGGCTTGTCGTGAGTCACTCGCCGGGGAGCCAGAACGACCTTGTTCTGGTATGTAAGATAGAGGCATAGATATTTTCGGATCGTCTGCTTGCTGATCTCATGTTGGTCCGATGTTCTTCTGATCTCTTCGTTTCTTTCGTCTTTATCGCCGACCACAGGAATAATACTGCTGATCATCGTGAACCTGTGATGCATGATTGTTCTGTCCTCCGGCGTAAGATCCTCGACATCCGGCAGATAGAGATCAGTAGTACTGCATAATTCTTCATCCGATATTGACTCTGGATCCGTAACAGTACCTGCATTGATCCATACAGGCATGGTCTGCTTTAGACAGTCGATGATAAGGATCTCACGATCGGAAATATCCAGCACCCTGTATATCCCGTCCTTAAACTTGATCAGTTCATTTTTCTTCATCGACAACAATCCCCCAATCTGTAACGCCATGCTCGAGCCAGTAATCCTTGGATAGATCCAGCAGTCTTGCTTGCTTTGGCCTTGTGATATTCTTTCTCCATACGCATTCACGAACCATGATCTCACCGTCATCCTTGGTGCAAACGATGTCCGAAGTATAGCGATCCAGCTCATCACCTTCCTTTGCTTCAAAAGGTACGTTGCATCTGAATTCACTGATATCTTCCCGATTCTCAAGCTCCTTCGCATAGGCAGTCTGAATAGCATCGTATGTCTTGCAGACCTCCGGGCATTTGCTTAAATGATTTTTCTCGCACCTGTCTTTAATGTTCTTCCGTCTCATCATGACCTCCTTCCGGTTTCCCGTTTTTCTCCCCGTTTTTAAGAGAAATCCCCCGTTTTTGAAAGGATTTCCCCGTTTTTAAGGGATTTTCCCCGTTTTTGATGAAAAAACGGGAACTACAAAATCTTGCAAAACCGTTGATATTACTTGCTCTGAGCCTGCTTACGCATAATTCCCCCGTTTTTGATCCCGAAATCATACTATGTTACGGGGCAAACCCACATTTCCTATGGGGTAAAGTTTCGTATCCACCTGTTTCGTGATCCCGATCCTTCTCTAGTACAGTACTCTAGCACCATATCTTCTCTAGTACAGTACTCTAGCACCATATTCACCTCTCCATGATCCCTGTGTCCGGGTCATGTATCTCGGTCTGTGATCATGCACAGAAGTCCTGTTCCGGGATAACGTAACAGACCTGCGAAACGCCTTTATTTCAACGGTTTTCGGTCGGAAGCATACAGATCTCTTCACGCCTTTTGTTTCGACTTACGGGGCGAGTTTTTAGCGTCAAATCGGGCACGAAAAAAGGGCTATACGAAGAGAAGTACTCTCTCGTATAGCCCTTGGTTTAGCGTCTGATTTGACGGCCTTGGGACACGCTATTATTTATTGCCCTTCAGGCTAATCAAGGTTGCCCCGTGACA
>ONRQ01000073.1 GCA_900320285.1 uncultured Eubacteriales bacterium
ACAGTTATCTTAAAAGTGATGATATAAAAGAGAGCATGCTCGATATCTGGGATGAAGGGCTTATCAAATACGGAGCTCTTGTAATGAAATACAGAAATGATTTCATAGAGGATATCAGCAATATAGCAGGAAAGATACACAGCAGGATAACTAATGGGAAAGAACATCTTGGATTAAAATACATTCCTAACGTTGATTTTGCCGGAGACGTAAAGACGCAGGAAGAGTTCATTGAAAGAGAACTTGTAGCAGCAAGAGAAAGAGACATAAAGACAGGAACAACTTCCAAAGGACCGCAGAAAGACGATATCAGTTTCATCATAGACAATATAAATGTGAGAAATTACGGGTCCCGGGGGCAGCAGCGTACCGCAGCGCTTTCACTTAAGCTTGCTGAATTAGAGCTGATCAAGAGGGAAACAGGAGAAAACGCGATTCTTCTTCTAGACGATGTCATGAGTGAACTGGATGAAGAAAGAAGAGAATACCTGATAAGGGCTTTATCTGAAAACCAGATATTCATTACAACAACAGACATAGATGACAGTCTGATGAAGGCATATCCTGACGCAAAGATCATCAGAATAAACGAAGGAAATATTATATAATATAATTGTAGAAAAAGAACACCGGAAGGGTAATGTAAAAAACTGTAAAAACGGTGTAACATATCCAAAGCTTTAATTTTCGTTTTTAAGGTATGAAATAAGAGATTTTACAGATTTTTATAATATTACTGAATAAAAATGTTATAATGCATCGAAATAGTTGCTAAATCGAAGATTTTGTGATATAATTTCCATGGGTTTTGGGATGGATAAAGGCGTCCCATGTCCCATGGGATTTTTTATTTTTAAGCGACAATAATTACAACTAAAGGTGGGTGTTAAATGAGCAAAGAAAAGCAGGGTGAATATAATGCCGAACAGATCCAGGTGCTGGAGGGTCTCGAGGCTGTCCGTAAGACACCTGGTATGTACATCGGTACTACAGGAGTGCAGGGACTTCATCACCTGGTATATGAGATAGTTGACAACAGTGTCGACGAAGCTCTTGCCGGATACTGCAAAAACATCAAGGTAACTATCAGAAAAGACAATTCTATTCAGGTAGAAGATGATGGACGTGGAATGCCGGTAGACGAGCAGAAGAAAGTACATAAACCTGCAGTTGAAGTAATTCATACAGTACTTCATGCAGGCGGAAAGTTCGGCGGTGGAGGATACAAGGTATCAGGAGGACTCCACGGCGTAGGTGCATCAGTCGTAAATGCTTTGTCTGAGAGGATGATCGTCCAGACAAAGAGAAACGGCAAGATCTATGAGATCTCTTTCGAAAGAGGAAAAACAGTAGAGCCTCTTCACGAAGTAGGGGAATCCAAGAAGACCGGATCAATCACACAGTTCTGGCCGGATCCTGAGATGTTCTCAGAGATGAACTTCGAATACGACACGCTGAAGCACAGACTGAGAGAGATGGCTTTCCTGACAAAGGGAATCAACATCACTCTTGTAGATGAGAGGGAAGGAAAGAAAAAGAAAGAATCTTTCCACTATGAAGGCGGACTCAAGGAATTCGTAAAGCACATAAACGAAAATAAGGACCCGGTTCATCCTGAGATCATCTACTATGATGTGAAGGAAAAGGGACATGAGCTTGAAGTAGCTATGCAGTATACAGACCGCTACAGCGAACTCATCTTTTCATATGCAAACAACATCAATACAACAGAAGGCGGAACTCACGAAGTAGGATTCAAGTCAGCCCTTACGAGAGTGTTCAATGATTACGGAAAGAAAGCAAAGTTCCTGAAGGAAGGAGATCAGCTTTCAGGTGAAGATGTAAGAGAAGGTCTTACAGCTATCGTTTCAGTAAAACTTGAAGAGCCACAGTTCGAGAGCCAGACAAAGATCAAACTCGGTAATACCGAGATCAGAAAATTCGTGGACAGCGTGACAAGTGAATACCTGATGGCATTTATGGAAGAACATCCTGATCAGGCGAAGATCATCATGAATAAATGTATGCAGGCGTCGCGTGCAAGAGAAGCTGCCAGGAAAGCAAGAGAGATCACAAGAAGAAAGGGTGCTCTCGATACACTTTCACTTCCTGGAAAACTTGCAGACTGTTCAGAAAAGAACCCTGAGCTTTCAGAGATCTTCCTGGTAGAGGGTGACTCCGCTGGCGGTTCCGCGAAGCAGGGAAGAGACAGAAACAGACAGGCAGTGCTTCCGTTAAGAGGTAAGATTCTGAACGTAGAGAAAGCACGTCAGGACAGAATGCTTGCATCAGAAGAGATCAAGAACATGATCACAGCATTCGGCTGCGGCATAGGCGATGAATTCAATATCGACAAACTCAGATATCACAAGATCATCATCATGACCGATGCCGATGTCGACGGTGCTCACATCAGAACACTGCTGCTCACATTCTTCTACAGATACATGACGCCGCTCATCGAAGGCGGATATGTATATGCCGCACAGCCTCCTCTCTTCAGAGATAAGCAGGGCAACGACATAAGATATACTTATTCAGATGCTGAGCAGGAGAAGACACTTGCAGAGATGCAGGCAAACAACTCAAAGCAGAAAATAGAGATCCAGAGATACAAAGGACTTGGAGAAATGGACTTCAACCAGCTCTGGGAGACCACAATGGATTATGAGAAGAGAACCATGATCCAGATCACAGTAGAGGACGCTACCGCTGCCGATGAGATCTTCACAACGCTCATGGGTGACAAAGTACCTCCTCGTAAGGCATTCATTGAAGAGAACGCGAAATACGCAACACTCGATATTTAAGGAGGAATAAATGGATAATCTGATTGAAGACAGCAGAATCATCCAGCATGAGATTCATGATGAGATGAAGAACTCCTATATCGACTATGCGATGAGCGTAATCGTCGGAAGAGCTCTTCCGGACGTCCGCGACGGCATGAAGCCGGTACACAGGAGAATACTTTACGGAATGGACCGCCTCGGTACCACTCCGGACAAACCATATAAGAAGTCAGCCAGGATC
>ONRQ01000063.1 GCA_900320285.1 uncultured Eubacteriales bacterium
GATCTTCCGCAAACTCTCCGCTTCCGCCCTTAGAACAGAATATGCATCCGGCAGTTCCGATGCTCCCGTCTCTGTTAGGGCAGGTGAAACCGGCGTCAATGCTCAGCTTGACAGTTTTGCGGCCAAACTCTGACTTAAGATAATCACCTATGGAATTAAATCTTTCACCGCCCTGCATGTATCACGGAACCTCCTTTTGTGTTACAATAGAATGAATTGTTGCGTACATCTATGGCCGCAGATATCGGAAGGGGAAAAGCTTTGAAAAAAACCTCAGGCTGCATGCCGCAGATCAACTGCGAAGAACTGAATCTTGTATCCGGGGAACTCTCCGGTGTGGCACTGATGCCTAAAAAGCCTTCAGTCCTCATGCATGCATGCTGCGGACCCTGCTCAACATCATGTGTAGAGAGGACCGCTGCCGACTACGCTCTTACCCTGTATTATTATAATCCAAACATCACCGACAGAGAAGAGTACTACCTCAGGCGCGATACACTGCTGCATTTCCTTGATGCCTTCAATGAGGAACATAAGGATATGTATACAGTGGGGTATGTCGAAGGAGCTTATGAGCCTGACCGGTTCATACTAAAGGCATCACCGCTTGCGGATGAGCCCGAGGGCGGAAAGCGCTGTGACCTTTGCTTCGCTCTGAGACTTGCCGAGACCGCAAGAATGGCTAAGGAACTAGGTATGGAGTACTTCACGACAACGATGTCTGTAAGCCCGCATAAAAATTACGACAAGATCAAAGCGCTCGGACTTGCACTTGAAGAAGAGATGGGAGTAAAGTTCCTTGACATAGACTTCAAGAAGAAAAACGGATTCGGTCGGAGTGTGGAGCTTTCAAAGAAATACGGACTATACAGACAGAACTTCTGCGGATGTGATTTCGCAAGATATGCAGCAAAATAACAAGTAGGGACTAAGAAGGAGAAAGAACCATGAGCAAACTATTCATTCCAAAAGATTATACGCCGCTTCTCGACCCGACAGAAACACAGAGAGCCATCAAAAGGATCAAGGATCACTTCCAGAAAGAGCTTGCACGCAATCTCAACCTCGGAAGAGTTTCGGCTCCTCTCTTTGTTATCCCGCAGACAGGACTCAACGATAATCTGAATGGTTACGAGAGAAGAGTAGAGTTCACCATCAAGGATATGAACGAGCAGAATGTCGAGGTTGTACAGTCGCTGGCCAAGTGGAAGAGAATGGCGCTCGGAAGATACGGTGTGGAACCTGGACGCGGTCTTTATACCGATATGAATGCTATCAGGCGTGATGAAGAACTCGACAACATCCACTCGATATACGTTGACCAGTGGGACTGGGAGAAGGTTATCACTGCTGATCAGAGAAACGATGAATTCCTTGAGCACACCGTAAGAGTCATCTATTGGTGCCTGAAGGATCTTGCAGATTATGTGAACGACCATTATCCGCATATCGGCATCGAGCTTCCTGACAAGATCAAATTCATCGATTCACAGGAACTCGAGAACTGGTATCCTGACAACACTTCGAAGGAAAGAGAGCGCTTCGCTGCCGAGGAATTCGGAGCCATTTTCGTAAAGCGCATTGGAGGAAAGCTCAGATCAGGCAAGCCGCATGACGGAAGAGCTCCGGACTATGACGACTGGGAACTCAACGGAGACATCATCCTCTGGAACCCTGTACTTGAGGACGCTTTCGAGATCAGTTCCATGGGTATCCGTGTCGATTCTGAATCCATGCTGCGCCAGCTTGAGCTTGACGGCAAGGAAGAAAGAAAAGAGATGAAGTTCCATCAGGATATAATCAACAACAGGCTTCCGCTCACTATCGGCGGAGGTATCGGACAGAGCAGGCTCTGCATGTACTTCCTTAAAAAGGCACATATCGGAGAGGTACAGGTCTCTGTATGGCCTGAAGAGATGTATGAGGAATGCGCTGCAAATAACATATTCCTTCTTTAGCACCTGTGAGACATTAAATGCAGTACATCGACGTAGTCATTGACAACAAAAGCGTGAATACGGACAGCTTTTACACCTATAAGGCGCCTGATGAGGTCACCGTAGGGGCAAAACTGACCGTACCTTTCGCCAGAAGAAGCAAAAGCGTCGATGCGTACTGTGTGGATACAGATGTAGACTGCGCTCTCGATGATTCGAAAGTGAAGGAAATCGATACATATGAGCCTGAGCGGTCTCTGAACGAAGAGATGGTGCAGACGGCCATATGGATGCGCAGGCGCTACGGAGTCAAATATATAGACGGCCTCAAGATGTTCGCGGTGGAAGGCAAGCGCGAAAAAGCGCTAAAAGCCGGCGCAGGAATCCAGGCATCGGATCCGGGCTTTGAACTTACCAGCGAGCAGAAGGCTGCAGCTGATAAGATATGCGGCTCGGTCGAAAAACGTGAAGCTAAGACGTATCTCATAAAGGGCGTTACAAACAGCGGGAAGACTGAAGTATATATTCAGGCGGCTGCCAGAGCTCTTGACACAGGAAGAACCGCAATAATACTGCTGCCTGAGATCGCACTCGCATCACAGGTGGCACAGCGCTTCAGGGAACGCTTCGGAAGCGATAAGATCGCAACACTTCACAGCAGGCTGAAGAAATCCGAGCGGCTTTCAGAGTGGCTCAGGATAAGACGCGGCGAAGCAAAGATAGTAATAGGCGCCAGGACATCGGTTTTCGCTCCTCTTGACAATATAGGTGTTATTGTTATTGACGAGGAGCACGAAAGCACATACAAATCCGATCATAATCCTAAATACGAGACTGTCGATGTTGCTTTCAAAAGGGCTTCGCTTTCCAATGCCGTACTTGTGCTTGGCAGCGCAACTCCGGGTGTGACCTCATATTTCAGGGCTAAACAGGGCATATATGAGCTCATTGAAATGAAAGACCGTATCGGCGACAGCGTAATGCCTAAGCTTGATATAGTCGATATGAGAAAGGAAGCTGCTGCAGGCAATACAAGCGTTATATCCAGGGAGCTTGCCCGGAGGATCGACGGAGCTCTTGCACGCAAAGAGCAGGTCATACTGTTTCTTAACCGCAGGGGATTCTCAACGCGCATTCTCTGCCCGGACTGCGGTTTCATCATGACATGTCCGGACTGCGGGATCTCACTGACATATCACAAGTCCGTGAATGCGGCGGTCTGCCATTACTGCGGACGAAAGTTCCCGGTACCTGAAAAATGCCCGGACTGCGGGAGCAGGTTCATAAGATATGCGGGTGCCGGCACCGAAAAGGTGGAAGAAGAGGTAAAACGCATCTGGCCCGGGGCAGGCGTCGACAGATTCGATATAGATACAGCTTCAGCGGCCGATGACCCGGTCAAGGTCATAAATGATTTCCAGAAAGGCAAGACAGATATACTTGTAGGCACGCAGCTGCTCGCAAAAGGGCTGGACTTCAGGAATGTAGGTCTTGTAGGTATAATAAATGCCGATGTAAGCCTGAATATCCCTGACTACAGATCGTCAGAACGCACATACCAGCTGATCACTCAGGTAGCAGGACGCGCCGGAAGAACCGGCGGTGAAAGCAGCGTTCTCATACAGACGTATGAGCCGGGGAGCGATGTCATACGCGAGGCCGCAGCCGGGGATTATGAGAGCTTCTACGAGTCGGAACTTCTTCACAGAAGCATTATGAATTATCCGCCTTACTCTGATATAATCTCCGTCGGACTTGTCGCGGACGATGATGAGACGGCGATGGCCTACGCAAATGCGTTCAGAAACAGGCTCATCAGTCTGAAATCAGCTCCTGAGGGAGCTGCGGTCATGATGCCCCGCCTCGATGAAAAACGAAGCGACGGAAGAGCGAGAGCCGTGTTCATGATAAAAGCACCACAGGGGAGCCGTGCGGGATACGTAAGTGAGTATATGGCATTCCGCGACCGCATGACTGAAAACAGAGCTCCGGCTTTCATAGAAATAGATATAAACCCTTACGGGGCAATATAATTTACAGGAAAGAAGAACTATGGCACTTAGAAACATCACTATCAAAGGCGATGAGATACTCGCCAAAAAATGCAAACCGGTAAAGCAGATAACTCCGCGCATCGCAGAAGCCTGCGCAGACATGGTAGAGACAATGCTTGCCGCTGACGGAGTGGGCATCGCGGCTCCTCAGGTAGGCATAATGAAGAGATTTTTCATCGCAATGCCGCATGTTGACGCCGAAGACGAGGAAGAACCCCATGCCGCAGTCGCGCGTGAGC
>ONRQ01000020.1 GCA_900320285.1 uncultured Eubacteriales bacterium
ATTTTGGTCAGGGCGGATCCGTGCTGACCGGGACTTGAGCGATGTGAGCCTCGGTATTATACTAATTATTGGAAAAAGGTGTGTGATTCATCCCACTGCTTATAGAGGACAGGGGTATTCTCACACGTTTTGATAAAAATTCTTTTTTACTATAGCGGGATTGCCACAGTGACTATAAAGTTGTGGCCTGTTGTGGTGTGTGCCGAGATGTGCCCGCCGTGAGCGTTTACTATAGCATTTGCCATCGAAAGTCCTATACCGTGTCCGCCCGTCTGTGAGTTGCGGGAACTGTCCATGCGGTAGAATCTCTCAAATACGTGTGAAAGCTGCTCATTCGTGAGCTCATTCTCTGTATCGTTGCTGACCTCTATGACAGCGTCTTTCCCTTCCTTACGGAGAATAACATTTATCACCGGAGGCTGAGGCATACCGTCTTCATCCTCGCCGCAGGTTATTTCCCGCGGAGAAATTGAGTACTTGATCGCATTTTCGATGATTATCGACAGAAGCTTCTCAAGTTCCTTTGTGCTGCCCTGCACGGAGATCATCGGTTCTATGTCGGTCCCTATTGCCTTGCCCTTTTCCTCTGCAAGCGGCACAAACGATTCCGCGGTCTCACTGACTATGTCGGATAAAGGCACTTCGGTCATGACCAGAGAATTATCCGCCTCTTCCATGCGCGAGAGATATACCAGGTCGTTTGTAAGACCGGTAAGCCTGTCTACCTGGTCATCGATATCACCGAGATTCTCCCTGAGTTCATCTCTGTCGACCGCCTCACTGTCAAGCTCCATATCCATCAGGTCGATGTTCGCCTTGATGATCGCGAGCGGAGTCTTGATCTCATGACCTGCATCTGTGATGAAGCGCTTCTGTTTCTCGTAACTCTCGGCCACAGGCCTGACTATGCGTCCGGCGAAATACAGGATCACGAAGAAAACCGCCAGCAGTCCAAGTACAGACATCAGTATGCTCGCCCTGAGGAAAGCGCGGAACGATCCAAGAGTCCTTCCGCAGTCGAGGAAAATCACAGTTTTGCCATTCACGGATTCACTTACAGTGTATCTGAAATCCCCTACGAATCCGCTTTCACCTCCGGAAGCCAGCGCCTTTTCGGCATATTTTGCTGCTTCATCGGTATCCACGGCGGAGATCCTGTCCGTATATGTCTGTATCACAGAACCGCTTTCGTCGGCGCTCACAATAAAGAACCTGGCCTCCTCCGCCTCGTCACGGGTCATGGAATGTCTGCCCGGTCCTCTATGCCCAAAGGCCGCCCTGCCGTCATCATCGTCGAAATAGTATTCATCAAAGTTGCCGAATGGATTCATCATGTTTTCCAGCATGATCATGCCTGCATTTTCTTCGAGCACTTCGAGCTTGGTATCGGCATCACTCACAACTTTGCTGTAATTTATCATGTTCATGCCCGCGACAATAACTGACAGCAGGACTGCCAGTGAAACCATCGCGAGTATTATGAATCTTCTTTTGAGTTTTTTTATCATTTTTTCTTTCAGATTTACCGCTCTGCAGGTGTTTTACTCCGACTCAGCGGTAACGATCGAATATCCGGCATTGCGCGTAGCTTTTATTTTAACGTCCGCTCCTAGCGCGGTGAGTTTCTTTCTGAGATATGACACATACACCCACACCACGTTGCTTTCGGTATCGGTATCGTACCCCCAGATGTGATCCATGAATGTATCTACCGAAATAATATTGCCCGGTTTTGCCATCAGGAGCTCCATCATCTGGAATTCCTTGTTTGCCAGTTTGACCGATCCGGACGGTGTCGACATCTCGAAACTGGCTCTGTCGAGCGTCAGGTTGCCGCAATTGAGTTTTGTATCCACCTCATTGCCGGAGCGTGTTATAGCCCTGACTGCCGCAAGAAGCTCCTTGGCATCGAACGGCTTTGTCAGGTAGTAGTTGGCGCCGCTGTCGAGGCCAAGCACCTTGTCATCGATCTCGGACTTCGCCGTGAGCATCAGCACAGGCAGATCGGATCCGGAGGCACGCAGTTTTTTCAGAACAGTTATACCGTCGACTTTAGGCATCATTATATCGAGCACGGCAGCGTCATAGTTGCCCGCCTCAAGATAATCGAGCGCTTCCTGTCCGTCGTGGACAGCGTCGATAGAATAATTATTGCTCTCAAATATTTTTACCAGCACCTTTGCCAGTGCGATCTCGTCTTCAGCAAGTAATATGCGCATGTATGCCTCCGTTGTTTTATACTTATGTAATTATAATAAAAACACGCCAGCCTTAACTATACTTTAAATCGTTTTGGCCGGCGTGTTATTTGTGTGTTATTTGATTTTTTATTTAAGCATGCGCTTAAGATACTGGCCCGTCTTTGACTCTTTTATCTCTGCCACTTCTTCAGGTGTGCCCTCGCAGACTATGCGTCCGCCCTCGTCTCCCCCTTCAGGACCGAGATCGATTATATGGTCGGCCTGCTTGATGACATCGAGGTTATGCTCGATGACTACGACGGTGTTTCCTTCGTCGACAAGCCTGTTGAGCACATAGAGGAGCTTCTCGACATCCGCGAAGTGAAGTCCTGTAGTAGGCTCGTCAAGAATATAGAGAGTCTTGCCCGTGCTGCGCTTTGAGAGCTCGGTCGCAAGCTTTATTCTCTGCGCCTCGCCGCCGGACAGCTGTGTAGAAGGCTGTCCGAGGCTTATATAGCCGAGGCCTACATCATCGAGTGTCTTCAGGTATCTAAGGATGCTCTGCTGGTTCTCAAAGAACGGGATAGCCTCAGCGACTGTCATATTGAGCACTTCGGAAATATTCTTTCCCCTGTAACGCACCTCAAGAGTCTCGTGATTATATCTGGCTCCTCCGCAGACTTCGCATGGCACGAATACGTCAGGCAGGAAGTTCATCTCTACCTTGATGATGCCGTCGCCGCTGCAGTGTTCGCAGCGCCCGCCCTTGACGTTGAAGCTGAATCTGCCTGCCTTGTACCCCCTGACTTTGGCCTCAGGCATCTCGGCAAACAGGTTGCGGATGTGCGTGAACATTCCGGTATACGTTGCCGGATTTGAGCGCGGAGTCTTGCCAATCGGTGATTGGTCGATGTTGATGACCTTGTCGAAATTCTCTATGCCTTTGATCTCGCGGAACTTGCCCGGACGCTCCTGCGTACGGTTGGTGACCCGCGATACACCCTTGTACAGGATCTCGTTGACCAGGCTGGACTTTCCGGATCCCGATACGCCTGTCACAAGCACCAGCTTGCCTGCCGGAAACTTTACGTCTATGTTTTTGAGATTGTTCTCGGCAGCACCGATGACCTCGAGGAATTTGCCGTTGCCGTCCCTGCGTACCATCGGAACCGCTATATGTCTCTTTCCCGACAGGAACTGACCTGTGATCGACTCAGGACAATTTTTTATGTCTTCGACCGTGCCCTGCGCTACCAGCTCACCGCCGTTCACGCCTGCTCCCGGTCCTATGTCCACGATGTGGTCAGCCGCATACATTGTGTCTTCGTCGTGCTCGACTATGATGAGCGTATTGCCCATGTCGGTGAGCCCGCGGAGCGATGCAAGCAGTTTGTCGTTGTCGGCCTGATGCAGACCAATCGACGGCTCGTCGAGAATGTAGAGTACTCCCACAAGACCGGAACCGATCTGCGTGGCAAGACGGATACGCTGTGACTCTCCTCCGGAAAGCGTACCTGAAGAACGGCTGAGCGTCAGGTATCCGAGGCCTACATCCTTGAGGAACCTGAGTCTGGCCTTAATCTCCTTGGTGACCATTGCGCTGATCTTCTTCTCTCTGTCTGTGAGCTTTGCCTCGAGATCATTAAAGAAGTCCATTGCCTGGACTACCGAAAGGTCAGTGAGTTCCATTATGTTTTTACCGCCGACTGTGACAGCCAGTACAGTATCTCTGAGCTTGCGTCCCTTGCATACAGGACACACGTCCTCAGTCATCATGTCACTGATCTTTTCTTTTATGTAATCGGAGTTTGTCTCGCCCCACCTGCGCTCAAGGCTCGGTATGATCCCCTCGAATGTGTGGTTCATGTGCGAAACGCGGCCGCTGCGACTCTCATATGTATATTTCAGCCTGCGCGTACCGGTGCCGTGCAGGAGTTCATCCTTAAACCTCGGCGGTAGAGCCTTGTAAGGCACATTGAGATTTGTGCCGTGGTCGATCGCCAGACGGTTGAGCATCTGCCTGTAGAAGCCCATCGCGTCAAGCGTCGAGAATACATTTCCCAGCGCGCCGTTCAGAATGCTCTTGTTTTCATCAGTGATCACAGCTTCATCGGTGATACGAAGCGTGAATCCGAGACCGCTGCAGTTCTCGCAGGCACCGTAAGGAGCATTGAAAGAGAACATACGCGGCTCCATCTCTTCGAGTCCGATACCGTGATCAGGGCAGGAAAACTTGGTTGAATAGACAGCCTCGTGCTCCTCATCTTTTATTATCTTTCCGTCAGCGCCGGCTGCATCGGACTGCTCGTTTGAACGCTTTGGAGTAAAGAGTACACTGCAGATGCCCTCGCCTTCCTTAATGGCGAGCTCGAGGGCTTCGGCGATACGGCTCCTGTTGTCGCTTCTGAGCACGATACGGTCGATGACTATGTCGATGTTGTGCTTGTTGTTTTTGGCGAGCACGATGTCGCCGTCGTCGAGGCGCGACATCTCGCCGTCGACGCGCACGCGTGTATAGCCGTCGCGGCGCAGGCGATCAAAGATCGCCCGGTGCTCGCCCTTGCGTCCCCTTATAACAGGCGCAAAGACGGTCAGACGCGTTCCCTCTTCATGCGACTGTATATTCTCTATGATGCTGTCGATGTTCTGGCTGGTGATCTCGCGTCCGCATACCGGGCAGTGCGGGATACCAATCCTCGCATAGAGCAGTCTCAGATAATCATATATCTCGGTGACCGTACCGACGGTCGATCTCGGATTCTTGTTGGTGGTCTTCTGGTCGATGCTGATGGCCGGCGACAGACCCTCGATGAGCTGTACATCCGGCTTCTTCATGAGTCCAAGGAACTGCCTCGCGTACGATGACAGCGACTCTACATACTTCTTCTGACCTTCCGCGTAGATGGTATCGAAGGCAAGCGAAGACTTGCCCGAACCGGACAGACCGGTAAGAACGATCATTTTGTCACGCGGAAGAGTGACATCTATTCCTTTCAGGTTGTGCTCACGCGCACCTTTTATAACTATATTCTTTTCCATTTATGGTCTTTAACGCTGGTTCGGCCGCGCGCCGGAGCGTATCCCGCCCGGAATGAGCGCTGTTGAACGCAGTAATTACATTTTGCATTATATTATGTTCCGGCCCTTAAGCCCAAAATAACCGTATCGCATACTTATGAGCGATTAACTCCGGAAGGGATACCTCCGGGGTAGCTGCGGGCGCCTATTTAGCCCGTGTGCTTGCCCGTAATTCGAACAATATATCACGCAGCTCGGCAGCACGCTCGAAGTCGAGCTGCTTTGCCGCTTCCTTCATATTCTTCTCTACATCGCGTATAGTCTCGCGAAGCTCCTTTGCGGTCATCGCCTTCGGGTTCTTTATATCCCTCTCGCCGGAGTATTCGGCAGTTGCCCTTGCGATCTCGCGAACCGGCTTAACAATGGTCTTTGGCACTATGCCATGTTCCTTGTTGTATTCATCCTGAACCTTGCGGCGGCGCGCGGTCTCATCGATACATACACGCATCGCCTTGCTTATGTAGTCCGCGTACATTATGACGCGGCCGTGCTCATTACGCGCGGCACGTCCGACCGTCTGGATGAGCGATGTCTCGGTCCTCAGGAAACCCTCCTTGTCCGCGTCGAGTATCGCGATGAGCGACACCTCCGGAAGATCGAGTCCCTCTCTGAGCAGGTTGATTCCCACGAGCACGTCGAACTTGCCCATTCTCAGATCGCGGATGATCTCGAGCCTCTCAAAGTTATCTATCTCGGAATGCAGGTACCTCACTCTGATGCCCTGCTCCTGCAGGTATTTGGTAAGATCCTCGGCCATGCGCTTGGTAAGTGTCGTAACCAGTACGCGCTCGCCCTTCGCAGCTGTCTCGTTTATCTCTCCGATAAGATCATCGATCTGTCCCTTTGTAGGCCTTACCTCGATCTCAGGATCGAGAAGTCCGGTCGGCCTGATGAGCTGCTCTGCTGTGACTCCGCCGGATCTTTCGAGCTCGTATTTTGCAGGAGTGGCAGAAACATAAACTGTCTGTCCCGTCAGCTCCGTGAACTCCTCGAATCTGAGCGGTCTGTTGTCGAACGCCGACGGCAGTCTGAATCCGTATTCGACCAGCGATTCCTTGCGGGCGCGGTCGCCGTTATACATGGCGCGAAGCTGCGGAAGCATCGCGTGAGACTCGTCGATGATAGTCAGGAAATCCCCGTCTGGGAAGTAATCGAGCAGCGTGTACGGCCTCTCGCCCGGCTTGAGGAAGTTGATGTGGCGGGAGTAGTTCTCGATGCCCTTGCAGGTACCGACCTCCATCATCATCTCTATGTCGTAGTTGGTGCGCTGCTCGAGCCTCTCGGCCTCAAGCAGTTTACCGTTCGACCTGAACCAGTCCAGTCTCTCACGTAGTTCTTCCCTGATGGACGCTACCGCCATGAGCATGTCTTCCCTGCTCGTGATGTAATGGCTCGCCGGGAAGATCGAGATGTGTGAACGTGACCCGGTGATCTCTCCTGTCAGCGGATCTATCTCGCGGATGCTCTCTATCTCGTCGCCGAAAAGCTCAACCCTTACTGCGCTCTCTCCTCCAGCCGGATAGATATCGACTATGTCTCCCTTCGCGCGGAAAGAGCCTCTTGAGAAGTCCATGTCGTTGCGCGTGTACTGAATATCTGTCAGTTTACGCAGGAGCTGCATGCGGTCCATCTCCATGCCCGGTCTGAGGCTGATGAGCTGATTGCGGTACGATGACGGACTTCCGAGACCGTATATGCACGATACCGAAGCGACTATGATGACATCACGCCTCTCAAGCTGTGCCGCTGTTGCGGAATGCCTGAGCTTGTCGATCTCGTCGTTGATATCCGCATCCTTTTCTATATACAGGTCGGTCGAAGGCACGTAAGCCTCCGGCTGATAATAATCGTAGTACGACACGAAGTATTCCACCGCGTTATCCGGGAAAAACTCCTTGAATTCGCCATGAAGCTGCGCAGCAAGTGTCTTGTTGTGAGAGATAACGAGCGTCGGCTTCTGCACCGCTTCGATGATTTTTGCCATAGTAAATGTCTTGCCGGAGCCGGTAACACCCATAAGGGTCTGCGCCTGCTGTCCCGCAAGTATGCTGTCTGCGATCTTCCTTATCGCCTGCGGCTGATCGCCAGTCGGAGCGTATTCACTTACTACTTTAAACTTTCCCATGGTGCACATTATGTTTGGTTTAAAAAAAAATATCAACCCCTTTTCAGAGGTTGATTAAGTATATCACAATTATATTTTCAGAACAAGCGTTCTTAAAGGCTTCCCGCCTATTTCTCCGGTGACGGAGCGAGTATCTTGAGCCGCGCTATGATCGTATCGAACTGATGCGAATAGGTCAGCTCCCTGTTGTAACCTATCACATCCGTGAGCAATTCGGCATCCGGCTCTCCGCCATCCTCCGGCATAGTTATAAGTACCGGCGCGGCAAATCTGATCATCTCATACAAGTCCTCTTCGCTTATCGGAAGGCCTGCTTCCGCATCATTAAGCACGGAATACATGCCGGTTGCTGCCTCCCAGTATTCTGCCGCCGGATCACTCCCTCCGGCCTCGGCTTTCACGCCTTCTGCCAGATGTCCGAAAGCGCCTTCAAGGTCTCCCCTTTTAGCCGCCAGCTCTTCAAACAGAGATCCTGACGAATCCTCGCTGAACACGAGATCCATCAGCTTAACAAAGGCGTCCTGGCAGCTGTATGTCAGCTCATGTTTTTTGCCTTCGGAATCCGTCCAGCTGTCTGTCCTCTCCGCTGAGTATTCAGCACGCGACGATACCATTTTCTCAAGATTCTCTGACAGTCTGGCTACCACATCGTCGGTAACTATCCTCGCATTCATGCCGGCCGCGTCACTTCCCAGTGCCTCGAGTTCTCCGGCAAGACCTTCATCAGTTTTCTTCGTTTTAAGATCGTGCATCACGCCGTAGCGTGTCATTCCCCACATCGGAACATGCGTGACTATGTCATCGCTGCAAACGTAATTGTGTATGTTCTTATAGCTGCCGGCCGCGTCCGCATCGACTGTCGCAGGCGCCTCAAATGTATATGCAAACACCTTTGCTTTATCGAGTTTCTCCTGAAGTCTTACTGCAAGAATATTGGCAATGGCGCCTCCGCGGCTCTGACCCGTGATCCAGAACACAGTGTCGCCGTCTCCGGCAAGGGCAGCTATATCATCTGCGGCTTTGTCTGCCGCATTTGCATATGCATAATGTTCACCGGAAGGGTCTGCGCCATTGACAGTGAAGTTCTGCTTCCATGCTTTTTTACGCAGTTTCTGCTCTCTGTTTACGCTCTGCATGGCTACTGCCACAAGAGTAGAGTCTCCTAAGGTTTTGCGTGCCCAGGTATAGTTGCAGTCATCCGGATCGCTGCTTGCGAAGTCGCTGAATCCGACTTCTTCAAACCCCATGCTTTTCAGGAACTCAGCCCCTGTGCTGTCAGCATCATCGCTCACACAGGAAGCAATAAGCTGCATGGAAGCGAGCGCGAGCTCCGGATTCTCAGATGACGGATCATCCGAAAACCAGTCGTCTGAATAATAGAAGGTATCCCTTATGGTCTTCGTCTCCGTATCTGAAGCTTTTTCCTTGTAGGTGGAAAGCCACTCGACATCGCCGAAGCTATATTCATATGATTTACCGCATCCGGTCAGCATGAACGTCCCGAAGGTCATCAGCGTGACCAGCGCCAGCGCCATAATTTTTCTGAATGATTTGTTATACATAGCTGCACCTCCGAACAGAAAAATTATATCATAAAAAAGCTGCGGACGAATCCGCAGCCTTGCAATCTTATGCTTTATGCGGGTCTTTACGCTCAGCAAGTCCGCAATCAGTACAGCTGTTTCAATATCGAATCCGGATCATCGACCAGATTCGGAATCTCGGCTCTGTATAAACGGCCCGAAAAAGCCTCGCTCGGAAGCGATATAAACTTAACGCCTTGCGGGACGATAGGCTTATACATCGGATCGGCTATGACAAAGGCCGCTCCTTCGAGCTCAGGGATTATGTCGTCCTCGTCAGGAGTCATCCGGTCGCACTCCCTGAGGATGCCCTCCGGGCACTCTGTAGCGCAGAGCACCTTCGCAGGGATACCGCACTCGAGCTCAATAGTACCTGCCAGCGACAGCGAGGTGATGCCCTCTCCGATCACTGCAGCAAAACCTTTTTCATATGTACTTCTGTCTTTTCCGGTGCTTCCGTCAAGAAACACACCGGAGTCCACGCTTATCTCTGCCGATTCAAAAGTCTTCGCTCCGCCCTGCTCTTTAAACTTCTTCACACTGAGTATTATCTGATCTGCCAGCAGTCCCGGAAGATCATTGCCCACAGGGAATCCGATGGCATACGGCATGCCGAATCTTTCATACAGCACTCTGGCTGCGCCGTAACCGGCCGCCGAAACGACCAGGTTCACATCAGCTTCGGCTGAACGCCTTATATCATCCAGGCTGCATCCCATAGCCCACTTTGATATTACCTCAAAGCCCTCTCTCTCCAGCCACTGAACGATGGAATCGTCCGTACCGTTAACCGAGAAGTCAAGCGGGGTAAGTCCGAGGACATTTACCTTGATGCCGTTCGGTTTCATGCAGCAGCTGTCCAGGACCGAAGCGAGCTTGCGCGCAGACATCTGCAGGGTGTTGCCTTCGCTGTTTTTACTATCCTCAGGATCATCCACGAAGCGTTCCGCGATACCTGCGAAAGCCATCGACACTCCGTGTATGTATGTGTTCATGCCGGTAGTCGGGAATCCGAAGCACGGTATGCCGGTCCTGTGTTCTATGACCGATGCGACCGCTTCAAAATCGAAGCCTGTCATCGTAGGTATAGGTGTGCCGGCGATCGCGATGAATGCAGGCTTAAGTACTTCAGCCGCATCCACGATGTCGCTTATGAGCTTCTCATCATCACCCATTATCGCTTCCATCTCGCTGAGACCGGATATGTAGACCATGCTGTCCATATCGTACCAGCGCGGCTCATCGTGCGTAGTGTATGTAGAGTTGCAGCCCGACGCGTCGTGCATGATGGTCATTCCGCCCAGCTCAAAGAGCGCCGAGCTTACGCCCATCACGTCCGCTGAATATGTCGAAATTATCCTTGCTGTCTGTTTCATCGTACGCACACCTCACAGCCCAGGCCTTTTACCTGTACCAGTTCACGCATCTCCTTTTCTTCAAGGAATGCTTCGCGTATCAGCCTGCATGTTCTTATGACCGCCTCGTAACCGGTCATTCCTCCTCCTTCGACAACGTTGACGAAGTGATTGGTCTCCTCGAAGACTGCTGCTTTCTGCCCGATTGCCAGAATCTTTGCTTCACCCTTTTCTTCCGCATTCGCGGTGCGCGCGAACCTCATGCCCGGATGCACTGTCGGATAAATCATGAGATCCGGGTGCTCCTTCTGAAGGATGTCGAAAGCTGCCCTGTCACCTCCCGGTATGCCGTCAGCATATACTCTGGTAACATTCATGCCATGATCGAGCAAAAGCTTCGCGAGTCCGAGCGGTCTCGGGCAATATGTATAGTCGATGCTCACCGGCGTATCTCCGATCAGCTTTTTAGTTTCTTCCAGCTCCTTTTCGCACTCCGCTCTCAGAGCTGTGATCTCTTCACTGCTTCGAGGCGCGATCCCCAGCACTTCAGCGAGGCCAGCGAAGGTCTCATCGATCTCTTCATAGTCGAAGCTGAACTTCAGCGCGTAGTGGATGCCGCCGAGCCTTTCCGAAAGCATATCCCCTCCCGGTGCTGCGTCCGGATTATACGATATGTATACACGGCTCTCCGCCATCTGCTGGTACTCATCGTAGCTTTTGCATGATGTGATCTCATGCACCTTAAGACCGGCGCCACTCAGGACCTTCATCAGGTCGCTGTCCTCATCCGTCGGAAGATCACTGCCGATTATGGCGACAGCCTCCGGATCGATGTCCCGTTCATGCAGGAGCATGTAAAGACGCGACCTCATGAGCTGGTCAGGGGTAAGTCCGCTTTTGCGCATGATAGGATTCATGTAGCAGTCGGTGAAATCGATGTCCGGGAAGCGTCTCCTGAGCTCAGCGTAGATCATGTCGAGATCGACTCCCGTAAAGTGATGCACGCAGCTTGTGTACACAAGGATCGCAGGCGGACGATTCGGAAGCTTGTTGATGATATCCGTCACTCCCTCAATAACGAGGTCCTCCATGTCTCCGTCGAGCAGGTTGTTCTCTCTGATAGCTACAGTGGAGAATCTGTCCATTGTACCCATCTCAGCGGCAGTCAGGACGACTCCTCGCAGGCAGCCCGCGGCGCACACATATATCTGGTGCGATCCCGGAATGAGCATCCCCGTGTGGACGATGTTCCACGTGCCGCGTGCAGGAGATGAATACTCCAGCCCCGACCTGAACGGCGCAGGGAAATCCGCATCCGCGATTCTGACGTGCGGGATCTCGTCCGCGCTCAGTCTCACATTCTGTTTTTCGTTTACTTTTTTCAGCATAATCTCATTTCCGAATTGCAAATCTCAAGCAGTTTCTTTGCCAGTCTGCGGTATTCGTCCGCCATCCCGCTGTCCGGGAAAGCCTCGATGACAGTCTTTCCGAGATCTTCAGCATCGGTGACCGTATCGCTGCGGCTGAGCTCGCCTATTACTTCGGAGTGGATGTCCGAAGCGAGCTCCGCGACCTTGGCATCTTCGTCCCGTACATTCCTGCGGTTGAGTATGATACCGCCAAGCGATGCGTATCCTCTGTCCTTAAAGCCGTCAAGCGCGACCGCTATGTTCGCGGCGGCATGTATGGCCATATTCTCGCCCGAAGTGATCACGAATACCTTGTCGGCATAGCCGCCGCGCATAGGCATCGAGAATCCTCCGCATACAACGTCGCCCAGAACGTCATAGATTACAACATCCGGCTTGAACGTTTCGTATGCGCCCTTTTCTTTGAGCTTGTCGAGAGCGGCTATGATGCCGCGTCCCGCGCAGCCGAGGCCCGGAGTAGGCCCGCCTGCTTCAACACAGATGACTCCGCCGTAGCCTTCCTTTACCATGTCTGAAAGCTCAAAGGCGTTCTTATGCTTCCTTACGAGATCAAGCACCGTGGTCATTTCGCTCTGGCCATGGAGACTCGCGGTCGAATCTGCTTTAGGATCGCAGCCGATCTGCATCACCTTGTATCCCATGTCCGCCAGCGCTGCTGACACATTCGACACAGTGGTCGACTTGCCTATTCCGCCTTTCCCGTAAACTGCTATTTTTACCATTTCTGTTTCCTTCCTGTTAGTAAGCCGTTTTGACGCTGATGGCCGGTATGAGGCTCATTTGCCTGTTCTGCTTACTATATAATTAATATCTTTTGAAGGTGACTCCTGCCCGATAACCAAAACAGCCCCGCTCCGTGTGAAGCAAGGCTGTGCAGATACAAATATCAGTACGCGAAAAGCGTCCCTTCAAATGATCACCATCACATCTTGCTTCGGCCTCAAACCCTGTCTGAGGGATTTCGGCTTCAGGAGGATGTTTCAGACTTTGGCATAGGTCACCTTGGCATTTATACCGTCGAGGCGTCCGAGGGCACCGGTGAGTGAATTGATCTTATCCATCGGCGCGTCAATGGCTACGCTGATTATGCTGATCCCCTTTACTTTGTATGGGATCCCCATGCGTCCGATAATATATTCGGAATATTCATGGAGGAGCTCATTCAGCGTTTCCACCCGGTCGGCCTGCGAGACGATAATGCTTATCAAGGCGACTCTTGTTTCCATCGTTTTTCTCCTGTTTTCAATTGTAATGAGATTTTAACACATACTCAGTCGTGCGGCAATCTCCTGTGATCCTCCACCTTGTTGATGCTCATGAACACAACTGCTGCTCCGGCAGCCGTTATCAGGGCCGCAACAAAGGTAAGCATCTTTGCTCCGGAAGCATCGAGTATCCAGCCTCCCGCAAAGCTCGCGATGATAGTCGCGAAAGTGAACATCATCGTGAAGAGGGACTGTCCTTTAACGGCTTCCCCCGGGCTCATTATCTCATTTATGTAATAGACCATGGCCGGCATCAGAAGTGCAAATGCTACCAGCTGGAATGCCTGCGCTGCAAAGAGCACCCCTACAGAACCTGCGAGCCAGCAGACCACGATCTTTCCGGTGAAACCTACTGACGCGATCTTTATAAGAGTCGTGCTCCGGAAATGCTTCTTTATTGTTCCGATGAAAAACATGGTAGGCATCTCCAGGAGAGCCATCAGTGAAAGAATTCTGCCTGTCTGTTCGGTAGTGCCTCCTACTCCGCCTGCTATCTGCGGCATGTAATTACTGAGGATGGCATTGCTGAAAAGCAGACCCGAGATTCCAAGGTTCATTATGAAAAAGTGCTTATTGCGTCTGATGAACGCCCTGAGATCTATTCTTTCGTCATCATCCGCATCTGTTTCGGCCGGATTTCCGCCATGCTCCGCGATTTCAAGATCGTTTGCCTGCTTCATTTTTTTGAAGCTGTACTTTGTAAGGAAGAGCAGCGCTATCAGCAGCGCGCATGCTGCCTCTGTACATACCGGGACAGACATCTCGCCTTTCTTCTCTACGAGAGTTCCGAGCACTGCCACAATCGCGGAAAAGCCCAGTGACCCTCCTGCCCTTCCTATCCCGTAGTTTACAGTTGTGCCGCTTTCACTGAGCCTGAAGGCCAGCGAATTGAGCAGCGGCTGAAGCAGAGCATGAACAGCCAGAACGACAGCAATCGCCGCAGCCAGCATGAACGATCGCCCGGTAAAAACAAAATAACCCACACAGATCAGCATCATGAGAAGTGTCATCCATACAGACGCGTCAATTATCTTTATTCCCTTTGCCCTGTCCATGTGGTCGGCAACAAAAGGCTGCAATCCCAGCGCCAGCAGATTTGCAGCAGCCAGAGTTATGCCTATGTGCATGTTGTCGTAGCCTTTTGCGAGCATAAAAACCGAGGCAAAACTGCCTGTGATACCGTAGATCATCCAGTATGCCCCGAGTGTTGATGCATATTCAGCATTAAGTTTTAACGATTTCAATTCCAATTAGTCTCCTGTCTGTCAGAACTCATCAGGTGAGAACTCCAGCAGGCAATCATACTCTTCCTGTCCGAAAAGTGCAATATAATCGGCAACAGCTTTTTCGATCATCGCTTCCGCATCTTCCGGGAAGTGTCTGCGGAGCTCGTCAGCGACCGAGTAGTATATGTGGGCTGTGTGGAAGTTGAAATCCCTCATTGCGCTCGTGCCGAGTTCGGCTTTCTTGTCCGCGACCATTCTGACCTCTTCTTTGCTGAGAGGCTTTCCCCAGTCGAAGTCGCAGCGCTCACCGCCCCAGCTCATGGAAGTCGAGATAGGTGTGCAGACCGCACCGCAGCCGAATCCTTCATATACGGCAGCATCGACGTTCACGCAGTACTCGCGTCCGTATTCGAGGATGTCGTTTTTCTTCCACGCCTCGCACCATGCGCACTTTGCGATATATGTCTGATAAGTAGGCTCCGATCGGAGCATACCGAACTCCATCTGGCCTGCGTAGTCAGGCTTCCACTCGCCGTACGCCTGATTTGTCCAGAGATCTACCGGATCCCCGGCCTTGCGCGCACGCTCGGCCATTCTGGCCCCACGTTCTTTTCCGTAGCGTATCATGCCGTCCTGAATGGCCGCCCTGCCTTCTTCGCCCTTAGCTTCAATTGCTGCGCGGCTGAGAAAGGCAAACATCATAGCCTGGTTCTCGATCCTGAGTTCTGCCATTATTAGTTCTCCTTTTCGATCTCGCTCAGGCGCTCAAGGATCGCGTGAGCCGCAATGTTTCCTTCACCTACCGCCTTCGCTATCTGATACGGCCTGCCCGTGCAGTCGCCCGCAGCGTAGCAGCCTTTAAAGTTGGTCTCCTGGCTGCGGCCTACCTTTATGTGCGCGCCGTCCATCTCAAGACCCGGAAGCACCGTCGACGGCGCGATGGCAGGCCTCAGAATAAAGATGCCGTCTACATCTATCTTAGTGCCATCCGTAAGTTCTATGGAATCGCATTTCATGCCGCCGTCAAGCTTCTTTACCGGCAGTTTGAGTACTTCTGCGTTTTCAGCATCTGTTTTGTAACCAAAGCTGGTGTATATATACAGCTTGCCGCAGATCTCCTCCAGATATTTTATATCGTGCTCCATGCGCTCGTCCGTGCAGTATACGGCTGCGGTCTTTCCCTTGTAAAGGAAGCCGTCGCATGTGGCGCAGTAGCTCACGCCTGCGCCCAGAAGCCTTGCTTCATTCTCCATTCCCTTTGCAGCAGCGATGCCTGTGGAGAGCAGCACGGTACGCGCTTCAAACATCTCGTTGTCTGCGAGTATCATGTAGCTGCCGCCCATGTCGGCGATGTTGGTAACGCGCTTGTCGACAGGCTCGAGTCCAAGCTCCTCAGCCTGCTCGCGGAACTTCCTGTTCAGATCCGCGCCGCTTACCATAGGTACGCCCGGATAGTTTGCTATCTTCTCAGACTTGCCTACCTTATCGCTCAGCTCATTTGAACCGAACCAGATGATATCCTTGTTGTGCAGCTTCAGAGTAAGTGCCGCTGAAAGACCCGCAGGTCCGGTCCCAATAATAGCAACATCAAACATAAATACCCCTTTCATAGTCAGTGTATAGAAGCCTCAAAAGTCTCTCTCCCGGATACTTTTGGGTCTTCAGTTACAGTGCTTTCGACAGCTCTATCTGGCGGCGCAGCCAGCTGATCCATGCGTCGAAACCTTCGCCTGTCTTCGCCGATACGAAGAAGATCTCCGACAGCGGATTCAGAGCGTGTACTCTCTCAACAAACGCATCATCATCGAACGCAAAGAACTTGCGTGTATCTGTCTTGTTTACCAGCACAGCCTGCGTAACCGTGAACATGAGAGGATATTTCAGCGGCTTGTCGTCGCCTTCAGGTACCGACAAAATCTCAATATTGATGTTGGCGCCTGTATCCTGCTCAGCCGTGCATACCAGATTGCCGACGTTCTCAAGGAACACGACATCGAGATCCTTTGTGTCGAACTCGTTGATAGCAGCCTGTGTCATAGCGGCGTCCATGCAGCACTCTCCGCCTGTGTGGATCTGCATCGAGCGGACCCCTGCTTCTGCCATCTTATCTGCATCGACAGTTGCCTCTATGTCCGCTTCCATGACACCTATATTGTATTCATTGCCAAGCTCGGCTATGGTGCGCAGAAGAGTCGTGGTCTTGCCGGCTCCCGGCGATGCCATAACGTTCACCATGAAAGTGCCGTTCTGCTTGTTCTGCGCTCTTACCTCTGCGGCAATGCGGTCATTTTCTTCGAAAATGCCTACGTTTACATCTATTACTCTTACATTATTTTCTGACATATCTTTTTCCTCATTCTAACCAATATATTCAAGTATTTCCTTGATGCGTTCTCCGACCCACTCGGACAGAGCGATTATGCCCTCGCCGGTTGCTGCCGACACCATGAACACAGGTGCTTCAGGGCAGCATTCAGCTAAATTCTGCATGAATCTTCCCGGGCTGAAATCGAATGCTTCCATAGCGTCGATCTTGTTGACTACGACTACATCAGCCTTTGTGAACATCAGAGGATACTTGAGAGGCTTGTCGTCACCTTCAGGGACCGACAGTATCACGAGATTGATCTGAGCTCCGGTATCGAATTCCGCAGGACAGACCAGATTGCCTACGTTCTCAAGAATGACGACGTCGAGATCCTTTGAATTGATCTCTTTGAGTGCCTGACGGCTCATGTCGGCATCAAGATGGCACATGCCGCCCGTGTGGAGCTGAACCGCAGGTATGCCTGCATCCAGCATTGTCTTTGTATCTACATCGCCGTCGATGTCAGCCTCAAGAACTCCTACCCTGCAAAGCAGCCTCAGCTGCTCCACCAGTCTGAGTATTGTGGACGTTTTGCCGGATCCCGGTGAGCTCATTACATTGATATATACCGTTTTTTCAGCTGCCAGTTCTTCGCGCAGCTTATCAGCATCCGCATCGTTGTCCGCAAGGATGCTTTCCTTAAGATCGATAATTCTGATTTCTTCCATTTTCTGTACTTCTTCCTCCTTTTTATTTATTCTATCCCGTTTGCGGGAGGAGTTTTTTCTGAAAAGTTACAAATTCGACGATCTTATTTTATATGTGTAACTTTTTTGTGTTTCTGTCTTTTATAGCCTTTGCATTGGGCGCGATACGCTTTACAATAACCCCTGTTTAAACGATTATCGTTAAGCTGATAACATCGACAGCACCATTTTAGCGTGAGCCTCTCGGTAAAAAGTTACATATACAAAATAAAACACTGATATTTGTAACTTTTTCTTTAAAACTCCTCCGGGAACGTGTATTATATGCTCCACTATTGATAATGTGATATAATATTGTTTTGTAAACTACATTATATGACTAAGACTTAATTACTGCACGAATTATATAGAAACAAAGCTTTCAGCGCAAGCCGGCAGCATATTGGGGCACTATCATGAGCAGAAAATACACAGAAGCAGAATACAGAAACATCAAGAGGCGTGAGCGCGAGGTCATTGAGCAGATGCTCGCAGAGCTCAAAAAATCCAAGGACAAGCGCTACCTCTTCAAAGAGAAGCATGTTGTTACCGATCTTAAGGACATGCTCAATTACAGTGCAAATGAACATCCGGATCTTCCGCTCTTCATGCAGAAGTACAAGCCGAATCAGCCTTTCAGGGAGATCAGCTTCCGCCAGACACTTGAAGACGTCAACGCGATCGGGACAGGCCTTCTCGACCTCGGTCTTGAAGACAGGCACATCGGTCTCATCGGCCGCAACTCGTCTGAGTGGGGTGAATCCTACCTCGCTATAGTCGGGGGTGTAGGAGTTGTGGTCCCTCTGGACAGGGAGCTGAACGAGAGCGAGCTGACGCAGCTCACAGTCAAGGGCGAGCTCGAAGCGGTCATCACGGTCAACAACAAATACTACGAAATCTTCAAGCGCATCAAGGCAGGTGGAGAAACAAATCTCCGCTATGTCATCAATGCCGACATGGATGAAGATGAGGATGCCGAAGCCGGGCTTATCTCCTGGAAGAAGCTCCGTGAAAAAGGCCGCCACAAGGTGTGGGACGGAGACCGCCGCTACATCGACGCGCAGGTAGTCAATACCGATCTCGCAGCAATCATTTTCACATCCGGTACTACGGGCGTAGCAAAAGGCGTAATGCTCTCGCACCGCAATCTGATGCTCGACACCATGCTTGTACAGTCCATGTTCGAAGCACGTCCGAAAGACATATGTTTCTCTGTGCTGCCGATGCATCACTGCTACGAATGTACCGCTACATTCCTCAGCTGCGTGTACAGCGGCGCGACGGTCGCATTCAGCCGCGGGCTCAAGTACATCCGTAAGGACATACTCGAGGTGAGGCCGACCATCATGCTGGCCGTCCCTGCCATAATCGAGAACTTCCATAATAAGATCAGACGCTCAGTCGCAGACAAACTGTCAGATAAGCAGATGAGAGTTTTCGAGATCATGGACCGTGAGGCCAGCCGCTTCAAGGTGAAACTGCCTAAGAAGGTCACGAAGGATATCGAGGCGGTATTCGGGGGCAGAATGCATACCATAATCTCGGGCGGAGCTCCTATCGACGGAGCAATCCTCGATTCGTTCTGCAACATAGGCTTCAACGCTATTCAGGGATACGGTCTCTCGGAATGCTCGCCTATCGTTGCTCTCAATCCTGCAAAGCGCAAGTATATGAAGAATTCCTCGGCCGGCCACCTGATGCCGTTCACCGAGTGCAAGATACTCGACGCGGACAGCAACGGAATCGGCGAGATCTGCTTCCGCGGACCGCAGGTTATGATGGGTTACTACAAGGATCCTGAGAACACGGCTGCAGTTCTTGATGAAGAGGGCTGGTTCCATACCGGAGACATCGGCTACCTTGACCGCGACAATTACGTGTTCATCACAGGCCGCAAGAAGAACGTCATTATCGCCAACAACGGCAAGAACGTATTCCCGGAAGAGCTTGAGAGCTATCTGCAGGCAGTACCTGCCGTATCCGAGTCCATGGTCTGGGGCGGTGACCGTGATCCTAACTCACCGTGGAACGGTATCTGCGCGACCATCAGGCTCGATCCTGAAGTCCTCGAGAGAAAGCTCGGCCCGGACTACACACCTGAACAGGCAAGCGCACTGATAGAGGCAGAAGTCGATAAGATCAACAGCGACCTGCCGAGATTCAAGAGAATCGCCCATGTCATAGTCCGCAACAGGGATTTCGACAAAACCACAACCAACAAAATCAGGCGTTTCGTAGAAGACAACAAGCGCGCATAACAGAACAAAAGATCCGGAGCACGAAGCTCCGGATTTTTTCATTTGCGATAACTGCTGCGTCATGTCCGCCGGCTGCTATTTGACCTTAACGCTCTTTTTCTTCCACGCTGATACGTGGTTGCCCGGCGCGTACGCGCGTATACGTACATAATATTTTTTCTTCGATTTCAGACCTTTGATAACCTTGGACGTCTTCTTCTTTTTGGCAGTCGTGTCCTTGACGATGTTCTTAAAGTTTTTGTCAGTAGCGACCTGGATCTGTATTCCCTTGATCTTCTTCTGGTTCTTATTGCTTACCTTCTTCCATTTTACGGTGATCTTCTTTTTCCCGGCTTTCGGCTTGGTGATTTTCACAGTCGGAAGATCGACAATCTCATCAGGTACCGAAGTCTTCGGGGTAAGCTCAGGTATGGTCTCAGTCCTTTTTTCTCCACACACCGAGCATGTGTAAGTGCGTACTCCCTTGACCCCGACAGCAGGCTGTTTCGTTACTGTACCTCCGTTCCATTTATGCCCCACAGGATCTACAGGCGCAAACTCTGTGCTATGACAGTCAACACATTCATGCACCTTTACACCGGCCTCAGTGCAGGTAGGTTCTAACGTGACCTCCCACTCGCCGAATGTGTGCATACCCGTTGCCGGTATAATCTCTATGGAAGTTACTCCGCATCTTGAGCACACTGCAGTCATCTGTCCGGCAGTACTGCAGGTCGGAGCTACATAGTGCTCATCCTCTTCTGACTGCTGCCAGTCGTGTCCGAGAGCCTCTTCGACCCTTGTTTCCTTTTCATCGCAGAGAGTGCATGCTCTTTCACTCGAACCGCTTGCCGTACATGTAGCTTCCTTCCCTGCTACAGGCGTCCAGTCGCCCCAGACATGGGCCAGAGGATCGACCTGAACCTCATACTTGACTGATGTGGTGCAGTTCACACAGGTATACTTCAGCTCTCCATTCTCCGAGCATGTTGCTTCTTTCGTGACCGTGCCCTTGTCCCATACGTGTTCTCCCGCCGGGCATGATCCTTCACCTCCCGGATATATCTTTCCGTCTTTGGTCTCGCTGCAGTTCCGGCAATGGAACGTTATCGGGTAATATATCTTTCCCTCTCCATCAACAGAAGGCTCATCTTCCGTTATGGTTCCGGCATCCCAGTTATGATTCCTTGCCTCAAAGCTTCGCTCTTCTACAGCACCGCAGAGCCTGCAGCTGTGCTCCTCCATGCCTCCCTTTGTACATGTAGCATCATTAGTTACAGTCCATGCGTTCCATACATGCTTTTTAGGATCCACAGGAGTTTCTACAGCGGTCTTGTCAGTGATCTCTGACGCGCCGGCTGCATCCATGAAGTACTTGCTGCATTTTTTACACTTGTAGTAATTGATATTGCCCTTGTCCAGACAAGTGGCCTCTTTTGCCGCAACTAACTTCAGATCATGTACATGGTCGATCCCAAGTATGCTGTTGATCGCTGCTTCTGCCGCAACGAGTTTCTCCAGACCTGCCTCGCTGACCTTCTCTTTCTGGGCTTTGGTAAGGTTATCGTATTCCCACCTGAGATTCGCTATCTCACGCTCAATTTCATCTGTCAGATCGTCTCCGGTCATAGCCTCCAGCGCGGCCACGTCGATGGCTTCAAGTCTTGCTGACAGATCATCGGCCTTTGCCTGATCGGCAGCCTCGCGCTTGACCTGCTTTATATGGGCCTCAGCGGCAGTCAGTGTGCCGTAGTTGTCCACCAGAGACTTCGCCCCGTCAGGCAGCGCGTCATAATGTGTTCTGGCGGTGCTTACCTGTGTCTCGTATTCCTCCGTCACTTCGGCAGCCGGATCGATCGCAGCGATCTCAGTTTTAACGTTTTCGACTTCCGGATCCTCGCCGTACTCTTCCTGTGTAAGGAAGGCGTCCGCCTCATTGATCAGCGATTCGATCTGCGCACAGATTTCGCTTCCGATCAGTTTCTTCTGATACGCTGTCAGTCCTTCGTAATTGTTCTTGAGCTCCAGCACCTGCAAGCAGTATTCATCAGTCAACGGATCTGGTTTGCTGTTAACAAGCTCATTGAACAAATCTACTATATTGTCCGCTACCTTCTGATCGACCGTCGGCCCATTAGGCGTGGCCGTTACCTGATGCATGTAGCACCACGGATCATACCAGTATTCGTTATAGTAGCTGTCCATGGAGTGATATGAGCTGCACGGCCTGAGCTCATACGTATACTGTCTGCCGTTCTGAACGTCTGTATCCATGTCAACGAACTCATACGAGGTCTTTCCCGGGACAGCCGGGATGGTGAAGATCACGCTCTTATTCTCCCATATCCTGACGAGCTGGTAGAATGTCGCTTCAGACTCGCCGGACTCAAGATTGGTGCGTTTGTTCCATCTCAGAGTTATCTGGTTATCTCCTTCAATGACTGAAGGAGTTATCGGCTTAGGCGGACGGTTCGCATGGCTTATTGATGACTCCGCAGGCCAGGTGAATTCGATGAAATTGCTGGCCGGGCTGTAGCCTGTCATGTATCCGTTCGCTCTTACTCTTAGACGGAGCTGTGTGCCCCTCAGGTCCCTGAAATCGCTGTACCTGCTGCCGGTGTAAATATCGGCATATTCCCAGCTCATGATGACGGCTCCTGTCGAGTTGCCGAATGCCTCAGTCCTGTAGAGAGGTGTGTTACCGTAAGTATCCCCTTTGAGTTCAACTGATGACCAGTCATTGTCATCTTCCGGATCCTTGTCCATAGTCTGGTATTCGAGCACGTAGTAGGCCGGTATGCCGCCTTCAGGAGGTTCCCAATTAAGGATCACGTCTCCGTCGACTGCCCTGGCGCTGAAGTCAGTAGGCGCATTGCTGGCATCGGTCCTCGATGTCGTGGTGACCTCTCTGGTAACGCTCCTGTGCGTCGCACCGTTTTCATCGGTCGCTGTCATGTAATACTCATAGGTCGTGCCCATCTCAAGACCGGTATCGGTGTATTTCTTTTCAGAGTTTCCGGTTACCGTTCTGATGTTTTCCCACTTGCTCTTGTTGGCCCTGCGCCAGATGCGGTATCCGCTCACACCGGTACGATCCTGAAGATCAGTCCATCTAAGACTCGCCGAGTTGCTTGATGCCGGTTCGGCCTTGAAAGCAAAACTGTTTTCAGCAGTGATCTTTACCGGTGAGGCAGCCACTTCGCCTTCGTCATTGACTGCACTTATGACTATCGTGTACTCGACGCCGGATTTGATCTCATTGCCGCCAATGGAATACTCGAGGGCATTCGGACTGTAATCGCCCGGTTCTCTCTTGCCCGAGGCGACTATTCCGTCACTGTTGGAGATCATGTACTTATAATAATCGACCGAGCCTCCGGTAGAAGGGGCGGCCCAATCTACATAAAGATGTCCTTGAAACCCTTCTAATTGCCCATATTCATCTTTCCACTCACACCGCGCGCTTACGTTTTCAGGAGCTCCCGGCTTATCTGCGTCCACATTGACAGGCGGCTCGCCGTCGCTGCTTTCGTATACGAGGACATTGGACGGCTCGCTCATGCCCAGATCGTTGTACGCAACGACCCAAAGATTGTGCGGAGACTTATAATCATCAACCGTCGCGTGTGCGTAATCTGACTCTTTCCATGCAATGCGCATGTCAAACTGTGTGATGTCTGCCGGTCTGCTTATATATCTTCCGTTTGCATCTTCATCCTGCAGCGGATGAGCCCATGTGTTGTGCCACATGAGGGTATTAGGGACCCCGCCGTCAGTACGGTAGATGATATATCCGTCAGGCTTGCCTCCGGACTTGCTCGGAGACCAGTTCATCGTGACGGTCTGCCCGTCGCCTCCTTCCCTGACTCTTCCCACAAGTCTCGGCGCTCCCGGAGCTTTCTCCAGCTCATCTTCATCGACATCGCTCGTGTCCCTGCAGAACACTACGGTCCTGCTCGTGACAGTAAGCGATGGATATTGCTTGCTCGTCCATGTGAAGTAGTAGTTATACTCCCCATCCGCTCCCGGTGAATCCGTATAGGTGATGTTGCCGGAGCTGTTGTTCCAGGTATTGATCAGCCTTCCGTCGCGGTAGAGCTTATACGTGCCCGTTCCGTAAAGGTCTATGTCTACGGTAGCGGACTCTCCGTCATAAGATCTGAGCCTCATCCCAAATGGCCTGCCGCCCGGAACACTGTAATAGCTGTCATCGCCGAAGTCGGCTGCAACGCTGAAACAGTACGGTTCTGTCACACGTCCGTCATACCCGTGGCCGATAGCTTTATATGTATATACCTTACCGCTTTCTACTCCCGTATCGACCTCTGCGCCGTCCGGTCCCTCCGTCAGCGTCACCTTTGAATAGCGGCCGTCCGAGGTCCCCACCGGCTTGCGCCAGAGCTCGATGCGCTCAATGCCAATAGTATCGAAATGAACGGCAAGGCCCTTACAATTGCCTATGACGTTGTCATAACTGTCATCCCAAATATCTTCATCATAACAGGTGACCGCATGGCTCTCTATGCACAGATCCCTCTCAGGCATTGATGAGAGTACATACATCTCCCCCGGTACGCTTTCATTGCCTTCCGTGTCGACCGCCGTTACCCAGAATGTGTAATCGGCATCGTCCCTGCCAAAGCTTATTTCCGTATCCCATTCGTAATACGTGTTACCGTAAACGGATCTCGGTTTTGCCGCGTTCTGCTTTACCTGCTTAAGCAGTCTGCCATTACGGTAAACATTGAAGTGATCGATATAGCCCTCGCCGCTGCTGTGGTCATTTTCCCCGGTATCCGGATCCTCCTGTCCGCCTTTCGCGTCCCAGGACCATTCGATACCCGCCTCACCGTCATATGAATATCCGTCGATATCATATGGAGCAGCAGGCTTTGCGCGTTTTCCGCTTCTGGCTGTGGCGCTCACCGATTTGCTCGGTGTGCCTTCATATATGTCCCACCCGGCGTCGGCGATAACGATGTACGAGTATGTAGTCCCGTTCTTTGCATAATGATCCACAAACACCGGATTCGTGAATTGGTAATCGCCAGAATACCTGTCCGGAGCAGTCGTCACGGAACCTAGCAGTACATATTTGTTGAGCTCCGGCCTTGCAGCGCTCGCGTCTTTTCCGGTACGCCTGTAAACACGGTAATACTCAATGTCGCCTGCCCTCAGCCATGAAATCTCATTCTGACCGTTCCCCGGCTCTACTGAAATATTCGTGACCACTGGGTCTTCAGCATATGCACATAACTGACCGGTGACAGATCCTGCCGCCGCACCCAGCAACGGGATCGAAGCAGCGGTCATCAACAGCACAAGCGCAGCTGAAGTTATCAGTGTCGATATGGTTTTTTTCTTCATGGTTTTCTCCTGTTCCGGGGCCGGCGCCGTCTGTGTTTAGCGGCCGGCCGTCGCAGTCTTCCGTCTGTATATATCGATTGCCCTTTAAGGCACCCAGGCATATGTCATTGTAGTTATCCACGGACTGTATACTGAGGCCGTGCTCTTCCCGCCGGTCCCCACAGCCTTGACCTTAAACCATAATGGTTTGCCGCGTTTGATCTTACTGCTTGAATAATAGGTATTTGTTGTCGTCTTTACCTTTTTCCACTTTCCGCCGTCTGTCTTTCTGTATACGGCATAGCGGTCTGCGCCCGGCACTGCGCTCCATACGAGCTTTCCTTTCTTCCCCTTCTGATACATCAGCGAGGTATGAGGACGGTCGAGCCTTGTTTTTGCATCAACTGTACCGCTCCAGCTCAGTTTGCCGTTTTTATCTGCTGCTACTTTATAATAGTATTTCTTGCCGGCTTCTGCTGAATCGTCACGGTATGAACAGGTTTCCGTTTCCGCAATACGCGTAAACCCGCCTTTCTTTGATGACGATCTGTATACGTAGTATTTCTTTGCCCCGGAAGCCCTGGTCCAGACGATCCTGGCTGTTCCGTCCGTTACAGTATCAGCTGAGGCGATCTTCGGCTTGCTGTAATGGCGGTATTTTTTAATCTTCACTATAAAATGCAGATAGCTGTATTTGGATTTCTTGTAATGATAAAAATTGATGAAATCCTTTACCGTACCATGGCGATAGTGAATAACGTTGTCATGATTCCAGTTGCAGTCCGCCCACCAGACCTCCTGTGAAGTCACCTTGAACAGGATAATCGCGTGAGAAACCGTTCCGTTCTCGGACTTTGCCTGTCCGAGCACAAGTTTCGTACCTGCCTTGCAGCCTTCGCAGACGGACAGGAAATTCTTTTTGTTAAAGCGTTTCCCGTAGTAGTTTATCTCCTTTGATGAGGCGGAGAATACGGACCGCACCTTATTGCTCCAGCGTCCGCACAGACCTCCCCTGCCCGGCATCCTGGTGTCGCACTTCCAGACTCCCTGAACGTAGTCTACATACGATGCTTCGAGCGATCCCGGCTCGTACAGATCTTCTCCTGTATAGGTATTATGTTCGTAGTGACACTCAGGCAGAGCGAATGACTGCACAGGAGCGGCACAGAACGCCATCAGTATTATCAGTACAATGCCTATATGTAATTTTTTGGTCATATCAGAAAAAACAAAAATAAAACAGGCCGGAGCGGCATTGCAGCGGCCTGCTTTTTTAACATCTTAAAGTGCAGCGGTGATAATTGACATTTTGTAAACTTCTTCTGCGTCACAGCCTCTGGAGAGGTCATTGATAGGCGCATTGAGTCCGAGCAGGATCGGTCCGTAAGCAGCGTATCCGCCGAGTCTCTGAGCGATCTTGTAGCCAATGTTGCCTGCCTCGATGATTGGGAATACGAATGTGTTCGCATAACCTGCTACCGGCGATCCAGGGAACTTCAGCTGGCCTACTGTAGGCGATACGGCAGCGTCGAACTGCATCTCACCGTCGATGGCCATGTCAGGATTGAGCTCCTTGGCGATCTTTGTAGCCTCTGCCGAGAGAGCAACAGTGTTGCCCTTGCCGGATCCCTTTGTGGAGAAGCTGAGCATTGCAACCTTAGGATCGATACCGAAAGTCCTTGCGCACTTCTCGATTTCTACAGCTACCTCAGCGAGCTTCTGAGCGCCTGTGAATGTAACATTGCCCTCTTTGTCCTTGCTGTCCTCATACGAGAGGTTTACAGCGCAGTCGCCCATGGCGATCGTTCTGAGATTCTCATCTCCGCCCTCTCTTGTGAGGATGAAGCAGGAGCTTACGAGGTGAGCACCCGGTTTTGTCTTAACGAGCTGGAGAGCCGGACGGATGGTGTCTGCTGTGGAATATGTAGCTCCGCCGAGCAGGCAGTCAGCCTTGCCCATCTTTACGAGCATGGTGCCGAAGTAGTTGCCCTTCTTAAGAGCAGCTGCGCACTCTTCTTCAGTCATTTTGCCCTTTCTGAGTGCTACCATGGTCTCTACCATCTCAGCCATTCCATCGTACTTCTCAGGATCGATGATCTCGGCCTTGCTGATATCGAAACCCTTATCAGCTGCTGCAGCCTTGATTTCATCTTCATTTCCTACGAGCACAACGCCCATAAGATCCTCAGCAAGAAGTCTTGCTGCTGCCTCCTGGATACGTGCATCGGAACCTTCTGTGAATACGATCTTCTTTGGCTCTGCTTTTACTTTTTCGATCAGTTTGTCAAACATGTCTTGTCTCCATATTTATATCTTTTGAGCAATAGGGATTGAATCCGGGGATCGCGGCAACACTTTTGCTGCACGCCCCTTTACACCTGCAATTGTACCATATCCTTGCCAATTCGTGGGTATGTGAAGTATACTTTTTGTGCAAATCGGACCCGTTGAACGAAAGGCCGGTAAATACAATGGACAAAAAGAAAATTATTCTGGGGATCTCGGGCGGTATTTCCGCCTACAAATCAGTTTACGTCGCAAGCGGACTCAAAAAGAAGGGCTATGATGTCCATGTCATCATGACAGACGGCGCTTCGAAATTCGTAACACCGCTTACCTTTGAGACCATGAGCGGCAATAAGGTTGTAACGGATGTTTTCGATCCGGCAAACGAGACTCCTACCGAGCACATTACCCTCGGACAGTCGTCAGACCTGGCGCTGATCGCTCCTGCTACGGGCAATATCATCGCAAAGCTGGCACACGGCATAGCAGACGACATGCTCACCACTACAATGCTCGCATGCACCTGCCCTGTTCTGATCTCGCCGGCAATGAATACCGTGATGTTCGAGAACCCTGCTACTCAGGCAAACCTCGAAATACTTCGCAGCAGAGGCTATGAGATCATAGAGCCTGCAGAGGGAATGCTGGCGTGCGGCGTTGAGGGCAAGGGCAAGATGCCGGAGCCTGATGTGCTGATCGACTACGTTGAACAATGGGTCGAAAAAGAAAAGGATATGGCAGGCCTTAAGGTGCTGGTGACTGCAGGACCGACCCAGGAAGCGATCGATCCTGTACGCTATATAACAAACCACTCCAGCGGCAAGATGGGTTACGCAATCGCAAAGATGGCCGCAAGACGCGGAGCCGAAGTAACGCTCGTTTCGGGCAGGACCGCCCTGCCTCAGGAACGTTTCGTCGAGACAGTAAATGTGCTGAGCGCGCAGGATATGTTTGACGCAGTTACATCACGCGCACCTGAGATGGATATAGTCATAAAGGCAGCGGCCGTCGCGGACTACAGACCAGCGGAAGTCGCAACCGAAAAAATAAAGAAGAGCGATGCCGCTTCCGGCCGCAGTATTGCGCTCGAGCCGACGCAGGATATCCTCGGATACCTCGGTGCTCACCGCAAAGAGGGCCAGTTCCTCTGCGGATTCGCGATGGAGACGCAGAACCTGCTTGAAAACGCAGCCGCAAAGCTGGTCAAGAAGAACGTGAACATGATCTGTGCCAACAGCCTTAAGACAAAGGGCGCCGGATTCGCGGGCGACACCAATGTAATCACGATCATGACAAAAGGCGGCATGAAGCAGCTGCCGCTGATGAGCAAGATCGAGGCCGCAGACGCGATCCTGGATGAGATCATGGCGAACCGTTGATCCGAAAAGACGTATTGCCGAACAGAAGCAGCTAATCGCTGAACTAAAATGGTGAGCCGCCGCTCCGGAAAAGGACTTTTTGAAAAATTGTTACATATTTGGGCATCAAAATCTGTATATGTAACTTTTTCAGATCACAGGATGCTAATTTAGACTCAAATGAAGAAAACTGCTTGACAATAACCCGAGATTCAGAGGTTATCGTCAAGCAGTATTTGTTTTTATCAGATGCATGTCTATGAAAAGTTACATATACGGAGAAAAAGTCTCAGATTTGTAACATTTTCAAAAAAACTCCTCTTGCACAGACATGTTTGCCCGAAGGCGACGCCTATTTATTCGAGAGGTATTTATCTATAGAGGCGGCGGCGAGTTTGCCGGCGCCCATAGCTGAAATAACTGTAGCAGCTCCTGTGACCGCATCGCCGCCGGCATATACTGCCTCACGGCTTGTCAGCCCGTCTTCGTCTACTACGAAGCCGCCCTTGCGGTTGACCTCGAGTCCCTTGGTCGTGTTCTTGATCAGCGGGTTCGGTCTTGTGCCGAGTGCCATGATTACCGCGTCCACATCGAGCTCGAACTCGCTGCCCTCTACAGGGATCGGTCTCCTTCTGCCGCTCGCGTCAGGTTCGCCAAGCTCCATCTTGATGCAGCGGATACCTTTTACGAAGCCGTTCTTAGGATCTTTTGGATCATCAGGATTGTTGTATCCGAGGATCTCAACAGGGTTGTTCAGCAGTCTGAAGTCAATACCTTCCTCTATTGCGTGTTCTACTTCCTCTTTCCTTGCCGGGAGCTCCTCCATCGATCTTCTGTATACGATGTATACGTGCTCTGCGCCAAGTCTCAGCGCGGTACGCGCAGCGTCCATGGCTACGTTTCCGCCGCCGACTACAGCTACCTTGCCGCCCTTCATGATCGGTGTCTTAGGATCGTCGAGGTATGCCTTCATCAGGTTCGATCTTGTAAGATACTCGTTTGCCGAGAACACGCCCTTGAGCGATTCCCCGGGGATGTTCATGAACATCGGAAGTCCTGCTCCGGAACCGATGAATACTGCCTCGAATCCCATCTCATCGAATAGTTCATCGACAGTCAGAGTCTTTCCGATGATGACGTTCGTCTCAATGTCTACGTTGAGGTCCTTAAGGCCTTCTACTTCTCTTGCCACGATAGCCTTCGGGAGTCTGAATTCAGGGATACCGTATACGAGTACTCCACCTGCTGTGTGCAGTGCCTCGAATACAGATACCTTGTAGCCCTTCTTTGCAAGGTCGCCTGCGCATGTCAGTCCTGCAGGACCCGAGCCTACGATCGCTACCTTGTGACCGTTGCTTTCAGGTGCCACTGCCTTTTCTGTTGCATTTGCGTTGTGCCAGTCTGCCGCGAATCTCTCAAGACGGCCGATGCCTACAGGCTCAAACTTGATGCCCATCGTGCACTTCGCTTCACACTGCGTCTCCTGAGGACATACTCTTCCGCATACTGCAGGGAGAGTCGATGTCTCGTTGATTATCTTGTATGCGCCTTCCCAGTCGCCTTCCTTTGCCTTCATGATGAAGTCAGGAATGTTTACGTTAACAGGGCAGCCCTCAACGCATGGCTTGTTCTTGCAGTTGAGGCATCTCTGCGCCTCTGCGATCGCTATCTCTTCTGTGTATCCGAGTGCTACCTCGTTGAAATTATGCGCGCGGACCTGAGGGTCCTGTGACGGCATTTCATGTTTCTTTGGATCAAGTGCCATTGTTGTTCCCCCTTTCCTCTACGCGTTCTCTGCCTGCCTGAACAGGTTGCATGTCGCTTCATGTGCACGTCTCTCATAGTCGAAATACATGCGGCCTCTTGATATCGCCTCGTCGAAGTCCACTTCATATCCGTTGAAGTCAGGACCGTCCACGCATGCGAACTTCATGACAGGGCCTTCCTCTGTGTTCAATGTCAGTCTGCAGCCTCCGCACATGCCCGTTCCGTCGATCATGATAGGGCTCATCGATACCGTGATAGGCGCATTGTATTTCTTCGCCGTCAGAGTTACGAACTTCATCATGATCAGCGGTCCGATGGTGATGATCATGTCGAACTTCTCGCCTGCAGCAAGCATCTCGTCCAGCGGTACTGTTACGTTGCCGTGTCTGCCGTATGAGCCGTCATCTGTCATAACGTACAGCTTGTCTGAGCACTCGTTGAACTCATCCTCGAGGATCACAAGGTCTTCGCTCCTGAAACCGATGATGCTGGTCACCTCTGCTCCGATCCTGTGGAACTCCTGTGCTACCGGCATTGCGATAGCGCAGCCTACGCCGCCGCCTACGATGCAAACCTTCTTTATGCCTTCAGTCTCTGTCGCATTACCAAGCGGTCCTACGAAATCCTGCAGATATCCGCCTTCAGGTACGTGATTCAGAAGCTCTGTTGTCGCTCCCACTACCTGGAAGATGATCTTTACTGTGCCCTCTTCAGGGTTGACTCCCGCTACTGTCAGCGGGATACGCTCGCCCTCTTCATTGACACGCAGAATGATGAACTGTCCCGGTTTCGCCTTGCGCGCTACCAGCGGCGCCTCGATCTCCAGCTGTGTGACTGTAGGTCTGAGAGCTTTCCTTCTTACAACTTTATACATCCGTTATCTCCTATTTTCTGATAGATGAAAATATTGATTGCCTTACAAATCTTATCACGCTGCAGCCGATTGAAACAATATATGTTCCCTATCATTTCAATCGAAATAACAAATTGCGCAATATGCGCGTGGTTTTTGCTTATAAAAACAGAGTGCCGTACAGACACTCTGCTTCTCTTATACTATTTTGTTTTTAAGTCAGTTTCTGCTTATTCAGCTTCGAAGTTGTCCTTGCCTACTCCGCACAGAGGGCATACCCAATCTTCAGGAACATCTTCCCATGCTGTGCCCGGCTCAACTCCGTTATCCGGATCACCTACTTCAGGGTCATATACATAACCGCAGATAGCGCATACATACTTATCCATAATATTCCTCCTATTTTAAATAAAGCAAAGTGAGCTTTCCTACAACTGCATTCTACAATTAAAGAATATATAAAGCAATATCATTAAACGTGCAAATAGCTTACTGTATAAACTACGCAGAAAAGTGCAGAAACACACCTCAGCACCGCTCTGATGGCAAAATGAACTCCGGAAACCGTTGCTGCGCACATTTGCAGAGGAGCACACATTATGTCTGTGTTAAGTATTACTGTTCACATTGATTAAAATCTATAGTTTTACTTCGGTTAGATTTGGGCCTATAATACAGACAAGAAGAGAAGAGAAACGCCGGACGGCGATACGAAGACTCCGATCTTCAGGAACAAAGCCGAGGGGCGTATGGATTTGAACGTTCCCGCCACCTACGCATGAATGCTTAGAGGTGGGGGATTCCTGCTTTACAGAGAACTGCGCCTTGTCCTAAGATTCAGCGTCTTACACTCTCTCCACAGGCTTGGATTCCCGTGCGACCCACGGTACATAGTTTATGTTTTTGTCA
>ONRQ01000035.1 GCA_900320285.1 uncultured Eubacteriales bacterium
TCGGTTCTACCATCATCTGCATCCTTTGCTTCCTCCTTGGTTTTCTTTGCGGGTTTAACATCTGTCCCACCCATTATGAATGCATAGGTACTGTGACTTTTTATCGCCTTCTGCAGCGCAAGGATCCCACCAAGCTCATCAGTGAGGCCGCTGTCAAAGGCCGCCTGCATGTCTATCGCATTCACTTTTTTCTCTGTGTCAAAGCCTTTCTTTCCCAGCTTGTCCAGCAGCTTCTGTATCGATTTCTCCATCTTCTGTTTCCTCCGTTTCTTTTTTCCTTCCTAATATTTCCAGCATGCAGTATCCGCAGAACGGTGCGAGTCTATCGTGATATCTGCAATTATCCGGGCATCGTACCCTCTTTCCGGGTGGCTTTGGGATCGGCTTCAATCAAAGCACCTGCTGTCATCGAGCAGTTCATTACCATACGGCGTAAATGTGTAGTAATAGGTGTGGTCAAACTTATCATCGCTGAACACCCCTACTTTCATGATCCCTTTCTCCACCAGTTTGTTGACTGAATGCCGCACCATATCTTCAGTCAGAAATGGTATATGAACTGTTATAGTTTTCTGTGTGCACTTGACCCAGAAGTATCCGTGCCTGTATGTCGTATCTTCGCTCGTAGCTTGAAGACCTCTGATAAAGTCGGCTATGACTGCCTCCCTGAGTCCGCAGACCTGAGCTATATCCATATTGAATTTCCTCTCGTTGTAGTTCATTTCCCCTGTTCCCTCCTACAGTCTCAAAGCAAATGGAGCGGCTTTCATGATAGATCACCGCTCCATGTCAGTTATTCGTTATTGATGTTTCGTGCCACTATCAGGCGAACATCTCCATATCTTCCTTATGCTGTCTGCGCCTTTCGATGGTCTCCTTGATCGCAAGTGGCAGGACCGCCGCTATAGCAGCAAACATAAGTGCCAGCCAAAGCTTCAGAGGTGTATCATCACCAGTCTTAGGCGGCACTCTTTTAGCTTCCTTTGACACCTTAACAGTCTGGCCTTCGTCGTTCAGATCCTTGTGATCAGCAACGACAATCTTATCAGCCTTGGATACATCATCGCCTTTCTTGAACTCATTGAGTCTGTAGCAATTCTCGAATGCTACTAGCTCCTTACCATCAAGGTTTGTTGTGTCGATGATGAAGCTGACCTTGGCTGTGCCGTCAGGTCTTGCCGGCTTGAACGGCTCGCTCATTACCGTGACAGGCTTGCCATGCTCTACGAGCGGATCACCGCTGTCCTTTACCATCAGTGTTCCTTCGAATACATACCACTTGGAAGTATCAAGTCCAACATATGCAATGGTATCGATCAGCTGTGTGTCCTTTGCTGCAGCAACAGTCTTGTCACCCTTGCCGTTAGCGAGAGAAGTTCCGATGGCAGGCTTCTGAACAGGAGTCTGAGCTACGTCCTTCTTTGGCTCAAGCTTGCCTGGTTCCTCAGGCTTCTCAGGGTTAGGATATGTCACGTTCACACACTCGGCGGTGTTCCAGTAACCATCCTTATCGTCTGTCTTGTTCTTCTGGTATGCCATGTTGGTGTCATGATTCTTCTCATCAAGAGAGTCGGAATCCTTGGCATTAGCTGCGAGGTATGCCTTCGCTTCGTCCTTTACAACGGCAGTGTATGTGACGGTAGCCTTCTCTCCAACATTCAGAGTGATGTTAGCGACCTTGTCATCCTTGCCCTTATTGTTCCATGTTCCCTTGCCGGTGAACTTAACATCCTTCAGTACAGGAACTGTAAAGTACTCCGGGTTCTGAGTGAACTGGTCAGTAACATCCATTGTGATCTCGATGTTACCGGTGTTCTCTACATGGACCTCATATTCAACTTCGTCCTGTGCGAAGAAGCCGTACTTGTCTCCGGCAGACGGAGCCTTTGTAGTACGGATCTTGTACATCTCGTACTTAGGATCAAGTTTCTCCCAGGTTACAGTCTGACCTTCATCATCGATCTCTTCGTGTCTTGCAGCTACGTGTCCTTCACTGTCGAATACCTTTTCAAACACTACTGTGTCCTTGCCATAGAGGCTTGTAGCATCGAACGTGAATGTGACCTTGACCTTGCCACTGCTCATGAATGTCTTGAATTCCTGCTCAGCAGTGATCTGCTTTCCGTTCATGTCGAGTACAGGTGCCTTTGTTGCCTTGTCCATAAGGACTCCCTTGGCTGTATAAGTCTCTCCCTTCTTGAGGTTCTTGTACTCGATTACGTCAACGAGTTTGATCTCCTTCTGAGGTCTGATGTTCTTGTTCTTCCCATCAACAGAAGCTGTAGTTCCGATCTCAGGGACATCATCAGTGATAGTCTCAAGATCAACAAATCCATTCTGGCTCTTCTGATCTACTGTGAAGTAGAACTTCTGAAGGATATATCCCTCGTTATGCTCGCATGGCATCTCCTCAAGGATATATGAGTCATATGGCAGCGCTCCGAACTTGCTGTTCATAGGAGCCTTATCTCCGAACTCACCTGTTCCGAACCATACTCCGTGCAGTATATCCTGTGATCTCTTCTCAAGATCTGCAGTCTTTATATCCTTAGCCTCAAGCAGGTCATCGAACGGGTTCTGCTTTCTTGCAGTATCTGCATCCTCATCCTCATCGAGGTCACCGGCAGCTCTTCTGTCCTTTGTGGAGAAGAAACCATTCTTGTCAGTTACGACTACGTGAGTCTCACCATTAGTCACGCTGATGATCTTGAAAGGAACAAATGAGAATCTCTCGGAAGTTGAATCCGCGATCTTGGTTCCCTGTACATCTGATCTGTAGACATAGTCATCGAAAGTAAGAGCCATCTCGTTCTTATTGTCGTCAAAGCTGACGATCACGCCATCTTCTCTGATGGTAAACATGTGCTCTGTCTTATCTGTTCTCTGATATGTCTCATTTGTCTTGGACTCACGGATCGTGTAGGTTCCGTATGGAAGGTCATCTGCCAGAGTCTCAGCAGTATATGCTTTCTTTTCTTCGTTCCAGTGAACAGTGATCTTGCCAACATCCTTGCCGGTAGGTACCCTCTTGATCGCTTCGCTTTCAAAGAGGTCCTTCTTGGATTCGAGTTTCTTCCAGTCGACCTTATCAGTCTTGTTATCGAGATCCTTGCGGACTACTACGTCTCTTCCGGATACGTTCTTGATGGTCATCACGATGTCATCAAGCCTTGCTCCGCCGAGAGCCTCGGACCTAACAAGTTCCTTATCTCTCTTGATGATCTGCACGCCGCCTCTCTCTACGGCCTCTCTTACCTTGTCTTCAGTCAGATCAACGATCTTGCCGTCCTCACGGATAGTGAATGCTCTGGACCACTCAGTGTTCAGAAGATAGCCCTTGGAAGGCTTTGTTTCCTTCACGAGATATGAACCGTAAGGGAGTGCATGCGCGTCTGAAGTTGCGATGCCGTCTGCATTCGTGGTAATCACAAGTGCAGCTCCGCCCTTTTCGATTTCCTTGCCGCCTACCATCACAGTCTCCTTAGACTGGTTGTAGATAGTGAATTCGGCACCTGCGAGTGTCGCATCGCCCTGAGCATAGTTGGTATCCAGGTCATTGTCGATCTTGGCTACCTTGACTCCGCCTCTCTTGATAGTGTCATTGCCCTTGATGGACTCGTTGTAAGTCTTCACATGGATGTTATCTGTTCCATCCTCACTGATCTCAACTTCAAGAATCTCATCATTGACAAGATATCCTTCAGGTGCTTTGACCTCCTGGATCAGATATGTTCCGAGAGGGTAACAGACCTTACCGTCCTTGTCCTTATACAGGGAATCATTGGAATATCCGGATGCAAAAGTCGGGTTCTGTCCGTCGATCTTACCGTGCTCATCAGTTACAAAGTGCCATGTTCTTACTGGAGCATCTGCCTTTGCTGCCTTGAGGAGTACTTCCTGATTCTTCAGCCTGTCATAATACTCGAACTTATATACAGCACCTTTAAGAGTCGCATCGCCTTCACCATGATCATGCGGATATCCAACAGGATTCTTTGTCAGCAGGAGCTGCACAAGGTCTGTGATAGGTTCATCCTTCGCAGTAAATGTCGTTGTTTCCTCAGAAACGATCTTCACTGCATATGTCTCGGTATCCTTTGCATACCCCGGAGGAGCATAGGTCTCCTTGACTGTATAGCTTCCTTCCATCAGGTCGATGGTATTGCTCTCGCCCTTTGCATTGAGAGTAAGAACTCCTGCTTTACTTCCTGACTTGTCATAGACGGTGTACTGTGCTCCTTCGAGTGAATAGCAGCTGTTCCCGTCTGTGATGGAAGTTCGGTTACTGAGCTTTTTCATGTTGAGATGGCCAGGAGCCTCAAGGTAACCGACTACCATGTCCTGCACTCCGTCCATATAGCAGACGAAAATCTTGAAGCTTTCCGGTACTGCTTCATCGAATTCTGCATTGCTGTCATAAAGTGCATTGGCCAGTGCCTTTGCCTTGGTCCATACATCTCCGAGGTCGGACGCCTTAGTTCCTCCCCAGGTCGCCATATCTGACGGTCTGCCTGCATAGACATATGCAAGCGCAAGGTGAGCTACACCGAAGTCTTTCGCTTCATCACCGTAGTAGAACTGCTTGATCCCTTCGATGTTCTTCTTGAAGCCCGGATATGATGGCGAGTAGTAGATTATATTTCTCATTGCGTTCCACTTGCCTGTGTCCGTAGCATCTGTGACTACCTTGTCTACCTGCACGGTCCTGGTCTGATCACCTGACCATACAGGAGAGTTCTTGCTCGGCTGTACGCAGATCGAATAACGGCTGCCGAGGTCGTCTCCGAGGTCGCACTTCGCTGCGTTACTGTATCCGCCATTGCCTGGTCCATAGTGCAGTTCCTTGTACCAGTGGACCGTGTATTTGCTGCCAACCTTGCCACTGAATGCTGATACTTCCTGGGTCGCAATCGGTATAACTGATCCGAGCGCCATGATCAGGGCAAGGGCCATTGTGAGCATTCGCTTGAATGCATCGATAAACTTGTTGTCTGTCATTGCGTTATTGTCTCCTTTCGCTAGATACACATGAATGCGAGTATGATCACCGGCAGGCTGAGCACTACGCAGATACCGGTCAGGATCCAGCTGAGCCTGTTGGCTGCCTTCTCGCTGAGATAAAGCTGCATTCCTGCATCGTCCGTGCAGATGATCACGTCATCGCTTGCTTTGTTGTCTTTGGTTTTCGTCATTGGTCGTCCTTTCCCGCAAATCCGAGCACGAAAAAAACGCCCGACTCTGCAAGTAGAATCGGACGCCATTTGGTGTCGTTATATTGCGATTATTATTAATATATTACGTTTTGTGCTAGTTATCTCTTCTTCGGGTAGTAACTGGTAGTTATAGAGGAGGGGTTACAGGGGAGGAGATAAGGATTTGTGTCCACATTGCAGTCTCAGTCAGCCATAATTGGGACACGATTACCTCGCATCATCTCTCGTCCTCTGGCGCTCGCGGTGTCTGCCATAGAACTCCATGGCCGCTGCTACATAGTCCTCACGTTTGGAGGCTGGTAAATCAGGAGGAAACAATCTGCTGAATCTATCCCCGCGAAGTACAATGCGCTCTTTCTGATTTCCTTTCTGTTCCATCATGATTGCCTCTATTGCTTCGGGAGTAAGCTTTTGTTCATCATATAGCTTCCTCATTCGCTTCGCTTGCTCATGAGTAGGAGTACACTGTTCCATCTCTATCGCTTCAAGCACATCACGCTGCCTGTGGCCGAGATATGAGAGTTCTACTGCAGGTCTGATGCCGATCTTCCCCTCATCGACCAGATCAAGAAGTTCCGGAATGAGTTCTGTCAGTCTCACATATCTTCTTATTTGTTCACGACTTTCAGTTGATTGAGCCGCTAGTAAATCGCGAGCCCTGCCAACGCCGCGGGGCACCACTGGGGCCCCGGTTGTGTGATCATGTTTCCTAGAGTCAGCACTGCCTAGCGCCTCCGCATATTGTTCCGATAACCCATACGAGTTAACCAGGTGCTCCCTTGCCTTCTCAAGCTGCGGTCCGACAGGTTCTCCGCCGAAGTTTCTGCCCTTCTTCTGATTCTCTACCATTCTGGAAACAAGTAACTTCATGGCATCGAGCCTCATTTTGTATGCAAATGCCTTCTCGGACGGCAGGATAGTGGATCTCTGGAAGTTACTTTCCGTCATCAGGATGGTCGCCTGCTCCTTCGAGAGCTCGACTATCTCACACCTAAGAGCGTCCATGCCGAGCAGCTCACAGGCACGCTTACGTCTATGACCTGAAATCAACTCATATCTACCGTCTTTCTTTTTTCTCACCATGCACGGGGTAAGCACGCCCTGCGCTCTGATGCTTTCTATGAGATTCTGCATATCCTCATCATCTCTTACCTTGAATGGATGATCAGGGAATGGATCGATTTGATTTATAGGAATCTCATAGATGCGCTTAAGTCTTGCATCATCTCTTTCCTCCTGAGATGAAAACAGCTCATCGAGCGATGGCAGCTTTATCTCGTTTCCTGCTTCTTTCGGCATCCGCGATCACCTCCTTTGTCAGCGCCTCATAGCCTTTGGTCGCTTTGCTCTGAGCATCATATTTAAAAAGACTCATTCCCGTCTTGCTTGCCTCAGCAGCTCTCACCGCTACAGGAATCTGGGCATCGAATATCCTTATGTTCATCCCGTAGTTGGTCCTGATAGCGTTGATCACGTCTCTGGCAAGATTCGTCCTTCCATCCACCAGCGTCATAACGATGCCGTCGATCTTCAGATTCTCATTAGTGTGGCTCCTGACCATGTCGATGCTCCTGAGGAGCTGTGTCATTCCTTTTGCCGGCAGGTACTGTGCCTGTACAGGTATGATAACGCTGTCTGCCGCCGTAAGAGCATTGATGGTCAGCATACCGAGCGAAGGCATGCAGTCAATGAAGATATATTCGTAATCATTCCTGACTTCCTTCAGAAGATTGTCCAGCACCTTCTCGCGGCTCATGGCATTCACCAGCCTAGTCTCCATGGATGACAGGTCCATATTGGAAGGTATTATGTCAAAACCCTCGCTGTGTCTTACGATACTCCCCTTAACATCGGGCTTATAGTTCTCAGTTGCCATATACATCAGGCTGCCAAGCGACTTCTCCACTGATTCAGAGTCGATCCCAGCTGAGCATGTGAGATCGCTTTGCGGATCTGAATCTACGAGGAGCACTTTCCTGCCCTCCCTTGCCAGACCGGCACCGAGATTCAGTGCTGTAGTCGTCTTGCCAACTCCACCCTTTTGGTTGCATATTGCTATCGTCTTACATCTACTCATTCATCAGCCTCCTCGTCATGTGTCTCTCGCAGGCAATTTCTGCTCAGCTTCAGTAGTTCCAGTTCAAGAAGATAGTCATCAATATCATCGTATCCCAGAAAGTCATCCAGGAAGTTAACAAGATATCTCTCGTTTTTTACGAATCGTTTGAATAGATCTTCAAGTTCACAGCAGATCGGGGAATCTGCATGATGGAGGACACAAGACAGAACATTTACAGCCGCGATCTCGTGATTTGTGATGAACAGATCGTGTATCAGATCGAGATACCACAATGCCGCATTGCTTTCTAGGCTACCTTCTTTCACGCAGTCAATAAATGCCTCGGCTACATCCTCAGCAGTAATAACCTTATCATCGGATTTCATCTTGATTGTTATAGCTTTTATCATCGTCTTTCCTTTCTACCGGCACTGCCGGATTTGAACATTATAATTGCCCTGCCAATATGGCAAGGCATGTATTGAAAGACAGCTAATACTTAAGCTTTGGCTTCTGGCTATTACTCTACAAATTTGACCAGAAGATCATCCACAGCATCTGTGTACCTTCCTTCCGAGATGAGCTGGTTCTTCAGTTCTATAAGTGCCATAACGATGATTCTTACTTCGTCATGTGTAAATCTGAATTTTGGTCCAAACATGATGCACCTCCAAGGATCGTTTTTTGTTTTCAGTTTATATGAGTCTTACCCTTCCGACAATTATGCGATTTAATGATTCAGATGAGCGTGGAAGCCTGTCCAATGTCAAGTCTGACCTCAACTTTCGCCTATTTCGTCAAAAAAAGTGCCGACCATTTTGTCGACTATTTCGTAGGTCTAAACATGGTTTTGCTAGGTTTGGCTAGGTCGTTTTTGATTCTTCAGAGAAGCGCTTCAACTGTTGAAATAACCGCGATCCGTGAAAATAGAACAGCTCCCGGAATAATTTCCGAGAGCCATTTTTTGGTGGAGATGGTGGGAGTCGAACCCACGTCCAAGAGCATTTCCGAAAGACTTTCTCCGAGCGCAGCCGGTTGCTTTTATTTCGCTCACCCTTCGCCAGCGCGGCAAACTCGGGGTTTCGCTATCCCGTGGATACTCTTACGCTACCGGGAGATCACGCAAGAGGTCCCTGCATGCATGACGCCGGATTCCCGTGCTGCAGGTGACACGGGGCCGACGCGCGGGGCTGAACTATGCAGCCAGTGCGAAATTGTTGTTAGTTTTAGCGTTTCTTTTGAACGGGTACTTTTTACGTGGATCACCGCCACGGCTCGCTTATCCTTGTTCCACACACCTGTCGAAACCTTTACACCCCCACAAGTGATGAAGAGCGGCAGTTATATCTGCCGCTCCCTTATTATAATTATTATTTTTCACCTGTCAATAAACTATTGGTTCAGTCGAAAAAATCGTCAGGATCTATTATACAGCTGTAGAAGAATTCGATTATTCCGCCTTCAACAATATTTTTAAGATCATCGTAATTGTGTATCTCATGACGGTAGCCTGAATACAACATCGTCTCTACATCACATCCGGCATCAATCAGCCAGTTGGATACCTGATAAACGCCTGCACCATACTGTCCTACCGGATCCTGGTCGCCCGCAATGTTATATATTGGCAGATCATTCGGAACTTTTGCAGCCCACTCAGGCCCCGTTATCACTTCGATCATTCTGCAGAAATCGAGGAACGATCTGTTGCTCGTAGGCTTTGTGAATGCATCGAACGGATCAGAGGCGTGGTCTTGCTGCACAAACTCATCATGGCATATCCATTCGTTTCCGAGCTTAACACCCTCGTCACAGCGCGCAAACATCCATCCCATCATGACAGCGCCGACATCCGGGTCAGCCTCTGTGCCCTTGCCCGCATCAACAAGCTTCTTAATGTATTCGATGCTGTTGTCGAGTCCAGGGAATTCGCCTGATGTTCCGCACAGGGTAACACCGTCAAGCTCATCGCCGTATTTTGAGATATAGTCACGGGCAATGAATGAACCCATGCTGTGTCCAAACATGAAGTACGGCAGGTCAGGGTACATATCCTTTACAAGTTTAGTAAAGGTATGTTCATCCTCCATCATTGTATGAGGTCCCTTATCTCCCCAGTCGCCCCAGCAGTCGTTCTCCATGGCTGTCTTGCCGTGTCCGACATGATCATCAGCGGCTACGATGAAGCCCGCATCCATGAAAGCGACTATCATATGCAGATATCTGCGTGAGTGTTCGCCGAATCCGTGCACCAGCTGAATGATGCCTACCGGAGGTGCGGCCGGTGCGTACACCCAACCATATACCTTATCTCTTTTGTTATACGAATCAAAACAAACCTCGTGAAGCATACTCATTACCTCTCTTTCCGCCCAAACTTCTTATACTACAACTCTCTGAACTTTTCTGCTTCTCTCACGGTTCTGTACAGGTACCGGATGGCAAGTGCAGGATAATCTCCTGCAGCCGTCTCGCCTGTAACCATTACCGAGGAAGCCCCATCAGCAACCGCATTGAAAATATCGCTTACTTCTGCCCTGGTCGGGACCTGTCTGTGCATCATTGAGTCGAGCATCTGAGTCACGACCATGAAGTCCCTGCCTGCCTCGCGGCATACTGCGGAAATGTGCTTCTGGACAGCCGGGAGCTCCCACAGATCCATGGCATTTCCGAGATCTCCACGGGCTATCACTATCTCATCGCAATGCGGGATAAGTTCTTTTATTCTGCTCACTCCATCTGTGTTTTCAGTTTTCGCCAGAAGGCGTACTTCCTCGCATCCTGCTCTGTCTAATGCACTGCGCACTTCTATCAGGTCTTCCCTGCTGCGGACAAACGGCTGCATGACAGCAGTTACGCCATAGTCTTTAGCTCTTTTCAGCTGATTTCTGTCGTTCTCTGTCATTGCCGGAGTCTGAAAAGCGCAGCCCGGAAGCGCCACACTTTTTCTGCTCTCAAGCAGCCCTCCGCGAACGACTCGCAAACCGTTTTTCTGTGGGTGCGATGAACAGTCGGTTTTCAGAAGTATCTTGCCGTCATCAAGCAGCACCTCCTGCCCGGGATCTGCTTCTACAAGTACCTTTTTCACAGCCGCCGGGAACGGGATGACTTCTGTTTCAATCAAATCACCTTCCGGCAGCATGATAGGTGCCTTAAGGTATCCGATGCGAAGCTCCGGTCCCTGCATATCTATCAGCAGCTCCGGACGGACATCGCATTCACGGGCAGCCTTATGCAGGCTTTCGATCAGGGACGACGCCTCCTCAAGTGAAGTATGGGACAGGTTGAGCCGTACTCCATCCATTCCCTCCTGAAACATCTGCTTTATAATTTCCTTGTCCTTGCATGCAGGACCGATAGTGCCGTAGATCCTAACTTTTCCCATATTCAGTCTCCCAGGAATGATCTCACTTCCGCAAGTCTGCGGACAGCTTCGTCCCGTCCCATCTGATATACCCTCTCAAGCTCATCCGGATCCTTTTCGGTTCTTCCTATGCCCAGAGCTTCAGGCGGTCTTATGACAAACACCTCTCCGCCTGCCTCCTTGCGGTCGATCTCTTCCATCTGGGCATTATAAACGATATGCCTGACAGCCATCGCTTTTCCCACTGCCGGATACTTTCTCAGTACCAGTTTTACCAGTGGAACGACCGGGCTTTTCTTCTTCAGGTAGCCCTTCGGCTGTGTCAGGATGATTACATTGCGGTCATATCCCTGCTGCTCCATGTATTCATAAGGAACAGAGCATACTATTCCTCCATCGAGCATTTTATACCCATCTACAGAAACAATATTGGAAACCACAGGCATCGATGCCGATGCGCGCATCCACTCTATATCAGCCGCTCCGCCGTCAGTGCATTTATGGAATCTGACTTCACCTGTCGTTACATCCGTTGCGCCTATATAGAATTCTGTCGGATCATTTTTAAAAGTCTCCGTGTCAAAGCGGTCGAAAAACTCCGGTATTGTGTGGTAGCAGAATTCCGCACCATACAGATCGCCGGTCCTTATGAGAGACCTGAGGCTGCAGTAGCGCCAGTCTCTGCTGTACCTTTTGTTATATCTCAGAGCTCTTCCTATCTGATGTGATTTGAAATTGCAGCCGAATGTGGCACCTGCAGATATCCCTGCAATCCCGTCAAAGTGTATTCCGTTTTCCATGAAGACATCGAGCACTCCGCAGGTGAACATACCCCGCATCGCTCCGCCTTCGAGTACCAGTCCCTTTTTCATATGCGGATCCATGTCATTCTTTTTAGTATTCAAAGAAGCGGCCCCCTCTGAAACAGGGAGAGCCGCTGCAGTATTTTATATTAGAGGTTGGATGAGCCGTATTTGTTAAGCAGATCATGCTTCAGATTCCAGAGCGGTTTGCTGAGGTCAACATAGTAAGTCTGCGGATTCTCAAATCTGAGGAACTCACCCCAGAGCTTGTCTACCTGCTCCGTACATGTAGCCTTGATTTCATCGATTTCAGGCTCCTTATAGACCAGCTCGCCCCTCTCAAAGATAGGTACAAGAAGTTCTACTGCCGTGTAATCATAGACCACCTTGCGTTTCCAGACTGCGTTAGGATCGAATATCTCGAACGGCTTGCCGTCAGGGATAGGCTCATCTCTCAGCATGATAAGGTCTGCGATCGCCTTTCCGGTGTCGTTTCCGTAGAACCTGATGACCTTCTTGAAGCCAGGGTTGGTGATCTTCTCAACGTTCTCGGAGATTTTCATTTTTGGCACCATCTTGCCGTCTTTCCAGATGCCCGACAGCTTGTATACACCACCAAATACAGGTTCAGATCTGGCTGTGATGAGTCTCTCACCTACGCCGAACGAATCGATCTTTGCGCCTTCGAGAATAACATCTCTGATGATGTACTCATCGAGCGAGTTGCTTATGACGATCTTGCAGTCCGTGAGACCTTCTGCATCGAGCACCTTGCGGCACTCTCTTGTGAGGTATGTGATGTCTCCGGAGTCGATACGCACGCCCATCTTCTCAGGCTTGAGTTCCTTGAACACCTTGATAGCGTTAGGAAGTCCGGACTTGAGCACGTTGTATGTGTCGATCAGCAGAGTCGCGTTCTGCGGATAAAGCTCAGTGTATTTGTAGAATGCTTCATACTCAGTATCGAAACTCTGTACCCAGCTGTGCGCCATTGTACCAAGAGCCGGAACGTGATGGTTTCTGTCAGCGATGGTGCATGCTGTACCTACGCATCCTGCGATATAGGAAGCTCTTGCGCCGTAAACCGCAGCATCAGCTCCGTGTGCACGCCTTGTACCGAATTCCATTACAGGTCTGCCCTGGGCAGATCTTACGATACGGTTGGACTTTGTCGCAATCAGGCTCTGATGGTTGAACTGCATCAGAATGAAAGATTCTACGAACTGCGCCTGGATCAGCGGTCCCTTGACTATCATTACAGGCTCATGCGGGAATATCGGATAACCTTCAGGTACCGCCCACACGTCGCACTTGAATTTGAAGTCTCTCAGGAACTGCAGGAACTCCTCGCTGAAGCATCCCTTACTTCTCAGATAGTCCGTGTCTTCTTCGGTGAAGCTGAGACGCTTCATATAAGCGATGATCTGTTCGAGACCTGCCATTATGGCAAATCCGCCGCCGTCAGGAACGCGCCTGAAGAATACATCAAAACAGGCTTCCGCATCCCTTATGTCTGAGTTGAAATACCCGTTAGCCATCGTGATCTCATAGAAATCCGTCAGCATGGTAAGATTATAGTCGTTAAGCATTTTTGCTCTCCTTATCATAGGACCGCGTGTTCTGCCATCGCAAGGTCAGACAGAACAGACTACGCAAATTACGGTATATTAATAATATTATAGTTTGCAGCAGAGCCATTTGCAATCTGTCAATATTGAGGATAATCCTCTCGCGTGGTAGAATAAGTGCTGTTATGAGAGAAATCCGTATCACTGCAAATGACGCCGGGCGCAGGCTCGACAGATTCCTGAGGAAATATCTCCCGGGAGCATCTCTCAGCGAGATTTACAAGATCATCCGCAAAGATGCAAAAGTCGACGCAAAGCGCAGGAACGAATCGTATATACTGAATGAAGGCGAGATCCTGACGCTCTATCTGTCCGACGAAGTTTTTGAGAAGCTGTCGCGCGGCAAGGGCGCGTTTGGCGCGGGGTCCCCTGTAAAAGCCTCGAAGGCAAAGCGCACTTTCAGGATAGTTTACGAAGATGAAAACGTCCTGATGGCGAACAAGCCTTACGGTCTTCTGACACACGGCGATTCGCATGAGAAGAAGGACCATCTTGCCAACCAGGTCAAGGATTACCTGATCGCAAGCGGCGCATATGATCCCCGCAGTGAGAAAGTCTTTTCACCTGCGCCTGCCAACAGGCTCGACCGCAACACCACCGGATTGGTGCTCTTCGGCAAAACAGCGGCCGCGATGCGCGAGCTGGGACGTATGATCAGGGAAGATGAAGTCCGCAAGTTCTATCTCACGATAGCATGCGGCACCATCCGGCACGAGATGCATCTCGGCGGCTCACTCCTGAAGGACGAGGCCGCAAACAAGGTGAAGATTCTGAGCAACAACGATGGCAAGGATATTGAGACCATCGTACGTCCGCTCGAGCAGCTGTCTTTCGGAGATGGTCTTAAGGCTACACTCTGTGAAGTCGAGCTCGTGACCGGCCGGTCCCACCAGATAAGGGCTCATCTTGCAAGCACCGGTCATCCACTGATAGGTGACAGCAAGTACGCGGACCGGGGAGCCACTCTGACCAACAAATATGTGCGCGAGCGATTCGGTCTTACTACTCAGCTTCTTCACGCCTGCCGTATCGAGTTTTCTGAAGCGGCAGCTGAGTCCGAAGCCCTCGGTTATCTGGCAGAGAAGTCATTTGAAGCGGATGCTCCCGCAAGATTCAAGGAGATACTACACGGCCTGGGCGGAAGATAGATTCTGATACAGGCAATCAGCGATTTTTAAAAGGAAACAGAAATGAGATCAGACAGATACAAAACAAGTAATCTGAAAACAGGAATGAACGAAGAAGACCGTGAGGATTTCTGGAATGGAGCCGCTATCGACGAACATGCCGGGAAACCGACCACAGGCCAGAAAGCAGGAAGTTTTATCAAGAGCCTCGTCGCGGATGTTCTTATCGCAGTCTGCCTTGCTGCCGCGGTTCTGTATTTCATAAGACCGACCATCGTCAAGCAGAGCTCCATGGAGGATACCCTCAAGGAGAATGACTACATGATCATGTACAGGCAGGCGTATAAGAAGAATACTCCTGAACGCGGAGACATCATCATCTTCCAGAGTGATCTGATAAACGAGGACTCCGGCAAGGACAAGCTGCTGATCAAGCGTGTCATAGGTCTGCCGGGCGACGAGATCATGATCAAAGAAGATCAGCTCTACATAAACGGTGAAGCTTATCACGAGGACTACCTGAAGGACGGCTATACTCCTGCATTTGAGATACCGCCTGAAGGAGAGACATATAAGGTGCCTGAAGATTCATACTTCTGCATGGGAGATAACCGCGTAGGCAGCGTGGACTCAAGGCGCAGCGAAGTCGGCGTTGTTCCGAAGGAAGCTATCAAGGGAAAAGTCATAGTCAGGCTGTTCCCATTCAATAAGATCCAAAGATTTTAAAGGCAGATAATAAAGCAATTGGCAAAACGTTCACGCAAGATAGTCGCGAATAACAAGAAAGCGTTCCACGATTATATCATCGAGGATCGTTTTGAGGCGGGCATAGTACTGACCGGAACCGAGATCAAGTCAATCCGTAAGGGCTCCTGCAGCATCAAGGAGAGTTATGCCAAGATCACAAGCAAAGGCGAGCTCGTGCTGACAGGCATGCACATCGCTCCTTATGAGCAGGGAAACCGGTACAATGTCGATCCGCTCAGGGTCCGCACTCTTTTGATGCATAAAAAAGAGATAAACAAACTTTACGGCATTGTCAAAACGCAGCAGGGTCTGACCCTGATACCGCTGTCTGTTTATCTTGATGAAAACGGAAGATGTAAGATCGAGCTCGGGCTTGCACGTGGTAAAAAGAACTATGACAAGCGCGAAGCCCAGGCTAAGCGCGATGCTGAGCGCAAAATGGACAAAGCCATCAAGGCGTCCCGAAATCGATGATATGATGACCGCTGCAGTTTATTAGCAGTGTACCCGACGGATGTCTGATAGTTCTGTCAATGCGCCCATACTCCCGGTGAACATGCCCGTAGCAATGAAGCTGCGGGCTGTATTTATTTAACAGCTCGTTGAAGCATTCAAAGCCTCTGTGCGGAAGATCCTCCATATCGCCGTAACAGCGGCATGGCGCATGCGTGAGCAGGATATCAAAAGACGGCTTTTCTTTTTCACCGCTTACGCTATCTGCGGATCTGATGAAGCTCATGACCATATCTTTCCGCCTGCATTTTCTGACAGCGCGTTCCGCCTTTTTTACGCGGGCTTCCATCTCACGCTCCGTATACATATCCGCAGCTTCGTCCTTGTACCGCATTGAGCCGCCAAGCCCGAGAATACGTATCTTCTGCTTTGAAGAACCGCTCCCGCACTCGACATCTACTACTTTGCCATCCGCGTCTTCGCATCCTTCAGGAGGCCTTTCATCGTACCTTCCGTCGTGATTGCCGCGCACATACACGAGCGGCACATTCAGCATCGTGACCAGGAATTCAAGGTATTCCGCTTTGAGGTCTCCGGCGGACAGTATAAGACCGACGTCTGCCAGTCTTTCAGCAGTCGCCCCTGTCCAGTTGTCCCACAGGGACCTCTCTTCAGTGTCGGATATCAGGAGTATCTTCATGCCGTCATAGTGGTGTGCCGTCAGCTACTTGACACCTGTCTTGGATTTCTCCACTCCGCTGAGTTTTACGGTTGCTTTGGCTTCATCATCAAGTGTATCTATCTTAGGGATCTCCCCTATCACGTTCTCGTTCAGCCAGTCCATGGTGATTACTTCCATGCTTGTAAGAGGTGCATCTTCTGCCCGTCTTATCACACCCTCCTGACTGCGGAGCTCTCCGTCGAAAGGATTGATGTTCCCACCGATAATATCCCGGCGAAGTATCTCCACCAGCCTGCGGGTGTATGGCGAGATGGCATCGGACAATTCAATGTCGACAACGCCTGAGATCATGCCCCACCAGTAATTCGTGGCTCGGTCCTTTTTGTCAACCGCGCTGGAGCTGTACGTACCTTCGATTATGGTCCTGACGATTATTTCGTAAAGCTTGCCCCACTTGTAGACAGGTGCAGCGAGATGAGTGATCAGGCATGTGCCGGAAAGGTCATTACCCTTACCCGGTTCGCATCTTTCAACATGGCAGACTCCGTAGGCATCACTTCCATCCGTATTGTGCAGAGAATCGACTGCTGACACTACATGGATCCCGTCGTTGACCATGTCCCACCACCAGTTGGCATCCTGCTTTGTTGCCCAGTCAAGGTGGATCTTTACTTCCGGGTCAGTCATAGCTGCGCCGATAGCAAAGGCATTGATGCATGCTACAGTGCCGTAAACAGGCATGCCCGAGCGATAGCCTATCCTGTGCGAACCGTCTGCCGCTGCTGCAGCTCCCGCAACAAGCCCTGCAAGGAACTTTGCCTCGTAAAGCTTGGCAAAGTATGTCCTGACAGCATGATGTGCCAGATTGACTGAACAGTTAAGAAACTTGACATCACTGTATTTTATGGCTGCGCGCAGGGTATCATCCATCTGCCTGACAGATGGTGTAAACACTACATCAGCGCCCCACTTTACCGCAGCTTCAGCCGCTTCGTCGAATGAAGCAAAGAACTTCTCAGCAGTATCCTCTTCCGCCTTGTCTATCACAAATCTTGCTGTTTCCACCAGGCCGCCGTATGTCTGCTCCAGATAATGGCGCCCTTCTTCATGGTCAAAGAACCAGTTGGATGCATCCGGCATCTTATCGTAAATGAATGCCGCTTTCAGCGGATTCTTTTTTGAGTAAGAAACTGCAGGTAGCACCTTGCTGAGCAGTGAGTCCGGTCCGGCAACGAGCTTCTCAGCCTTTGTGATCAGTCCTCCCGCATTTACTGCTTCGTCTGATGATTCCACCAGAGCAACATTATCCTTGTTATGTGCTAAAAGCAGCTCATGCTTTATCTTCTTCAGCCTCTTCTCTACTTCCTTGTCAGGCTGTTCCAGAACATCTGCTGTAAATATGCGAAGATACACAACAAACGCATCCCCAAGCGCCATACCCTGTATCTTTCCCTGCAGAGTCTTAATTACCTTGCAGAACCTCCAGTATGCCGACTTCAGCTCTTTTACGAGCTCATCAGGCCAGGGCTCCGCATCTGCACTGATACTTCTGCCGAGGAGCTCAGCGATGCTGGCGTAAGACCCCTGCTCTTCACAGACTATATCGTAGATCGGCGCAACCCTGTAAAAATCCAGGAATTCGGAATAGACCGGGTTCTCCTCCATCACCTCAGGAGCCGGCAGGATCCTGATGACATCACCCATAATGGTAGGCATCTCAAGAAAGCGGCTTACAGATACACGCTTGTTGCCCTCCTGAACATAAAACTTATGCAGATACTCATAGGCTTTTATAGGACTGTTGAACCCCTCGCTGAGCTGAGCCTGATACAGATTGCTCCACTTTGCAGCAAACTCAGTGTCTGTATCGAGCAGAGGAAGGAAGCCCGGTGCGAACGAATTCTGTCTGGCACATGTTTTGGTTCCGGCGATCAGATCGACAGGGATCTCCTGCAGTCCGACATTCCTTTGCGGCAAAACATCATTGTCCGGACATATATCATCGAGAGCAGGCAGGTATGGATATTCTCCTGCAGCAAGTCTCGCTTTGTATTCTTTTTCTCCGGCCCTCAAGGCCTTTATATATTCATCGATCATAAAAACGATCTCCTTTTCCTATAACTTGAGCAGGCGGTCAGCCCGCTTTACGTCTCATATTGTACAGACAAATATGCCGTTCTTCAAGTGTGGCAGTCACAGATGACTTTGATAATTCAGAGGTCCTTTTTCCGACATAATAAGCACTTTTTCCGGCATAAATCCCACGGCGCCTGTTCGAAAAATGCTTGTACTCCTTGCAAGCACTGCTCTGATCCCGTTCTTTTCCGCGATTTGACTCATGATGCCCCAAAGGTTTACTTTGGGCTCACAGCACAACTCTTTCCATAATAGTTGGCTTTTTCCCCACCGGGCGGTCCCGGCTCCTATCCGGAGTACGGGACTGCCATTCTAAAATGAAGAATCAGTTGAAAGGAGCAGAAATATGTTGGACCTGATGGGTTTTAAGGAGGAATTTGTATCGCAGTGCCGCATTGCGCTTTGCGAAACCGGACCTGAAGATATAAAGATAGAAGAGCGTAAAGTAAACAAAGCTCAGCGCGGCGAGCTGAACGGAGTTCTTTTTATGAAAGAAGGCCTGCTATGCGCGCCGACATTCTATATCGAGGATTTTTATAAGGCGTATAAGGATGGGACTTCTATAGCGGTCCTTTCTCACGACGCAATAGAAACAGCAGTACGGAGCATGGATATGGCAAGCCTTTTCGCGCAGGACTCACTCGAAATGATCGGAGATTCAGAGAGCCTCAGAGTGCGGATGCTTGATAAGGGCAGAAACAAAAATTATCTGAAGGACAAACCGTACCGGGAATTAGGCTGCGGATTCGTTTACGTTGCAGAAATAGGGCGCGGAGAATACGGCGCTGTCATCACAGATGAGCTTATAAAAGAATATGACATGGACGAAAATGAGCTCTTTGACAAGGCATTAAATAATACTGTCGTGGATTTCCCGGCAATATTGCACGATCTGGGAGAGTCAGTCATCGGTGACCCGGAAAGCTGCACAAATCTGCTTGACCCGCCATACGGCAGCACTCCGGCAGGCGCAGGTCCGGGATTCGTGCTCACCAACTCAAGGTTTTTCTGGGGCGCCGGCACATTGTTCTATCCCGGCATGATCGACCGTCTGCATGAACTTCTGGGCGGGGATTTCTATGTTCTGCCCTCGTCAGTCCACGAGCTCATACTCATAGCTGTCGATGACCAGGATCCGCAGCAGTTGGTCGATCTGGTCCGCTCCGCAAACCGTTCTGTCGTTAAAGATAATGAGATCCTTGCGGATGACCTGTATATCTGTGAATCAGGAGAGCTGCACCGTGTCAGTTATGGAGGAATTATTCCTGCCTGCGGTGATAATGTATGCTGAACTCTGTGTGTTCCGGAGACATGAAAAAGCCCGGGCTTGTCTGAACACCCGGGCTTTGCCTGCTAATTGAGTGTTTTTACGGTACCGATAAACAGTGGTATGCCCGTTCTGGTATCTACCAAAGCATATACAAACGGTCTGTCCATCCTGATCTCTATAGGATCATCAATATATACACTGCCTTCTTTTGCGATCACTGCTGTGGCTGCAGCTGCCTTTGTGCCGTTCCGGTCAAGTTCGATATGCGTTTTATGTATGACCCTGTCAACCATAACAGAAGGCTCACCCATTCCGGAGAAATCTGCAGTCATTGAAAATGTTTTCTTCATGCCCATATCCTGCAGCACAGTTTCGAGATCCGTTCCGTAATCATACTTGAACTCAGGCATGGTCAGCTTAACATAGCTCCTGTTCCTGTTTTTCCAGGCCGAAGTGAAATCACTGCCGTTCATTCCCTGAACAAATGCATCGACCGCCGTACCCACTGGAGGAAGTATTCCGACAAAAGATATCTCACCGCCTTTATATCTGCGCTCGAAGCATTTAGCCCCGTTCAGCTTGAAGTAGTTGCAAGGTCCGAGTTCGTTAAGCATCGTCGCTTTTTCTGCGGTCCCTCTGGAATTGGTGAATTTTCCGTCTTGCACAGATTCAAACGGCACTTCCCATTTCCCCTCGAATACA
>ONRQ01000018.1 GCA_900320285.1 uncultured Eubacteriales bacterium
ACGGAATCAACGAAAGGAGTATAAGCCTCGGAAAGGAGTGCCGCAAAGCAGGCGCCGGCTCCGTGGTTTTCATTGCCGAAGACGTAAGCCGTTCTACAGTGGCAGATCTCAACAACATGGGAATGTCCGTTTTAAGCGGCCCGTCTGCAGTATCCTCCGATCATTCCGTGATGAGAAGGCTAAGGATCAGCCGTCGCAGTATAAATGTGTTCGCGATGGATGAAGAGGACAAGGACCTTCTTTATGCTCTTGGTCTGAAAGATGCTCTCAAAGAATTTAATGTTCCACCTGAAAAAACGGCCATCACTCTTCCTGGGGCTGAAGATATTATCACATCAATGCTCCAGGTATCACCGGATCAGTACGGATACGGTTATGTAAATGTGTATGACAGTGCAATGCTGTCAGCGAGGGCACTGATAAAAACCTGTCCGCCATGGGAATACCTCAGTTTTGGAAGTGACGGGCGTGCAAAGGAAGATTTTGATTGTGTGATCGTCGGCTTCGGAAGACATGGACAGGCTGTACTGAAACAGCTGCTGATGAACGGTCAGGCTGCAGGCAGCAGCTTTCATGCTGCCATATTTGCACCGAACTTTGAAAGCCAGGCAGGTTATATGAAAGCCGAATGCGCCTCAATGTTCGAAAACTACGATATCCAAAGCTTCAAAGATGATGGAAGGAGCATAGAATTCTATAACTATATCGACAGGCATATCGGTACACTTAAGCTGATAGCGTTATGCACAGGAAATGAGGACAGCGACTGCGAGATCTCTGACAATCTTATGATGTATCTGAAGCGTCGCAATGCTGAGCATATCTGTGTCGTCAGGTGCGGAAAAAACGGGGTCAGATATCAGGAAACAGTCGGCAGTCCGATCATCACTTCCAATATCTATTCACTCGAATATCTTTCAGCACAGAATGCGGACCATGATGCAATCATTATTAACAGCAACTATGATGATTCTGACAGGACTGACTGGGAGAAGTGGGTGGCTTGCGACACGTTCAGCAAGATGTCATCTCGCGCTTCTGCTGATTTTATGCCGGCTTTCATGCGTGCATCCGGTCTTACAGCAGACGAGGTTCTGGCGGGCAACTGGCCGCCGGCAGCGGATGTCCTTGAAGTGTTAGGTGAGACAGAACATCTAAGATGGAATGCTTTCCATTTTGTTATGGGTTATTCTCCTATGAGCAGTGAAGAGTTCGATGAAAGAGCTGACATCTACAGAAAACGCGCTGAAAAAGGCCTGACGGGAATCAGACTGTCAAAAGATGCCGTAAACCGCACTCATGCCTGTCTGATTCCGTGGGAAGAGCTTGACGCACTGTCAGAAAAAGAGAATGCAGTGACAGGGCGTGATGTGGATTATAAGCAGTATGATATCAATAATGTGTTGATCATTCCTGAGATTCTCAGGCAGAGAGATGTGACAGTAAAATGAGCAACAGAAAAAGAAACATACGGATAGCGGTTGCGATTATAGCTGCATATGCGGCGTCACTTATATTGCTGCTGGCTGCCGAATCAAAGGCAGAGGGTTCGTCCATACACAGCCTTGGAGATGCCGTCTGGTATTCTCTCATCACGCTGACAACTGTCGGGTATGGAGATATCTCCCCTGTAACGCCTGTGGGCCGTGTAATCGGTGTGTTACTGGCCCTGTGCAGTCTTGGTCTGATCACCGCGATAATAGGAATACTGATCAATTATATAAGCGGACAGGCAAGACCCCGCAGAAAGCTCCGCGCGGCGATCAGCCGCAAATGGTATGCCATCAATGAGGAAAATGAGCAGTCTGAGGTGCTTGCGGAGTCTGTACTGGCTGATGATCCGGATGCAATGATCATTTTCAGGAATTCTGAAGAGAGGCTCATGACCGGGAGAAATATTGTTCGCCTTGACTGCAGCCCGGAGGAGCTCATCGACCTGAAGGGCGGCGGGAAAGATATCATGTATTTCTGCATGGGTGAAGACTCATGGGATAATTACCGGCAGGCGAGGGACGCTGCCGTAATGGGCATCGACACATATTGTCTTACCGAATTCGGTGTGGACGGAGCCTCAGGAAAGCTGCATACATTCAGCAGAAAAGAGACTATCGGAAGGTGTTACTGGAGGGATTATCCTGTGCGCCGTGATGAGAAGTCCATAGTCCTGATCGGCAGCGGAAGTTTAGCTGCAGAACTGCTGGAAAGGGGTCTCCTTACAAATGTATTTGAGCCGGGCAGATACCTGAACTATCATGTCTTCGGTGATTCATCGGAATTCAGAAAATCACACCGCGAAGCTGTCAGAACTCTATGCGGAGGAGACCCGGAAGATGACGCTCTGTTCCTCCATGAGGAATGCTGGGAGTATCACCCTGAGATCATACGCAACGCGGACAGAATTATCATCTGCGAAGATGATGACCGGAACTGCCTTACAACATATAAAGAACTCAACAGGCTTTTCCCGACAGCTGCCGAGATCCATGTCAGACTTAACAGCAACGTAGAAAAGGCAGGATGCTTTGGAAGCAGCAGGGATGTGTATAAAATGGACTCTTTTGTCCGGTACGACATCAACAGGCTGGCTATCACGCTTAATGATATATACAATGAACGAGTAGGCGGAACTTCTGCATGGGATGATCTGAGCGATCACCTGAAAAGATCAAATATCGCAGCCGCCGATCACATGATAGTAAAGATCAGATATCTTCTTGATGACAGCAGCATCACAAAGCTTACGGAGCAGAACTGCCGCAGGGCATATGAAGTGTTCAGCAATCTGGATCCTGAAAAGAGAGATATCTGTAGGGAGATGGAACACAGACGCTGGATCAGGTTCCATCAGATGTATAACTGGACATATGCTGAGGAAAGAGATGACCAGATGCGCAGACATCCTATGATGCTGCCGTATTCTGAACTCAGTGAAGAAGAGAAAGAAAAAGACGCTTTCGCATGGGAAATGCTGTCGGGCCTGGCAGACAGATCGGCAAAGCAGGTAAAGCAGGTTTGAGCAGGCTGAAAGAAAAAAAGAGCAATGCAGGATTATGGTATATGTATCCTCGCAGTGAAAGAGGATGCGTCAGTCGCCAATAAGCTTGCGGAGAGCATCCGCAGATACAGACTTCCGTCGGGAACGGTCATTCAGGACAACGGACCGGATTACAGACGGGTGTATGTTGATGTGTCCGGCAGTGGGTTTGACGATGAAGCACGTGATATCCTGGATCACAGCCGCTATCTGGCGGTGCTCTGTTCGCCTGAGACCAGAACCAGTCCGTTCATTCTTGAGCGGCTGGATTATTTCCGCGGGATCGGGAAGGACAATAATATAATCGCTGTTATCGTCCGGGGAGAGCCGGCTGAGTCTTTCCCGGACTCTTTTATTGAGAAAAAGACAGTACGTAAGATACTCCCTGACATGACTGTCGTTGAGAGGGTCGAAACCATAGAACCTGTAGCATCAGACCTTCGCGCTGAGACACGTTCCCGGTGGAAAGAGGCCTTGCGCTATGAGACTGTAAGGATCGTCGCTTCCATACTGGGCCTGCATCCTGATGATCTGGAGCAGCGGCATCGCGCTCGCCGAAGGAAGGCGGTCATTACTCTGGTATCCGTTATTGCGGCTGTCTGTCTGGGAGCGGCAGGTATTTTTGCTTATCTTGGACACGTAGCGCAGACTGAAGGTGAAATAGCCGATCAGCAGGCAAAACTGTGTGTGGAAATCGCTGAGAGAACAATGAATGAGCTGCCTGCGGCATTTGCGGATGAACCGCTGGCTCTTGAATATATACAGCAGGCTGTTGACAGCGCAAGGAGCTCGCTTGAAGAGCTGGGTCTTGAAGCGGCGTCTGAGACCGGCAGGTCAGGAACGGGAGGCTAGGCATGTTCGATTATGATGTGTTCTTCAGCTACCGTCACAGGCCGCTGGACAGCGAAATAACGCAGAAACTTTTCAATCTGGCAGAGAATTACCGCCTGCCTGCATCTTTGCGTGAGAAAGGATTGCATGGAGTCCGGCGCGCTTTCAGAGATACCGAGGAACTTCCTGTCAGCAGGATACTCACCGATACTATTGATAAGGCACTCCATTCAACAGACTGCCTGGTCGTTGTATGTTCAACCGATACACCATCGTCTGAATGGGTGGACAGGGAAGTTGCAACATTCATAGAAATAGGCAGGGCAGACCACGTATTCCCGATACTGATCAGCGGAGATCCCGAGACTTCGTTCCCGGCTTCCATGAAACTGATACCTGACATAAATGACAGGATCATGGATATCCGTTCTGAAGGGAATGACGTTCGAAGGATGATGTCACTCGCAGAGACGGAGATGCTCAGGGTGATTGCCTGCGTAGCGGGATGCACCGAGGATGAGCTCATAAGGGAGAACGGAATAGAACAAAGCAGGCGTATAGTGAAACGCGGTGCTTCAGCAGCTGCAGTGTTTATACTGATACTGGCGGTTTCTCTGAGCATGATGATACGCGCCAGAAATTACAGAAATGAAGCAGAGAAGAGGGAAGCCGCCTCTATGAAGATACTGAACGAGCTTACTTACGGGCTTCCTGACAGGCTTTCAGATGTACCGGGCTCTTACAGCCGCATAAGGGATATTCTTCACAGCAATACTGAAGATATCAATAAGATACTGAGACTAACAAGGAATCGTGAGGCTGGAGAGTATGAAGCTGCCGTAAATTATGAGAAGCTTGCTACTGCTGAGAACGTTCTCGGCATGCATGATGAAGCGCTGGATTCCGAGAACACAGCCATCACGATCTTTGAAACCCTGGAAAAGGACGGATATGAAAAAGCAGAAGCGGGTACTGCTTCGGGCTACAATAACAGAGCTATAATCCTGAATTCTGCAGGCAGGTATGATGAAGCAGGCGCGGATTATGACAAAGCAATAGACCTGCAGCAGGCACTTGGCAACGGAAACAGTCTTGTCCTTGCCAGGATGATATTCAACTCCGGAAGCAACGCGGTAGACATGGGAGACGGAGATCTTGCGGCTGAGCGTTTTGATCAGAGTCTCGAGCTGCTCTATAACATGGAAAGGTCGGCAGATGTACTGGATGCTCTGGGTACAGTGGAATACAATTACGGAGTATTGCTTTACAGATCGGGAATGTACGATGAAGCAGAGGAGATGCTTTCCGATGCCTGCGATGATCAGAGCGATCTGATAGGGATGAATGGTACGGCCGCTAACAGGAGCAAATATATTCAGTCAACATCCATGCTGGCGGCATGCCTTACTGATGCGGGCAAGTATGACGAGGCTGACCGCTATTATGACGAAGCTATAAAGGCGGCGGAGATTCTGGCAGAGGATGAAGAAAACATTTCGTATCAGCAGATGCTTGCAGAGCTTTATAACAACAGGGGACTCAGCCACAATATCCGGGGAAATTACATCAAGGCTGATGAGTATTACTCTGATGCGTCGGATGTCTATGGAAAGATATATGAAAAAACAGGTTCGGATCCTGACCGCGCGGCATATGCGGTAAGCCTGCTCAATACAGGTGAAAACGCATTTAAGGCGTATGAATATAAACGGTCTAAGGAATTCTTTATCAGGGGACTCGATGAATACAAAAGAGTGGCGGATTCACTGGGAACCTATCACAAGGCGCAGTATCTTGCATGGCGGTCCTATTATGAACTTATCCACCTTAAAGACTTTGATGCTGCTCTTGCATCCGCATCAGAGGCCTATGAACTCCAGCCTGACAATACTCTTGTAAAGATGAACTATGCATATGCCTGCCTCTACTCGGGCGAGGAAGATCTGGCAGAAAAACTCCTCGGCGAAATCGCGTCCTCGGGTACCGGAGAGGCGGATACGATAAAACGCGACCTGCAGGCACAGAAGAATGCGGGACTGAAGATAAAAACTATTGATATATAAAAAACCCTCCGGTCCGGAGGGCTAACGTCTGTATGGCATTTTCTTTCTTATTGATTCAAGTCGGTTCAGGGCAGCATATAATGTGCTGTCCTGTTTTGCGAAGTGGAATCTTATAAGGTTGTTTACGGGCTCCCTAAAGAAACTTGAGCCCGGCACGGTCGCCACTCCGACAAGGCGGGTCATGTCTTCGCAGAACTCAAGGTCACTTTCATAACCGAATTCCGATATATCCATCAGCACGTAATATGCACCCTGAGGATCGGTGTGATTCAGGCCGATGTCGTCGAGACCTTTCAGGAAGAGGTCTCTTTTGTGGGTATACAGGTCGACCAGTCCTTTATAGTATTCAGGTCCGGCCTTGAGTCCCGGTATGACTGCTTCCTGAAGAGGGTGAGGCGCGCCAACGGTCAGAAAGTCATGTACTTTCTTGACACATTCGGTGATCTCAGGCGGAGCTATAACATATCCGATTCTCCACCCTGTAATTGAATAGGTCTTTGAAAGCGAAGAGCATGACAGTGTACGCTCCCTCATGCCCGGAAGAGATGCAATATATACATGCCTGTACGGTTCATAAATGATATGCTCATAGACCTCGTCAGTTATTACGTAGGTGTCGTATTTGATCGCCAGAGAAGCGATGAGTTCGAGCTCCTCGCGGGTGAACACCTTGCCTGTAGGGTTTGAAGGATTGCAGAGTATCATGGCTTTCGGATGCTGTCTGAATGCGTCCTCCAGCACCTCCGGGTCGAAATGGAAGTCAGGCGGCACAAGCGGCACATAAATCGGTTCGGCACCGGACAGGATCGTATCTGCGCCGTAGTTTTCATAGAACGGCGAGAATATGATGACCTTGTCACCCGGGTCTGCGACTGTGAGCACAGATGACATCATTGCTTCAGTGCTGCCGCAGGTGACTGTTATTTCAGTATCGGGATCGATATCGATACCCATGAAACGGCTCTGCTTTTCTGCAAGCGCCCGGCGGAAGCCCGGATCTCCGAAAGTGATGGAGTACTGATGTACATCCGGCATTTCGGCTGTTTCTCCCAGCCTCTTAAGCAGCATCTCAGGCGGTGCGAAGTCAGGGAATCCCTGTGACAGGTTGATGGAGTCATACTGGTAAGCGACTCTTGTCATTCTCCTTATTACGGAATCCGTAAAATGTTCGGCCTTTTTTGATAATTTCTGCATTTTTCAGCCCCCGGTTCTCTGCACTTTTTGTTATTGTATCAATTGCACTGAACATAAACAACAATAATGCTTTTCCTTTGTTTTGCTTTGTTCTGTTTAGCCCTTTTGTTTGATAAAAAACAAGTTTAAATGTAGAATATAATCAGGGAAAATTGTAGTGCTTTTATCATAAGCTCATAAGGAGGAAACTTATGAAGGTAATTGCAAGTGAAGAAAGAACTGCCGTGGTTTCAAGGGTAATGGAACTCCTGGATCCGGGCAGCTTCATGGAGATGGGCGAACAAGTATCGGCCAGGTATACCGAGTTCTACCACCCGGACTCCGTAAGGGAGTCAGACGGAGTGGTTACCGGTTACGGTACGATCAACGGCAGCCTTGTTTTTGTCTATGCCCAGGACAATGAAGTAATGGGCGGTACATTCGGAGAACAGCACGGACGCAAGATAGTCGATCTGTACGAGCATGCCATGAAGGCTAAAGCTCCGATCATCGGACTTCTTGACTGTGCAGGCTTCCGTATTGAAGAAGGACTGGATGGACTTTATCAGTTTGCGAAGCTGTACAAGCGTGAGTCAGAGGCATCGCAGATCATTCCGCAGATAGTGGCAGTAATCGGCCAGTGCGGAGGTGGAATGTCTATCGCAGCACAGCTGGCTGACTTTGTCTTCATAGAAAAGGACAAGGGAAGCATATTCGTTAATCCGCAGAGAGTCGTAAGCAATGCGATCGGAGACAATCCATATGTAGAAGCGTCCGATGACGGCACTTTTGAGTGGGAGGAGATCGTAAAGAACATCCGCAGTATAGTAGGCATTCTGCCGTCGAGCAGCAACTTCATGCCGGATATACTGGAAGTCAGCGATGAGGAACTTAACCGCAGCTGCGACGACATTGATGACAGCCTCGGAGATGCAAGGGCAATATTGTCAGAACTGTCTGATGACGGAGAATTTGTAGAGAGCAGGAGCAGCGGAGACCAGAGCATGGTAACGGGATTCATAAGGATTGCCGGAATGCCTCTGGGAGTAGTGGCATGCAACGAATACGAAGGCAAAAAGCGCATAACGGCTGATGGCTGCAATAAGGCGGCTAAGCTGATAGACCTTTGCACGAGATTCCACATTCCTCTGCTTACCATAACGGATACGGATGGATATAACACCGATTCGGCTACAGAAACTTTCCTGCCAAGCGCAGCGGAAAGAATGGTCAAAGCGCTGGCTGCAACGGATATCCCTAAGATCAACCTCGTAACGGGTTCCATCGTAGGAAGCGCATACAGCATGATGAACTCCAAGGGACTCGGCGCAGACTACGTATTCATGTGGGATTCTGCCAACGTAAGTATCGTTGAACCACGCCAGGCCACAGAGGTCATTTTCGGAGAGTGGTCTTCCGGACTCGAGCAGCAGTTCCGCGACACACAGTCGAGCGCTGTCGCTCTGGCAAGACACGGCTTTGCTGACAAGGTTATCGCGCCTGAAGATTCCAGAAAGTATATCATCGGAGCTCTTCAGACGTTCGTAAACAGCAGGTAGGTGATGATATGAGTTTAGGACAGATATTCTTAACTGCGCTGCTGTATACGCTAATCGGTATGGGCACGGTATTCTGCGTACTGATATTCATATCAATATGCATCTGGCTGCTTGGCAAGGCATTTGCGCCAAAGAAACCGGAAGTCCAGGCCGCTGCAGCAGCTGCAGTGCCTGAAGAGCCTGAGGGCATCAGGCCTGAAGTCGTTGCCGCCATCATGGCAGCGATCCATCAGCAACTAAAAGATGAAGAGGGTGTACCTGAAGAAGGATACATCGTCAGGAATGTACGGAGGGCAACATGGAGACATACATCGTAAGAGTAAACGGCGAAGAATTCGAAGTCGAAATAGAAAAAACGGGCGAAAGTGCAGCTCCTGCGGCAGCAGCCAAGGCAGCACCTGCTCCTAAGAAAGCAGCAGCCAAGTCCGGCGGCGGAAAAGGAAAGGGCGAACCGGTCGTATGCGGTACAGCCGGCAAGGTCTTTAAGATCGTTGCAAATGAAGGACAGCAGGTCAAGAGCGGAGATACCATTATCGTGCTCGAGGCTATGAAGATGGAGATCCCTGTTGTTGCACCTAAGGACGGCACAGTCAGCAAGATCGTTGTTTCAGAAGGAGAAGCCACTACATCAGGCCAGACTGTAGCTTACGTAGAATAGTACCGGGAGGTAGAAAAATGGGAGATACCTTATTCAACCTGGCTCATCAGACCGGCTTTTTCAACCTGACCTTAGGCAATGTGATAATGATCGCAGTTGCTCTTGGTCTGTTGTATCTGGCCATAGTCAAGGAATATGAGCCACTCCTGCTCCTTCCGATATCGTTCGGCATGCTGCTGGTAAACCTGTATCCGCCTATCATGGAAGAAGGCGGACTGCTGCATTACTTCTTCATGCTTGATGAGTGGACCATACTTCCGTCTCTGATATTCCTGGGAGTCGGAGCGCTGACGGACTTCGGTCCATTGATCGCCAACCCTAAGAGCTTCCTGCTCGGAGCTGCGGCGCAGTTCGGAGTATTCGGAGCATTCCTGCTGGCGATGCTCATGGGATTCACTGAAGCTCAGGCAGCGGCAGTCAGCATAATCGGAGGAGCAGACGGACCTACATCCATCTTCCTGGCAATGAAGCTTGGACAGAGAGAACTCATGGGTCCTATCGCCGTGGCGGCGTACTCGTACATGTCGCTTGTACCAATCATACAGCCGCCGATCATGAAAGCGCTGACAACAGAAAAAGAACGTAAGATCAAGATGGAGCAGCTCAGAGACGTTTCGAAGAGAGAACGTATCCTGTTCCCGATAATCGTTACGATCGTAGTATGCCTCATACTGCCTTCGACTGCACCTCTTATCGGAATGCTCATGCTCGGCAACCTCTTCCGCGAGAGCGGAGTCGTACGTCAGCTGCAGGAGACTGCATCGAACGCACTTATGTACATTGTAGTAATCTTCCTGGGAACTTCAGTAGGAGCTACGACCAGTGCGGAAGCATTCCTTAAGTGGACCACCATAAAGATAGTCATTCTCGGAATGATAGCGTTCAGCTTCGGAACAGCTGCCGGAGTGCTCTTCGGCAAACTTATGTGCAAGCTGTCGGGCGGCAAGATCAACCCGCTCATCGGTTCTGCAGGCGTATCCGCAGTGCCTATGGCAGCGAGAGTTTCACAGAAGGTTGGCGCAGAAGCTGATCCTACGAATTTCCTGCTCATGCATGCCATGGGCCCTAATGTAGCCGGTGTAATCGGAACGGCAGTCGCTGCCGGCGTATTCATGGCTATATTCGGCGTCTGATATCAATGGAGGAATAAAATGGGAAAGAAAATAAGAATAATGGAGACTGTGATCAGAGACGGTCAGCAGTCACTGATCGCTACAAGAATGCCTTTTGAAGACATGGAGCCGGCACTGGCTCTGATGGACGAGGTAGGCTATGAAGCAATTGAGTGCTGGGGCGGAGCTACATTCGACTCCTGCATCAGATTCCTCGATGAGGATCCGTGGGAAAGACTCAGAAAGCTCCGTGCGGCAATGCCTAACACACAGCTTCAGATGCTGCTCAGAGGCCAGAACCTTCTCGGTTACAGACACTATTCTGATGACGTTGTAGACTATTTCGTCAAAAAGTCAATCGACAACGGTATCGACAGAATCAGGATATTCGACGCGCTGAATGACCTCCGCAATGTTGAGACAGCAGTAAAGGCGACCAAGGCCTACGGAGCTCACGCTCAGGTAGCTATGTCATATACCATCGGCGAGCCTTATACACCTGAGTACTGGAAGGGCCGCGCTCTTCGCATTCAGGAACTCGGTGCAGACTCGATCTGCATAAAGGACATGGCAGGACTCATGGTGCCGACAGCAGCAGGCGAGATGATCAAGATGCTCAAGGAGACAGTGGATATTCCTATCCAGCTTCATACGCACTGCACAAGCGGTGTAGCACCAATCACTTATTACGTTGCTGCACACGCAGGTGTTGATGTCATCGACACGGCGATATCGCCGTTCTCGGGCGGTACGAGCCAGCCTTCTACCGAGGTAATGGTAGAGACATTCAGAGGAACTGAATATGATACAGGCCTCGACATCAGCAAGCTCGAAAAGATAGCTGCTCACTTCCAGACAATCAGAGACAAGGATCTCAAGAGCGGACTCATGAACACCAAGGTTCTGGGCACGGACATCAAGACCCTTATCTATCAGGTACCTGGCGGAATGCTTTCGAACCTTGTATCGCAGCTGAAAGACCAGAATGCTGAGGACAAGTATCTCGAAGTGCTTCAGGAAGTGCCTCGCGTAAGGAACGACCTCGGTATGCCGCCGCTCGTAACACCGTCATCACAGATCGTAGGAACACAGGCTGTTCTGAACGTACTGATGGGTGAGAGATACAAGGTGCTGTCCAAGGAGACTCAGGAGATACTCAAGGGCAAATACGGTTCAACACCTATGCCTATGAACCCTGAGGTCCTTGCTAAGATCGATGAGAGCCAGAGGATCACCTGCAGACCTGCAGACCTGCTGGAGCCTGAACTTGAGAAGCTCACGGCAGAAGTCGGCGACTACAAGGAGCAGGACGAAGACGTACTGACATATGCTCTGTTCGGACAGGTAGCGCTCGATTACTTCAAGAGAAGGGCAGCCCTCCGCAACAAGGTGGATCCGGGCTCAATAGATATGAAAAACAAAGCATATCCTGTATAAGACCAAAGGAGAGGTGGTAATTATGGGTTTTATAAAAGAAAACGGCAGGACTATACCTGTTGCTGATAAGGTATTTGCTCTGAGCGGACGTGCCAAGGCGGCCATCGCGGCAAAGGGCAAGGATGCAGTCGTAAATGCTACAGTAGGAGCTCTGCTTGATGATAACGGTGATCTGGTGGTCATGTCATCGGTAGCAGAAGCTATTCGTACCCTTACACCTGCTGATTATGCTGAATACGCTCCTATCACGGGCACACCTGCATTCAAGGAAGCAGTCGTAAAGGCTCTTTTCGGTAATTATGAGCCATCCGGACACATCAATCTTTGTGTGACTCCGGGAGGAACCGGAAGTATCACCAGCGCAATAGCGAACTACTCGAATTACGGTGACAGTGTGCTTACTCATGACTGGTGTTGGGCGAACTATAAAAATATTGCTGTTTCACAGGGCCGCAAGCTCAAAACGTTCAGATTCTTCAATGAAGACGGCGGTTTTGATGCTGTTGACCTCGAAAAGCAGCTGAAAGAGCTCGCTGCAGTACAGGATCAGGTTGTTCTTATGATCAACACACCTGCCCACAATCCGACCGGATACTCACTCAGCCTTGAAGACTGGGATGCAATGATCGATGTGATCAACAGGGCGACCTGCAAGGTGGTACTCTTCCTTGACATCGCTTACATCGACTATGCCGGTGAAGAGGACGAAGTACGCGCATTTGTACCTAAGCTTGCAAAGCTCGGCGACCACGTACTCACCATTTTCGGATACAGCGCATCCAAGACTCTTACCGCTTACGGCATGAGACTCGGAGCAATCGTATGTATGGCAAAGACCGAGGAAGATGCTGAGGAATTCAGACGCGCTGCAGAGTATTCAGCACGTTCCACATGGTCTAACTGCAACCGTTCGGCCATGGTGGTAATGGGTAAGATCTATGCAGACCCTGAACTCAGGGCTAAAGTGGACAAAGAGAGAAGGGTATACCGCGACATGCTTCTCGAGCGCGGACGCATTTTTGAAAAGGCCCTTAATGACAACGGAGTCAAGTGCGTACCGTTCAGAGCAGGATTCTTCGTGACCATAGCTTGCGATGATCCTGCAGGGGTATGTCAGAAGCTTGAGGAACAGGATATATTCTGCCTGGCCCTCGCAAAGGGAATCCGTGTATCTATCGCGTCAATCTCGAAAGAGAAGTGTGTAAAATGCGCTGAAGCTATAGCGGCTTTACTCAAATAAAACATTTTGGTGACAGCCGCGCCTGACTGCTTGCAGAAAGACGCGGCTGCCGCATTTTTACAGAAAGGAGACTGAAATGCCTAAGACCATTGGTATTATGGGCGGCATGGGTCCTGCTGCGACAGTAGACCTGATGAGCAGGATCATAAGCATGACAGACGCCTATTCCGATCAGGAACATATCCCTATGATAGTCGATAACGATACCAGGATCCCTGACCGTACGGAAGCTATCCTGGGCAGAGGCGAAAGCTGTGCACCGGAGATGCTGGCAAGTGCCAGAAGACTTGAGGCAGCCGGAGCGGACTTCATAGTGATAGCGTGCCACGCAGCTCACAGCTTTGTGGATGAGATAAAAGGTCAGATCGGTATACCTATACTAGAGATGCCTGAGGAGACAGCAAAGCTGCTAAAACTCAATGGTGTCGATAAAGCTGCTGTTCTCGCTACTGACGGTACCGTGCGAAGCGGTCTGTTCGGACATGCTCTTGAGCGCATGGGGATACTGACTGTGTATCCGAATGAGGAGCAGCAGAAACTGGTCATGTCACTGGTGTACGACTATGTCAAAAAAGGCGTAGCCGAAATACCGGATTCGATCCGCGAAGGCATGCAGAACATGATCGGAGATCTGGGCAAGCAGGGTGCGGAGGTGCTTATCCTCGCAAGCACTGAGTTTCCTATCGCTTTCAGCTTAATGGGACTCAAGTCGGATGCATTTGTAGATCCGACAATTATTCTTGCCAAATCGGCCATAAGAATGGCCGGAGCTAATGTCAGAAAATCAGCTGACGACAGCTTTTAATTGATAGTTGACATGCGGTGGAAAGAATGGGGGCTTCAGCCACATGTAAAGCTATACGTGATAAGGAGGATAAAGGTTTAAGGAGGTTTTTATGGAGAAGATTAAAAATTCACTGCCGCTTCAGATATTCATCGCTCTCGGCCTTGGTATCGTGGCAGGACTCATCTTTCTTGCAGCAGGCGCAGCTGATTTTACCGAAGCTTATATCAAGCCTTTTGGTACTATCTTCCTGAATCTGCTCAAGTTCATCGTAGTTCCTATCGTAATTACATCTATAGTTCAGGGTGTTGTGTCACTCTCGGACATCAAGAAAGTAGGTACCATCGGACTCCGTACTATTATTTACTACTTCTGCACTACAGCATTCGCTATAGTCATCGGACTCATTTTCTCGAACATTTTCAAGGGAACATATAAGGTCCTGGAGACAAGCGCACTGGAATATGAAGCCGCAGAGCCTACGAGCTTTATGGACACGATAGTCAATATCTTTCCGTCCAACCTGTTCGAGCCTATGGTAAATAACACCATGCTGCAGGTAATCGTTATCGCTCTCTTTGTCGGATTCGGTATCATAATTGCCGGAGACAAAGGCCTTCCGTTCAAGGAATGGATTGACAGTGCTTACGAAGTGTTCATGGTCATCATGAGAGGAATAATCAAGATGACTCCGATCGCTGTATTCTGCCTGATCACACCGGTAGTAGCAGTAAACGGACCTGAGGTACTCGGATCGCTCGCGATGGTACTTCTGACAGCCTACATTGCGTACGCAGTGCATGCTTTGTTTACCTACTCACTCGCTGTCAAGACTCTTGGTCACATGAATCCTGTAGAATTCCTCAAGGGAGCTCTTCCGGCATTCCTGTTCGCATTCTCGAGTACATCTTCGATCGGTACTCTTCCGGTTACCATGGAATGCGCTGTGAAGATGGGCGGCCGCAAGGATGTTGCCAGCTTCACACTTCCGCTCGGTGCTACTATCAACATGGATGGTACCGCGATCTATCAGGGTGTCTGCGCGATCTTCATCGCAAGCTGCTACGGAATCAATCTGACACTTGGCCAGATGGTAACTATCGTTCTTACAGCTACACTCGCTTCGATCGGAACAGCCGGAACACCTGGCGCGGGCATGATCATGCTTGCTATGGTACTCCAGTCTGTAGGCCTGCCTGTTGAAGGTATCGCACTTGTAGCAGGTGTAGACCGTATCTTCGATATGGGACGTACAGGAATCAACGTTGTAGGAGACCTCTCTGCTGCTATGATCATCAGTGATTATGAGACAAGAAGAGAAGGAAAGGAATTCCCTAAAAAATAAAGGTAAATCATTTGACAAACCATTAGTATAGGACTTAGAGATACAACTGAATGGAATTGAGTATTTGGACATTTTTAATAGTATGCCCTCTGACATTCCTTGGAGGGTTCGTTGACGCAGTCGCGGGCGGCGGGGGACTTATCTCGTTGCCCGCTTATATGATTGCGGGCGTGCCTGTGCACAATGCAATAGCGACTAACAAGCTGAGTTCCGGCATGGGAACCACGGTATCAACATACAGGCTCGCTAAACTCGGCTACATCCCGTGGCGCAAAGCCGTTTTGTGCATAGTTATGGCAATGATAGGCTCGTCCTCAGGTGCGAGGCTTGCTCTAATGGTGGATGCGGAGCTGTTCAAAAGAATCATGCTTGTCATCATTCCTCTTACGGCGCTGTATGTTATGCGGAATAAAAAGATGGACGAAAAGGAGCCTCTGGACAGCCGCAGTACAGCGATCCGCTCTGCTGCTGTGGCGCTCCTGATAGGAGCATATGACGGTTTTTACGGACCGGGAACCGGAACGTTCCTCATACTGCTTCTGACAGCTTTTGCGCATTTCAGACTCGGAGAGGCCAACGGAGTTGCAAAGTCCATCAATCTTACTACCAATCTGACTTCTCTGGCCGTTTATCTTATGAACGGCAAGGTTATATTATTGCTTGGATTTTTCGGCGGTTTGTTCGGTATAATAGGCAATTACATCGGCGTGACATTCTTTGAAAAGAAGGGTGCAAAAGCCGTCAGACCGCTCATGATTACCGTACTGGTCATATTTTTTATTAGGATACTCAGCGAAATCATATGATCCGGAAAACAGATAAAGGTTCTGAAATGAATAATTATAAAACAATAGGAATAATCGGAGGGATGGGCCCGCTGGCCACGTACGACCTTGCCGAAAAGATACTTAATAATACTGTTGCAGACTGTGATCAGGGTAATGTCCCTGTACTGATTGACTGTAATACAAGGATAGCAGACAGAACGGCTGCAATACTGCATGGCGGAGCTGATCCAAGGCCTGAGATGAAGAAGAGCGCAAAGCGCCTGGAGTCGGCCGGAGCAGATGTTCTCATGATGGCATGCAACACTGCGCATTATTTCTATGACAGCATATGCGAAGACATAGACATACCTGTTCTGCACATGCCGAGGCTGACTGCCGGTCATCTGCAAAGCATGGGCGTGAAAAAAGCGGGCGTGCTGGCGACTGACGGTACCTGTCAGAGCGGAGTCTATGGTGACGCGCTTAAGGAAGCCGGAATAGAGCCGGTTTATCCTTCTGAGGAAAAGCAGAAACTTATCATGAGCCTTATATATGATCATGTAAAAGCAGGCATCATGGATTTTTCGGATCTGGATATTGATGGGATCATAGCTGAAATGCAGGGGAAGGGAGCGGAGGTCCTGATATTAGGATGTACTGAGCTTCCTGTGGCTTTTGATATCATCGGAAGGACTGCTCTCCCGACCATTGATCCGACTGTAGTTCTCGCCAGAGCTGCAGTAAGTTTTGCAGGCGCTCCGTTGAGAGAGATGCAGAAATAAGGAAACTATACGTTGGAAAAGAGTTTCATTATATATAGCCCGCATGCTACAATGTACCGGGAAAAGGGAAGGGACAGTTGACAAACTGTTCTCTTGATGTTTTTTGTAAATCATACTTAAGAGTTTTCTATCATTAGCGGAGAATTATTATGCAAAAGAAACCTATCACCAACAAGCTGCTGTGGATATTTGCCGTCGGACAGTTCGGATGGAGTCTGCTTTCGGGAATAGTCGCAAACTGGATGGTTTATTACTATACCGGTACTCCTGACGCGCAGAACCCTCTCACAGGTATATTTGCTTCGGGTATAACGCAGCATCCGATCGTGTTCAAGCTGACGCTCTTCGGACTTGTGCTGGCTGTAGGCCGTGTATTCGATGCTGTCACGGACCCTCTGATCGCCGGATGGTCTGACCGCGCAAAATACAAGGGCGGCCGCCGCATACCGTTCATGCGCGCTATAGCGATACCTTTTTCACTTGTCACGATAGGACTCTTCACACTGCCTCAGACAAGCAACATAGTTATAAATGATGTGATCCTGTTTGCGCTGCTTATAACGTTCTATTTGTTCATGACGATATTCTGCACACCGTACAACGCTCTGATTGCCGAGCTTGGTGACACGCAGGAACACCGCATAAATGTATCGACATATATTTCATTTACATTCATCGCAGGCCAGTCGATCTCATTCATGCTGCCTAACGTTGCCGGAGCTCTTCAGGGAGCTTTCGGACTGGAAGGGTCTGTAAGAATGGCTGTTGCTGTTATGGCCACCCTCGCATGCATAGCCATGCTGGTCCCGTCTCTGTATATCAAGGAACGTGATTATCTTGAGGCAAAGCCAAGTGAGACAAAGGCGTTTTCATCACTGCTCAAGACCTTCCAGAACAGACAGTTCAGACGCTTCGTATACAGCGATGTTATTTACTTCTTTGCTCTTACGCTCTTCCAGACCGGTCTGGCGTTCTATGAGACCAAGCTGATGGGGATCGAAGATACATGGACATTTGTGCTGACTGCTACGATGACGGCTCTCAGTGTATGTCAGTATCCGATAGTAAACAAACTTGCCCCGAAGATCGGAAAGAAGAAAATGATAATCACCGGATTCTTCGGCTATGCACTGGTATTCCTTATTACATTCCTTTGCGGAAAGGGTCTGTACTGGGGATTCATCGTTGCAGTCTGCGCATCCGTTCCAATGGCTATACTTGGAATACTGCCGCAGGCCTGTGTTGCTGACGTAGCCGAGCTCAGCCGCCTTGAAACGGGTGAGGACCGCAGCGGAATGTTCTTCGCGGCACGTACATTTGCTTTCAAGATGGGTCAGGCCCTTGCCATGGTAGTGTTCACATCGATCACAGTCTCGGGAACACCGGGAAGCTACAGAGCGACAGCAGCCGTGGCGTTTGTCACCTGTGTAACCGGAGCATGCCTCTTCTTCCTGTACAACGAGAAGATGATACTTGCAAGGATAAGAGAGATAAAGGGCGAAGAATAGAGTCATTGATAGCTGAATATGGGAGCATATGCACATGCATACGCTCCTTTTTTGTTTCTGCTGTTGTGGTATCATAAAGCCATGAAACATGGTACCTATATGTCGGTATCCATGGTCATCCTGAGCTTCAGGCACTTAAATGAATTGAGTCCGAAGCATCAGAATTAATAGGGATGGATAAGTAAAGAAAAATACATGTCAAGCCTTTGCTATACTGCAATGGCTTTTTTTAGTATAATAAACTATGTATAGGCAATATGCTTTTCAGACAGGAAAACAACTTAAATGGATTTTAAATATAAATTTTCTAACAGAATAATGTGCTTTACATGGCTTGTGATAAGTCTGCTTTTAGTGTTGCTTCTTTCTGCACAGACAGCTGCAGCTGAGGATACTTATGAAGTGAAGCCGTCTGTTGATCCGATCAGAAACAACGATAATTATTCTGCTGTAGTATATGACAATACCAATGGGCTTCCTGCTGCTGAAGCAAATGATATCGTTCAGACATCAGAGGGATTCATATGGATAGGATGCTATGCAGGACTTGTACGATACGATGGCGATACTTTTGAACGTCTGGATTCCACTCAGGGGGTCAACAGTATCTCCAGTCTTTATGTCGACAATAAGGACAGACTCTGGATAGGCACTAATGATAATGGTGTAGCTATAATGGAAAACGGCGAGTTCCGCTTCTGGGGCGAAAAAGACGGTCTCGGGTCTTCAAAGATATGCGATATTGAGGGAGATGAAGCCGGATACGTTTATGTAGGGACAACAGCGGGAATCTCGATGTTCAGTCCTGACCTTGAGATGATCACTCTTGAAGATGCCAGGATCGATGATGTGTACGTTGAGAACATGGTCTCCGACAGCGACGGGCTGCTTTACGTTACAAGCCATGACGGCAATGTGTTTATTCTCCGTGACGGAAACCTCGTAAACTATTACGAGAAAGACGAGACTATGCATCCTATAACCTGTGTATATCCGGACCCTAAAAAACCGGGATGGATCTACTATGGGACTGAAGACGAAGGAGTGTTTCATGTAAGCCTTAAAAGCGGCTTCAATACTGCGGAGCACATAGACATCTCTCCGCTTCGAGGTGTGTATGATATATCTCTGATTGGAGACTATCTCTGGCTCTGCACGCGCAACGGCACAGGAGTGATAGGTGAAGACGGTTTCCATTCTCTGGATTATCTGCCTCTTAACAATTCTGTGGATCATGTGATAATGGATTATGAGGGCAATCTGTGGTTTACCTCAACGCGACAGGGCGTAATGAAACTGGTGGCTAACCGTTTTACAGATATTTTCAAGCGTTACGGACTTGAAAAAGAAGTAGTTAATACGACTTGTATGCTGGGTGGAAAACTGTTTATGGGTACGGATAACGGGCTTATAGTTGCTGATGATACAAAGGTGCTGAAATCCGTCCCACTGACTTCAGTGAGGAAAGCAGACGGAGGTCCTCTCAGGGAAGATCAGACTGCTTCTGATCTTATTGAACTTCTTGATGGTGTGCGTATCAGGTCTGTTATACGTGACAGCAGGGACCGCCTCTGGATTTCCACATGGAAAGCGCTGGGACTCCTTCGATATGACCATGGAGAACTCACGGTGTTTGATGAGACAGACGGACTTCTGTCAAACAGTATCCGTAGTGTATATGAAACAAAGGATGGAAGAATTCTGATTGCAGTCACAGGCGGACTTAACATCATAAAAGACGATAAAGTTGTTGCTGCCTATGACAAGGATAACGGCATAGCCAATAATGAGACACTCAACGTCTGCGAAGCTCCAAACGGTGATGTGCTGGTCGGATCAAACGGCGACGGGATTTATGTTGTAAGCAGTGAAGGCACAAAAAACATCGGAAAAAAACAAGGCCTTGCTTCCGGCGTTGTAATGCGGATGAAGTATGATGAGAATAATAAAGTTTTCTGGCTCGTCACGGGAAATTCTCTTGCTTATATGACTGAAGACTACAGGGTTACTACGATAAGCAAATTCCCTTATCCTGACAACTTCGATACTTTTATAAACAGCAAGGGCGATATGTGGATACTCAGCAGTGACGGAATCTATGTTATCCCTGTAAAAGAACTTCTGGCAAACAGAAAAATAGATCCTGTTCACTATGGAATAGCCAATGGCATACCATGTACAGCCACAAGCAATCCGTACAACTACCTGACAAAGAACGGCGATCTTTACATTGCCGGCAGGTCAGGAGTGACAATGGTCAACATTGAGGAGTCGCTTGAAGATATAGAAGATCTTAAAATGTCGGTCTCATGTGTCAAAGCGGACAGCAAATATATATATCCGGATGAAAAGGGCATATTCCGGATTCCTGCAAGTACTAAAAAACTTGCGGTTTATGCGCATGTCTACAACTATTCACTTACGGATCCTCTGGTATCATTCATGCTCAGGGGCTTTGAAAGAAAGTACTCGACTGTCAGACGCAGCGAACTTGGGCCGCTGTACTACACCAACCTGCGAGGCGGAACATATAGATTCGATATGCAGATAATGGATGCGATGGGCAGGGAAAGCAAGAACATGACGGCCACGATCATAAAGGCAAAAGCCTTTTATGAGCAGGCGTGGTTCTTTATCCTGGCAATGTTATTGTTTGGTGTCAGTGCTCTTGCTGTTTTGCAGCTGTATGTTCGTGAAAAGATGAAAAAGGTCGAAAAAAAGCATCGCGAGAAGGCGGAGCGCGATCGAGTCATCAGTGAACTGCACATGGCAAATCAGATACAGACAAGTGTACTTCCGCACGAATTCCCGCCGTTCCCGGAAAAGAAAGAATTCGAACTGTTTGCCATGATGGAACCGGCCAGAGAGGTAGGAGGCGATTTCTACGACTTTTTCCTTATCGATGATGATCATCTGTGCCTTGTGATCGCAGATGTAAGCGGAAAGGGCATTCCGGCGTCGCTGTTCATGATGAACTCAAAGGTGCTTATAAAGTCTTATGCTTCGGGAGATAATTCACCGGCAGAAGTACTGGAAAAGGTTAATAAGGAAATCTGCGAGAACAACCAGATGGAGATGTTTGTCACAGTCTGGCTGGGCGTTCTGGAGCTCTCAACAGGAAAGATCGTGGCATCCAATGCCGGACATGAATATCCTGTAATAGGCCGCGCCGGAGGAAAATATGAACTCATCAAAGACAAGCACGGATTCGTTGTCGGCGGTATGGAGGGAGTGAAGTATAAAGACTACGAAATGCAGCTCCAGCCGGGAGACAAGCTCTTTGTTTATACAGACGGCGTGCCTGAAGCTGCAAATACCAAAAATGAACTGTTTGGTACAGACCGCATGCTCGATGCGCTGAACAAAGATGTATATGCTCCGGTTGAAGAACTGCTCAGAAATGTCCGCAGAGCGGTATCTGAATATGTGGCAGGTGCGGAGCAGTTTGACGATCTGACGATGCTGGCGGTGGAGTATACAGGAACAGACACAGAGTGAAGTAACAGGAGAAAAAATGGCGTTTATTCTGACATATGATATCGGTACTACAGGTGTAAAAACATGCTTATTTGAAGTTGATAAAACGATAAGATTACTTGAGTCCACTTCAGCCGGATATCCATTATATATCCTTGAAGGCGGCGGAGCCGAACAGGATGGAAACGACTGGTGGAAGGGCATGGCCTCAAGCACCAGAGAACTCTTTGACAAGGTAGATGTTACACCGGATCAGATAGAGGGAATATCATTTTGCTCGCAGATGCAGGGGCTTGTTATTGTAGATAAGAACGGTGAACCTATCCACAGACCAATGAGCTACATGGACCAGCGGGCGAAAGAAGAGCTTAAGAAGGGCATAGCAAACGGTATTCAGATTGCCGGCGCAAATGTTTTCAAACTGATCCCGAGTCTGAGGATCACAGGTGCTGTAACAAGCTCAGTCAAGGACCCTGTCTGGAAATACAAATGGCTTGAGGCTCACGAGCCGGCATTCAAAAATGCGTACAGGTGGCTCGACGTTAAGGATTATCTTATCTGCCGCTGCACAGGAGAGTTCACCATGACTGAGGATTCGGCATTCGGAACTCTTATTTACGACACGCGTCCTGACGGCAAGTGCTGGAGTGAAGAGCTGTGTGAGATGTTCGGCATCAATATGGACCTTCTGCCGCGGATAATCAGATCTACCGATAAAGTCGGTGGACTGACCGAAAAAGCTGCTTCAGAGCTGGGGCTAAAGGCCGGCACGCCTGTATTCGGAGGAGGCGGAGACGCATCGCTGATAGGCGTCGGAGCCGGCAGCGTCGAGGTAGGTGATACACATATCTACAGCGGAACTTCCGGCTGGGTATCGACTGTGACTAAAAGGCAGGTTGTCGATGTTACTTCCATGATAGCCTCTGTAACAGGTGCGCAAGAAGGGAAATACAACTATTTTGCTGAGATGGAGACCGCAGGCAAGTGCCTCGAGTGGGTCAGAGATCATCTTGCACTCGATGAGATTGGTGTTTATATAAAGAAAGAGGGAGTTTCCTCAGACTACGAGCAGAGAAACGCAAGTCTGTTTGCTTATCTTAATGAAGTTGTAAAGGATGTGGAGCCGGGCTCTGGCGGAGTTATTTTCACTCCATGGCTGCACGGAAACAGATGTCCGTTTGAGGATCCGAACGCGACAGGCATGTTCTTTGGTCTGGGACTTGAGACAGGAAAGACTGAAATGATACATGCTGTTCTTGAAGGCGTATTCTACCATCTCAGATGGATGCTCGAATGCCAGGGACGCAGAATGAAGACTTCCGATCCTGTAAGATTCGTCGGCGGCGGAGCACTTGCACCGGTATCGTGCCAGATGCTTGCGGATATAACGGGGAGAACTATAGAGACTGTACCTTCACCTCAGAACGTAGGAGCTGTAGGCGCTGCAGCGGTAGTCGCTGTAGGACTCGGACTTATCCCTGATCTTGAATGCACAAAGCAGTTCATTCCGGTCGCTGCAACATATAAACCTGATATGAAAAAACACGCGAAGTATAAACCGTATTACAAGACTTTCAAGAAACTATATGCTGCTAACAAGAGCCTTTTCAAGGCGGTATCCAAGTAGAGGGGAGGCGTAGTAATGCATTTTGTGTTCTGGGGAGATGGGTCCCAGGCTGCTAAGGATCTGGTGGATGCTATACAGGTCCGCAGTACTGATAACTTCAACTGGACCTTCATTTTCATTCTGGCAGTTGTATTCTATGTGTACTGGACCGAGATCCATAATAAAAAATACGACATTATCTACGCGGGACTGGCTCTGTATGGGGTCCACTGGTTCTATGAGATCGGTAACGCAATAATAGGGCATGTGACCGGGTATCCGCTCTGGTCAGTCAGCAACGAGTCTACAACATTCATTCTGCTGATAGGTGTGTGCTGGGAGCTGTCAATGATGTTCTCGCTGGCGGGAATGATCTCACTCAAGATGCTCCCCGAGGACAGGAGTACGAGGTATTTTGCCAGAAACGGCAAAAAGGGCATCGACTGCAGGTTTGCCGGCGCGCTGAGCATGGCACTGCTGTTTGCTCTTGTGGAATCGTTTCTGGCGGGTACTTCCAACCACTCATTTATATGGGTATATAAATGGTGGGGTGTGCTTCCGGTATTCATTACCACGTACATACCGTTCTTCCTGGCTGCAAACTACGTACCGGATATGGAACCGGTAAAAAGAAAAAGATTCCTCATAGCAGTATGGGGAATCGATGCCGTGCTTCTTATCACACTGATACCGGCCGGTATTATTTAAACCCAAAGGTCAGATACGTATGGTAAGCACGTTAAGGCCAAACAGATTCTGATAATTTATATCGTTCGCGATGGAATAGACTGTGCGTATGCCGACGTTTGATACGGCATCTCCGCCTTCAGTAAGGTGATTACGCTCTTTTGGATCGAACGGCACGCAGTCGTCCTTTATCCGAAGAATAACTTCATCGTTTTTACAGACCACTCTGACATCAACGGAGTGGTTCTTTTTATCCTTGGTAAAACCGTGGTCAATAACATTTACGACCATCTCTTCCGCGGCAAGGCCCGCATAATTCGCTCTCCGCTTATCTATACCTTTGCTCAGGCAGAATTCCTGTATGTCCTGAGATATGGTGACTGCTTCATCAATATTCTTTACTGAGATCTCTGTGTGTTCATCTTCACCTGCGCCGAAATCATCCGGTATGACCATATATTCGTCCAGGGTACGCGGGAAATGCTTATTGCTTATTGCAGAGTATATGATCGCTATGAGAATCGATACTATGCCGTTTATGACGTTCGCGATATAAACACTGTTCATGCCTATGGACGGTATAAGTATGGCGGTGAAGAGAGACACGGTGATCATACCATCAAAGAGGGTGAGCACATGAACGAATTTCTGCTTGTCTGCTGCCTGGGCATAGCATACGTAGTGCATGCAGACGATTCCAAGAGGCATGCATAACGGCAGTATGCGGAAGCCCCAGACTGTCATCATGTACACAGGATCTGACGGATCCTTATAGAATATATGTGTCAGAGGATAAGCCATAAAGATAACAGCTGCAGAAACGACACACATAAGAGGAACATACCTTGTTAAAGCGACCCGCATTACTTCGGTCAGTGATTTGCGGTCTTCCTCGCCGATCGCGACACTCATAAGCATGCGCGATACAGCCTGCATTCCGACAGGTATTGCCCAGAACAGCGCCAGGATGTAGTTGGCTGTTGCAAATGCGGATATACCGACGGCACCTACATATGTTTCAAGAAGCTTGTTGACGATCAGACCGCGGAAGGTCTGATAACCGTTGATCGTGGCGCCCGGCAGTCCTATTCTTAATATCGCCGCGCAATCTTTCATATCAGGTTTCTTCAGAGCAAAACGCAGATGAGACCTGCCGGATATAAAATACCATGCTTCAACAATCAGGTATACCCACATCCCGATGGATGAAGCCAGAGCAAGGCCGAAAGACTCCATGTGCATAACTGCCACGAACTCATAGTTAAGTACAAGGTTCACCACTATGAAAACCAGAACTGCAAGCTGGGTGATACGGCCTTTATTCTCGATAAAAAGAAACGACGCAAACTGGCTGCTGAGAATGAAAGGTATGATGCCGACAGCCTGACCGATAAGATACCGGTTGAGCAGAGGACGCACTGTGGCGTCATGCGTAAGAAACCCGGTCAGATCAAAGAGAGCCAGCAATATGACTGTAACGGTAAAAAACAGGCCGGCCAGTACGGAGATAATAATATCAAGAGAGTAGATTTCCTGAAGCTTGACCTGATTGTTTTTGCCCAGATACTCGCCGCACAGTATTGACGAGCCGCCTACCAGCATGAGGGCAAAGGCTCCGAAAAACATGTTCAGCGGTCCGTAGAGACCGACAGCGCTCATCGCCTCAGTGCCGACAAAATTGCTGGCGAAATAGCTGGATACTATCATATTTATGGTGCCTGCTGCCGCGAGAAGGATCTGCACCGGAAGCAGTTTGAACATAAGCTTTCTGACCATGGAAATCACTTCCTTGTCTGATAAACAGATGGCTTTTAGATGGTAACTAATATATCATAAATACAGTGTCTGTGTTAAATTGCAGATCGGGAAAGGGGAATCAGATTGCTTAAGGAAAAAGGTTTTTACAAAGGTGTCAATCTGGGCGGCTGGATGTCACAGTGTGATTACAGCCTTGACAGACTTGACAATTTTATTACGGAGAAAGATTTCGCAGCTATTGCATCCTGGGGAGCCGATCATGTAAGACTTCCGGTGGATTACGATGTAGCGGAACTCATGGATGACGGGATCATCAGAATAAGAAGGGCAGTGGATGCGGCTAAGCGCAACGGACTTAATGTAATGCTTGACCTCCACAAGGCTCCCGGATATTCGTTCGACGCAGGAGAACAGGAATCCGGTTTCTTTGAAAAAAGAGAATATCAGGAAAGATTTCTCAGGCTGTGGGAGAATCTTGCAAAGGAGTTCGGCGGCGATTACGAGAGCGTGGCATTTGATCTTCTGAACGAGATCACAGACGCTTCCTATCTGCCTGTGTGGAAAAAAATAGCTGCTGAGTGCGTTGAGCGCATACGCAGATACGCGCCTGATACAGTCATAGTGATAGGCAGTTACGATTATAATGACGTAAGGGCAGTCAAAGATCTTGATGCTCCGCAGGATGCGTTGGTTGCGTACAGCTTTCACTGCTATGAGCCCCATGACTTCACACACCAGGGGGCATACTGGGATCCGAGGCTGGACAGGGAAAAGAGAATAGCGTTCAAAGATTCCGGCACCACTGAGGAAATGTTTGAAGAATTGTTTGAGTCTGCTCTGGCCAAAGCCGCTGAATATGGGGCAGATCTCTACTGCGGCGAATACGGTGTAATTGATATCGTTTCACCTGAAGAAACCCTTGAGTGGTACAAGGTGATCAACAGGGTATTTGAGCGGCATGGCATATCAAGGACTGCCTGGAGTTACAAACAGATGGACTTCGGCATAAGCGATGCCCGAATGGATAAGGTAAGAGATGAACTGATAAAATGCCTGTAGGCAAAACAACAAAAAACGATTCCGCGTTCTTCCGTCCGGCTGACGACGCAAGAACGCGGAATCGCTTTTATATAGTTATGGAAGTATGAAGAAAAAGTTTTAGCTTATTTTAATGTGGACGTCGATGTCCGATGGTTTATCCGGCACCGGTATAAGATTGCCGGAAGGTTTTCCGTTGACCGTTACAGAAGATTTGCCTTTCAGATCGCCTGCAGCGTTTTCTACGCTTATGTGGTAAGTCGATCCCCTGAATCTGCGTACACATCTGAATGAATCAATGTCAGCAGGGAGGCAAGGGTCGACACGAAGTCCGTCGAGTTCAGGCCTGATTCCCAGTATGTACTGGCTGACAGCTACGAACGACCATGCAGCCGTTCCTGTGAGCCAGCTGTTTTTGCCTTCGCCGTGTGTCGCGGCGTCTCTTCCGGCGATCATCTGACAGTAAGCGTAAGGCTCTGTACGGTGTATCTCACTTATGTCCTCAAGGAACACAGGGTTGGTCTTGCGGTAAACATCGAAAGCTCGGCTTCCGTGTCCCATCATTGCCTCCGAGACTACTATCCACGGATTGCAGTGGCAGAATATGCCGGCATTTTCCTTATATCCAGGCGGATAGGATGTGATCTCACCAAGCTCCAGATGATATTTTGTATAAGCAGGCTGGAGCACCATTATTCCGTATTCGGTCTCGAGATATTTCTCAACACTCTTCAGTGCGGTTCCTGCCTCGCCGGTCTCTGCTCCGATACCTGCCATTACACACATGCCCTGAGGTTCTATGAATATGCGGCCTTCTTCGCATTCCTTGCTTCCGACAGGGGAGCCGTAAGCGTCATACGCACGCCTGAACCATTCTCCGTCCCATCCTGCATCAAGTACAGCGTCGCGCATATCATTTACTTTGGCCGTTACTTCGGCAGCTTCATCATCACATCCTATATGTGTGAGAAGATCAGCGAATTCGATGCCGTACTTTACATACATGCCGGCAATGAATACGCTCTCGGCGACAGGACCTTCGCTTGGGCCTGTGATCTGGAAGCTTTCACCCGGATGTTCAGAGAAACAGTTGAGATTGAGACAGTCATTCCAGTCCGCGCGTCCGATGAGCGGGAGGGAATGCGGCCCGAGGTGGGTCGTTGTATATCCGAAACTCTTCCTCAGATGATCCAGAAGTGAAGCTTTATTGTCTTTGTTGCTGTCATAAGTGCACTGCTCATCGAGTATTCCGAAATCGCCAGTCTCTTTTATGTATGCTGATACACATGCGATCAGCCAGAGAGGGTCATCGTTGAAGCCGCTTCCGACTGCCATGTTTCCGCGCTTTGTCAGAGGCTGATACTGATGGTAAGTGCTTCCGTCAGGGAACTGCGTGTTTGCGATATCGATTATCCTCTCACGCGCTCTTTCCGGTATAAGATGTACGAAACCGAGGAGATCCTGGCAGGAATCGCGGAAACCCATGCCGCGTCCCAGACCGCTCTCATAGTAGCTGGCGGATCTGCTCATGTTGAATGTCACCATGCACTGATACTGATTCCATATATTGACAGCTCTGTTGAGCTTTTCATTTGCCGATTCGATATTATAGCTCGAGAGGAGGTCACTCCAGTAAGTCCGGAGAGCCTGCAGAGCGGCATCAAACTGATCATCAGTACTGAACAGGGAAATCAGTCTGTCCGCAGGAGCTTTGTTAATGATTCCCGGAGCCGAGAACTTCTCTGAATACGGATTCTCGCAGTATCCGAGGATGAAAATGCATGAATAGCTTTTTCCCGGTTCAAGCGAGATCTTCAGATGATGACTGCCGACAGGAGCCCATCCGTGAGCTACGCTGTTATAACTGGCACCTGCTTCTACTGCACGAGGCTTGTCAGCACCGTTGTAAATACCTACGAACTCATCCCGGCTGGTATCGAAGCCGCAGATATCCTTGTTTACATGAAATACTGCATAGTGGTTTCTGCGTTCGCGGTATTCGGTCTTGTGATATATACTGCTACCTTCAACTTCAACCTCTCCGATCGAGAAGTTCCTCTGGAAGTTAGAAGCATCATCCTGCGCGTCCCAGAGACAGAACTCTACATAACTGTACAGATCGAGCTCTTTAGTTTCAGAGGAGCTGTTCATCAGGGTAAGTCTGGTGAGTTCGCAGTTTTCGTGAAGAGGTACGAATACCTCCTGAACTGCATCGAGACCGTTCTTCGAGCTTTCGAATACGGTATATCCGAGACCGTGTCTGCATTTGTAGGAATCAAGAGGAACTTTTACAGGTTGCCAGCCCGGGTTCCATATGCAGTTTCCATCCTTTATATAGTAGTAATGTCCGCCGCAGTCCATCGGACTGTTGTTATAACGGTAGCGGGTGAGCCTCATCAGCTTCGCATCCTTATAAAAGCAATAGCCTCCCGATGTATTTGAGATAAGCCTGAAGAAGTCCTGTGATCCGAGATAGTTGATCCACGGAAGGGGAGTCTCAGGCGTTGTTATCACATATTCGTTGTTTATATCGTCAAAATACCCAAATTTCATACAAGCGCTCCCTCATTAGCGAATACGTTTTCGTAACTTTACAGATATTATATGGGTGAAGGAAGTATTTTGTAAAGTAAAATTTTAAAAAAGTCCGGAAAAATATGAAAATCAGGCAAAAACTGAAGGTTTACGAAACTTTACGAAAAAAATTTGAAAAATAGTATTGACGAAAACGATTTAGTATTTTAAAATGAGGCTACGAAAACGGTTTCGCACGTATTCGCTGAAATGCGGCAGGAAAGGAGGTATCCGATATGGTAACCATCAAAGATATCTCCAAGGAATGCGGCGTTTCCCCGGCTACTGTTTCAAAGGCTCTCAACGGCTACGCTGAGATCAGCCCAGAGACAGTTGAGCTGGTCAAGCGAACGGCAAGTAAACTTAATTACATGCCGAATGCTGCGGCCAGACTGCTCAAGACAAACAGATCTCATAATATCGGAGTGCTGTTCGTCGACGACACCATGAGCGGTCTGACACACGAGTTCTTCTCCCACATTCTTAACAGCGTGAAAGAGGAGGCCGAAGCTGACGGATATGACATCACTTTTATCAGTAATAATATAGGCAGACAAAAGATGTCATTCCTGCAGCACTGCAGATACAGGAACTGCGACGGAGTCGTGATAGCAAGTGTCGACTTTCAGAACCCGGAAGTACTCGAGCTTGTAAGAAGTGAAGTACCGGTGATTACCATCGACTACTCATTCGACAACCTGAGTTCGATAGTTTCAGACAATCAGGAAGGAGCGTACAGACTCGGCTCCTATCTGGCTGAACAGGGTCACAGAAAGATCGCTTTTGTACACGGCGAGCGCACCCTGGTAACGCAGAAGCGTATCAGAGGATTCAATAAAGCCATGAATGAATATGGTATAGAGATTCCTCCTGAATACATCATCGAGGCCCGCTATCACGATGCTGATTCGGTCAGGAAGGCAACAGCGGCGCTGCTCGATCTGGAAGAACCGCCAACGGCAATAATGTTCCCGGACGATTTTTCCTTCATAGGAGGGCAGACAGAGATAATTGAAAGAGGGCTGAGCATACCGGATGACATAAGCGTATGCGGATATGACGGCATTAATCTTTCAAGGATACTCAACCCGCAGCTGACAACCTGGCGTCAGAATGCAGAAAGTATTGGGAAAGAATCGGTTCGTAAACTTGTGGAATCGATAGAGGGCACGAGTGTAGCCGAACAGATCATGGTGTCGGGGGAGTTTCTTAGCGGAAACAGTGTCAGAAAGTGGGAAAACTAATAGACCCACAACTATTTTTCAAGGAGGATAGAATAATGAAGAAGGGATTCAAAGCATTCCTGAGTATCGCTCTTGCAGCAGCCATGATGTTTGGAATGACAGCATGCGGCGGCGGCAGCAGCGATGGCGGCGAAGAAGCTGCTGAGGCCGGCAAGGTACTCAACATCTGGTGCTGGAACGACGAATTCCAGACACGCTTCAACGACTATTATCCAGAGGTCGCTGAGGTTGCAGAGGATGGATCCACAACTACTCTGAAGGACGGAACAGTAGTTAACTGGATCATCGAGCCAAACGAAGGCAACAACTATCAGACAAAGCTTGATGAGGCTCTGCTCGCACAGGAGAGTGCAGATGCTGACAGCAAGGTAGACATGTTCCTCGTAGAGGCTGACTATGCAAGAAAGTACACAAACTCCGATGCAACAATGAACGTTGCAGATCTTCCGGGAGTTATCGATGCAACAGCTGATCAGTATGATTACACAAAGGAAGTAGTTTCCGATGCTGACGGCAACGTAAAGGGTGTTTCCTGGCAGGCTTGCCCGGGACTGATCGCTTACAGACGTTCCATCGCTAAGGAAGTTCTCGGATCTGATGATCCTGAAACTGTTCAGGCAGCTCTCGCTGACTGGGACAAGTTCGCAGAGACAGCTCAGAAGATGAAGGATGCCGGATACTTCATGCTCTCAGGATATGATGACACATTCAGACCTTTCTACAACAATGACGCAGCTCCGTTCGTTGAAGATGGAAAGACACTGAACATCGACAAGAACATCATGGACTGGGTAGCAATGACAAAGGACTACACAGACAAGGGATTCAACAACAAGACATCACTCTGGAGTGCTGAGTGGGCAGCTGACCAGGGCAAGGATGCTAAGGTATTCTGCATCCCAGCATGCACATGGGAAATCGACTTCACTCTGACAGGCAATGCTGATCCGGATGGAACAAAGGATCCTGAGAAGAGCGCTTGGGGCGACTACGCAGTATGTGTTGGACCTGTTAACTGGTGCTGGGGCGGTACATGGATCACAGCAGCTACCGGAACAGACAATGCTGACCTGATCGCTGACATCATGATTAAGATGACAACAGATAAGGACATCCTGAACAAGATCGCTACAGAAAAGGGTGACTTCGTTAACAGCAAGAGCGTTATCGCTGACCTCGCTGCTAACTATGAAGGTAACTCCTTCCTCGGTGGACAGAACCACTATGCACTGCTCTCCGACGCTGCAGAAGGCCTGAGCCTGAAGATTGCTTCGCCTTATGACCAGGGCGTCATCGAGAAGATGCAGAGCGCTATGAAGGATTACTTTGACGGCAATGCTGACCTCGATAAGGCTAAAGCAAACTTCGAGACAGCTATCAAGGAAATCTATCCAGAAATCGAAACAGTTAACTGGCCTGAATAATATCAGCCATGCTGAAAGTGGGGTGGCCGGAAGGTCACCCCTCTTATTTTAAAAACGGATCCCCCGATCAAGGAGGTCGAATATGCCTAAGAAAGACAAACCTAAAATTAAAGAAGTGAGCTATGCAAAATGGGGGTATATATTCATAGCACCGTTCTTCATAGTCTTCACTGTTTTCCAGCTCATACCGCTGGCACAGACAATATACTACAGTTTCTTTGAGTACTATCGTTCGGGTCTGACCATTATAGGGCCTAATCCGGTTGGTTTAGACAACTATAAGGCGCTGTTTGACAGCGACTTTCTTAAATACGCCGGCAACACAGTCATTCTGTGGCTGGCTGGATTCATACCACAGATCATCATTTCTCTCTTGCTCGCAGCCTGGTTCACAGATGTCAGGCTCAAGATCAAGGGTAAACAATTCTTCAAGGTTGTTATCTACATGCCAAACCTGATCATGGCTTCGGCTTTCGCCATGCTGTTCTTCGCTCTTTTCTCGGAGAATGGACCGGTCAATGCGTCGCTCGTATCAATGGGCATTTTAAAGGTGCCGTTCAGATTCCTGGCATCAGTGAAGGGAACACGTGGTCTGGTGGCTCTAATGAACTTCCTGATGTGGTTTGGTAACACAACGATACTTCTCATGGCAGCTGTAATGGGTATCAGTCCTTCTCTGTTCGAAGCAGCGGAGCTTGACGGATGCTCACCAAGACAGACATTCTTCAGAGTCACACTGCCGATGATAAGACCAATACTGGTATATGTACTGATAACATCCATGATTGGCGGACTCCAGATGTTCGATGTGCCGCAGATCCTCACTAACGGCAAGGGATCGCCTGACCGTACAGTAACTACACTGATAATGTTCCTGAACAACCATCTGTATAGCAAGAACTACGGAATGGCAGGTGCAATCTCAGTATTATTATTCGTAATATGTGCAATACTGTGTCTCCTTGTATACTTCAACCTGAATCCAACGGAAAATGACAGGAAGATGAAAAAGAGAGGCAGGTTAAAAACGGGAAAGGAGGCAGTCAATGGATAAGAAGCCTTCAAATGCAAGAACTGTCATAGCCTACATCGTGCTGATATTACTGACGTTCCTGTGCCTGTTCTTCTTCTACATACTCGTGATCAACTGCACAAGGAGCCATCAGCAGATACAGGCAGGATTCTCGTTCCTTCCGGGAAGTTCTTTCGCAAAGAATTTCAACAGCGTCATCCATGATGCTAAACTGCCGGTACTGTCGGGAATCAAAAACAGCCTTATTGTATCAGCATGCTGTGCTATTCTGGCAACGTACTTCTCAGCCCTTACTGCTTATGGACTGTACGCGTACAACTTCAAACTGAAAAAGCCGGCGTTCATATTCATTATGCTGATCCTGGTAATGCCTACTCAGGTATCCGCAATGGGATTCCTCAATGTAATCACTAAGCTGGGAATGATCAACACTCTGTATCCGCTCATACTGCCTTCAGTGGCTGCACCGGCTGTGTTCTACTTCATGTATAGCTACATGCAGTCAAGTCTGCCGCTGGAACTGGTAGAGGCAGCAAGGATCGACGGATCCAATGAGTTCCATACTTTCAATAAAGTCGTGATTCCTATCATGAAACCGGCGCTGGCTGTACAGGCGATATTCGCCTTTGTACAGAACTGGAACAACTACTTCATCCCGGCTCTGGTTCTTCAGGAAAACAGCAAGAGAACATTGCCTATCCTGATAGCGATGCTCAGAAGCGCGGACTTCCTGAAGTTCGATATGGGCAAGGTATACATGCTCATAACAATAGCGATAGTCCCGATCATCATAGTGTATATAGCGCTGTCCAAGTACATCGTTGCAGGCGTAGCACTTGGCGGAGTCAAGGAATAGCATAAGGAGAAAATAGACATGGCAGGTATTACATTCAAGAATGTAGTTAAAACATACGACAACGGAGTCACCGTTGTTCCGAATCTCAACCTTGAGATCAAGGATAAGGAATTCGTGGTACTGGTCGGTCCTTCCGGATGCGGAAAGTCAACGACTCTGAGAATGATCGCAGGTCTCGAATCCATATCGGACGGTGAACTTTACATCGGCGACCAGCTTATGAATGCTGTTGCGCCTAAGAACAGAAACATTGCGATGGTGTTCCAGAACTATGCTCTGTATCCGCACCTGAGCGTATACAAAAATATGACTTTCGCCCTTGAGCTTGCAAAGGTTCCAAAGGACGAAATGAATAAGAAGGTTAAATGGGCTGCCGAGATCCTCGGCCTTGAGCCTTATCTCGACAGAAAGCCTAAAGCCCTGTCCGGAGGCCAGAGACAGAGAGTTGCGCTCGGAAGAGCCATGGTTCGTGATCCTGAAGTATTCCTTCTGGACGAGCCGCTTTCAAATCTGGATGCCAAGCTCAGGACAGAGATGAGATCGCAGATCAGCAAGCTTCACAAGAAACTCGGAACCACATTCGTCTACGTAACTCATGATCAGACAGAAGCCATGACAATGGGTGACCGTATCTGCGTAATGAAGGATGGTATTATTCAGCAGTTTGATACACCTCAGAATCTATATGATCATCCGTGCAACGTCTTCGTAGCAGGCTTCATAGGTTCGCCGCAGATGAACTTCATCGACGCGCAGGTAAAGAAAGTGGACGGCGGATATGCTCTCTGCTTCGGTGAGGCAGAGGTAGTAGTCGACAAGCCTGAACTTGCAGATTACGTCGGAAAGACGGTAGTCTTCGGAATAAGACCTGAAGACCTCCATGCAGAGAAGCAGTTCTTCGGAAAGGGTAATGTGATTAACGCTTATATCGACCTCGATGAAATGATGGGTTCAGAGTCATATCTCTACCTTGAGTACGCAGGCCAGAAGCTGATTGCCAGAGTTCCTGCAAGACACGCAAAGAAAGCTGAAGAGAACATCGACCTCGCAATAGACATTGAAAAGATCCATCTGTTTGATAAGGAAACAGAGCTTGCTATCTAAGCAAAGAAAAATAAAGTTTTTTAGGCCGGAGAGCACCTCCGGCCTTTCTTGTCAGCAGAAAACCCCGCGTTAGACGCGGGGTTCCGTGAACGCTATGCGTTTGACCAAAAATCCTCCAAACCTTAGAATGTCGATGCGGTCTGCCAA
>ONRQ01000021.1 GCA_900320285.1 uncultured Eubacteriales bacterium
ATCGCAAAGGTCTTGCAGATACCTGCTCGACCGGGTATAATTGAAATGCGTACTGATTGCAGGATTCCGATTGCCACACTTTGTTATATCAGTTTACCGTTTTTTCTTTCCCTTGCTTTTGCCCTTATCAGGTGGCAAGGGAAAGGGTAACGACGTGCGGAATCAAATAACGCCAAAGAGTGAGCAGACTGCGATAAACCTTTGTGTATCAAGGCTTTCAGAGAATTTCATTAACAGTCTATAACAAGAGCTAATCAGCTAAGATTCAGTGGAATTCAAATCGGAGTTTCACGAGGTACGGCAATATGCTTGAAAGAATGGGAGAATTCTTCGATGCCCGGCTGAACGGGTATGAGGAACACCAACTGAAAACCATTGCTTCGGCGGAGGAGTTCTACCCCTTTACAGCAGACTGCCTTCCGAAGGTGCCTGGTTCGCGGATCCTGGATCTGGGATGTGGCACGGGCCTGGAACTGAGGTACTATTTTGATATCGTTCCCACGGCAGAGATTACGGGCATCGATCTTGCGTCAGGTATGCTGGAAGCGCTTAAGGAGAAGTTTCCCGGGAAAACTTTGACGCTGATTCATGGATCGTATTTTGATATACCTCTTGAGGAAAATGCATTTGACGCGGTGGTATCTGTGGAATCTCTTCACCATTTCACGAAGGAAGAGAAGATCCCTTTGTACGAGAAGGTTCGGAAGGCGCTGAAGCCCGGCAGGTACTTCATTCTGACCGATTACTTCGCTGCTTCAAACGAGGAAGAAGAGTCGCGCCGCACCGAGTTTCTTCGGCTGAGGAAGGAACAAGGCATCTGTGACGACGCGTTCTATCATTTCGATACGCCCTTGACCGTTGACCACGAAAAAGAAGCGCTTCTCATTGCGGGTTTTTCTTCCGTTACGATACTTGGGGCTTGGGGACCGACTTATACACTGAAAGCAGAGCGATAAATTTCCATTTGTCGGGATGTCACCAAATCGGAAGTTTGTAGGGGCTATGGATATGGACTGGAAAGACCGGGAGAAAAGCCAGGATCAGGATTCCTGATGATACAGAGCTAAGATTGAGACCGGATTAGGATTATTAGGAGAAAACAAAATGGACTATGAGTATGCTAAAGAGAAGGATATAAAAGAGCTGTATGATCTCCAGCTGCGTGCATTTGAAAGCGAAGCTGAGATGATCAACAGCAGGAATGTGCCTGCCCTGATGGAGTCGTATGAGGAGAACCGCGCAGACTTCATCAACTGGACAGTCCTGATCAAGCGGGATGATTCAGGGAAAATAATAGGTGCTGTAAGATGCAGGGAGAACGGCGATCACATCGAAATCGGTCGTGTTATGGTTGCGCAGGAACACAGGAACAGGGGTATAGCGACCGACCTGATGACAGCAGTTGAAGAACTGACACAGGCAAAAGCTTTTGAGCTTTATACATGTACAAAAAGCTATATCAATATCAACCTGTACGAGAAGCTAGGCTATAAGATATATAAGGTGGAGCAAGGTCCCAGCGATCTTTCATTTGCATATATGAGAAAAACGCTTGATTAGGCTGACAAATCCAGTTTGCAGAAGAACTATTTATAAAAAAGGGAAAAGGAGACCGGAAAATGAAGAAATCATGCTATAAACTGCTTGCGGTTCTCCTGACATTCTCTTTGACAGCAGCGGGCTTATGCGGCTGCGTAAATCAGAACGGGTATGGATCGGGAAATGAGAAGTACAAAAAATACGCGGAAATGTCCGCGGAGGAGATAACAGCTTCGCTTACACTTGAGCAGAAAGCAAATCAGATGGTAATGGCGGCGTGCTATGACTTATCCTCAAAGCAGATGAAAGATAACTGCTACGGAGCCATTCTTTCAGTCGCGGACGAGCCGGACTATAAGGAATGGCAGAAGATGATAGATAAGTTCCAGAAGGCTGCGATAAAGTCGGAGGCGGGGATCCCGTACTTCTACGGAAACGATCAGGTGCACGGCGTGTATGACTGCAAAGGGGCAGTTGTATTTCCGCATAACATAGGCATGGGAGCAGCGGATGATGAGGACCTGACTTACAGGGTCGGACGCGCGGTGGCTGATGAAGCCATGGTGTGCCATGAGCTTTGGTGCTATGCGCCTGTTGTTGCTCAGTCAGCAGATCTGCGCTGGGGCAGGACCTACGAAAGCTATGGCTCTGATCCGGATCTGATCATAAGGATGAGTACAGCGTATACCAAAGGTCTTCAGGATGGAGGCGTCGCGGCATGCGCCAAGCACTATCTTGGCGACGGCAATACTAAGATGGGTACAGGAGGAGATCCTCTTGCGGACAGCCTTATTGACAGGGGCGATGCAAGGCTGACAGATGAAGAGATAGCAGAACTTCTGAAGATATATAAGGCTCAGGTCGATGCGGGAGTGAGATCGATCATGATCAGCCATTCCATGCTTAACGGCGTGAGGATGCATGAGAACAAGGAATATATCGATATATTGAGAAATGAGCTCGGATTCGAGGGAATGATCTGCGGAGACTGGGACTCTGTCACGTTTACAAGCGGCAAGACCTATTATGATCAGGTGGTGAATGCCGTCAACGCCGGCGTGGACTTGCTCATGGAGGTCACCAACCGTGATGAAGCAAGGGACATAATAATAGAAGCGGTCGAAAAGGGTGACATCTCCGGGGAGCGCATAGACGAAGCAGTCTGCAGGATCATGCAGTTCAAGATCGACGAAGGACTGTTCACCGATCCGTTCTGCGAGGAGAGATCGAAGGATCTGCCTGAACCGGGATGCGACGAGCATCGTGAGCTGGCGGAAGAGGCGGTCGAGAAAAGTCTGGTCCTTGTAAAAAATGATAATGACATTCTGCCTCTGAAGAAAGGGACCAGGGTCTTTATAACCGGTCCTGCCGCAGACAATGAAGCCGCGCAGTGCGGAGGATGGACGACAGCGTGGCAGGGCAGTCCGAATGATGACGTTGACGGGGCTACATCCATTCTTGATGGTCTCAGACAGAAGGCTGAGGAATACGGCATTGAGGTAATAACGGATGAAGCAAAAGCCGCAGACGCAGATGTAGTGATACTGGCTGTAGGCGAGAAAGCATACGCAGAATGGTATGGCGACACGGAGAACCCGGATCTTTGCGGAGATTGCGGACTTGAAGGCAACCTCGAGGCCATAGACAAGGTGAAGGCACTCGGAAAGCCGACTGTATGCTGCATTGTGGCGGGCAGAAATGTGTTCATCGATAATTATGCCAAAGACTGGGACGGCATAGTTATGTGTTATCTGCCGGGTTCGGAGGCACAGGGGATCACCGACGTCCTGTGCGGAGGAGCAGAATTCACAGGCAAACTGCCGAGCCCATGGTACAGTTCCGTAAATCAGATAGGAACTGACAAAGCATGGCTTGAAGCCGGCTGGGGTCTGAGTTTGTGAGCGCACTTATAAGCTGAGCTCATGCTTGACAGTACTGAAATACTCTGTTATCTTTAGCTTACCGACAACCTGTCGGTAAGCTTTTTAAAAAGGAAAAAAACGGTAATGAGAGTCGTAAAAACAGCTGAAGAGAGGAAAAATGAGATCCTGGATGTGGCAGAGCAGCTTTTCGCGGAAAAGGGTTTCGACAACGCAAGCACCAACGACATCATCAATAAGATAGGTATCGCCAGAGGGACTCTTTATCATCACTTTGGGTCAAAAGAGGAGATTCTTGATGCGATGGTGGAGAGAATGACTCGCCAGAGTATATCCCGGGCAGCAGCTATCGTTGCAGACAGCTCTATGCCGCTTCTGGAACGGCTGTCAGCTGCTGTCATTTCTCTTGATCTCAACACCGGGGCCGGCCCTGAGGTATTTGAGCAGATACACAGACCCCAGAATGCGCTTCTTCATCAGAAAATGCAGGAACGGCTTCTGAGTGGTGTGGTTCCGCTGATAGCTAAGCTGATAGAAGAAGGGAATGCAGATGGAACTTTTGACTCGGCTTATCCTGAAGAGGCGGCTGAGATGATAATGACATACGCCAATATTGCTTTCGATGCTCTTACGGATATGACTCCGAACCAGATGGAAAGAAAAAGCCTTGCTTTCATCTATCATACCGAGAGAGTACTGGGCGCAGAAGAAGGCAGCCTTAAAGCTGCAATAATGAAGATATTCGAGAAAAACAACCCTCTCACTAAAATAAAAAAGTAAGACTTGACCGGGGCTTGCCGTAATAAGAGGTAAGCCCTTATATCGGACCATTGTACCGACAATCTGTCGGTAAGGAGGCGCGGATGAAAAATAAATCCAGTTACAAAAAATTTCTGCTTTTATGGAGCGGCCAGCTGGTATCTGCTATCGGATCGGGCCTTACAAGTTTTGGCCTTGGCGTGTATGTATTTCAGAAAACCGGCAGCGCTGCCAACATGTCACTGGTAACTCTGCTGGCATTTTTACCGACACTGCTGCTGAGTGCACCTGCAGGAGTACTGGCTGACCGCTATGACAGAAGGCTGCTGATGATGGCAGGAGATGGTCTGTCGGCACTCGGACTTGTGTATATTCTGCTTTGTATGATGCTTGGTGAGGCAAAGCTATATCAGATCTGCCTGGGTGTGTTCATAAGCTCGTTTTTTTCATCGCTGCTTGAGCCTTCATACAGAGCAACCATTACTGACCTTCTGACAAAGGAGGAATATTCAAGAGCAAGCGGCATGATGAGTATCGCCAACAGCGCAAGATATCTTATCTCACCGCTCATAGCCGGATTGCTGCTTGCAGTAAGTGATGTAAAGCTTCTGCTGATGATCGATATCAGTACCTTTTTCCTGACGGTGATATGCACCGCGATAGTCAAAAAGAGCATCGCCACACATAATCCGGAGAGAACTGACAGTTTCTATGAAAACTTCCGTGAGGGATGGACTGCCATAACGGAAAAGCGGGGAGTGCTGATAATCATTATTGTATCTTCTGTGATTACATGTTTCATGGGAGCGATGCAGATACTGGCCGAGCCGATGATACTCGATTTTCAGACGAGCAAGGTTCTTGGGATCACCGAAACTATCTGCGCCTTTGGAATGCTTGTATCAAGCATAGTTATCGGTGCGCGGGGGCTGAAAAGTAACTTCACGGGTATTCTGAGCTTATCGCTTGCCCTGGCAGGTCTGGCAATGATCGGATTTGGATTACGGGAGAACATAGTGCTGATCGGATGCTTCGGATTCTTATTCTTTTTCATGCTGCCTTTCGCAAACAATTGCCTGGATTATCTGGTAAGGACAAATATCGATGCAGACAAGCAGGGCAGAGCATGGGGTATGATAAGTTTTCTGTCGCAGATCGGTTATGTAGTCGCGTATGGAACAGCTGGACTGCTGGCAGACAGTATCGCTAAGGCAGGAAATACCGGCGTAGGGCGTGGAGCCGCCTGTGTGATCATGATCTCCGGGGTGATGCTTGCAGCGGTCGCAATAGCTTTGTACCAGTTCAGGGATGTAAGGGATCTTGAAAGGTGATATGGATGAACAAGCGGATGATAATAAATGACCTGAAAGCCAACAAGCTGGTCATGATGGCTTGAAAACATGGGATGGTAAACTGAATAAAGCTTAATTTCCGTATAATACGTCGTTATGCTATAGTTAATCGTAATAACAGCAGTTTCTGTGCGGACTTCTTGAAGCAATGTATGATGAGCTTCCGGCACCAAAGAAAAAGAAGTGACAGGAGATTCCGGTGAAAGGACAGAAAAATGATATACGTTGTAAGGCATGGAGAAACTGAGTGGAATGCTATTAATAAGGTCTTAGGGCGGACTGATATCCCTCTTAATGATGAGGGTATAAAACAGGCGCATGAAATTGCCCGTTCTCTGAAAGACATAAAGATAGATATTTTCCTTTGCTCACCATTATGCAGAACCAGGCAGACTGCAGATGCTATTTCAAATGAAATCGGTGTCAGGTATGAAATTGATGACAGGCTGATTGAGCATGACTTCGGTAAGTTTGAAGGTGTTGATAGGTCTGACAGGGAATATCAGGCAGCAAAGCGAGAATACTTTGTCAGATATCCCGGCGGCGAATCCTTTTTTGACCTTGCGGCCAGAGTATATCCGCTTATAGAAGAACTGGGCGAAACAAACGCTCTTCTTGTGACTCATGGCGGTATTTGCAGAATAATCCGCAGCTATTTCGAAGACATGGGTAATGAAGAATTTGTGCAATTTGCTCAGGGAAACTGCGAGGTAAGAATGTATCCATGATTGAACCCTCTGTCTACTAAGCGTAGGTTGTTCCCTGTGGAATCACATATTACTCTAACACCATAAGGAGGTATTAGTCATGAATCAATATGTGACAGGAACAATGATCAAACGCCTTAGGGAAGATAAAAAGATGACTCAGCAGCAGCTGGCTGAGAGCATTGGGGTAAGTGGTAAAGCAGTATCCAAATGGGAGACCGGAAGGGGATATCCTGACATATCCCTCATTGAGCCGTTGGCTAAGGCTCTGGGAGTGTCGATAATAGAGTTGTTTTCCGGTGAGGGAGTGGTAAATACCAACAGATCATTTAAGATGCAGCGAATGAAAATCCACGTATGCCCGATCTGCGGCAATCTGATCCAGAGCACGGGAGAAGCTGTAGTCAGTTGCTGTGGGATAGTATTGCCTGCGCTGGAGGCAGAGCCCGAGGATGATGGCCATCATCTCCACATTGAAAAGGTCGAAGACGAGTACTATGTGACGATCCCGCACGAAATGAGCAAGACCCATTACATTTCATTCATTCTGGCAGTGAAGGATGATGGATGTGAGATCAGAAAGCTTTACCCGGAAGGAAATGCAGAGGCGCGTTTCAAGATCGGCAGAACAAAAAGCATAATGTATTACTGCAACCAACACGGATTGTTCAAATATAAATAACGGGAGTTATACCTGGTATGAAGATAAGAAAAACCATGGAATCGGATCTGGATCAGATCATGAAGATCTATGCTTACGCAAGGGACTTCATGGAAAAGACGGGTAATCCAAACCAGTGGGGACCGACAAACTGGCCGCCGGTGTCTCTGATACGTAACGACATAAAAGAAGGCAACAGTTATGTCTGTACCAATGACGAAGATGCAGTTGTCGGCACTTTTTTCTTCACACAGGGTCACGATATTGAACCGACCTACCGTGAAATAACAGATGGGACCTGGTTCGGCAGCGATGCTTACGGAGTTGTTCACAGAATCGCTTCAGATGGTTCTGAAAAAGGGGTAGGTCATTTCTGCATCAGCTGGGCATTCGAGCAATGCGGACACCTGAGGATGGATACACATACAGATAATGTGATCATGCAGAATCTTCTGGAAAAGATGGGTTTTAAAAGGTGCGGGATCATATATGTAGTCGAGGATAACTATCCGAGATATGCTTACGAAAAAGTGAAGTAACTGAGTTGTAAGGATCCGCAGCCCGGGTGAGTTCAGGACAATAGGATCAAAACAGATAAAAAAACGGAGGAATAGCATTCAATGAGGATCGCATGGTTTTGTATTCCGGCACACGGACATACCAATCCGACGCTGGGTCTTGTAAAGACACTTACTGATGCCGGACATCAGGTCTGGTATTTTTCCTTTGAGGAGTTCAGAGAGAAAATCGAGCGAGCCGGCGCAACATTTATAGGGTGCGATGGATACGATTTTGAGATGGAAGATAAGGGCAATGCGGACCGCGTCGGCAAGGATAAGGTCTATGCGACCGAACTGCTCGTTTCATCTACACTTGCGCTTGATGAGATGACTTCCCGCGTTATCGGGGAAATCAGGCCTGATGTTGTTGTGTCAGATTCCGTAGCATTCTGGGGAAAGCTTGCAGCCATGAAACATGGCCTGCCATATGTTTCATCTACCACGACTTTTGCTTTTAATAAATATTCGGCAAAGTATATGCAGGAAAGCGCGTGGGACATCGCAAGGATGCTGATGGCAATGCCTCGTATCAACAAGCAGCTGAAACGACTGCGCGAAAAAGGATATCCGGTGAAGAGCCTTCTCGATATCGTACAGAACGACAACGAAACTAATACCATAGTGTATACTTCAGGCTACTTTCAGCCGTGCTCAGATACATTCTCTGACAGATATCATTTCATTGGACCGTCAATAAGGCCAATCATGAAACCTGTAGAAAAGACTGCAGATAAGACCATATATATTTCGATGGGCACCGTAAACCAGAACAGACAGTTTTACCGCAACTGCATCAACGTGCTTGCGCCGACCGGCTGGCAGGTGATCATCTCAATGGGAACAAATACCGACCATTTTGATGATCTCCCTGAGAACATACAGGTGTATGAATCAGTAGACCAGATGGCAGTACTGTCGATCGCTGACGCGTTCATCACGCACTGCGGTATGAATTCTGCTTCTGAGGGACTGTACTTTGGCGTGCCGCTCGTTCTTTTTCCGCAGACTCCTGAGCAGGATGCCGTGGCAAAGAGAACAGAAGAGCTGGGCGCCGGAGTAAGACTGAAGTCGATATCAGAGGCGGATGTTATGGAAGCGCTGACTGCGGTCATAAACGAACCGCAGTATAAGGCGGGAGCTGAAAAGGTATCCGAAAGCTTCAAAAACTGCGGAGGTGCAGCTGAAGCAAAGGAATTCATTGAACTGATTGCGGGTCAATAGAACAGACAGGTGAAAAGATGATACGTCAACGAATAGTGTTCCATGGAAGGGTACAGGGAGTCGGTTTCAGATACCAGGCAAGGTATGCAGCCGGAATGTATGGTGTGACCGGATGGGTCAGGAACAATTATGATTATACCGTTACAATGGAGGTCCAGGGAACACAGGAACAAATAGATCAGATGATAATCGCGATAGACCGGAGCCGGTTCATACGCATTACGCATATGGATGTTACCGACATTCCTGTTGTTGAAGAGGAGCGGTCTTTCAGGACTTTAGGGTATTAGATAAAAACCCGTTGATTATTATCAACGGGTTTTGCGGTTTTTGAAATACCTGAAAAAATTTTATCTCTGCCTTACTCACGTTCATCATGTAATGCAGCAAGGAAAGCCTTTATCTCTTCAGTCTCAGCCAATTCACGATAGAAGTCCTCAGTAAATGGCTCATCCTCATATTTAAACTGCACTATCACAAAATCCCCGGTCTGCTCTGCTTCGAACGATATCTCCCCGGTTTCTGTATCATACTGCGCATTGTATGCTGTCAATGTGTCGTTTTCATCAGCGAATACGGCATACAGGTTATTGCCTGCAATACCTGCCGTATCTCCCCATGATTCAGGGACTGTGAATGGGAATGATGCTCTTATCGGGTTCCCGCTAAGATCCGTGTCAGGTGTTCCCGCATATGTTACATCCAGGTGCCAGATCTGTGGTGTCTCCGGATTTGCCTCATGCGGAGCTTCAGTACCTGTTTCAAGGAGAGATACTGTAACAACAAGCCCTGCGGCCTTTCCTGCAGAAACATTTACGGCGCTTGTTCTGGCTGCTTTGTTGTTGTTATTGTTGTTGTTGTTATTGTTATTGTTATTATTGTTGTTATTGTTATTGTTATTATTGCTGTTATTGTTATTGTTATTGTTATTGTTATTGTTGTTGTTGTTATTATTATTATTATTGTTATTGTTATTATTATCTGGCTTTGGTGAAGGATCCGGATCCGGCTCCGGCTCTGTGTATGAAGTACCTTTAAAAATAACTTTTCCTGTTCCGGCCTTCACAGAACCTGATCCAGGGCCACCGATAACACCGCTGCCTGTCAGGGAAGCACTGGTGTGTGTTGCTGCTGAACCACCTTGCCCGCCTTGTCCTGTACAATCAAGGATTCGAATCATAATGGCATTATCAATGGAAAAATACTGAGGGTCATCAAAGTAGTAGATCTGGCGTTGCAGCTGAGAGTCTATTATTTCAACTGCGCTCATCGTACCAAATGCATTTTGCCCTTCCAGATTGTAAGCCTCCATTAGTGAAGCGCAGGTGTAGGTCTGGCTCGAGTCTCTTTTGAGCGAAGCCAGATCATCCTGTCCTGTTACAATCCATTTCCGGGCATAGACATCCATACTCTTGTTATAGACCAAAGCATCCAGAACAAAGAGCTTAGATACAGAAATTTCATTGTTTTTCAATCTGGCAGCAGCTGCTGCATTGGTCATATTGAGAGGGAAGTCCATGGAACCAATATTGATGGAATCGGTATCGGTCACATTGATAAAAACCCGGGAAGCAAAGCTAACCGAGCTATCTGAGCTATCCTGAACAGGGACTGCCGGCAGATTATCTGTATTGCTTCCGGTGTATTCAACAAATCCACCGAGTACATTGACTGCACCTCCGGTGATGCTTCCGTATATCATGAGACTACCGTCTTCTACATATCTGGAGCGTCTAATCTGATCATCAATATATGGATGATCATTACATACAATATCCAGGGTGCTGCCTGGGTCGAGTGTAATATTGCCGATCTTATTCATGACACTATATGATAAAGTGTCGGAAGTGCTGAGGCCGACCCATGATTTTCCGGAAGCAGTCAGATCCGGTATGTCAATCAGGGATCCTTTCAGGTATATGGCACTGTCTTGCAGCTTAGGCGGGATAATGCTCCTGTTATCACCATGTACTGACAAACCGCTTCTTTCCATGAGAAGATCTTTTGATAATGTGCCTCCGGAACCCAGGTCGACATCAGCGGACAAGACAGTCCCGTTTCCTGTTACAGAGCCATTATCTTTTATGTTTATAAATCCACCTTCCAGAACTCCTAATACATTCAGGGCTCCCTCTACGATCAGTTCAGCTTCAATATGTGAAAAGCCGGTCCGTATCTTTTTAAGCTTAACAGAAGCACCTTCATCGATTGTAAGGGTGCTGTTCTCTCCGAGGATAACGCTGCCTACATATTCTTCTATTTCAACAATACCGAGGTCATGGATCGCATCTTCACAATCAACAGGAAGATCCGTAGTATACAAAGTGACATCTGTTACAGGTCCGTCCGTACCTTCACCGTCCCAGAGCTCTTTACGCGCAGCAAGAACGCCAACTGTTAATGACGTTCCTTTCGGAAGTACCAGATCCACATTATCCAGAGTATATTTATCATCCAATATGCCGGTTATATCACCGTTTATTAGCTTATAGCTGCCGTCATCCTGTTTTACGAATACGGCAGCGCTGCCTTCGCTGTAGACAGCACTAGCACTGTTAGGGTGCAAAGTAATGGTATTGCCGGTCCCGATTTCTATGCGGTCTATCAGAACGATCCCGGTGCCAGCGATCCTGTAAGAACAGTTTCCTTTAAGTGCACCGATCCTGTTGACCCCGGAAACAGCCAGTGTCACAATACCTTCTTCTGCAGATATCTCTGCCTTTCTGCCATCATAGTCCACCATGGCTACATACTGACCGGCTATGTTTTTCCAGCCTTTGCCGTCAGACCAATGGGATGATTCATCTCCACCGGAGCTGAAAGTAGTGTCTCCAATTCTGATAGACTCCGGGGAGGAGTTTCCTGCGGCACTTTTCAGACCTGTATCAGAAGCAGGCACGGAAACAGAAGGGCCCGCTTCCGCCGGTGCAGGATCTTCGTTGGCCTGCTGTTCGGTTTTTTCTATAGCCTTTGCAGCATCTGCTTCGACTGTCTCCGCCTCTTCATCTGTTTCGGCCGTCTCCGGTTTCCCGCCGGTTTCTTCTGCCTGTGCAGGAGAGGCTTCCTGTGTTTCTCCACATGAAGCTTCAGGGGATTCTGCGGATGCAGTATCCGGAGCATTCGTTTCTATGCTGTCAGAAGAAGGTTCAGGCTGTACCTGAGGAGTCTCTGCAGTTGTAGATTCAGTTGCAGCTGTGACCTCGGAATTCTGTTCTTCTCCGTTTTCTTCTGCGGCAAAAACTGAAAAAGCCGGCGTAAATACCATGGTCAGAACCAGACCATAACAAAGAAGCCGGTGCATTTTTTTCTCACAGCTTTTTTTCATAGTTTTTCTCCATTTCCTGTTCCAAATAGGAATGAATCTTATGATGCGTATATTGTATCAAATATAATACACCGTGGCTATGCTAATTATTGGCGAAAACTTGCTTTTTACGCGTTTTTTGAAGAAATGAAAGCCCGACTTGAAGGTGAGTTATTGGCTGAATGGTGTTATACTATTGTAAACAAAAAAACGGAGGATAACAGAATGAGTAATGTACCAAGAAATATCAGCAGACCGGTCGCCGCGAGCCCTGCTGCGTCGGCATCATCTGTCTCATCATTTTTTATTGGGATCCTGGCTATAGCGGGAATAGTTGCTTCAGTAATATCAAAGATGTGGTATCTCGCAATCGCTGTCCTGATTTTGTGGGCAATAGTGGCAAATATCCGGATCGTGCCGCAGGAACATGCCTATATTATTGAAAGACTCGGAAAATTCAAATCCGTATGGTATGCAGGACTCCATGTAAAGATACCTGTAATAGATAATATCGTAAACAGGATATCCCTGAAGGAGCAGGTCTTTGACTTTCCGCCTCAGCCTGTGATCACAAAGGACAACGTATCTGTAAAAGTTGATTCTGTAGTTTTCTCGAAAGTCTTTGATCCTCAGAAATACACCTATGGTGTGGAAAATCCGATCGCAGGACTTCAGAACCTGTCGGCAACTACACTCAGGAGCATCATCGGCGGAATGGAACTTGATACAACACTTTCATCAAGAGAAAACATTAACAGCCAGATGGAGGCAATACTCGATGAGGCTACAGATCCATGGGGAATCAAAGTAAACAGAGTTGAGCTCAAAAACATCGATCCGCCTCCGGCAATAGAAGAAGTAATGACAAAGCAGATGAGGGCTGAAAGAGAGAGACGTCAGACTGTTCTCGAAGCTCAGGCTCATCAGGAATCCGTAGTATCAAGGGCAGAAGGTGATAAGAGGGCCAAAGTCCTCGCAGCTGAAGCTGAAAAAGAAGCCAAGATCGCACTTGCTCAGGGTGAAGCTGAATCCATCAGGCTGGTCTATGAAGCTCAGGCACAGGGACTTGAAAAACTTAGAGAAGCTCATATCGATGAAAGTGTCCTCAGACTGAAGGGCCTTGAAGCGCTGAGAGATGTCGCTGACGGAAGAGCCACAAAGATTTACATGCCTACAGATATAAGCAAGGTGGTATCAACGCTGGGAGTTGTTTCGGAGTCCCTCGGAATAGGCGATTCCACACCTGTTGACAAGTCGGCGAAACCTGTGAAGAAGCAGGAAACCGATCCGTGCTTAAACGAAGAAACAAGTAAAGAAGGACGCAGAGCGGCCGATACAAGTGATTCTATAAGAGTTGATGTCGAGACCCGCAGAAGCGTCATATAGAATAATAAGGGAGGGACATTATGAACGAAATGATCACCAAGAGAAATGATCTGCTTTCCCAGAAAATCATCAAAGGCCTTGAGTCAAGGAACATAAAGGGCTTCTATGCTCACAGCAAGGCTGAAGCCCTGAAGATAGCACTTGAGATCATTCCTGACGGAAGCACGGTAACGATGGGCGGAAGTGTGAGTGCAAGGGAAATCGGCCTCGTTGATGCAATGAAGCTCGGTAATTATAAGTTTATCGACAGGGATTTGTCAGACAACAAGCGCGCAGCCGCTCTGGCAGCGTACGATGTGGATGTGTTTCTCGCCAGCTGCAATGCAATGACAGAAGACGGAGTCCTTGTAAACATTGACGGCAACGCAAACAGGGTGTCAGCTATTGCCTATGGACCAAAGAAAGTCGTCTTTATTGTAGGAATGAATAAAGTCTGCAAGGATGTTGACAGTGCAATGAAGAGGGCACGTAATGTTGCGGCACCGGTCAACGCACAGAGGTTTGGCCTCGATACACCTTGCTCAAAGACGGGATCATGCATGGACTGCAAGTCGCCTGATACTATCTGCTGCCAGTTCCTTATAACAAGGTACTCGAGACATGATGACAGGATCTTCGTGATCCTGGTCAATGATAATCTTGGATTTTAATTGGAGGGTTTATTCAGATGAAAATAGCTGTCACTTATGATAACGGAAATGTTTTTCAGCATTTCGGAAGAACAGAGAATTTCAAAGTTTACGAAATAGAAAACGGAAGAGTAGCCTCTGCTGAAGTGATGAACTCAAACGGAGTAGGTCACGAGGCACTGGCATGGCTGCTCAAGGATAGTGATATAGATGTACTTATCTGCGGCGGAATGGGTCAGGGTGCTCAGGATGCGCTTGCTGAAGCAGGCATTGAGGTCTGTGCAGGTGCAGAGGGCAATACTGATGAGGCGGTAGCTGCATATCTTGCAGGTGAACTCGTTAATACAGGGGTAAACTGCGATCACCATGACCATGAGCACGGGCATGAGCATGAACATGCCGAAGCAGGATGCAGTCCTCAGGACTGCGCAGGATGTGCGGGCTGCGGAGGCGGTCAGTCATTTGCGCCACTCTATTTCTTCGAAGGTACAAATGTAGGAAAAAAAGTCAAAGTACATTATAAGGGAACATTTGATGACGGAACTCAGTTTGATGCATCATATGACCGCGGCATGCCGCTTGAGTTTGTCTGCGGAGTCGGTGACATGATCAGAGGGTTCGACAAAGCCGTAGCTGAGATGGCGGTCGGCGATATAATTGATGTTCATCTTGAACCTGAAGAAGCGTATGGAATGCCGAACCCTAACATGGTCATTACAGTTCCTAAAGCATCTATTCAGGGACTCGATGGAATAGAGACCGGAGACAAGGTCATGCTTCAGGATGAGCTTGGAAGACCTTTCGATGCGCTTGTTACGCATCAGGATGAAGAAAACATCACATTCGACTGCAATCATGAGATGGCGGGAAAGGCGCTCAATTTTACTATCGAAATGCTTGAGATTGTTTAGAGGTAAAAGAGGAAAAAATGGGAAAAAAATATCTTGGAACAGACATAGGAGGCACTTTCATAAAGCTGGGTATCGTAGATGACGAGGGCAATGTCAGCATGCGTCGAGAGGTGCCTATCGACAGAAGCGGAAACGAGACTGTCATGGAGACTCTGATGCGCGGAATAGATGCTCTTATTGCCGAATCCGGCCTTGAAGCTGGTGATTTCGAAGGCATTGGTGTTTCAGCTGCAGGATGCATCGATACCACTAAAGGGTGCGTAGCAGAGAACGGCGGCAATATACCGAACTGGTCGTTTACATCCGTTGCAGGACCGCTTTCGGAAAAATACGGCATCAGGGCAACCATAGCTAATGACGGCAACTGTGTGGCTCTTGCGGAAGCCTGGATCGGAGCTGCAAAGGGAGTCAGGGATGTTATCTGCGTTGTGCTGGGTACCGGCGTCGGCGGCGGTATAGTTTCCGGCGGACGGCTTATTGAAGGTGCTCACGGATTCGGAGGAGAGATCGGTCATTTCCCTACGCATGCCGATCTGCTTATGACCGGCGATGGCAAGTGGAGCTCACATTATGAGACTTTTGCTTCGACCGGAGCCCTGGTCAGAAGAGCATTTGCATCAGGAAAAGACTGGCCGAATGGAAAAGAGATATTCGAAGCAGCGGCATCGGGGGATGACAGCGCACTGAAGATCCTTGACGGCTGGACAGATGAGATCGCGGCCGGTATAACAGGACTGGTGCATATATTTGATCCTACGGTTGTGCTTATAGGCGGCGGCGTCTCAGCGCAGAATGATCTCCTCATAAAGCCGGTACGAGATAAGGTGCTCAGAACTGTAACTCCTGACATGGCATCCGAACTTCAGATAAAAGCCGCTGCGCTCGGTAACAATGCCGGAATGGTCGGTGCTGTAAAATACTTTATTGACAGCACAGACCGGAGGTAAGTTTTATGAGCAAGGTAAACTGCAGCTACACAGAGGCTATAAGAGCGTTGCCCAGCATGTGCGATGAGACTTCGCGTATAAGCATACCGGGCTTTCTCGACATGTTTCAGGATATTGCCGGATACCATGCAAAAACAATAGGCATCGGTGCGCTTGAACTTGAGGAGAAAGGACTTTTCTGGATAGTCTCAAAGGTCAGGCTTAAAATTAACAGTAGGCCGATGGTGCAGGAGATGCTTGAAGAGACCACATGGATACAGCCGGCGGAAAGAGTCGTATGTGAAAGAGACTGGGAGCTGAATAAAGACGGCGAACAGATCGCATACGTCAGAAGCATATGGGCTTTGCTGAAGAGGGAAAATTTCAGACCTGCTCTTATGGAGGGTATATACCCGGATTCAGATTACGCTCTCGCACCGCCTGACGATAGGCCTTTTACCAGAATCAGCAAAAAATTCGATGATGCTGAGCTGATAGGAGAGTATAAGATACGCTCTGTTGATATCGACAGGGGTGGACACTTTAACAACGGCAACTATGTGAGAGCCATGCTCGGCTGCTTCACATGCGCGCAGATCGCAGAGATGAATATAACGGAACTTGATCTTCAGTATCACCTTCAGTGTTATGAGGGTGAAACTATAAAGTTCGTGAAACGTCCGTCAGAAGACTGGCTCATGGAGATAGGAGCTCTCAATGAAGAAGGTAAAGTATGCTTTACAGCAGCGATAAAATAATAACCATAAAAGCGGGCGCGTTGCCCGCTTTTCTCATGTCAGTTTTATTTGTCAGAATTCTTTCCTGAGTATGTAGCGCCTCTTTCCGCCGTACAGTTCTCTTTCATCGACGATATCGAAGTTCAGTACCAGGAAGTTCCTGTAGCTGTAAGGGTTGTCAGGAGAGATGGTAGTCAGCGCTTCTGTAGCCCCCATCTCTGAAGCCATTCCCAGACGCAGTTTGTTGAAAATACGCTGTATACCGCGGCCTCTGTATTTAGGAGCAACCATAGTAAGATCCATGGATACTGTCTTTGCCAGCTGCTCTCTGTCGTAGTTGAAGTATTTTCCGTAGTTTTCCGGATTGTCAGGGTCGTTCGGTATCATGACAGAATATCCTGCGACCTCACCGTTGCACTCGGCCATCATGCAGATATCATGCTCAAGCTGGCCAAGGGATTCCTCTCTGGTAAAAGTCGCATACAGGTCTTTATCCGGCAGTGCCTCTACTATCTCGTTCTGGAGAGCGATCACCTTGTCAAGATCATCTACTGTTGCTCTCCTGAAATCTATAAACATAGGCTCACCCTTGCCGTCCATAACTTCATATCTGAATGGTAAAGTCTTCATCTTCAGTCCTCCATCCGGTGTTTTAAAGCCGCTTTCTTATGTGTGATCAGATACACTAATTTACCATGCTAAAGTGATAGCCGTCAACAAAAAAGCAGACCTACAATTGCCCGTTTTGCCTCGCTATGCTACAATTATCAGGATGAATTAAAGGGTGATTGTTACCGGGAGGATAATTATGGAAATGAAGTTTTATCAGTGCGCACATTGCGGACAGATCGTAGCTATCGTAAAGAAGACAGGCGTTCCTGTTATATGCTGCGGAGAGCCTATGAAGGAAATCGTACCTGGAACAACTGATGCCGCTGTAGAAAAGCATGTACCTGCTTTTGAGGTCAAGGGTGACGTAGTAGAGGTAAAGGTTGGATCCGTAGAGCATCCTATGATTCCTGAGCACTATATCGAATGGATCGCGCTTAAGACAAAGCAGGGCAACCAGAGAAAAGCTCTCAAACCGGGAGAGGCTCCTGCTGCATGCTTCAAGATCTGCGACGGCGATGAAGTAGAGGCGGTATATGCATACTGCAACCTGCACTCACTCTGGAAAGCAGAATAATTAAACCAAGGAGATAATTCAAGAATGAAGATTACAAATGATATCCTGTATGTAGGTGTCAATGATCATGACATCGACCTGTTTGAAGGCCATTATATCGTTCCTGAAGGAATGGCATACAATTCCTATGTCGTAAAAGGCGACAAGATTGCCGTCATGGATTCCGTTGACGGTCACTTTACAGATGAGTGGATCGGCAAGGTAAAAGAGGTTGCAGCTGCTCCTGACTACCTCGTCATCCAGCATATGGAGCCGGATCATTCCGGATCGATCATGGGATTCATGGAAGCATTCCCGGAGGCAAAGATAGTTTCGTCCCAGAAGGCTTTCACAATGATGGCGAACTTCTTTGAAGGTGAAGATTTTGCAGACAGAAGAGTCGTTGTAAAGGAAGGTGACACTCTCGACCTTGGCGGTCATGTTCTGAACTTCGTCACTGCACCGATGGTACACTGGCCTGAGGTTATCATGACTTACGAATCAACAGATAAGGTGCTGTTCTCCGCAGACGCTTTCGGAAGATTCGGAGGACTCGACAAGATCGGCGAAACAAGCGAAGAGGACGATGACTGGGCATGCGAGGCAAGACGCTACTATTTCGGTATCGTCGGAAAGTACGGACCTCAGGTGCAGGCTGTTCTCAAAAAGGCTGCCGGGCTTGATATTGAGATCATCTGCGCACTTCACGGACCTGTACTCGTTTCTGATCTCGGCTATTACCTCGGCCTTTACGATACATGGTCGAAGTACGAGTCAGAGTCTCAGGGCGTTGTGATCGCTTACACTTCAGTATATGGCAACACTAAGAAAGCAGTTGAGCTCCTCGCTGAGAAGCTCGAGGCAAAGGGAGTACCTGCCGTAGAGGTTACGGACCTTGCAAGGGACGATATTGCTGAAGCTGTTGAAGACGCGTTCAGATATGACACGGTCGTATTTGCTACAACTACTTTCAACAACGGCATCTTCCCGTTCATGAGAGAGTTCATCGAATCGCTGACTGAGCGCAACTATCAGAATAAGAGAGTCGCGTTCATTGAGAACGGATCATGGGCACCGCAGGCTGCCAAAGTTATGAAGGGCATGCTCGAAGGCTGCAAAAACATGACATACTGCGAGAACGATGTAAAGATCGTTTCTGCGCTCAATGATGACAGCAGGGCACAGCTTGAGGCTCTTGCTGAAGAGCTCGCAGCAGCTTACAAATAAGCATAAAAACAACAAAAGCCAAAACGGAGCATCGGCTGATGCTCCGTTTTTATATATTTGTGAATGATATTATCTGATGAACTTGTCGATCGCCTTGTTGAGCTCTTCAATGGCCTCCAGATCGTCCTTCTTGACAGCATCTATTATGCAGGTAGACATGTGCTCCTTAAGGATCACACGGCTGACCGACTTTATGGCTGACTCGATCGCTGAAAGCTGTATCAGCACTTCAGAACAGTCACGCCCGTCCTCCACCATGCGCTTAGTGGATTCCATGTGTCCGATTATGCGGCTCATTCTGTTAAGTACCGACTTTGTATGTTCTGGCGAATGGACATGTCCATGATCATGGTGGTGCGATCCGTCACCGTGTACATGTGTATGTGTGTATTCGTGACCGGATTCATCTACATGTGTATGCTCATGAAAATGTTCATGCGTATGAGTGTGACCGTGTTCGTGATTATCTGACATTTCAGCCTCCCGGGATTCTTTTCTCTGGTACTTTGCATTGTAGCAAAAGAGCTGTGAAAAGTTAACCCCGGTCAGGGGATTAATGTGTGTGCGTATTTCAAAAACGCCACCCATGTAGTACAATTAAGTAACTGTAAACTGCTTGTAAAATGCATTATCAACAGATCGTTAACGTGCAGCAGAAGTCACACATGGGAGGACATAATGGCTGACAACAATAATGAAAAGCTTGTCGGGAGAGAAACGATTACGATGGAACCTGTTATTGACAAGCACTATCAGCTGATAGAAACAAAGAAAGCAACGGAGATGATCGAAAAGGCGATGAACCTTGCCAGAGAGGAGATCCCTAACGGCAAAGTCGCAACATATATCCCTGAACTTGGAAAGATGGATCCGCATCAGCTCGGAATATGCCTTTACCCTCTGAAGGGTGAAAAGATCTGTCTCGGAGATTATAACACCAGATTTACTATACAGTCTGTTTCGAAAGTAATAATGCTTATAGTTGCGCTCGAGGTGTGCGGACTCAAACCGGTATTCAGAAAGGTCGGCATGGAGCCTTCGGGAGAAGCTTTTGACTCCCTGGTTGAGCTCGATGTCAGCAATTCAAAGCCATATAATCCGCTCATCAACTCCGGGGCCCTGGCGGTCTGCGGACTGCTGCTTCCGGAGGTATCGTTTCAGGATATGATCAGATATACAAGAAACATCTGCGCTGATTCTGAAATAGAACTCAATGAGTCGGTATTCGACTCCGAGATGAAGACCTGCTCCCGCAACCGCTCTATCGCGTACCTGCTTGAGAGCAAGGGCATCATCACGACTGATGTAGAGGATACGCTGAGATTCTATACAAAGATGTGCTCTATGAATGTCACTGCCGAATCACTGGCGAATCTGGGGAGGATACTTGCCAACGACGGTGTATGTACCGAAGACGGCAGGAGATACATGTCTTCACGTACCGCGCGTATAGCAAAAACTCTTATGCTTACATGCGGTATGTATGATGGATCGGGAACATTCGCCATTAAGGTGGGCATTCCTACAAAATCCGGGGTAGGCGGCGGACTGCTTTCTGTATCTGACAAGCGTGCGGGCATCGGTGTATTCGGGCCGGCTCTCGATGCTCAGGGCAATAGTATAGCGGGCTGCAGACTGCTCAGAAAGATATCAAACGAACTAAGACTTAACCTGTTCTACGACCCTGAATGGGATAAGGAAAATGAAGATGATACGGTGCTGAAAGACATGCAGGCCAGATCGGTGATGTAAATGAATATAACGGTATATTGCGGAGCAGCGACTGGAATGGATCCTGAATACATCGCACGAGCAAGGGAACTTGGCGCGTGGATGGCAGCCAATGGTTACACACTCATCTACGGAGCCGGTAATTCCGGAATGATGGGAGCTGTTTCGGATGCTCTGATCGAAGGCGGCGGCGAGGCGATAGGGGTCACGCCGCAGTTCTTTGTTCTGGCAGAAGAGACACGTGACGATCTGGCGGAAGTCGTTATCTCCGATGATATGTCAACAAGACGAAACTGGATGATCGAAAACGGAGACGCTTTTATTGCTCTTCCGGGTGGAATGGGTACACTCGATGAGATCACCGAAGTCATGACTTATAAACGTCTCGGCCTTCTCGGAAAGGTCAACAAACCTGTAATGATCTACAACGTAAACGGTTATTATGACCGCATCTTCACCTTCCTTGATGACATGAGGGACCAGGGATTCTGCAGACAGCTCGACCGTGACAACGTGATAGAGGTCACATGCCTGGAGGACATATCGCGCGCACTCGAGTGTGTTGGCAGTATAGATGAAACAAGGACTTCAAAATACGACTGATAAATGAAGAATCTCTTCAGAACACTGATACCTTATAAATGGACTGCACTGCTTGTTCTGCTTCTTATGGCAGGACAGGCTTTTTGTGAGATGAATTTGCCTCAATACACCCAGGCTCTTATTGATACGGGCATCCAGAACAGGGGAATAGAGCATATAGTTCCTGAGGCGATAACGGTATCCGAGTTCGATGCAGCAGGCGCATTGATGACAGACGGGCAGCGATCGCTCTGGGAGGATTCATTCCTCACTGACTCAGCGGAAAACAATCCGGATGGTGTTGCTGTTTACAGACGCAGGGATATGTCGGACGAAGAGCTTGAATCTCTCGATACGGAGCTTCTTACGCCTATAGTGACCCGGTATGCTGAGAAAAACGGGGAGACTATAGCTGAAGCAGAGGCTCTGGCCGGTTCAGGGACAGAAAACATTGAAGATATTGGAGGGGGCAGCAACAGAACAAACAGCAATATGCTTGCTATGGGAATTGCTTATGCCGGGGACTGTGACCAGGAAGCAGGACTCGATCTTCTGGCCATTCAGAACGCTTTTATGTTCAGATGCGGCGGTCTGATGCTTCTCATGTCCGTTTCGGTAATGATATTCACAACTCTGATATCACTCCTCGCGGCAAGAGTCGGAGCCAGCATAGGGCGCGACCTGAGATCCCGCCTTTTTGCTAATGTAATGTCGTTCTCAAATGCCGAGATGAACGAATTCCGGACATCATCCCTTATAACACGCGCCACTAATGATATTCAGCAGGTACAGATGACATCCACCATGATGCTGCGTATGATGCTGTTCGCGCCGTGCATATGCACATGGTCGATCATAAAGGTGTATCAGACTCATGCCCATATGAACTTTGTGATAGTGACAGGCGTTATAGCGATTCTGATCATGGCGGGGGCCATGTTTGTTATAGCGATGCCGAAGTTCAGAATAATGCAGTCGCTTATTGATGCTCTCAATGCCGTATCCCGTGAGATACTGACAGGCATACAGGTAATACGCGCTTTCGGAAGGGAAGAAACTGAAGAGGAGCGCTTCGATAAGGCAAACACCGATCTCTACAGAAATCAGCTCTTCGTAAACAGGGCCATGATATCGATCACGCCTATCCTTATGATCATAATGTACGGTCTTTCCATATGGATCACCTGGGTTGCGGCGAAAAGGATCGACATGGGCGGTCTTCAGGTAGGCACGATGACAGCATTCATCGCATATTCCATGGAGATAGTGTTCTCGTTCCTTATGATAGCCAGCATGGCCATATTTATCCCAAGAGCGGGGATAGCTGCTGACAGGGTCTATGAAGTACTTAACACTGAAACGTCCATAAAAGACAAGGATGACGCGGTTGTCCTGAAAACAGAAGAGGAGAGCGGCCACAAAAAAGGCGCTGAAATCAGATTCGAGCATGTAACTTTCAGATACCCTGATGCCGAAGAGGATGTTCTCACGGATATTGACTTCACTGCGAAGCCTGGTGAAACGACAGCCATAATCGGCGCAACAGGCTGCGGAAAAACTACTCTCCTCAATCTTATACCGAGATTCTTCGATGTAACAGAAGGAAGGGTCACAGTCGGAGGAATCGATGTCAGGGATATAAGTCTTGAGTCTCTCAGGGATGCCATCGGATATGTGCCTCAGAAGGGCATTCTTTTCTCGGGAACAGTGGCTGAAAACATCCGCTGGGGCGATGAGGACGCAAGCGATGAAGAACTGAGGATGGCTGCGGAAATAGCGCAGGCGACAGAATTCATAGATGAGAGACCTGAAGGCTTTGGCAGGGAAGTATCGCAGGGAGGCGCAAACGTATCAGGCGGTCAGAAGCAGAGACTTGCGATCGCAAGGGCTGTGATCAAAAAACCAGCGGTAATGCTTTTCGATGATTCATTCTCGGCTCTCGATATGAAGACGGATGTCACATTGAGAAAGGCGCTGGCAGAGCATATAACTGACAGTACACGCGTTATTGTGGCACAGAGAGTGGGGACCATTCTCCATGCGGAACAGATAATCGTGCTGGATGAAGGAAGGATAGTAGGCAAGGGCACCCATAAGGAACTTATGGAGACCTGCAGCATATACAGAGATACAGCGATATCGCAGCTGTCGGAGGCAGCGCTCGCATAACAAATGAGCGAAGAAAAGAAGCCGAAAACAGAATACGAAGCGCAGACCGGACAGGAAGCCGAAGAACCGCAGACCGGACAGGGCGACGGCAAGCGACAGAGAAGGCGTGGCGGCGGTCCGAGCAGCATACTTGCTCCGGGCGAAAAGCCTAAGGATTTCCGCAAGGCGGTGGCAGACACGCTCAGATACATGGGCGGGTATAAATTTGCTGTGGCTGTAGTTATTGTTGTGTCCGCGATTGCCACAGTTTTTGAGACAGTAGGTCCTAAGGTGATGGGGCGGGCTACGACCCTTCTTGCGAAAGGAGTTATGAACAAGATACATGGCACCGGCGGCATAGACTTTGAGGCCGTAGCGCATGTTCTGCTCCTGACCATGGCGCTTTATTTCATAGGCGCGATCGCTCAGTATATACAGGCCCTGATCATGACAAACATCACGCAGAAGATCGTCTACAGGATGAGGCGTGATATTTCCGAAAAGATCAACCGCATGCCGATAGGCTATTTTGAGCGTGTTCAGACAGGTGAGATTCTTTCGAGAATCACAAACGACGTTGATACCCTCGGACAGTCATTAAGTCAGAGCATTTCGAACTTCATCTGGGCTATAATAAGTATGACAGGTATAGTAGTCGTGATGCTTACCATCAATGTCACTATGACGCTGATCGCCCTTATGGTAATACCTCTTTCTGCCCTCGTGATGGGCATGCTCATAAAGATATCCCAGAAGCATTTCGCTGCTCAGCAGAAGTATCTTGGTATAATAGACGGGCATGTAGAAGAGACATTCTCAGGCCATCTGGTAGTCAAGGCTTTCAACAGGGAAGAGGCTGTCAAAACTGAGTTTAACGAATCAAATGAAAAACTCTATGAATCCGCGTGGAAGTCACAGTTTCTCTCAGGCCTGATGCGTCCTCTGATGAGGATAGTGAGCAATCTGGGTTACGCGGCAGTCGTTGTCGCGGGAGGTATCTTCTGCGTCAGAGGCGCGATAGGAGTCGGAGATATTCAGGCATTCGTCCAGTATGTCAAAAACATAGGACAGCCTATACAGGATATCGCTCAGATAATGAATCAGGTACAGTCCATGGCAGCCGCTGCTGAGAGAGTCTTTGAATTCCTTAACGAAGAGGAAGAAGCGGATGCTCCGGGAGCAGCTGATGAAATGGGCGAGATCAAAGGCGCTGTTGAATTCAGACACGTAAGATTCGGATATAAAAAGGATCATCCGGTAATAAAAGACTTCAGCGCAAAAGTTGAGCCTGGCCAGAAGATAGCAATTGTAGGTCCTACGGGCGCAGGCAAGACAACTATGGTAAAATTACTTATGAGGTTCTATGATGTTGACGGTGGAGCCATACTTATTGATGGTCATGACATCAGGGAATTTACACGTAAGGAGCTTCGCGACAACTTCGCGATGGTACTTCAGGATACATGGCTGTTCAGCGGCACTATCAGAGAAAACATCGCATACGGCAGAGAAGGAGCCACAAATGAAGAGATCATAAGAGCTGCAAAGACAGCCAAGGCGCATCACTTCATAAAAGCACTGCCGGGCGGGTATAAAATGATACTCAATGAAGACGCTACAAACATCTCTGAGGGACAGCGACAGCTCCTTACGATAGCGCGTGCCGTTCTGGCGGACAAAAGACTTTTGATACTCGACGAAGCGACTTCGTCAGTAGATACACGAACGGAAGAAGAAATCCAAAAGGCGATGGATGCTCTTACTGAAGACAGGACGAGCTTCATCATCGCGCACAGGCTCTCGACCATACGGAATGCCGATCTGATCCTGGTTATGGATCACGGCGACATAGTGGAACAGGGCACACACGGGGAACTGCTCGCTAAGGGCGGAGCCTATGCAGAATTATACAACTCGCAGTTTGAAGAAGTAGGTTAAAGAAAGGCGGACAGAAATGAGAACTTACAGAGAAGAGTACGAGTATTGGCTGACATCAGATGTAGTTGATGAAAAGACAAAGGAAGAACTGAAAGCAATTGAAGGCAATGATCTGGAAATAGAAGGCAGATTCAAGGCCATGCTTACTTTCGGTACTGCCGGACTTAGAGGCATTATGGGAGCCGGCATCGGAATGATGAACGTATATACCGTAAGATATGCGACACAGGGTCTGGCAAATCTCATAATCGCAAACGGCGGACAGATCGGCGGCGATTCTCCTGAGGGAAACGGTGTAGCTATCGCACATGACTCGAGAAACAATTCGAGACTGTTCGCAGAAGAGGCAGCAGCAGTACTTGCTGCCAACGGCATTAAGGTCTACATCTTCGACGACATGCGTCCTACACCTGAGCTTTCATTTGCCGTTAGGGAGACCGGCTCGATCGCAGGTATCAACATTACTGCGAGCCATAACCCTAAAGAATACAACGGATACAAGGCATACTGGGCTGACGGTGCACAGCTCGGACCTGAGCATGCGGACATAGTATCTGCCGAGATAGCAAAAGTCGACATCTTCAGGGATGTAAAGACCATGGACTATGACAAAGCTGTAGCTGAAGGACTCGTCGAGATCCTCGGAGACGAGATGGATGAGATCTACATCGGCAAGGTCATGGAGACTTCGATCACACACAAGTATATCGATCAGGTAGCGAAAGACATGAAGATCGTCTTTACACCATTCCATGGCGCAGGCTACAAACTGGTTCCTGAGATCCTCAGGAGACAGGGCTACGGAGCAATAATCCCGGTAGAAGAGCAGATGATACCGGACGGAAACTTCCCGACTGTAAAGTCACCTAACCCGGAGAATACAGAAGGCTTTGCACTTGCCATCGAGTATGCAAAGAAGAACGACGCAGAGCTCGTTATCGGCGTAGACCCTGACAGCGACAGATGCGGTGCAGTTGTAAAGGCCAAGGACGGATACAAGATCCTTTCGGGCAACCAGGAAGCATGCCTCATGCTTGACTACATCTTCACAGTCAGAAAAGAACTCGGCAAGATGCCTGAAAAGCCATTCGTCTGCAAGTCCATCGTCTCGACTGTTATGGCAGACAAGATTGCAGCAGACAACGGAGTAAAGATGTACGACGTACTTACAGGATTCAAGTTCATCGGCGAGAAAATCAAGGACCTTGACGAGAACGGTGATGAGCACTTCCTCTTCGGATTTGAGGAGAGCATCGGATTCCTCGGCGGATCCTATGCAAGAGACAAGGATGCTGTATATGCAGCTATGATGATGGCTGAGATGGCCTGCTACTATAAGGCACAGGGAATGTCGGTATATGACGGACTCATGGCTCTCTACAAGAAGTATGGATATTTCGTTGAGAACACAGAATCCACAGTATTCGGAGGCTTTGATTCGAATGAAAGAAGAGAAGCCGTTATGGCACGAATCAGAGAGAATGCTCCTGAAGAGATCGGCCTCAAGGTTGAAAGCGTAACGGATTACCTTGGAGATGTTCCGGGCTTCACAAAGAGCAACGTTCTCTTCTACAAGCTTGCTGACGGATGCGCTGTTGCAGTAAGGCCTTCGGGTACTGAGCCAAAGATCAAGACTTATGTTATGGCTCAGGGTGCAACAGCAGATGAGGCAGAGAAGAACCGCAAGGCAGTAAGGGACGCTGTCGACGCTCTGCTTTCATAAAAAAGGGTATTTAAAGGAGATATCATCCCACATGAAAGAAGATAAAGCGATAACCGCCGTTGGAGTTCTGGCAGTGATACTGGGCCTGCTCATGATGTCTGTAGGCAGATTCATCATGGGCGGCATCACTCTGCTGATCGCGTTCGGAATTTTCTGGAACCGCGGCGGGGGAACCCGGAATGACCGCAGCATCTATGAGAAAATCGTAAAGACTGATATGAGCATCACCGAGATCTACGAAAAGCTGAAGGATCTCGACACGCCGCTCGGAAAGCCATGGATAGCTGAACACAAGGGTTTCGCCGGTGAAAGCATCGTGTTCGGACCGTGCAGTTTCAAAGACTGCGTGGTGATTTCGCGAAGCAAAAATAACATCGATATAAAACATGTTACCAGGCTCGAGAACATCATCAGAAAAGAGGAAGACGAGTACAGGTTTGATAACCTGGTAAATCCGCAGGAAGCTGAAGTGACTCCTGAAAGATATGCAGTATTTGCCGGATTCAAGCTTGCGTCAGTTATGCTGGTAAGACACCTGACGGAGCTGATAGGAAAACTCCATGAGGACAGAGGTGCAAAGGTACCTGAGACCATGGACTTTTACAGGTTTTATTATCACAATTCGGCCGAAGGTTACTTCAGGGATTCAGACGGCAATGACGTGCTCAGGGTAGAGACTTCACTGCGCCCGTTTACAGCAAAAGTATTCGATGCGGATGGCAATGAGATGGCATCTGTGGTGCCTCACGCTTTCGATAAAAAGGGATACCCTGCAGAGTCTGCCGGCTTTGAGCTGTTCTCGGACGGAGAGCATTTCGGAGAGATCAGACGTTTCCGGGACTCACGCGGAGAAGGCTTTGAGGCAGATACCGATGCAGGAGTTTTCACAATGATACTCTTCCCGTCATGCATGAAGGCAAGGATCTCCTGCAACTACATGATAGAGCACGAGGGAAAGCTGAAAGCGGTTATCGGAGGCTCTCCGAATCTTCTGTTTGATGAGTATGGCAGGTGCAGAAATGACATCATAAATTCATATGATGATGACTATCTGGTACTCTACGCAATCGCTGAGATCTTCATACTTACAAACAACAGCAAGTTCCTTAAATAGAATTAATAAAATTGATAATATCAATATTCGCGTGCTACAATTAAACAGTTAAAATGTTGGGAATATAGAAGAGGATAAACTTATGAAAAAGATACTTATCCCAATCGAAGAAACACCTCGCAGTCTGAAATCGATCGCATACGTTAAGAAGCATTACTCCCCGGAGGATGCGGATATCGTACTTATGATGATAGACGAGAGACTCGGATATTCGGTCAGGAGCGACGTGGAAAGTGCTGCTGTCAGGGAACTCGATGAAAAACTCAATCTCATAGCTGAAGAGTTTGACGGATACAAGGTTACAAAACTGTCAGCTGTAGGTAAAGCAGGAGTAAGGATCGTCAGAGCGGTACGCGAAACCGGAGCAGATCTCGTAGTCATGACTAAGTCTTCCAAGGAGGACATGCTGAATTCTGTCGGAACGACTACCGAATATGTGATCAACAACTGTCCTTGTGAAGTTGTCATCGTAAGCGAACAGGCTCATTCACGCCATGAGTACAGAGGCCTCGTATATAAGACGGCAAAAGGAACTGTCAACCTCAGGGGGCAGCTTGGCGACAAGCAGAGTGAATGCCTGCTTCCGAGTGTCAATCAGGACTGCATATATCACATAAACGTTACGGTAGGAAAGATCAGATTCTTCCACACAGCATATAATCCGGACACCAGAAACTGGGATCTTCCGCCTATCCCAGGTCAGGATGTAACTCTTGATATCGCAGCAGGAGAGGCAAAGGACATTCTCGTCAAGGCTGACAGCACCGACGGAAAGGCTGACAGGATCAGAATAGTCAACAGGGACATGAGAAAAGAGGCAGTGTTCGAATTCAGGATCACAGCAGCTCCTGAGAATCACGAACCGGCACCTGCTCCTGAGAGAGAAAAGACGCCTTTCGAAAAGCGCGATACACTCGAGGTGCCTAGAACAGGCATTCCTGCGAATTTTGAAGCACCCGAAATACCTACCTTTATAGCCGAAGCAAAAGCTGAATTCGACGCTCTTGAAAAAGAGATCGCAGATGCTGCAGCAGCTAAAGAAGACCTGAAAGCTTCTGCTGAAACCAAGGTCTATGATGCAGCCAGCTTCGCGGACTACCTGGTTGATGAGGTAAAGAGCAAGGAACCTGCAGACAAGTCGTTCAAAGATTCCAATACGCTTTTCTCAGTTGAGATAAACGATTAGAATGTCTTTCAACCTGGAACGTCAGATTGACAGAAGAGCGGAGTAATGGTATCCTACATAAGGATTAAAAACTGACGGAGGGATTCAAAATGAAGAGAATCAAGACTATCACAACAAGAGATATGGCTGAGTCCAGAGTCACCGGCGGATGCGGTGAGTGCCAGACTTCATGCCAGTCTGCAAGCAAGACTTCCTGCAGCGTTGCAAATCAGCATTGCGAGCAGCGCAAGGAAAAGTAAGATGCTTACGGCGGCGCTGCATGATGCAGCGCCGTTTTTTCTTTTTGTCTCACTTAAGGATAATCAATGATACACATATATAAACTAAACGGATTCAATATGGTAATAGACGCGGCGAGCGGGGCAGTACACTCGGTCGACGAGGTCGCTTATGATGCAATAGAAAAACTGGATGCAGCCATATGCGATGCTGAAGGCAGAGCGAATGATGTTTTCAGTGACAAGGAACTGATGGATTCTATTGCGTCTGAGATCGTTCAGAAACATGGGATCACCGCGGAAGAAGCGGATGAGACTCTTGAAGATATAGCAGAGCTCCACGAAAACAGGCTGCTGTGGTCTGAGGATCCTTTCGAACAGGCTGCTGATGAGATCAAGATAAAACAGTCAGTCCTCAAAGCGATCTGCCTCCACGTGGCACACGGCTGCAACATGGACTGTGAATACTGCTTTGCAGGCAAGGGCGACTACAGCGGCAAGAGCGGCATCATGAGTGCCGAAGTCGGAAAGCGCGCTCTGGATTATCTGGTGGAGAATTCCGGAACACGCAGGCATCTTGAGGTGGACTTTTTCGGAGGCGAACCTCTGATAAACTGGGATGTTTGCAAAGAGATAGTTGCGTATGGAAGAGAGCTGGAAAAGAAGCACAACAAGGTCTTCAATTTTACTCTTACAACGAACGGAGTGCTCATCGATGATGACGTGATAGAATTCACCAACCGCGAAATGGGCAATGTTGTACTCAGCATGGACGGCAGGAGGGATACTCATGACCGTATGAGACACAGCAAGACCGGGGGCGGTACATACGATATGATAATGGATAACTTCAGGTCTCTCGTGGACTCGCGCCTGAAAAATGCCGAAAGATCCTCCGAATACTACATGCGCGGCACGTACACCGCATATAACAAGGATTTTGCAGCTGACGTGCTGGCGATGGCAGACCTCGGATTCAGGGAAACGTCTATTGAACCTGTTGTATCTGATCCGGATGTACCATACGCCCTGCATGAAGAGGATCTGCCTCAGCTCTATGAGCAGTATGAAAAGCTTGCCCTCGAGATGCTCGAGCGTGAAGAGCGCGGTGAAGGCTTCAGCTTCTATCACTATACGGTCGATCTCACAGGCGGTCCGTGCATATACAAGAGAGTCGCGGGGTGCGGAGTCGCGACAGAATATCTGGCAGTAACACCGACCGGAGATCTGTATCCGTGCCACCAGTTTGTGGGCGATGATAATATGATAGTCGGCAATATATATGATGGTATAACACATCCTGAGACAGTCAATATCTTCAGGAGCGGCAACAATATCTATACCCGTGACGACTGTAAAAGCTGCTGGGCACGACTGTATTGCGCCGGAGGCTGCGCTGCAAACAACTACCACTCCAATGGCGACATCAATAAGGTTTACCGCTTTGGCTGCAAACTCCACAGAAAGCGCATAGAATGCGCCCTTATGATGGCGGCCGCACGTGAAAAATGATACAATTAAGACAACTATGAGAACAGCTATACTTGCATCACAGAACAAAAATAAGATAAAAGAGATCAGGGCTATACTTGAGAAGTTCGGCCTTGATGTTATCTCGCGCGATGACGCGGGCATCCCGACTGACGACATAGAAGAGACGGGGACTACATTTGAAGAAAACTCTCATCTGAAGGCGAGCGTTATCATGGACATGATAGCGGCCGATCCTTCCCTTGAAAAGTATCTTGACAGCCCGGTTATCGCAGATGATTCAGGTCTTATGGTAGATGCCCTCGGCGGTGCACCCGGAGTTTACAGTGCCAGATATGCCGGTGAGGGATGTACCTATGATGATAACAATACCAAGCTGCTTGCCGCCCTTGACGGTGTGCCTGAAAGTGAAAGAACAGCAAAATTCGTGACGGTGATCACTCTGATATATCCGAACGAAAAGGGCGTTCCTGAAGCTGCGGTACCTCAGGACGGAAGGTATGTTCTGGTTGCCAGTGGCGAGTGCAGAGGACATATCGCGACTGAGAAAAAGGGAGAGGGCGGTTTCGGTTACGATCCGGTATTTATACCGGATGGATACAGCAATTCTTTTGCGGAACTTGGAACGGATTTCAAGAACACAATAAGCCACAGAGCTAAAGCTCTTGCGGAACTGGAGAGACTGCTCGGCTGATGCCGGCCTGCAACTGATATCATGAGTGATGAATTCTGGGACAGCACATCTGATAATCCGGAACAGAAGAAGCTCCATCTTACATGGAAAAGAGTTCTGAAAATATGCTTCCATTTATGGAGGCAGTTTGACGACCAGTATTATGCGGGATTTGCCGCTTATCGTACTCACTCAGGTGCTGGGTATCTTTGATGTCTCGATGGACTTTATCAGAGACTGGCTCGAGATGCATCTTTCGACCGAGATGGGCAGTTTCCTTCAGAGCCTGTTCTCCGCATCATCCACTGCATTGAGCAGCTTCTTCATGATACTCCTCGCTCTCTGGGCGAGCTCATCCCTTGCTTTTTCGCTATCGAGACTGACTACATACACTCTTAGCTACGGCAGATACAGATTCAGCTTCTTTACAGAGAGACTCAAGGCTATCCCGATTGCCGCATTTTCCATACTGGCAGTTGCCATAACCGTAGTAGGCTATGTGTACGGCGACCTTATTGCGAGAAGAGTCTTGCAGAATACATATATTGAGGGCCTTATTTCAGATCTCAGGACGCCTATTCTTGCAGGAATGTTTTTCATTGTTATTCTTGCAAATTACTATCTGCTCCCGCGTATACGTGTACCGGTCAGTGCGGTTCTTCCCGGAGCTGTTGTTGCGACCATCGGGATATTGATAGTAACATGGCTGTATTCGCTGTATATTTCCAAGGCTACAAATTACAACGTTCTTTACGGAGCGTTCTCAAACATCGTAGCCATGATGCTGTGGTTCTACCTCATAAGCTGGGTGCTCTGCATAGGTATGATGTTCAACAAGTCATGGGATATACACATGAGGAGGGGCAGACTCACTCCTGCAAAGATCAAGGAATATCTTCTCAAACAGTACGGCGCCAACGGTGAGGAGAAGTGGAACAAACTCATTATAGGCGATTACGATATGGTAGACAGATCGCTTGACAGCCTTGCGGTAAGAATGTCGAGAAAGTTCGATCCGGGTTACGACGAGAAGCGCGAAAGAGAGATCGCTGAACTCGTTGAGACCATGCAGGTCATGGAGATGATCGAAGACGAGATCGAGACACGTAAGGCGGAAATTGAGGCAGGCGATGATGATGAGGATTAAACTTTAAACATGATTTCATTTCCGGAGGAGACGGTATAATGCACGACAGAAAGAAACTGCTTTTTATTATGAATCCGAAGGCGGGGCTCATGCAGGCTCCGAAATACATGGCGGATATTATAGACCGATTCTCGGGAGCGGGTTATCTGACTCAGGTATTGATGACCAAAGCCGGGGGCGACTCAAAAAACTTTGCAGCTGAATACGGCGGAGAGGCCGATGTAGTGGTGGTCTCGGGCGGTGACGGAACATTGAACGGGGTCATAGACGGACTCATAAGCGGGGGACATAAAACTCCGATCGGATATATACCGGCTGGATCAACCAATGACTTCGCCAATTCTATAGGCCTCCCGAAATCAATAATGGAATGTGTTGACGTGGTGATCAACGGTAAGCCGCAGGCTGTTGATATAGGAAGCTTCAACGGCCGTTACTTCAGCTACGTGGCGAGTTTTGGCGCATTTACATCGACCACATACACTGTACCGCAGAATATAAAGAATATTATGGGACACTCTGCATACGTGATGGCAGGTGTTAAGGAGCTTGCACATATCAAACCGATACATGCCAGGGTCACGCTTGAGAAGGGCACGCCGGACGAACAGGTACATGAAGGGGACTATGTTCTCGGTGGAGTATGTAATTCGAGATCAATAGGCGGCATCGTCAATCTTCAGAAGCTTGATGTCGATATGAATGACGGTCTGATGGAAGTGATCCTGATCAGAATGCCGAAGGACCTGATAGAACTCAGCGATATAACTTCCAGTATCCTCGGAGGGTCATTCAAGTCGCATCAGATAGAAAAATATTCGGTGCATAAGGTGACGTTTGAACTGGATGAAAACGTTCACTGGACTCTTGATGGTGAATATGAGAAGGGCAGTGGGGTATGCGAGATCGATACGCTTGAATCGGCAATCTCGCTGATAAAATAAAAGGGGATAGCTATGATAATAAAATACGCAGGACATGCATGTTTCAAGATCCTTGATGAAGAGACCGGTTATTCAATAGTTTTTGACCCGTATGAACCGGGCTCGGTCAAAGGGTTCAGGGACATAATAGATGCAGCGAGCGAAGTGCTCTGCTCGCATGATCACTTTGATCATAATTACAGAGACGCCATAGTGCTTGAGCCTAAAGATGAAAGCCCGTTTGAGGTAAAGTGGATAGATACGTTCCACGATCCAAAGAAAGGCGCTCTCAGGGGAAACAACAGGATATACGTGGTAACTCACAAAACGACCGGAGAGAAGCTTGTGCATTATGGCGATATCGGTGAGGTGCTCGATGATCTTCTGACCGAAGAGAATCTCGAACTCCTCAAAGACGCAGATATAGCTCTTGTCCCGGTAGGCGGCGTATACACCTACGACCGTCAGGAGGCTCTCGACCTTATCGAGAGAACGACACCTAAACTGGTGCTTCCGATGCATTACAGATCAGAAACCGCTAAATTCGGATTGCCTAATATCGACAGTATCGAGAACTTCATAAAGGATGCTGCCGGCAGAGGACATGGAATAAGCGTGGGGCGGGTGTGGTTCATCAACACTGCTGAATACGATCTTGACGCAGACATACTCGTGCTGCGTCCGCAGAATATATAGACTAAAGCTTTACCTCAGAAACTGTTAAAGGAGGATATAAGATGTTTAAACTGATCATAGTACTTGCAGTTGCATATGTTGTATTGAAGGTTATTAACACAAGAGCTAAATTTGCGGAAGCCGATGCCAGGCGTGAAGCCGAAGAGCAGCGTCTGAGAGAGGAAGCAGAGGCTGCAGCCGAAGACGAGCTGACACGCGAAGAGGCGGTTGACGTAGACGCAGAAGTAATCGAAAACGAGCCTGAAGAGGTTGTTGATGTTGAGGCAGAGCCGGTCGAAGACGTAGCTGAAGCTGCCGCAGCCGAGGTCGTAGAATAATCAACGGAGTTTACAGGAAATGATAAGAAGCATGACAGGATTCGGCAGAGGTGAGTACTCTGACGAGATCAGCAAGGTAACAGTAGAGATAAGATCCGTAAATCACAGATATCTGGATATCTATGTAAAAATGCCGAGGCGTTATTCATTCGCTGAGGAAACAATAAAATCGGCCATCAAGGAAAGACTCCATCGCGGTAAGGTGGAGGTAAGTGTGAGCGTTGATAATATAGGCAAGAGTGACAGCGACATAAGGCTCGATAAAGAGCTTGCTGCCCGCTATTACAATGTGCTATCGGAGCTCAGAGACAGCTTTGACTTCGGAGAAGAATCGCGCGTTTCACTCAGCCTTCTATCGAAGATGCCTGATGTAATAGTCACGACACCGGCTGCTGAGGATGAAGAAGCGATGGCAAAGAGGCTTCTCGGAGCGACAGCAAACGCACTTGATGATTTCTGCAGCATGAGAGAGGCAGAAGGAGAAAAGCTTGCGGCAGATCTTTCCGCAAGGGCAGATACAATTCAGGAGATCAGGGACCGCATTGAGAAAAGAGCTCCTGAAATCGAAAAAGAATATGCAGCAAAATTCAAGGCCAGAGTAGAGGAGATACTCGGAGGCGTCTATGAGGTGCCTGCAGAGAGAATCGCTCTTGAAGCGGCAATATTCGCGGACAAGGCAAATATAACGGAGGAACTTGTAAGACTTGGCAGCCATATAAGCCAGCTCAGAAAGTTCCTGCAGTCAGACGGCAGGGAAGCTATAGGAAAAAAGATAGATTTTCTTATCCAGGAGATGAACCGTGAGGCTAACACCATAGGTTCCAAGTCAAATGACGGGGAAATCACTTCCAGCATGCTCGAACTCAAGGCCGAGATCGAGAAGGTCAGAGAGCAGGTGCAGAACATAGAGTGAGCACTGTATTTAAAAAAGAGAATCTGTTTATTAGGATAGCTATTGGCTTCGGGGCCGGGATCCTGCTGGGGACCTTGGCTCCGCAGTTTTCGATTGACACAAAAATCGTCGGCGATGTATATCTGAACCTGCTAAAGGTGATGGTTATACCTGTCCTCATGTGCGCCGTGATGACCGGCATAATAAATTCCGCAAATCTGGCATCGCTCAGACGGGTAGCTGTGAAAACAGTTCTGCTTTATGTGCTGATGTTTCTGGCTTCGTTTGCAGTTGCGTTTGGAGTTGCCATGATGATAAGGCCGGGTAGGGGCGTCGTGTTCGAGAACCAGCCGGTTTATGAAGGAACAATAGGCGGCCCGATAAATATTTCAGGTATTCTCCGCGGCCTGCTGCCGCACAGCTTTTCCGATGTTCTGTCAGCGAAATGCATACTTCCGGCGCTGCTTCTTGCAATACTGCTTTCCGTTGTAATAATTGCAATGGGAGAAAAGGCTGAGCCGGTCACGAAATTCATAAACAGACTGAAGGATGTGGTTTTCCGCCTGCTCTCGATAATAATGGAGACATCACCTATAGGCGTAATGTCACTGATGGCGTTTTCGATAGCACAGTATGGTATGGGACTGTTCATGGCAATAGGGAAGTACATAATCTGCTGCTGGCTGGCCTGCATCGCGGTGTATATAATTGTTTTTTTCATCCCGGTGCGGCTTTACACCGGGAAAGACGCAAGGACATTCCTGTCTGCGTGCGGTAAGGTTGCCCTTATGACGCTTTCCACAACAAGCTCTGCGGCAGCACTGCCTACAACCATACGGGTCAGTGTTGAGGACCTTGGGGCTCCGGCGGAAATAAGCAACTTTACTCTTCCTCTGGGGTGCACCATAAACATGTGTGGAGGCGCCTGCTCATTCTGCTGCCTTGCAGTCTTTGTTTCTGATTTCTATTCGCTCGACCTGCCGCTCGTGCAGTTTGCTATGATGGCAATAATTGCGACACTCCTGAATATGGCAGCACCGGGCATACCCGGAGGAGGAATAGTGCTGATGACATCATTCCTAACCATATTCAGCCTTCCGGTCGACCTGATCGGACCGATAGCAGCTTTCTACAGATTGCTTGATATGGCATTTACGACTATCAATGTTGAAGGTGATATCGCAGCCAATCTGATAATTGCTAAATCAGAGGGGAACATGATACAATAATAAGTCAGCGGGGAGGTGTATATGAGCCGTAAAAAAGGCAGATTATATGTAATATCCGGACCGTCGGGAACAGGCAAAGGCACTGTCTGCGGTGAGCTCCTCAAGGAGATCGGCAATGAGTTCTCAGTGTCTATGACCACACGCGAACCACGCGAGGGCGAGGTCGACGGCAAAGACTATTTCTTTGTCACGAGGGAGGTCTTCCTTGAGCATATCGAGGCTGGCAATTTCCTCGAGCACGCGACTGTTTTCGACAACCTTTACGGAACGCCTAAAGACATGGTGATGAACCGTCTCGAAAGAGGCCGCAATGTCATACTCGATATCGATGTACAGGGCGGTCTTCAGGTGAAACGTGCCATGCCTGAAGCGGTGCTTATATTCATACTTCCACCAAGCCTTGCAGAACTCAGAAGGCGCCTTGAAGGCAGAGGCACGGAGACTGCAGAGAAGATCGAGAAAAGGCTTGGTCAGGCTCTGAATGAGATCAAACTCATAGGAGAATACGATTATTACATAGTAAATGATGACCTGAAAGAGGCTGTTACGCTGGCTAAATGCATAATGGCTGCCGAATCTGCAAAAGTGCCTGAGGCAGTCAAGCCTATCATCAGGGAATACGAAAACGAGTCAAAACAGAAGTAACTTTAGAAAGGGGAACCGTAATGCTTCTTTATCCATCAATAAACAAACTCAGAGACAAGACAGACAGCAGATATTCGCTCGTCATACTCACTTCCAAGAGAGCAAGGGACATCGTTGACGGTAAGCCGGCTCTTACAGAAGAAGAGAGCGAAAGACCTGTCAGCCAGGCAGCAAAGGAGATCGCTGAAGATCTGATCACTTACACAAGAAAAGAAGAGGAGTAAGTCATGAAACACAGACCAACCATGCTGATGATCCTTGACGGATTCGGCTACAGAGAAGAATTCTACGGAAATGCTATTATGAAGGCTAAGACGCCTGTACTCGATGAACTTTTCGACAATTATCCGTTTATCACGATTTATGCAAGCGGTGAACCTGTCGGACTTCCTGCAGGTCAGATGGGCAACTCCGAGGTAGGTCATCTTAACATAGGTGCCGGAAGTGTTATTTATCAGAATCTTCTCAAGATCTCGAGATCCATAGATTCAGGAGAGTTCTATGAGAATGAAGCTCTTATGGCTGCAATGAAGAACGCAGCTGAAGGACATACGCTCCACATTATGGGACTCGTTTCGGACGGCGGCGTACACAGCCACATGAAACACCTCATGGCCACGATAAACATGGCAAAGAAGAACGGCGTAAAGGATGTAGCAGTTCACTGCTTCCTCGACGGAAGAGACGTTCCGCCGAAGAGCGCCATGACATGGCTTGGACCTCTCGAAGAATACCTGAAAGAAAACGAAGCCGGATGCATCGGCGTCATTTCGGGCAGATTCTACGCTATGGACAGAGACAAGAGATGGGAGCGTCTGGTAAGAGCTTATGACGCACTTACTCTCAGCGAAGGACTCACTGCATCAAGCACAAAGGAGTGCATGGACAACTCCTACGCAAAGGACGAAGTAGATGAGTTCGTTCAGCCTACAGTTATCAATCCGGTTGCTATCAAGGACGGCGATTCAGTGATTTTCATCAACTTCAGACCTGACAGAGCAAGAGAGATCACCCGCGCTCTGGTAGATCCTGACTTTGACGGATTCGAAAGAAAGTCTGCTCCTAAGGATCTTACTTACGTCTGCATGGCTGAGTACGATGCAACAATGCCAAATGTACTGGTAGCATTCCCGCCGCAGGATGTAGATCCGACTTTAGGCAAGACTATCGCAGACCTTGGCCTCAAGCAGCTCCGTATTGCAGAGACTGAGAAGTATGCTCATGTAACATTCTTCTTCAACGGCGGTGTTGAGGAACCGAATGTGGGTGAAGACAGAATACTGATCCCTTCACCGAAGGTTGCTACTTATGACCTGCAGCCTGAGATGAGCGCTCCTGAAGTTGCAGAAGCAGTTATCGACAGGATCAACAAGGATATCTATGATCTCATCGTTCTTAACTTCGCGAACCCTGACATGGTAGGGCACACAGGAGATTTCGATGCGGCAGTCAAGGCGATAGAGGCACTCGATGGCCTGATCGGACAGATCCGTGACGCTATATTCGAGAAGGACGGACAGATCCTCCTTACTGCAGACCACGGCAACGCTGATACCATGCTCGACGAGAAGGGCGAGCCGGTAACAAAGCACTCGACATCCAAAGTTCCGCTTTGCCACATCTGCAAGGAGCCGGTTCCGTTCAAGAAGCCTTCGGGCAAGCTTGCCGACATCGCGCCTACTATCCTGACTCTGATGGGACTGGAAGTGCCGGCTGGCATGGAAGGAGATGTACTGGTTTAAGACCGGTTTTTCACTCTCATAAAATGATATATTTGGCACAGGGAATAAAAACCCTGTGCCTCTTTTTATTGATATGGTCAAACATCACAGCTAAAATATAATCATGGCAAACAGATTTACCGAAGAACAGGAAAAAGCAATAAAGACACTGGATAAGTCGGTGCTCGTATCCGCTGCGGCGGGTTCGGGCAAGACATCTGTGCTTATTGAGCGGATAATCAGGATCATCCTTGAAGGCAAGGCCAACGTGGATGAGATGCTTGTCGTGACTTTTACTAACGCTGCTGCTTCCGAGATGAAGCTGAGGCTGGCAGGCGCTATAAGAAAAAGGATGGCAGATCATCCTGAAGATGTACTGCGCATGAAGGACCAGCTGGCAAGGCTGTATAAGGCGTATATCTCAACCATCGACAGCTTCGCGCTCAGGGTCATAAAGGAATTCTTCCACATGACTGACATGGAGCCGTCTTTTGGCGTTGCAGATGATGTGCAGTGCGAGCTGCTCAGGCGCGAAGCTCTGAGTGAGCTCTTTGAGGACGGGTTCGAAAATGACGACCTTATAGAAGGCGGAAGTTTCAGATCTTTCCTGAGATTATACAGTGAAGAGCGCAGCGACGATACATTCATGGACGGCGTGCTTGACGCATACTCAAAGCTCAGAACCATGCCAGACTACTTCGACTGGGCCTTTGCTAAGGCAGAGCAGTTGAAAGTAACACCTGAAACCTTTGAAGGTTCTGACTTTCAGAAGATGATGTACGCTGATGCCGAAGCAGTATTCAGGAGTGTAAAAGGTGCTCTGGCAAAGCTGAAGGTGCTCTTTACGGAAGCAGGTATTCCTGAAATGTATGAGTCAAAGCTGGCAGAGCAGGCCATTGCTGTAGAAGAGGTGTATAATGCCCTGATCTCAGACAAGCCATACTCAGAAGTGTACGCTGCAATAGAAGGAATCCCTTCGACAAGAGTGGTGGCAAAAAATGCTCAGAAGGAGGCTTACGAGTCAATAAAAGCTGATGTCAGGGAGCTTAACACGGCACTGAAGGACGAGATCAATAACTTTAAAAAGAGATATTTGATTCCTGATCTCGAGGAACGCCTGGCCGAGATGAGCTCGACATATGAGTATACGGTCTACTATCTGCGTATGCTGCAGGAGTTTGAAAGAAGGTATGATGCCAAAAAACGCGAAAAGAGGGTCATAGATTTTGCGGACATGGAGCACATAGCTGTCCGCATACTCAAAAATGACGAAGCTGCTGATACGCTCCGTAAAAGGTTCAGGTTCATATTCGTTGATGAATATCAGGATACCAACAATATACAGGAGAACCTGATCAGCCGCGTTGCGCGCCCTGACAACGTGTTCAGGGTAGGTGACGTAAAACAGAGCATTTACAAGTTCAGACAGGCAGAACCTGAAATATTCGAAAGACTGTATGCCAGATATATCGAGGGCAAAGAGCCGGATGGCATTGCCATAGATCTGGGACGCAATTTCAGGACCAACGATGCTACCATCAGGTACATCAACCATGTTTTCAGCAATATCATGGAGGGCTATGACGAGCGCTCCATGCTGTACACCGGTATCAGGAACTGTCCGCCTGAATACGACTTTATACCTGAGGTCCATGTCCTCTACGATGACTCCGGAGATGAAGAATATGATCCGGATGCTGCTGAAGAGGGGAGTGCAGATGAAGAAATAGAGGAGCTCAGCAAGGAAGAAGCGGAAGCTGAGTATATCGCCGGACTCGTACAGTCGATCATTGGCACTGATTTCTACGATACCATGGCCGGTGTTGTGAGAAAAGCCGGCGCAAAAGACATAGCGATACTTTTCAGAGCGGTCAAACGCAGGGGCGAGATAATGAGCCGCGCTCTGAGAGAACGGGCGATAGAAGCTCATGTTGAGGAGACTGAGGACTTTTTTGATACCATCGAGATAGAAGTGGCGCTCGCTCTTCTGACATGTATCGACAACATGAAGAGAGACGTGCCGCTGATCTCCGTACTGCACTCAGAGGTGTTCGGATTCAGCCCTGATGAGCTCGCGCGCATAAGGATAGAATATAAGAAGACAGGAAATGACCGCTCGGCATACTGGGAAGCCTTCAAATGGTTCACTGAAAAGGGACCTGAAGGAAAGCTGAAGGAAAAAGCAGCAGACGCGCTCAGTGCTCTTATGGAATGGCGCAGGCTGTCACGCGTACTGCCTCTCGAAGAATTTGTGTGGAAAGTGCTGGTAGATTCCGGTTATTACAGGATGGCCGGTGCCATGCCGGGAGGAGCTGCAAGGCAGGCCAACCTCAGAAACCTTGCGGACAGAGCGGCAGGATTCAGCAAGGACACCATTGCCACTCTCAGCTCATTTATCACGTTCCTTGATCTTCTTAAGAGCAAAAAAATCAAAAACGGACAGGCTTCAATGGTTGGCAGGGATGACGATGTTGTGCGAATATCCACGATACACAAGAGCAAAGGTCTTGAATACCCGTTTGTCATAGTAGGCGGACTTGGTCATAGATTCAGATTTGATACAAACAGCAAAGAATTCAGCTTCGACCCGGAGGGCGGAGTAAGTCTTCCGTATGTGGATCCGGCGCGCAGATACTGGCGTTCAACCGTACTGCAGCGCGCCATCAATTCAAAATCCAGGAATGACTCTTACAGAGAAGAAATGAGGCTCCTGTATGTAGCCATGACGAGAGCACGCAATAAGCTCTATATGGTCGGTACATGCAAAAGTCAGGAAGATCTGGACAAGTACCAGATCCGTCCGGCAAACTTCCTGAAAGCAATGCAGAATGTGCTCAGGAGCGGTTACAACAGATTGTACATATCACCTCTGGTGCTCTCCAGAAAAACTGATGATACCGCTGCTGAAAGCAGGATAAGCGCTTATTTCGACAGACCGCTCAATGAAGAGGAGCAGGCTATCTATGAAGAAATAGACAGAAGGTTCAGCTACAGATATCCTGATGAGGACCTTCTCACCGAGAAAGCCAAGTAAGCGGAGCCCTTGGAGCATACTGGAAGCAGAGCGCGGAGAAGGAACTGGAGAAGGTCAGGGAGGAGCTTGAAAAGGAACGCCTGCAGAAAAAAGAAGCAGTGGTGACATCTGATGATGAAGTAACACATCTCCGCACGGGGGTAGAGAAGAGCAAGCATGCTTCTGCGGCTGACATAGGCATAGCATACCACCGGATCATGGAGTTCCTTGATTTCTCAAAGGTCATGGATCTATCCGGCAATGTCAATGAGGAATATATATCAGAACGGGCCGGGTTTCTCAGGGAGCACGACGCAATCGACCCGGATGTATATGAGGCGCTCGATCTGAATCGCATAGCTGCTTTCTTTACGGGTGATCTGGGAAGGAGAGCAATAGCCGCTGCAGCGAAAGGCAAGGCAATGCGTGAGAAAGCCTTCACGCTGCGTACAGTCCGCGGCGGACGCGAGATGCTGGTTCAGGGTGTCATCGACTGCTGCTTTGAAGAAGGCGGCAGAATGATACTGATAGACTACAAATCAAATTTCATAAGGCCGGGCAGTCAGCATGAGGCAGAGCTTGCGCGTATAAAAGATGAATATAAAGTCCAGATAGAGTTATACAGTGAAGCAATAGAAAAGGGTACGGGGATGAAGGTAAGTGAGGCATATCTTTACCTCTTTGCAAGTGGTGAAACAATCGACATGATAAATTAAAAAAGAGGAAGGCGATACCGATGAACGATGATCTTGTAAGAATAACCATACTTCATTCCAATGACATACACGGGAAGTTCACCGGCGAGACAGGCGATGACGGCAAGCTCAGAGGAAGCATGGCGCAGGTCGCGGGCCTTGTGGCGCAGACAAAGAAAGACAATCCCAACACTATCTATTGCATAGCCGGTGATGTATTCCAGGGTTCACTGATCGACAGCGATTATCAGGGCCTTTCAACCATAGACATACTGAATCTGATAGACATAGACGTAATGTCACTCGGAAACCACGAGCTGGATTACGGGATATCTCACATGCTGTTCGCAGGCAGATATGCGAATTTCGATGTTATCAATGCAAACTTCATAGTCAAATCCAACAGGAAGCATCTGTTCAAACCGTACTATATGGTTGATATAGATGGAACCATAGTGCTCTTTATAGGCTTGCTGACTGAAAGTGTCATCGAACAGACACAGGCAGAGGGGCTTGTCGGCCGGTATGTGACAGTTGCTGATGCCAAAGATGAAATCAGAAGGACTTACGGTAAACTCAGAAAAAAAGGCCGCAAGGCAGATGTAGTAGTGCTCCTGACTCACATAGGTTGGGAAGCCGATCTGGAACTTGCCAGATCACTTGAAAAGGAACTCGACGTAGACATCATAATCGGTGGCCACTCGCATACTTATATTGATGAGCCTGTGATAGAGAATGGAATCCTGGTGCTTCAGTGCGGATTCGAGAACACACATATCGGAAAACTCGAGTTTGTCTATAATAAGGCAACGGATGCAGTAGAGGAATACAGCTGGGAGATGATACCCGTAGATGAGGACCACTGTCCTTCCGACATGTATGTAAGCGCCATGATCAATTCCTATGAGTACGAAATAGAGAACAAGTACAGTAAGCTGATCACGACTCTCAAAATGCCGCTCGATAACTACGGAAGAGGTAACCCTACCGAAGTGGGGCAGCTGTTCGCGGATGCTTTTGCTGATGCTCTGGGCGTCGATGTCATGGCTGTGGCTGCATCCAGTCTGAGGTGCTACAGCCTGGACACAGATATTACCCTGGAGGGTCTGAAAGAGGCATATCCGTACAACGGCAAGATATACACGGTGACGATAAGCGGTGAACGGCTTAAGAAGGGAATAATGTATATGATGAGACCAGAGGTTCTGGAACAGTGGCAGGATGCATTTTTCCACTATTCGAAACGCCTGAAAATAGATTTTGACTATGACAGTAAAGAACTGAATGTTGAGTTTGACGGAGAGCCGCTTGAGGACGACCAGATGCTGCAGATGGGCATGCAGGAATACTATCTTATCAATGCAGCGTTAGGATTCGGCATCAACCCGGAGGAACTGCTCGCGAACAAAGATATCATCTCTGTCGCTTCTGCGGATGCGTTCCAGACGCTGGAAGATTATCTGTACCAGCATAAGGATCTCGGTGGTCCTATGGACGACAGATGTATCATAAGAGGAAATGTAGGTGGCCTGGCACTCGAGGTTAAAAAAAGAAGGGAAGAGAACTAAATGGAAAATAAAAGAGACCGCCGAAGCGGTCTCTTTTTTTGTGTTTTTTGAGGTTTTACACCTAAAGAGTCATCTAGCTTATACAAGGCCCTGAGCCATCATAGCCTCAGCAACTCTCTCGAATCCAGCGATGTTAGCACCAGCAACAAGAGCGTTCTTGTCGTTGTAGTACTTTTCGCCAGCCTTTGCGCAAGCGCTGTAGATGTTCTTCATGATCTGGTGGAGCTGATCATAAACAGCCTGATGCTGGAATGCAGTGTGACCTGCGTTCTGGCCCATCTCGATGCAGGAGCAAGCAACGCCGCCTGCGTTAGCTGCCTTAGCAGGACCAACAGCGATCATGTTGTCCATGAGATACTTCAGAGCATCGTTGGTTGTAGGCATGTTAGCGCCTTCGCAGTAGAACTTGCAGCCACCATCAACGATCTGCTTAGCATGCTCCATGTGAACGTCGTTCTGCATAGCGCATGGGATGAACATATCGATCTTGCAGCCTGTATCCTGGAATACGCCCCAAGGCTTCTTTCCAGCGAAGAACTTAGCGTTAGGGAATTTCTCTGCGTATGGAGCGCAGATGTTCTTTCCGGATCCTCTGAGCTCGAGGAGGTAGTCAACCTTCTCCTGAGTTGTGATTCCGTCTGGATCATAGATATATCCGTCTGGTCCGGAGATTGTTACGCACTTAGCACCGAGCTCCCAGAGCTTCCATGCTGTACCCCATGCAACGTTACCGAAGCCGGAGATAGCAACATTCTTGCCCTTGAAGTCTTCGCCATTAGCCTTCAGCATTTCCTCAGCGTACCATACGATACCGAATCCGGTAGCCTCTGCTCTTCCGAGGAGTCCGCCGTAAGGGATTCCCTTACCTGTGAGAACGCCTTCATACTTGTCAACGATTCTCTTATACTGTCCGAAGAGATATCCGATCTCTCTTGCGCCAACACCGAGGTCACCAGCAGGAACGTCTGTGTTAGCTCCGATGTGTCTGTAGAGCTCTGTCATGAAAGCCTGGCAGAATCTCATAACTTCAGCATCGCTCTTTCCGTTAGGATCGAAGTCGGAACCGCCCTTGCCGCCGCCGATTGGGAGTCCGGTCAGGGAGTTCTTGAAGATCTGCTCGAATCCGAGGAACTTGATGATTCCAGGATATACGTTTGGAGCAAATCTCAGGCCGCCCTTGTAAGGTCCGATTGCGCTGTTGAACTGATATCTGTAGCCCTTGTTAACCTGAACTTTGCCATTGTCGTCAACCCAAACTACTCTGAAAGTAACTCCTCTTTCAGGCTCAACGAGTCTTTCAAGAAGTGCAGCTTCTTCATACTTAGGGTTAGCATCCATTACAGGAGCCAGGGAAGTCAGTACCTCTTCTACAGTCTGGTGGAATTCTACCTCACCAGGATTGTTCTTCTTGCACTGCTCGATGACTCTTTCTACATAATTTGCCATGGGTATCACTCTCCTTATAAAACACTTAAAAAGTTGGCATGGGCATAATAAGCCCTATGTCTAAATTTTAACACCACGGCATAAAAAGTCAACATCAAACAGCTGAGTAAAACTGCAAAAACGGACGAGCTGGCAGGGCTGTATTATCTGTGCCTCCTTGTGACTATTTCCGGAAAAAATGCTATAATTATCTAACTATGCGCAAGACATTAAACAGTGAACAGAATAAAGCCGTGAGGCAGCTGGATGGTCCTGTTCTGATACTCGCGGGAGCGGGTTCGGGCAAGACAGCCACCATGACTCACCGTATGGCATACATGATAGAACAGGGTATCGACCCGCGTAGCATCCTTGCCGTTACATTCACAAACAAGGCGGCCGGAGAGATGAGAAGCCGCGTGGAAGAGCTGGTCGGAGAGGTATACGGCATGTGGATCATGACATTCCATGCCATGTGCCTTCGCATGCTCAGATACTCACCTGAAAGGCTCGGATACAAGGCCGGCTTCACGGTGTATGACGAGACAGACAAGAAAACTCTGGTCAAGAGGATATGCAAAGAGCTCAACATAGACGATAAGGTGTCTTCACCGTCTATGATCATAGCAGTCATCAGCAAGTGCAAGGAGAATGAGGAGGGTCCTGAAGAGTTTCTGGCATCTGCAAAAGGCCTGCTTTACGAAAAGCATATATACGATGTGTATAAGCGCTACCAGGAAGAGCTGATGAATGCAAATGCCATGGATTTTGATGATCTTCTCTGGAATGGAGTGAAGCTTCTGGAGCAGAATCCGGATATTCTCGCATACTACTCGAACCGTTTCAGATACATAATGGTAGACGAGTATCAGGACACCAACTACCTGCAGTACAAGCTCATAAAAATGCTTGCTTCAGCTCATGGCAACCTGTGCGTTGTCGGAGATGATGACCAGTGCATTTATCAGTGGCGCGGGGCGGATATCCGCAACATACTCGACTTCGAAAATGATTTCAGGAATGTTCTCACGATAAGGCTCGAGCAGAATTACAGATCTGACGGAAACATCCTGAAGCTCGCGAACTCCGTCATCAAGAACAACAGGGAGAGAAAGGCAAAGGCTCTATGGACAGACAGAAAAGACGGGGAGAAGATAACATATAAAAGGCTCGAAGACGAAAAGCAGGAGGCCTGGTGGATAGGATCCGAAATCGAAAGACTCAGGGAGACCGAAGGCTACAGCTATAAAGACTTTGCGATCCTTTACCGCAAGAATGCTCAGTCAAGAAGCTTCGAAGAAAAGTTCAGCTTCCGCGGCATACCATACAGGGTGCTGGCAGGGCTCAGATATTACGACCGCAAAGAGATCAAGGACGTCATGGCATATCTCCGGTTGATCGAGAACCCGGGCGACAATGTGTCGATGATGAGGGTCATCAACGAGCCGAAGCGCGGTATCGGGGGCAAGACTCTGGCCGGTATAGAGGAATATGCCAAAGCTTATAATATGACCATGTTCGAAGCGCTCTGTGAAAAGGAGCTTCTCTCGACATTCGGCCCAAAGCTCAGGGCATCCATAGAAGATTTCACGGGCATGCTGTCAGATATCAGGCATGAGCAGGAGAATCTCACTCTTACTGACCTCTATGACAACGTGCTCAACCGTTCAGGATACCTTAAGGCGCTTGAGGACGCGGGTACTGTAGAAGCGGAAAGCCGCATAGAAAACATAATGGAATTCAAATCCGTCATTGCCGAGTTCGAGAAAGGACTCGCGGACGGAAGCGCGCAGGCTCTGCGTGATGAGATGAGGGCAGAGCGGCTCGCGCTCATGGGCAAGGATATAGATGCTGACGAGCAGACTGAACTGTCCGCATTCCTTGAGCAGATCACACTGATGGCCGACATAGACAATCATGATGAGGATGAAGACGCCGTAGTGCTCATGACTCTGCATTCCGCCAAAGGCCTGGAATTTCCGGTCGTGTTTATACCGGGCATGGAAAACGGCATGTTTCCGGGAATGGCTGCTCTCGACGAAGAGCATGGCATGGAGGAGGAGAGAAGACTTTGCTACGTGGGCATAACCCGCGCAATGAAAAAACTCTATCTCACCGGAGCTCAGGTAAGAACGGTATATGGCCGCACTGACTTCCAGATGGAATCGAAGTTCCTCGACGAGATGGACAGGGAGTGCATGGACGGAGATGTTCTGGTGAATGACAAGGTTAAGACCGGCACGGGTCTGAGAGGTGAGGGCTCATATTTCGGAGATTACTACTTCGGAGGACGCTCCTACGGAACGGCAGACGGATATGCAGGCGAACCTGCTTCGAAACCATTTGACAGCCTGTCGGCAGCCAGAAGACAGACCGCAAACAAGGCAAAAATACATCAGGAATTCGCTAACGGTGATATCGTAAGGCACCCTAAGTTCGGCGAAGGCATGGTGATAGAACAGGACGATAAGACCATGACGGTAATGTTCGATGACTTCGGACAGAAGAAGCTCGGTAAGGGCTACGTCAAAATGGAGAAAGTGGAATGACTATCGAGGAAAAGAAAAACCGGATCGATTTTCTGACAGAAAAGCTCAATGAGGCTTCGAGGGCTTACTATACCGATGGCGCAGAGATCATCACTAACTATGAGTACGACGAGATGTACGATGAACTCCTCGCGCTTGAGGATGAGACCGGCTACATCAGGGATGACAGCCCGTCGATCAATGTCGGCTTTGAGACTGCTGCAGGATTGCCGAAGATAGTCCATGAGATAAAGATGCTCTCGCTCAACAAGACCAAAGACAGGGATGAGCTGAAGGCCTGGCTTGGCGATAAGGAAGGTCTGCTCTCATGGAAGCTCGATGGCCTTACAGTCGGACTTACCTATGAAAACGGGAGGCTTGTTCAGGGCGTCACAAGGGGCAACGGTGTAGAGGGAGAGCTCATTACAGCCAATGTTCTCGCGTGCCGCAATGTTCCTAAAAGCATTCCGCATAAAGGCAGGGTAATGTTACGCGGTGAAGCCGTGATCAGATACTCAGACTTTGAGAAGATCAACGAGGCAATAGAGGATGCAGATGCCAGGTATAAGAATCCGAGAAACCTCTGCAGCGGCAGCATACGTCAGCTCGATCCTAAGGTGACAGCGGAGAGAAGCGTCAATTTCTATGCTTTCAGCCTGACTCTATCCGAAGGCTTCGAAACATCAAGCCGCAGAGAGAAGATGGAGTGGCTTAGGGCCCAGGGCTTTGATGTCGTTGACTATGTGATGGTCAACAAGGACAATCTGTTCGCCGCCATAGATAAATATGAAGAAGCTATAAAGAGTTTCGATATACCTTCTGACGGACTCGTGCTTACCCTGGAGGATGCGGATTACGCATCGACTCTGGGAGAGACGGCGAAGTACCCGAAGGACTCGATCGCATTCAAGTGGCGTGACCAGCAGGCTGAGACAGTGCTCCGGGAGATTGAATGGAGCCCTTCGCGTACCGGACTTCTGAATCCGGTTGCAATATTTGATCCTGTAGAGCTTGAAGGGACAACCGTTTCACGTGCTTCTGTTCATAACCTCAACATTATGGAAGACCTCGAGCTGGGAATCGGCGATACCATTCAGGTCTATAAGGCAAATATGATCATTCCGCAGCTTGCCGGAAACCTCACAAGGAGCGGCAATATAGAGATACCTGATACGTGTCCGGTGTGCGGCGGCAGAACGCGCGTCAGGGATGAAGAGGGTACCAGAACTCTTATCTGTACAAATCCTGATTGTCTGGCCAAACACGTCAAAAGGTTCGAGCACTTCGTATCAAGAGATGCGATGAACATTGAAGGCCTGTCGGAGTCAGGACTGCTCAAGCTGATCGGTATTGGAGCTCTGAGCAGGTTCGCAGATTTGTTCAGGCTCGAAGAGCATAAAAGTGCTATTATTAACATGGAGGGCTTTGGAGCCAAGTCATACGACAATCTTATTGAATCGGCTAAAAAGGCCTCGAATACCACTCCTGCAAGACTGCTGTATGGTCTGGGGGTTCCGGGCATCGGCGTTGCTACATCGAATCTTATTTCGCGTTCCTGCCGCAATAAGTGGAGCGAGATAGAAAATCTTGACGAAGAAACACTTAGAGACATTGATAAGGTCGGTCCTGTCATGGCAAGTGATTATGTGCGTTTCTTCGCGGATGAAGACAACAGGTCTGAGATAGCTGACCTGTTGGGTCTTCTGACTATTGATGAGAGCTATGAAGCGGCCGGTACGAGCCTTGAAGGAAAGACTTTCGTAATAACCGGAAGCCTTGAGCATTATGCGAACCGCAAGGATCTCAAGGCTGAGATAGAAGCCGAGGGCGGCAAAGTCGCAGGCTCGGTATCCTCAAAGACAGATTATCTTATTACCAACGATCCGAATTCAGGTTCCTCCAAAAACAGGACTGCGCGTGAACTCGGAGTGGCGATAATCACTGAAGAGGAAATAATACATATGCTGAAGTAAAAGATAAGCCGGGAAAGGAGGACGGACCAATGGAGAATGTAAACATGGTTCCAGACATGGATCAGGCATACGAGGATTCCTTTTACAAAATAATCGAACTCCTCGAGACAAAGAAGTACTTCCATGCCCGAGATGAACTCCTTAAACATAATGAAGTCGAGATAGCTGAAATGCTTGTAGACATCAGGAGAGAATTCGACCTCAAAACAATGGTCGTTCTCTTTAGGGCGCTTCCGAAAGATATAAGCGTCGATGTGTTTGCTGAGCTGAGCGTCGAGGATCAGGTAGATATCATAAACATCATAACCGATCCCGAAATCAGATACATACTCGATGAGCTCGACTTCGATGATATGATCGACGTCCTTGAAGAGCTGCCGTCTAACATAGTAGACAAGATTCTCGACAAGACTCCAAAGAGCGAGAGGCGCCTGATCAATACTTTCCTTAAGTATAAGGAAGACAGCGCCGGCGCCCTGATGACGCCGGAGTATATCAATCTCAAAAAGGATGCTACGGTAAGGGAGGCTCTTGATCACATCAAGGAAGTAGGCCTCGACTCAGAGACAATTTATACATGCTATGTAGTCGACAGCGGCCGAAAGCTTATCGGAGTAGTATCACTAAAGTCTCTGGTCATCTCACCTGATACCATGAAGGTGTCAGACCTCATGCATGACGATCCGGTGGTCGCTCATGTAGATGATGACCAGGAGGAAGTATCCGAACTGTTCACCAGATACGGTTATCTGGCTATCCCGGTAGTAGACAATGAATTCAGATTAGTCGGTATCGTTACCGTAGACGACATCCTGGAAGTCATCGAAGAAGAGACTACCGAGGATATCGAGCGTATGGGCGGTGTCATCGACACTTCGGACAGGGAGTATCTCGACCGGTCCGTCTGGCAGCACGTCAAGGCGAGGCTGCCGTGGCTGTTTCTGCTCATGTGCTCATATTTTGTGACCGGCGGCATACTGGCAAGATTTGAGGACGCGATGTCTGCTGTCATAGCCCTGGTAATCTACATGCCGATGCTTATGGGTACCGGCGGTAACTCGGGCTCGCAGTCATCGACACTGGTCATCCGTGGTATGGCGACAGGTGAACTCGAGCTTGGAGATTTCATAAAGGTAATGTGGAAGGAGATCAGAGTCGGCGTTATAGTCGGTATCTGCCTGAGCATTCTGAACTACTTCAGAATAGTATATCTTGATCATAATCCGCCTCTTGTAGCGGTTACGGTGTGCGTATCCATGATACTTATCGTAATCATCGCAAAGCTGATAGGATCCATGCTGCCTATGGTGGCCAAACGCATCGGCATAGACCCTGCACTGATGGCGGGACCTATGATGGCATCGATCACAGATATGATCTCACTTTGTACGTATTTCATAATGGCAGGATTGTTCCTGCACATATAATGCCGGAAACCGAATATGATGAATGCTGTTGCCCGCAGAAGGGCAGCAGCATTTTGTATAAGAACAGAAACTATGATCAAAGAAAAAGGGCAGAAACCTGGAATAGATGAACTTGCGGCTCTTGCGAAAGAAGCCGGCTTTACTTATGCTGTGACGCTGGATATGGATTCACTTGAGTTCATGGAAGAAGTCCGCAGCATGTGTTCTGCAGACCGCTGCAAGAGCTACGGCAAAAGCTGGAGCTGTCCGCCTGCAATAGGGAGTGTTGAAAGAGCGAAAGAACGTGCTGAAGCATATCACCGCGGAATATTAGTCCAGACTGCAGGAACCCTTGCGGACAGCTTCGATATGGACGGTACTGCGGCAATAATGAAGAAGCACAGAAAGAATTTTGATACACTGGTAAGGCAGGTAAAATATTTTTATCCGGACTGCCTGCCTATGGGAGCCGGCACATGCAGGATCTGCCGCTCGTGCACTTACCCTGACAGGCCATGCAGGCATCCTGACAAAATGATTTCCTCCATGGAGGCTTACGGACTCCTGGTGAGCGACGTGGCAATAAAATCAGGGCTAAAGTATAATTATGGTGAAAACACGATGTGCTTCACATCATGTGTGCTGATTGACTGAAAGGGTGTTATACATGACAGCAAAAGAGATTTTTCTTGAATTACTTAAACCGGATGGGAAACCGGAGCGGCAGCTGGTGCAGTATGAAGCGCTTCAGATGGCTCTTGGTGATCCGATTGGCGGGTATCTGCATATGGGGAGAATGCCCGGCGCTACCATCACAGACCGTTGGGGTACAGTGATAGAGTGGCCGGCTGATGCTCCCGGGTCAATGCCTCTTGTAACTGATGAAAACAAAGTGATTAAGGATATAACCAGATGGCGTGATTATGTGCATGCACCGGAGTTTATTTCTCACAGCAGTGACCCGGAGGCCTGGGCGGCATTACGCGCTAAAACCAGAGAGCGCGCCGGTGATGAACGCCTGGTAGCAGGCTTCATGGCTACGGGCATCTTTGAGCAGTGCCATTTTCTGATGCCGTTCAAAGATGTGCTGACAAATCTCTATGACCATCCGAAGGAAATGCATGAGCTGATAGACTATATCACTGAGTTCAGACTTGCCTATGTGAAGCATCTTATAGAGAATCTGAAGCCTGATGTGATCTTTTCGCATGATGACTGGGGTACAAAAGATGCTCTCTTTATGAAGCCGGATATGTGGCGTGAGTTCTTCAAGGAGCCTTACCGCAGATTCTATGGATACATAAGGGAGCAGGGCGTAATTGCGATACATCACGCCGATTCCTATCTTGCACCTATTGTTGAAGACATGGCTGAGATAGGTATACAGGTATGGCAGGGAGTTCTTCCGGAGAACGACATACCGGCACTGCAGCAGAGACTTAAAGGCCGCATGGTGCTGATGGGAGGTATTGGAGCTGCAATCGACAGAGAGGATGCAGGCGAGGAAGAGGTGCGCAGGTATGTACATGATGCTCTTCATGAATACTGCCCGGGCGGGCACTTCATACCATCGATAACATACGGCCTTGCGGGTACTGTGTATAAACATGTGGACCCGTGGATAGACGATGAGATAAGAAAATATAATGAGGGAATTCATCTTCCTAGATATACTTCTCCGTCAGCAGAGAGAAAGAACCCTGTGAAGCTTGGCATTGCTGCTGCAGATGTGGAAAAAGAGACCGTTAAAGCTGAATTAAAGCCTGAAACAAAGACCGGAACGACAATCTTTGATGAGATATCTGAAGCTCTGCAGGAGGGTGATGTCAGCGCTACTGTTAAAGCTGTGAAGACCGCTCTTGAACATGGCGAGGATGCTCAGGCTGTTTTGACTGGAGGACTGGTACGCGGAATGAACGAGCTGGGTGAGGATTTTTCACTTGGAGAAGTGTTCGTACCGGAAATGCTGAGAGCCGCAAACTGCATGTCAGCTGCAACAGAGATACTTAAGCCGCTTCTTACGGGCGGAGCAGGAGGCATTGCTGCAGGCAAAGTATGTCTGGGAACAGTAAGAGGCGACCTGCATGATATAGGCAAGAACCTCGTGAAGATAATGATGGAGGGAAGCGGCCTTGAAGTCATAGATCTCGGCTGTGATGTAAGCGCCGAAGACTTCATACAGGCTGCTATCGACAGCGATTGCGATATAATCGCGTGCTCTACTCTGCTGACGACAAGCATGGGTGAGATAGACCGTGTGGTAAAACTGGCCAAAGAGAGAAACATACGCGATAAGGTGAAGATACTGATCGGCGGCGCGCCTGTTACGCAGGAATTCTGCGAACAGACCGGCGCTGACATGTACACGCCGGACGCGGCAGCCGCCGCGCGCGCCGCAATTCAGATGCTGTCCTGATAACAAGAAACAGAGGAAAAGATATGGAATTATACTTCCCGCTCATACTTGACGGAGCAAACGGAACAGAGCTTCAGAAGAGGGGCTTTGACGGAAGCAAATGCACCGAGGCGTGGGTTCTCGAGCACCCTGAAGTGATGAAAAAGCTGCAGGAGGAATACATAGAAGCCGGCAGTGACATTGTTTATGCGCCTACATTCGGAGCCAACAGGGTAAAGCTCGAAGAGAACGGCATATTCAATATGGCAGGTGATTTCAACAGACGTCTTGTGGAGATATCCAAAGAAGCTGCGGCCGGAAAGGCTCTTGTAGCAGGCGATATAGCTACAAGCGGCAAGTTCCTGGCGCCTCTTGGAGACATCACATTCGGTGAGCTTTACGATATCTACCATGAGCAGGCTGAAGCGATGGAAGAGGCTGGGGTGGATATGTACGTGATAGAAACTATCATGACAGTGCCGGATGCGCGTGCTGCGCTGTTGGCAGTGAAGGATGTGAGCGACAAGCCTGTCCTCGTTTCATTCACATGCGATGAGAACGGCCGTACACTTACGGGATCCGATGTGAGGGCGGCCCTTGTAATACTGCAGGGCATGGGAATCGATGCTTTCGGACTCAACTGCAGCACAGGTCCTGCAGAGATGCTTGAGCAGGCGAAGCGTCTGCGCGATCTCGCCGAAGTACCTGTCGCTATAAAGCCTAATGCAGGTCTGCCTAAGACTGTAAACGGAGAAACAGTCTATGACTGTCCTCCGGACGAATTCGTTAAGCATACAAAAGAGTTCATAGAGCTCGGCGGCGCGCTCTTCGGAGGCTGCTGCGGCACGGGTCCTGAGCACATCGCGAAGATAGCGCCTGAGCTTGAGGGTTTTAAGCTCAGAAAACCTGATCCTCAGTATAGAGATAAGATAGTCTGCGCTACCGAAAAGGATGTGTTCATACTTGAACCGGGTATTGAGGCAGGTGAGATCATCGAATGCGGTCCTGACCTTGAGGAACAGATAAGAAAAGCCAATAAAAGCGATTCGCAGATCATCACAATAAAGATAGCCTGCGAGCCTGATATCGATGAGTTTGAAGCAGCTCAGTACGCGATACGTAAGCCGTTATGTATTGTCTGCGATGATACGGCGCTTCTTTCCGAAGCACTGATGCTTTATCAGGGCAGAGCACTTTATGCCGGAAACCTTTCTGATGAAGAGCTCGCTCCGATGGTACGCAGATACGGACTGATCATATGATGCAAAAGCGAGAGAATATGAATTCAGAAAATGAACTGCTTGTCGTGAGCTTCGGTACAACTTCAGCTGAAAGCCGCCGGCTGAATATAGAATCCGTAGAGCAGGCTATACAGGAAATTGCGGGGGAAAGCTGGAAAGTATGCAGATGCTTCACCTCACAGACCATTATTAATATCATAGCCGGAAAGGAAGGCTGCAGAATCGACAACATTGCCGAAGCACTTGAAAGAGCCGCTGCCGCAGGCGTAAAGAATCTGGTCGTACAGCCTACACATCTGATGAAAGGGCTGGAGTACGATAAGCTTTGCTGTATACTTGCGAAGTATTCAGGCTCATTCGCCAGGGTTGCTATAGGTGATCCGCTCTTCACATCCGATGAGGACTATTACAGAGTCGCAGATGCAATCATCGAAGCTTCGACAGAGTATGAGGACAGCGGGACAGCGCTTGTATTCATGGGCCACGGTACGGAAGCAGCTGCAAACGGAATCTATGAAAAGCTTCAGAGCGTATTGAACTGCAAGGGAAAAGACGATTACTACATAGGTACTGTTGAAGCGACACCTTCTTTGAATGATGTGATCAGGGCTGTCGGTGAGGGAAGCTATAAAAGAGTGGTTCTGAGGCCGCTGATGCTTGTGGCCGGAAATCATGCAGTTAACGATATGGCTTCAACTATGGATCCGGATTCCTGGTATTCACGCTTTTGTGCGGATGGATATGAGACCGTATGCATTATAGAAGGCCTGGGACAGATATCAGCTGTCCGTGATATTTATGCAGATCATGCTTATAAAGCAATCGCATCGCTGGAAATACAGTTATAAAGTTTTTCAATAGCGAATACACCAGGCCACTTACGGTGTTACAATAATTCTGCACTGCAAAATAACTTAATTATATGAAGTGCCGGTGCCCCGTCGGCAGACGGGGAGAATAGGGAAGCAGGTGAGAATCCTGCGCGATCCCGTCACTGTGATAGAACGTGTCAGTCCATTATGTCACTGGGCATTATTACGGACCCGGGAAGGCGGACTGATATGATATGTTCTTCAGCCAGGAGACCTGCCGTTACTTAAGTACAGGAAACAGTCAGCATGCGGCCGGCAGTGCCATGGGCGATGCAGACGGTTTCCCGATCACGTGGAATTGGTCGTACAGTACAGAGGGAGCATTGCTCCTTGTTTCTGTCGCCCTTTTTACCGTGAGTGGAAAAAGGCTTTTTTAATGATAAAGCCAGAATGAATTCATAGTTAAAAGGAGAATGTTGACATGAAGAAAAAGTTATTGGTTTTGATGCTTGGACTCGCAATGATCCTCTCATTCTCGCTTCTGACCGCATGCGGAAGCAATGAGGAAGCTGCACCTGAAGAAGAGGCTGCAGATCCTGTCGCAGAATGCGCTGCACTGATCGATGCTATCTATGTTCAGGAGTACACAGATGAGACATATGCTCAGTGTGAGGCTGCAAAGGCAGCGTGGGATGCTCTGACAGATGAGCAGAAGGAGCAGGTTGAAGGCGAAGAAGCAAGTCCTGATTACTTCGGAAGAGATACAGGTGATGCTTCCAAGGACGATCCTCTTAACCAGGATGATATAGGTGAAAATGAACTCCTGGTGGTAAGCTTCGGCACATCGTTCAATGACAGTCGTACAGAAGATATAGGCGGTATCGAGAAAGCTCTTCAGGAGGCAAATCCTGACTGGTCAGTCAGAAGAGCATTCACAGCTCAGATCATCATCAATCACATATATGCACGTGACGGCGAGAAGATCGACAATGTTGATCAGGCTCTTCAGAGAGCTGTTGACAACGGAGTAAAGAACCTCGTTGTTCAGCCGACTCACCTGATGCATGGCGCGGAGTATGATGAACTGATCGGTACACTTGACGGCTATAAAGATAAATTCGAAACTGTTAAGGTCGCAGAGCCGCTGCTTGGTACTGTAGGTGAGGACGCAACTGTGGTCAATGCTGACAAGGAAGCAGTTGCACAGGCTGTAGTTGCACAGGCTGTTTCTGAGTCAGGATTCGATTCACTCGATGCAGCAGCTGCAGATGGTACTGCATTCGTATTCCTGGGACATGGTACTTCCCACCAGGCCGCAGTTACTTACGATCAGATGCAGGAGCAGATGAAGCAGCTCGGATACGGCAATGTATTCGTAGGAACTGTAGAAGGAAAGCCTGAAGACACAGCATTCCCTGCAGTAAAGAAGGCGCTTGAGGAAGCCGGATATACAAAGGTCATCCTCAGACCTCTGATGGTAGTTGCCGGAGACCACGCAAACAATGACATGGCCGGTGATGAAGAAGGCACATGGTACTACGGTTTTGTCAACGGCGGCGAATTCGAAGTTGAAGGCGCTGATGAAGCTGTAGATACAGGCGCGGGACTCGGTGCTGACAATGTAAACTGCCAGATCGAAGGCCTCGGAAGAATCGAAGACGTACAGAAGCTCTATGTTGATCACACTGCTGAAGCAATGGCTCAGTAAGAAGTGCGAATGAAAAACTTTAAACTATCAAAAATACTATTATATGCTGTGCTGGTTGTATCCGTACTCATGCTGGCGGGATGCGGCAGTACAGAAAAGGCAGCTGATCCGGGTATCGCCGATGGCACTTATGTTGCGACCTTTACGACGGATAACTCGATGTTCCACGTCAATGAGGCGCACCAGGATAAAGGAATATTGACAGTCGAGGACGGGAAAATGACTATTCATGTCAGCCTCCAGTCCAAGAAGATAGTCAATCTTTATCCGGGACTAGCTGAGGATGCTAAGAAAGAAGGCGCTGAGCTGCTTGAACCTACCACCGATAAAGTTGTTTACAGCGATGGCTATGAAGACGAGGTGTACGGATTTGACATTCCGGTGCCTGCACTTGATGAGGAGTTCGATGTAGCGCTTATAGGTACTCACGGCAACTGGTACGACCACAAGGTCGTTGTATCTGACCCTGTAGAAGGCGACGACATTCAGGCGGTCATCAATGGCGGAGCTGAAGGTGAAAGCAGCGCGGCAACTGACATTGAAGATGGTGAGCACACTGTGGAGGTCACGCTCGAAGGCGGTACAGGCAAAGCTTCTATAGACAGCCCTGCTGTACTGCGCAAAAGCGGAGATGAGTACACTGCAGTCATCACCTGGAGCAGTCCTTACTACGACTATATGATAGTAGACGGGCAGAGATACGAACCGGTGAACACTGACGGCAATTCAGTATTCGAGATACCGGTCTCATCTCTCGACAGCCCGCTGGAAGTGATCGCCGATACTACGGCGATGAGCGAGCCGCATGAGATCGAATATACGATCAGATTCGATCCGGCCTCGATCAAATAGTTCAGATGATGCAGGGATACTGTTACACTTGGGCGGTATCCCTGCATTCGCTTATATCATTCATGAAAAAAAACAGAATAATAACAGCAATAATAACACTGACGCTTGTGTTTGCTCTTGCAGGCTGCAGCGGAGATAGTGCAGACAGTGCAGGCAGCGAATGGGAAGGGCACCTCACGGGATCGATGGAGCTGAAGTATGCAGATCAGTTCCACGTTGATTACTATGAGGATGGTATTTCGGTGGTCACGGTAGAAGATGGTCTCAGGTATCTTGTCACAGAGGATGCAGATAATTTGCCGGAATGGCTGCCTGAAGACGAAATCAATGATATGACCGTCATTAAAGCACCGGTTCATTCTGTATATAATGCCGCATCTTCGGCAATGGACCTTATTGACGCAGCAGGAGGTCTGGACTCTGTAGTTATGACAAGCACTCAGGCGGGTGACTGGGGCATAGACAAGATAAAAAAGCTTGTTGAAAACGATACTATCCGATACATCGGAAAATACCGCGCGCCTGATTATGAAGCTCTTCTCGAGGGCGATGTGGATCTCGCAATAGAGTCCACCATGATATACCACAGTCCGCAGGTAAAGGAAGTGATTGAGGAGCTGGGGATTCCGGTCCTTGTGGAGAGGTCAAGCTATGAATCAAACCCTCTGGGAAGGCTTGAATGGATAAGACTGTACGGACTTCTTTTCGGAAAGGACGATGAAGCTCAGGCGTTTTTCGACGAGGCTGTGGCAAAGGTGGAAGGCGTGGATACGGATACCATAGCCCAGGCGCCTTCAGTTGCATTCTTCTCAGTAAATTCAAACGGCTCTGTGGTCGTGAGAAAGCCGGGTGACTATGTAACAAAGATGATAGAAACGGCCGGAGGGACTTATGCCCTTGACGGCATTACAAGTGAAGAAGACAATGCGCTTTCAACCATGAACATGCAGATGGAAGCGTTCTATGATAAAGCTGTTGATGCTGATATACTCATCTATAACAGCACCATCGAAGGCGGCCTGGAGGAAATGAGTGACCTAACGGCGCTTTCGGATAAATTCAACGATTTTGCAGCGGTTAAGAGCGGAAATGTATGGTGCACTGATGCCAGCACTTTCCAGCGGACCACCGGTGCGGCTGATATGATCGTTGAAATGAATAAGATCTTTGCAGGCGCCGCGGATGACAGCGGCATGGAGTATTTCCACAAGCTGAAGTAAACGGCGGGTGACTTGATGAAAAGCAGCAGGATCAAAGCGTGCTACGCTTTGCTGGGAGTGTTGCTCCTTGCACTGATACTACTGAATATACTTATAGGAAGCTCCTCAATGACTATGGGAGATGCTTTGAGGATCCTCTTTTCGCATGACACGGTATCCAAATACGGCAAGATCGTATGGGACATCCGCATGCCGAGGATTCTTGCGGCGGCTCTTCTCGGAGGAGCTCTTTCTGTATCCGGATTTCTGCTGCAGACGTTCTTTGCAAATCCGATTGCCGGCCCGTATATACTCGGTATCTCATCGGGTGCCAAGCTTGTAGTAGCATGTGCAATGATATTCGCGCTGAGCCACGGCATAATGGTGCATTCCCTTGTGATGATAATCGCTGCATTTGCGGGCTCACTGGTGGTCACAGGAGTGATCCTTCTGATCTCAGGCAAGGTAAAAAGCATGGCTGTCCTGATTGTTTGCGGCGTCATGGTCGGCTACATATGCTCTGCGATCACGGAGTTTCTCGTCACATTCGCTGACGATTCCAACATAGTCAATCTGCACAACTGGTCGATGGGAAGCTTTTCGGCTGTCAGCTGGGACAACATCAGGGTGATCACTCTGGTCGTACTGATAGCAGTGGTCGTCTCGTTCCTGCTTTCAAAGCCGATGAACGCTTTTCAGATGGGAGAGCAGTATGCAGTCAGTGTAGGAGTAAACCTCCGCTCGTTCAGGATCGGCCTGATAACTCTTTCAAGCATCCTGTCAGCGACAGTTACGGCTTTTGCAGGCCCGATATCGTTTGTAGGCATCGCAGTACCGCATATCATCAGATCGATCACTGACACGTCAAAGCCGGTGGTCATGATACCGCAGTGCTTCCTGGGCGGTTCGGTGTTCTGTCTCTTCTGCGACCTGCTGGCAAGGAGCCTGTTTGCGCCGACTGAGATGAGCATCAGTTCGATGACAGCTGTATTCGGAGCTCCGGTAGTGATAGCTATGCTTATCGGAAGAAAGAAGAGGTGACACGTATGGGATCTGTTATCAGAACGGAACACCTCGATTCGGGGTACGGGCACAAGATAATAGTAGCCGGCGCGGAGATAGTCGTGCAGCCGGGTGAGATAGTGACACTGATCGGACCAAACGGTGCAGGCAAATCGACTGTGCTCAAGACAATAGCGGGACAGCTCGAACCTATAGCCGGAACTATTTACATAGGGGACGAGGAACGCTCGACGTACAGCCTTACGGAAATTGCAAAAAAACAGGCGGTCATGCTCACCGAGAGAAATCCTGCAGAGAAGATGACATGTGAAGAGGTGATCTCACTAGGAAGATATCCGTACACGGGGAGACTTGGCATTCTTTCGGAAAATGATAAAAAAATCGTCCGGGATACCATGGAACTGGTGCATGTGACAGAGCTGGCTGAGCGCAGCTACGATCAGATAAGTGACGGACAGAGGCAGAGAGTATTGCTTGCAAGAGCGATTTGCCAGGAGCCTGAGATAATGATTCTGGATGAGCCGACATCCTATCTGGACATAAGGCATAAGCTTGAGTTTCTCGATCTGCTGAGGAGCCTCACGCAGGAGAAGGAGATAGGCGTCATAATGTCGATGCATGAGCTTGAGCTTGCGCATCTGATTGCTGACAAGGTGATTTGTATTTCGGCTGCCGGAAAAGTGGAAAAGGTCGGAAGTCCTGAAGAGGTCTTTACTGACGAACTTATAAGCAGGCTGTACAGCCTCGGAGACGGAAGGCTCCGTGAAGTATATGCCGGTTTTGTAAAGAGTATAGAGAAAAATGGCTAAGGTAATAATGGTACAGGGCACTATGTCCAATGCAGGCAAGAGCCTTCTTGCCGCAGGGCTGTGCCGCATATTCAGACAGGACGGATACAGAGTAGCGCCTTTCAAATCGCAGAACATGGCGCTCAATTCGTTCGCGACTAAAGAAGGGCTCGAGATGAGCCGCGCACAGGTGGTGCAGGCTGAAGCTGCCGGGACCGATCCTTTGGTATGCATGAATCCGATATTGCTGAAGCCGACGGACGACCAGGGCTCGCAGGTGATCATAAACGGAAAATCAATCGGCAATATGAAAGCCCGCGATTATTTCAGATTCAAGACAGAGCTGATACCTGTCATAAAGGAGGCTTTCCGAAAGCTCGAGGATCAGTTCGATATAATCGTGATTGAGGGAGCGGGCTCTCCGGCTGAGATCAATCTTAAGGAAAACGACATAGTTAATATGGGGCTTGCCGAAATGGTGGATGCCCCGGTACTTCTGGTCGGAGACATAGACAGAGGTGGTGTTTTCGCGCAGCTTCTCGGCACGCTGATGCTCCTTGAAGACAGCGAAAAAGAAAGAGTAAAGGGCCTCATAATAAATAAATTCAGAGGCGACGCATCGCTGCTCGACAGCGGTATAGAGATGCTTGAAGAAAAGGGCGGTGTGCCGGTAGTCGGTACTGTGCCGTATATAAACATAAAAGTGGAGGATGAGGATTCGCTTTCAGACAGGCTCTCCGCAAGCAGGAGAGGTCTTGTAGACATAGCAGTCGTACGACTTCCGAAGCTCTCAAACTTCACTGACTTCGATGTATTTGAACAATTTCCGGATGTATCGGTCAGATATGTCAGCGAGCTCGACGAACTCATGGGAGCAGACATGGTTATAATTCCGGGCTCAAAAAGCACGATAGCTGATCTTGAATGGATGCGTGAAAAAGGCATATCGGATGAGATCATAAGGCTGAGCAGAAAAGGGGTTCCGGTGTTCGGTATCTGTGGAGGATATCAGATGCTTGGGGTCGGAGTTTCAGATCCGGAGGGTGTTGAAGGCGGAGGAGAAGCTGAAGGCCTCGGTCTGCTTCCGGTTACGACGGTTCTTGCAGGAGACAAAAGAACGGAGCAGTTCCATGGATCCTTCTGTGCTGCAGATGGGATTTTTGCGGGACTGTCGGGCCTTGAAATCGAAGGTTACGAAATACATATGGGACAGACATTCCCTGAAGGCTGTATGGCTCAGTGCGCATCAGACTTTACATCGGATAATACCGGTGTGTGCGAAGGCAACGTTTACGGAACATACATACACGGAGTTTTTGACAGAGCAGGAGTAGCAGCTGCAGTAGTCAGCGCCCTTGCAGAGAAGAAGGGCGTAGTTCTCAGCGGCGGAGATGCTTCCGGCCACAGAGATTTTAAAGAGAAAGAATATGACAGGCTGGCGGCCATGCTCAGAGAAAATCTCGATATGGACTTTATCTACTCCATACTCAGGGAGGCAGCATTTTGATTAATATAGTACCTTTTGACAGAGACACATATGATGATATCAGAGCCCGATGGGACAGCATAGCGAAGCCGCTGAACAGTCTCGGCAGATTTGAGGAAATCACGGCGCGCATAGGTGCAGCGCAGGGCTCGGCTGAAATAGATATAAGGAAACGCGCGGTCATAATAATGTGCGCTGATAATGGCATAGTTGCTGAAGGAGTGAGTCAGTCCGGACAGGACGTGACCCGAGCTGTCGCCGAGTGGATGGGAAGGGGAGAGAGCTCTGTCTGCCAGATGGCAAAAGAGGCTAAAGCAGATACTATTCCTGTTGATGTAGGCATCAATATGGAAGGCAGCCCGAAGGGGGTCATAGACCGCAAAGTGATGAAGGGCACAAGGAACTTTGCGCATGAGCCTGCTATGACTGAAGATGAGTGCATGCAGGCTATAGAAGCTGGTATCGATATTGTCTGCGACTGCAGCGCCGGTGGCTATAAGCTGCTTGCTACAGGAGAAATGGGCATAGGCAATACTACAACAAGTTCGGCCCTTGTTGCAGCTCTTCTTGGCCTGGACGCTGATATTGTAACCGGCAGGGGTGCGGGCCTGAGTACCGAAGGACTCAGAAAAAAGACGCAGGTGATTCGCGATGCTCTTGAAAAATATGAACCTTCCGGTGATGCCGAAAGGACAAGTCCCGAGTACGCTATGCATATGCTCTCCTGTGTAGGGGGCCTTGATATAGCGGGACTCGCCGGAGTCTTTATCGGGGGTGCGATGAATCACATCCCCGTGATTATAGACGGCTTCATAAGCGCGGTAGCTGCTCTGATCGCTGAGAGGCTGGTGCCGGGAACCAGGAATTTCATGATAGCATCACACCTGGGAAAAGAGCCGGGTATGAAGTACATACTCGACATACTTGGTCTGGAACCTGTCATTGACGGTATGCTTGCGCTTGGCGAGGGTACCGGTGCTGTCATGCTCATGCCTTTGCTGGACACAGTGCTCGCTCTTTATTCAAACGGACTCAGCTTTGCAGATACGACGGTCGAGCAGTATCATGACTTTGATTCAGAGTCCGCGGGCGGTACCACTGTCTTTATCATCGGTACACCAAACAGTGGCAAGTCAGCCATGGCTGAGAAGATCGTAACAGAGCTGTCAGATCCTGAACACAGGATATACGTCGCTACGATGATCCCGTACGGAAAAGAGGGCAGGGAGCGTGTTGAGAGACACCGCATGATGAGATACGGCAAGGGCTTTATCACGATCGAAGCTCCTTTCGATATCTGCAGTGAACTTAGTGACTATAACATGAGTACCGGAAGCAGACTGGGCGATATGACCGTACTTCTTGAATGCCTGTCAAATCTCGTTGCTAATGAGATGTTTGAAAGACGCTCCGACAGAGATGAAATGCTCGGAAGGCTGTATGAAGATATCAGATGGATCGCGAAACGCGCGGGGAACCTCGTCATCGTAAGCAATCACTTTGAGATCGAAGAATCATTTGACGATGAGACCCGTTTTTATGCAGAGACGCTCGATATGCTGAACGAAATGGTCAGCGGACTGGCCGATAAGACCATAAGGATATAAGGTAAGATGAAACTACTGAGAGCCATAGCGGTCGCATTTGCGCAATACTCGAGAATACCGGTGCCGCGCTTCGAGTGGAAAGAAGATGACATGCGTTACAGCATTGCCGCTTTTCCACTGGTCGGAGCAGTGATTGGCCTCGTGTTCTTTGGCGTGTTCAGATGCGCGGAACACTTTGCTCTGCCCGATACCGCAGCTGCACTCCTGCTGACCGCAGTACCACTCATCATAACCGGAGGCTTTCACGTCGATGGGTTCATGGATGTTGCTGATGCACTCAGCTCATATAAGACCAGAGAAGAAAAACTGGCTATTCTGAAGGACCCGCACATCGGAGCTTTTGCGGTCATAAGGCTGGCAATATGCGGCCTTATATACATCGCTTCGCTCATAATAGTGCTGGCATCGGATAGTGCACCGGGCCTCATATCAGGGATCGCAACAGGATTCGTTCTTTCCAGATGCCTGAGCGCGCAGTCCGTCCTGAATTTCAGATCTGCAAAAAAAGAAGGCATGCTCTACTATGAAGCAACAGCAGCTGCCAAGGGTCGTAAAGTCAATATCACTATAGTTACGATTATCGCAGTAATAGCAGCATGGTTCATGGCGTTTTTTGCCTGGCCGGCAGGCTCGCTGCTGCTCTTCGCTGCGCTTTTGAGTTTTATATGGTACAAGCACATCAGCTATAAGCAATTCGGCGGCATAACCGGAGATACGGCAGGATATTTTGTCGTCATATGTGAGACTTCCATCGCTGCAGCCGCAGCTCTGGCATCAGTTGTATTACCGATATAAAAGGCGGTGACCGGAATGAAATGTTATCTTATCAGACACGGAATAACTGAAGGGAATAACGCGCTTCACTTCAATGGGAGCGGAACAGACGAGCCTCTGACAGAGGAAGGAAGGGAAGCTCTGAAAAAGATCGAAGGCGTGAAGCCTGGGTCGCTGCTTTTCGCAAGTCCAATGATAAGAGCCCGCGAGACTGCGGCTATAATGTTTCCGGATGCTAAACCTCTGATTATTGATGACCTAAGGGAGATGCACTTTGGTATATTCGAGGGGAAAAACCACAGGATGCTTGACGGAGGCGCTGAATATCAGGCATGGCTTGACAGCGGCGGAGTGGATCCCATACCGGGAGGAGAAAGCATAGGGATCTTCCGCGAGAGAGCCTGGAAAGGCTTTAAGAAAGCGCTCAGAACAGCCGTAAACAAAGGAGTGGATACGATCTATCTGGTCGTTCACGGAGGAACTATAATGGCTGTCATGAGTAGCCTGACAGGCAAAGACTATTTTGATTTCAACGCGCCAAACGGCGCAGGATATATTATCGAAGTGGAGACTGATGATGCAGGAAATGTCACTGCTGCAACTACATATGATCGCTTTTGCGGCGGGCTTCGTGCTGGATCTGATGGTTGGAGACCCCCACGGTATACCCCATCCGATAGTATGGATAGGTAAACTGATAGCCAGGCTCGATGCTGCACTGCTCGGAGACATTCCGGCTGAGAAGGCTGATCCTGAAACAAGAGACAAGGCTGCCGAGCACAGAAAGGGACTCCTGCTGGTGCTCATAGTGATCACCGTGACAGCAGTTCTTACTGCGATTATCATGTACACCGCATATCGCATCTCACCGGTAGCGGGAGTGATAGTCGAAGCGATACTGACATGCTATCTGCTTGCTCAGACCAGCCTCAGACGTGAGAGCATGAAAGTATACCGCGAGCTGAAGGATGGAACTCTCGACAGCGCACGGAAAGCCGTTTCGATGATAGTCGGCCGCGATACTCAGGTGCTTGATGAGAAAGGGGTTACGAAAGCGGCAGTGGAGACAGTGGCTGAGAATTTCTCTGATGGTGTCTTTGCCCCGATGCTGTACGCAGCGATCGGCGGACCGGTACTCGGACTGACATATAAAGCCATCAACACAATGGACTCCATGATCGGATATAAAAACGACAGATACATGTGGTTCGGGACTGCAGCAGCAAAACTTGACGATGCAGCGAATTATATACCGGCAAGGCTGAGCGCACTGCTCCTTATCGCAGCAAGCGCAGTCAGCGGCAGGGACTACAATGCATCCCGGGCCTTTCGCATATGGAGACGTGACAGGACTAATCACAAGAGCCCTAATGCTGCTCAGACAGAAAGCGCGGCAGCCGGATCACTTGGCCTGCAGCTGGCGGGAGACGCGCAGTACTTTGGAAAGATAGTGCGTAAGCCGTTCATAGGCGACAAAACAAGAGAGATTGAGGCATTCGATATAGTCAGGGTCAACCGGCTCATGACGGCCGCATCATTTATTGGTTTCGCGCTATGCATGCTTGGGATTTACCTGGCAGCTTATATAACCGCTAGGTGATTAGTGTTGACTCTTTCCCATAGGCGCCGTTTATACGATATCCGAATTTCAGATAAGGCTTTTAAAAATGAAATTCAAAAAAATTTCTACATAGATGTGAATAAACAATGATCCATGTAGAAAAAAGAAACGGAATTTGTTTATGCATGAGTATACAACGGTGCTATTTGTCAGATTAAAAGGTTGGAGGAAGGAATGCAGTTAACGATATATCCTGATTAAGACTTATTGACTACTTTTTCTTGTATATTTCTGAGATTAACCTGTTACTTGCAGCAATTTTTCTACATGAAATGGAATAAAACAAGAGGTCATGCAGAAAGATTTTCAGAACTCCTCTTTATGGCCACCTAAGCTTAACAAAATAGTGATAGAAAATACACTTTTGTGAATAAGCTTATCAATAACGAAAAAAGTCTGGCCAAAACATTTGGGATCAGTGCCGGCCATAATAAAACCAAATCATTATGCAAAGGAGAGCCGTTAGTGGATTTCAGTACTGAAAATAAAAAAACAGAAGCTCTGCATGGCGGGGATGTGTACCGGAATAAGGTGAGACTTGATTATTCAGTCAATCTCAATCCTTTTCCAATGCCTGCGGAAGTTACTGAAGCAATTAAGGCGGGACTTGCTGAAGTAAACCAGTATCCGGATCCGTCGCAGCAGAAGCTCCGCGAAAGGATAGCTGCGCTTGAAGGAATAAGCTCCGAAAAAGTCGTATGCGGAAACGGCGCATCTGAGCTTCTGATGGCGGCTGTCCATGCTGTTATGCCGAAAAAGGCACTTGTTACCGCGCCGTGCTATGCAGGATATGCCGTGGCATTAAATGCGGCAGATGCCGAAGTCGCAGAATACTTTCTTGATGAGAAAAACGATTTTGAAGTTGACAGAAGTATTCTTGATGAGATCGATGACAGTATTGACATGGTGTTCATTGCCGATCCGAATAATCCTAACGGAAGGCTCATTGAGCCGGAACTTAAGAAGGCAATTACACAGAAATGTGAAAAGTGCGGAGCAATTCTTGTGATAGACGAGTGTTTCTATCCGCTGACTGATGCCGGACCCGGACAAAGAGAAATCACGGATTATGCACTTCACCTGAGGGCTTTCACCAAGACCTTTGCCATACCGGGCATCAGGATAGGATACATGCTTTCAAATGACACAGATATGCTGAATAAAATGAGAAAGCATCTGCCTGAATGGAATGTTTCGAGGATAGCAGAACGCACGGGCGAGGCCGCTGCAAGGGTACTTGAGTCGACAGATTATCTCAGGGTTTCAGTGGACCTGATAAATCAGGAAAGAGAATACCTTGCCGGGCAGCTGGAGGGGCTTGGAATCAGAGTGTATAAAAGTGACACGAATTATCTGCTCCTGAAAAGGGTATCCGGACTTTACAAAAAGCTCCTCGAAAGGGGAATACTTATAAGGAAGTGCGCTAAT
>ONRQ01000009.1:0-56416 GCA_900320285.1 uncultured Eubacteriales bacterium
TCTGCTGCACATTTTCTGAGTACTGGTTCTGGAAGAACAGATGGACCTGCAGAAAAGTTAAATACGCGATATTCATCAGCCATTGGTCTATACCTCCGTTATAAACTTTTTGTAGTAAAAGGGTTATTGAAAAGGGCCGCCGACAGCCAAAGCACTTTCAGACTTCAGCGGCCTTTTTACCTGATTGAATTATACTTCACTTGTGTGAAGATTTATAGGCAGAATCGTGATATCCGTTCTGAATTATTACAGAGCCGGGCCGGCTGCCACGAGTGCCTTGCCTGCTTCGTTCGATGTGTACTTATCGAAGTTCTTGATGAATCTGCCTGCGAGATCCTTAGCCTTCTCATCCCAGACTGCAGGATCTTCATAAGTATCTCTCGGATCGAGGATTCCAGGGTCTACGCCAGGAAGCTCTGTAGGTACTTCGAAATCGAAGTATGGGATCTTCTTGGTAGGAGCCTTGAGTACATCGCCGTTCAGAATAGCGTCGATGATTCCTCTTGTATCCTTGATGGAGATACGCTTGCCTGTGCCGTTCCAGCCTGTGTTGACGAGGTAAGCCTTAGCTCCGCTCTTCTCCATTCTCTTTACAAGTTCCTCTGCATACTTTGTAGGATGCAGCTCGAGGAATGCCTGTCCGAAGCAAGCAGAGAATGTAGGTGTAGGCTCAGTGATTCCTCTCTCTGTTCCTGCCAGCTTTGCTGTAAATCCACTGAGGAAGTAGTACTGTGTCTGCTCCGGTGTCAGGATCGATACCGGAGGCAGTACTCCGAATGCGTCTGCCGAGAGGAAGATTACGTTATCTGCCTGAGGACCTGCGGACTTGCCGTTGACCTTCTTGGCAATGTTCTGGATGTGCTCGATCGGATACGATACACGTGTGTTCTCTGTAACGCTCTTGTCGGCGAAATCGATCTTGCCGTCTGCATCAACAGTTACGTTCTCGAGAAGAGCATCTCTCTTGATAGCATTGTAGATATCAGGCTCTGATTCCTTATCGAGGTTGATTACCTTGGCATAGCAGCCGCCCTCGAAGTTGAATACGCCTTCATCATCCCAGCCGTGCTCATCGTCTCCGATGAGGAGTCTCTTAGGATCTGTTGAAAGAGTGGTTTTGCCTGTTCCGGAAAGTCCGAAGAAGATAGCTGTGTTCTTACCTTCCATGTCCGTGTTTGCGGAGCAGTGCATCGAAGCGATTCCTTTGAGAGGGAGATAGTAGTTCATCATTGAGAACATACCCTTCTTCATCTCGCCGCCGTACCATGTGTTGATGATTACCTGCTCACGGCTTGTGATGTTGAATGCAGCGCAGGTCTCGCTGTTCATTCCGAGTTCCTTGTAGTTCTCTACTTTAGCCTTGGAAGCATTGAAAATAACGAAGTCAGGCTCGAAGTTCTCAAGCTCTTCATCTGTAGGGATGATGAACATGTTCTTTACGAAGTGTGCCTGCCATGCAACCTCCATGATGAAACGGATGGCCATGCGTGTATCAGGGTTTGTGCCGCAGAATCCGTCAACAACGAAGAGTCTCTTGTTGCAGAGCTCGTTGATAGCGATTTTCTTGACTTCTGCCCATACTTCTTCCGACATCGGGTGGTTATCGTTCTTATAACCCTCGGTTGTCCACCATACTGTATCCTTGGAATTCTCATCCATGACAATATATTTGTCCTTAGGCGAACGTCCAGTATAGATACCGGTCATTACGTTTACTGCATCGAGTTCAGTGAGCTGTCCCTTATCATAGCCTTCGAGTTCAGGCTTCATTTCCTCTTCGAAAAGGAATTCAAATGATGGATTGTAAACCAGCTCAGTAGTACCGGTGATTCCATACTTTGTCAGATCAACTTTTGCCATTTAGTTACCTCCTGTTTATTTAATTACAGTTGTTTTCTTGCGAAATCCCAATTTTTTCTCACTATAATATTATTCGTTTTATGTCAATGTTTCAACTTGTATTTGTCTATTACCTGTGTCCTCTTATTTATATTGATGAAAACATGCCGCAGTGTTATACTAAATGTGTATGGGCAGCCGCTCATAAAGCGTTGATATGCCTGTAAAAATTAAGTGCTTATATAATAATCTTTATATTAATCAAAGCGGAGGACATAATGGACAAGTATTACATCGGTACTCTAAACAACATTTCCCAGAAAGGTCTGTGCAGACTTACTGATAAGTTTGAGCTTACAGACGACGTAGATAAGGCTAACGGCATCATCTTAAGATCCTTCAAGATGCATGACATGGAACTTTCTGACAACCTTCTTGCTGTCGGAAGAGCCGGAGCCGGCGTAAACAACATTCCTCTCGACAAGTGCGCAGAGAAAGGTATCGTTGTATTCAACACTCCTGGTGCTAACTCGAACGCTGTTAAGGAGCTCGCAGTAGCAGGTATGATCATGGGTGCCCGTAATATCTATGAGGGTATCGCATGGGGACAGACACTCGAAGGCGACGTAGCAACAAACGTTGAAAAAGGCAAAAAGCAGTTCGCAGGCACAGAGATCGCAGGAAAGACTCTCGGAGTCATCGGTCTCGGCGCAATCGGAGCAAAGATCGCAAACGCTGCTTATGCTCTCGGCATGAACGTAGTCGGCTATGAAGCATTCACACCGCATCCTTGCCTGACAGCACCTGTAGAACTCAAGGACAGTGCAGAAGAAATGGTTCCTGAGTGCGACTTCATCACGATCCACGTTCCTTCCCTGCCTACAACAAAGGGAATGGTAAACAAGGATCTTATCGCTAAGATGAAGGACGGCGTTATCTTCATGAACTACGCAAGACCTGACCTTATCGTTGTTGACGATGTAGTTGAGGCACTCGAGTCCGGCAAGATGAGAAAATACATGACCGACCTTCTCGAGCCTGAGTACATCGGCAAGAAGGGCATCGTTGCTACACCTCACCTCGGAGCTTCCACAGCAGAGGCTGAAGAGAACTGCGCTGTCATGGCTACAGACCAGCTCATGGACTACCTTGAGAACGGAAACATCATCAACTCTGTCAACTTCCCAAGAGTCTCCATGGAGAAAAAGGGTGCTGAGAGACACTGCTTCGTAGTCAAGTCCGACAAGACAGCAGACGAGATCAAGGCAAAGATGGAAGCGTTCTACGGAGATAAGCTCGCAGGATTCGCAGGTGCAAAGAACAGAGCTAACGACTTCGGTTACTTCATCGCTGACGTTGCAGCAGGCACAGAGCCTTTCAACTGCAACTGCGTAATCAAGACAAGAGTTCTGTAAACTATTCGTCCCGAAACTCGCTCAACAAAACAGCTGATGCCACAAGGCATCAGCTGTTTTCATTATCTTAACAAATCGAGTCCGTCTTTTCCGAAGTATCGAATCTACCTTATTTAAAAGATCGACTCTACCTTTTTGATCTCCCGGTCATATGTGAGCAGTCCGTTTACCTCATCTTCGATGTCGGAAAGCTGTGTATATATCGCAGCACTGAGACCTATGGCCTGCAGAGGTTCTATCTCCTCTTTATACAGGCGCGATATCTCTTTCTGCAGAGCAGCTCTGTCCGCGCATTTTTTATAGCCGTACGCTCTTCTTCCGCCGTAGTAATAACCCGGAAGCTTGCAGGTGTATCCGCCGAACTCGCTCAATACCAGAGGCCTGCTTCCAGGTGTCAGGTCGGCTTTTCTGAAGTAGACATGATAGCTGTCGACATCGCTCTTGTTCTGCCAGAACCATCCGGATGTGCTGTCTATGAACCTCGAACTGTCAAGCTCCTTCAATCTGTCATACGCGGAGTCTGCATCGAACTGTCCCCAGCCTTCATTGAATATAGTCCAGTAGCAAATCGACGGATGATTGCGGAGTGCCTTTACCGTCCCTTCCATGGATTCAAGGAAGATCCTTCTGGTTTCAGGATCGTCGTGCAATTCTTTATCGTCAAGCTTTTGTCTTCCGGCCATCGGAAGGACTGAGTCTCTCATGAATGAGTAATCCGAGTTGTTCACCATATCCTGGAACACAGCCATTCCAAGCCTGTCACACTCATAGTAGAAGGTTTCAGGCTCAATCTTGATATGTTTTCTCAGAGTGTTATATCCAAGAGATTTCATGGCCAGGATGTCTTCTGCATATTTATCCGGTGATGAAGGTGTATAGATCCCGTCATGCCAGTAACCCTGATCCAGCACTCCATTGAAGAAATAAGGAACGCCATTGAGGCACAGCCTCGTGCATCCGCCTTTATCTTCTACGCTCAGAGTACGCAGCGCGAAGTACGATCTGACGCTGTCATCACCGCTCTTTATACTGAAATCGTAAAGGTGCGGATCTTCAGGTGTCCACAGCTCAGGTTCTTCGATATCTATGCGGACAGATGCGCATGGGCTTTCTGCTTCAGTCTCTTCAGCGAGCTCATACGCTTTACCGCAGAGTTCCAGCGTGCCTTCTGTGATACCGTACGCTTTTATTTCGACCCAGTCCAGTCCGTTGTTTATCGCAAGAGATGTGATATGTTTCTCCGGCACAGGCTCAAGCCATACACTCTGCCAGATACCGGACACAGGAGTATACCACATACCCCCGTTCTTATACTTCTGCTTGCCCCACGGATACTTATGATCGAGGTTGTCACGCGCTTCTACGATCACGCTGTGCTTTTCCTCATCTTCTTTGAGCAGATCAGTTATATCGAAACTGAACGGCAGATATCCGCCTTCGTGAGAACCTACGAGTTTACTGTCAATATACACCTTTGCAGTCTGATCGACAGCGCCCAGGTGCAGGATCAGTCTCATGCCCTCCCATTCTTCCGGGACTGTAAAGCTGCGGCCATACAGCATGAGTTCATCCTTGCGGGTGATCCTGTTGAGTCCGGACAGCATGCTTTCCGGACAGAAAGGTACATTTATAACCGTAGGCTTTTCAGGAATGCCTGCTTCATTTGTTTTTTTGATACTGAACGTCCATTGTCCGTCAAGACTCAGCCATTTGTCCCTTACCATCTGAGGTCTCGGATAAGTATCTTTCCATGTAGTCATAATTCAACACCCCACGTAAAGTATTCTTTACATTGTAGCAGACTGGATATGTAAAGCAATCTTTACATAATAGCAAGTTATTGTGTAAAGTTTTCTTTACATTTCAGCAGATTAGTTGTGTAAAGCAGTCTTTACATTTATTTATACAGAAGCTGCTGCAGCAAGAACGATTGAATAGAATTTTTCTTCTGCACTGGAGCCTCTCGATGTAAGAACGATAGGCGCCTTTGCTCCTACGATGATTCCGGCCATCATTCCGTTGCTGCTGACAGTCCAGGACTTACCTACCATGTTTCCTGTTGCCATTGAAGGCATGATCATTGCATCAACTTCACCCGCAACAGGGCTGTCAAACTTCTTGAACTCAGCGATCTCCTTGCTCAGAGCGATATCGTAAGAGATAGGTCCCTCAACCGTGCATCCGGTGATCTCGCCATTCTGATTCATTTCCTTAAGTGCTGCAGCGTCTACAGATTCCTGAGCCTTCTTGTTGAGAACTTCGGCTCCGCACATAACGCCAACTTTAGGATCTTCATAGCCGAGAGCGTGAAGTACATCAACAGCATTGTTGATGATCTTGACCTTCTGCTCAAGATCCGGCTGAAGCAGCATTCCGCCATCTGTCAGTACTACTACTTTATGATAATTCGGTACCTGGAAAAGGCCTACGTGAGACATGATCTTTCCTACCTGAAGACCTGTTTCCTTATTTACTACCTGTCTGAGAAGGTCAGCTGTCTGCATACGGCCTTTCATCAGGAAGTCACCCTTTCCTTCGCGGATAAGTGCGACTGCTTTCTTTGCAGCTTCTACATCGTCGTCTTCGTTGTAGATCGTAACATCTCCGAAATCGAATCCGTGCTCTGCGCAGATTGACTTGATTTCCTCTTCCTTACCTACAAATACAGGCTCAACGATACCCTCTTTGAACGCTTCGTAGACAGCATCCAGTGAATGCTCATCATGGGCGCAGCAGAGAACGATTCTCTTCTTTACAGGGTTTGCCTTTACCAGTTCAGCCATTTCTTTGAAATTCTTAAGCATAACGATCCTCCCACTTTTGTTTTCCGGACACATAAATGTCCATTATTTATCAATATATATTGTAGCACACTTGTCTCTGTACATAAATATAGTATGGATTGAAAAACAGTTATACGAATGATACAATCTTTGTTGGATAATTTTTAGATGTATATTCATTAATACGGACGGGGTGTAATAAATGGAATATTATGAGGACATAGTTAAGAAGAGAAACTCCTGCAGAGGATTCTCGGAAAGAAAAGTAGAAGACGACGTTCTTACCGAGCTGCTTACATATTATGAAGAGGATGAGAGCGATCTCGTCGATGAGATCGAGACTGAGCTTAAGTTCTATATCGGTACTGTATGGGATGAGCTGAAGCATAGTGTCGGTTATAATGGCTTCTGTATAAAGGCTCCTGCATATATGGTAATTTACTCTGAAGTAGCGGATCATTACCTTGAAAATGCGGGATATATTGCTCAGGGCCTTACCCTCAAGATGACTGAACTCGGGCTTGCTGCATGCTGGCAGACGATCAACGATGCCGACGAAGCTAAAAAGGCGCTGGGAGAAGATACTGATAAAGTCGTGGCTTGCGTAGTTGCTTTCGGTTACAGAGATCCGGATAACAACGAGAAGAAAGCTCCTAAGAAGTCCCTTGATGAGATGACTGACGGTTACAAATTCGGTCAAGACATTGACACCGATCTTTGGTACAACGAACTCGAGGACGGACTCAGAGCCATTGCTCATGCACAGTCGTTCCAGAACCTGCAGCCTTACAGGATCATAGTCGACAACGATCAGATCTCACTGATAGGTCTGCCTGATGACATGACATCCGAAGCGGACAGACTTCTCAACTACGGTATCGTTATGTTCAACTTCTATGCCGTTATGTGGGCGGTAAGACCTACTGCCCCTAGATGGAGCTTCGAGCCTGTGACAGACAGAGACCTCGGTCTCCCTGCAGATGTCACATATGTTGCAAAGTGCGGACTGTAGGACAGCGGCAAACAGCAGGCCGGCACCAGCCATCAAACAAAACAAATTGTGAAATGAAACAGCCCCCGGAAATAAACTTCCGGGGGCTTTCTTATTCATAACAAGCGCCGATTTTATGTTACCCGTCTGTTATCACTTTCAGGATCGCTTTCCTGCACCGGCTCCAACACGTCTGCGCGCAATCAGAAGTATCGCACAGCCTGCTGTAAGGATCGAGCCGAAGATGTAGAACAGCCTGGTGCCCGGGCCTCCGGAATTTGGCAGAGAAGTGCCCGGTGTGTTCTTCACTTCAATGGTAGTGTTTTTTTCCAAGAGAGATACGTTGGAATACTCTTTTGTATTTCCACTTTCATCAGTAAGTGTCACTGCTCCATTTGACACATTGAAGAAAATATCATTTTCCAGAATGATATAACCCGGAGGCGCATTGGTCTCAGTAAGCTTATAACTGCCGTTTTGCATTCCGTTAATAGTCTTCTGATTACTGTTGGTCAGATCTATCAGCCCATCCGGCCCTATGCCCTCGGCAGTGACAGCTACATACGTGCCGGTATCATTCTTAATAAGTAATTTGAACTGTGATCCGAGCAACTGATTGCCCTCTTCATCTGTCTTTCGGATAGTAATACCAAGCGGCGTATTCTCAATGCTCATCAGATATGAAACGGTGCCCGGAAGAGAAGTATCTCTGGTCAGCCAGCTGGAATATCCGCTGTTATTGATCGTTACAGTTCCGTTCTGTCCGATCGTGAAGCACAGATCTTCCGCCAACATCTTATATCCGCTTGGAGCCGCCTTCTCTCTCAGGTAATAAGTACCCGGCGCAAGACTCTCCGTGATTTCCGTGAGGATGCCTTCATTATTTGTTGCAATATCATCATAGCCGGTCTTTGGGTTATAAGCCGGACGAACATTTCCTTCACTGTCCTTAACCTGATCATACAGGGCAAAATGAACGCCGCTTATTGGTGCTTTTGTCTCACCGTCAACTTTTACGACCTTCAGTTCCTTCAAAGCGCGATTCTTCACCGTGATGCGTGCCATAGACGATTCAGTCGCCGGAGTTGTTTCATAGAAGCCTCTCGGCCCGATTAGCGTAATGTAGTAAGTAGTAGTTCCCGCTTCCACAGTCAGATCATAATCACTCGGTTTTGTTTCCGTCACTTTGATAGTGATCGGCTCGTCCAGCGCGACGTAACCTGCCGGTGTTTTGATCTCATCCAGAGTGAATGTTCCTTCACTCAGGTAGGCCGTAGTCACCAGGCCATTGCTGTCAGAAGTATATGAGTCATATCCAACATCTTTCCCCTCGGAGTCCTTAAGTGTGAACACAGCGCCTGACAGCTTTTGTGTCACCCACCAGTCCGTTTTATATATCTGAATACCAGGTCTGGAATTCGTCACGACGTCGGTACGGATGTTCTGGTTCTCTCCAGTAGAAGAACCTTTCTCATAGTTAACAGTGTATTCCTCAGTTCGTTCGGTACCGCTTACTGTCCTGCCGCTGACACTGATGTTGCCTCCCTCATCAATAGGTTTAATGGTGTCATAGCCTGTCACGACGCCGGTGCTCGTATTCACTACAGGTGTACCGGTCAGTTCCACCTCGCGAACAATGAATTCATTAAACTGATGTGGCTCCGTGTTTATCTTCAGATCCTGGAAGAACCAATAGATTTCCTTATCGCCGGTATTCAGCTTGCGAACGGTTCCGTCTATAAGATCTCCCGGATTGCCATGTCCATCATCCAGGAAAACTGCCATATAAATCGGATCGTGGATCATGAAGTCCTTATCCGTCCATTCCTTTTTCGCTGTCAGTCCCCAGCCCTCCTGGTTGCGGATCTCAATTACCGGTGTTTCGGTTTTGTCAGCGATAGTGTCACTGATAGGTTCTGCTGTGACTGTGTTACCCTCCTCAGGATGACGCCCATACGTGCCATCATTATCTGTATAATACACAACATTTCCATCAGCAAGATCCGTACGCACATAGCCGTCACTGTCCCTGCGTGTATATCCTCTTGGAATCTCACGGTCAGGTTCTTCCACCTTGTATTTAGTACCGACAACCAGGTCATGTACCTCGACTGTATAGCCTGCAGGAATTTTTGAAATCGAGCCATACATCGATGTGGTAAATGTGCCTAGTCTCTGCTCATCTTCACTCAGGTTTTTAAAATCTTCAAATGTACTGACACCGAGTGATACGAATTTCTTACTCGCCTTATCCCATTTACAGTATTTGCCATCCAGTCCTTTGACGTAATAAGTGTACATGTCCGCCGGGGAAAGGTTATCCTGATCTGCAAACTCATTGCCAAGATACAGTCTGAAAGAAAACGTATCTTTGACATTTGCAACCTCTTCATCACTAAGTGGCTCGCCGTTTGAATCGTAAAGCTCCTTCTTTAATGATAATATACGCATGACATCATGAGAGACTTCGTTTGTGTACTCTACTCTCGGACGATTCTGTGTTGTATCATACGTAATGCCATAATCTGACCGGGTAGATCCTTCATACATTGTAGTGCTTTCCGGAAGAGTTTCATCTCCACTGGCAGGATCCCACCCATCAGTATTGTTATACGGTTTACCGAAGATTTCATTTTCTGGCTCGTCGCCGTTTATGTAAACATGATCATATACCGCAGTATCCACACCGCATTCGACGATCTTATACCTGTAGGTATCTTCAGGGAAGTTGATCACTGCCGTCTCGTCAGCTTTAAGCAGGAATACGTGGTTATATGTTATTCCTCCTATCGCCATTGATTCCTTATAAGGAATCAGTGTTTTTGTTCCCTTATATACCACATTTACCTGTCCTGTCAGATCTGAGTCCGCATCCGGCTGCTCCAGCGGAACAGGGTCGTTATACTTGCTTATTATTCGATTGCCATTCTCATCAAGCGCGTATGTACCGTCATCATTTTTCTTGTATTCAGCTGTCTGATACCATATCTGATATGGATACTGGATCAGTTTATTCGATTTATTATCGATGCCCTTAAGCTTTTTGGACAGTTCTACAGTTCCCGGCTTTACAGAGGCCAGATTGAAACGCATCTTAAGGTTGGATGCGCCAGCACCTCGCTCCATGTAGAACATCTTCATCTCATGTGCTGTGTAATCATTAAAGACATGTACAGTTTCTCCATCCACTGTCTTTGTTACAAAGAGCGCATCAGCATCATCAGGATTCTTGCCGCGCGCCTGATAATTGTTCCTGAATATATCATAGAGCGTTGTTTCGGTGCCATTACAGTTTACTTCGCCTGTTCTGAAGTTTACAGAACCGCCCACAGCACTGTGAACGCCTCCGAGATCCAACACCAGTTCACCGTCAACGTAGAACCAGAAGTCATCATCACCGGTAAACTCGAAAATAATGTCATGACCCCAGTCGTCCACGCCATCAGGTGTCTGCGTAAATACGGCGGAAAGCTCCATACCGTAAAAATAGTCAGCTTTATTCTGTGGAATCGAGTACAATGGCTCGCCCTTGCGCGGATCTGTGTCCGGAAGCTCGTTTCCTCTGATATCCCGCTGATTCGTGATCAAATTACCTTGATCATCATGCGCGTATCCAGCCTCAGCGCTGATATCGTTATATGGCATGAACTGACCATGTGACCTGGTAGGACTCACAGTAGTTCCAATTGCACCAAGTTGATTGTATACAGTAAAGTTTCCGTCATCATTCAGATGAGCGAAGTTCTGGGTGCTGTCATATTCGAAATAGCCGCTTTCATTATATACACTCTGAATGAACAGATGATTGGCAGGTGTCATATCGTTAAAGAGTCCCGACATACTGCTGCCTTCTTTTTCGGTCTTTGCCGTGATAATCGGATACCCGTCGTCTTCAAGGTTGGTAGATACCAGCCCTTTTTCCGTATCAAACGCTTGGCTCTGCTCCCACTTATGATAACCAAAATATGAGCGTTGAACGATATCACGGTTATCTTTATCGATGCTGTTATTGAAATCGATCATCTTGATGCTGATTCCATATTTATCGTTATCTACTGTCTCTACTGTAGTAACAGAGGCTGCGTCCCCCTCAGGAGGTATCTCTGGAGGTACTATCACCGCGAAATGGAAATCATCAGCTTCATCGAGCGGGCATGTGACGGCCTTGAGGGAACCATCCTCATTCCGTACAATTTTCAGACCAGAATATGCATACGCATCATCATCCCACGCAACGATGGATGTATAGTCAAAACCTTGCCTGCGTCCGTTCAGGTTAATACCGACAGGCTGATCGGATATAATGCCTTCTGACTGAGGAGCCAGATAATGCCCTTCGTGAGCAGTGTTCTCCAGTTCATAGTAGTAGCTAGGAGTGCCGTCAGCATTGGTGTATTCAGTGAACTCCCATAGAGCCGAATTGACCTTGTTGCCAACCCAGTTGATCAGATCACCGCTGTCATAGACACGTATAAGTGAGCCATCGTGATCAACGGCATAAAACTCATATTTTCTGGTCTCTTCGTTCCACACGCGGGCATAGATAACGACCTTCGTTTTGTCCTCTTTATAGATGACATTTCCTTCATCGTCATGCTTTATATGTCCTTGCTCATCCTTTTCAGTTGCGCTCAGGATATCGTCACTAGCGCTGATCTTGCGAGCAGAATACTCAACAAAATCCTCCTCACTTAAGGTGGATTTTTCAACCAGATTAAGCCAGGTGGACGCATTGCTGTTATTTGCCGCATTAAAGCTGTTTGCGGAGTTTCCACTAATAATATAATTCAGCGAATAGTTGTTGACTGTGAAATGCCACTTTCCGCTGTTGGCACCCGTTCCGGGTATGGCCTGGATTTTCGAGGCGTGGGCTTTATCGACCAGTTTCACATTGTTATTTTGAATTTGTAGATACTGGTCCTCGCCCTCTACTGTTGTCCTGATATAGTACTTATCTTCGCCGGCCGATTCGAATGTCCACTCCTGAATATCGCTGTTCTCGGCGACGAGAAGGTTACCGCTGTTGTTGAGTACATCCGGGCGTATTAGCATATCAAGCCCTGCCAGACGGTTCCCTCCAGTATTCTCCGCCATCATCGCAGCTGCCTTTGTGGAATTATCATTATAAGCGATGCCGAAAGACTTACCGTTCAGTTTATACGGATCGTTCATAAACTTTGTGAGAACGACACGCTCATTTGCATTAGCTCCGTTATTTCTCTGTTCAAAGAAGAAATTTCTGTTACTTCTGACGCTGAGCGCGTAATTCTTATTATCAATCACAGTATAAATATAAAATGTACCTGCTGCATTTGTCGTCTCCTCTATAGACAGTGCCTGCGGATTTTCAGAAAAGCTGATATTCCTGGCGTTATCTACATTCAGATACATTTTTTTACCTTCTGAATCAAGGTAATAGATGTTCACTTTTCCGTTTCCAGCAGACTCAAAGCGCCATTTTTCGCCAGACTCTCTGTTTGTAGTGCCTGTAAGCTCATACGTCGCACCATTTAATATCCTTGTGCTGGTCATATAGTTTGTGCCGCTTCTTGCAATTGACAGATAGTACTCCTGATTCTCCTCTATGTCATCCAGAGTACTGACAGACTGGTAAATAGGCACTGGTTCTTCCGGTGCTTCAACAATAGAGTACACGCTGAAACCTTCCGCTTCGAACTCCACCACAGACCCGTCATCTTCGTTTTCAGTGACACTCTCAATCACTTCGCCTTCTTCGGCTCCGTCCTCAAAATGAACCACCTGAAGATCATCAGCCGAATCCTCCTCTGCCTTTTTCGTTCCTTTTGATCCTTTACTGCCGTCTCTGTCAGCAAGCTTTATTGATACATCGACCGGCTCAGGGATATCGAATTTATTACCCTCGCTGTCAACGATCTTTATATCAAAAACACGGGCATATGAAACAGTGCCCTCATCCAGGCCAAGGGCCTCCTCAGTCTTTGTAACGTACTCGTCATATGCTTTTTTCTGTTTTGAATCCTCTCCCCGTATCTCCTCAGACTCCACATGTACAGCCTCAGGCAGGATAGAATTTTTGTCTATGACCGTTACAGTATAATCATCACCTTCGAAGACCAGTCCTTCAGACTTTGTATCTTTTGCAGACTTTACAGATCCATCTTTCTCATCAGCAGTCTGTTTGTCAGCGTCCTTCGCGCTCGGGTCCGAATCTTCTTCTGAATCTGAATCATCAGCTATATTCGCATCTGTATCTATATCTATATCTATATCTTTATCTTTATCTTTATCTATATCTGTTTCTGTACCTGTATCAATATCGATGTCAGGATCTGTTGTATTTTCATCCACTGTTTCCTCAACAGCAGCTGCAGGCACGTCAATACCTCCCTGCTCTGCCGCCTTGTCTTTTTCAAGCGTTATTGCAGGGAGTATCAGCAAATAAGTAGTGACAAATACAACCACACATGATAACGAAAGCACCAGCCTTCTGTATCTGCTGCGCCTACTTATTATTTCACGAATAATCTCCTTAAGCCTGTCCAACTTTCCTTTGTTAGATACCTTAAACCTTTAAAGGCATATAATATGCCTAGAATATATTATCTTATACACCGAAACATGCGTCAATCAATAATTAACAAACTTTATCCTACGTACTGTATTTTTTGGCAAAAACAGAGACCGGACTAAGTCAAAGACTCACATTCAACTATCTTTTTCGCTGCAGGAAATAACAAATCTCAGTTCGTAATCATCTTTGACAGTATACTTGAATTCGTCTTTTGTCTGAGGTCCGCATATACCTGTACCGATACCCTGCTGGAAAGCTGAGATGGTAACGTAGGTACCCGTTCGTTTCTCATCCTCACGATGTTTCATGCCGAGAAGCTCGACATCGCTGTAAGGCTTTATACCAAGTTCGAAGGCCTTGCCAACAGCACTGAACTTCACTGTCGTGATTCCGTTGCTAACGCTTGCCCACCTTGTATCGAAACGGTTCCCGCTCTCCTGCGGTTTAATATTCGGCTCGGTCATATCTGACACCTTGCAGCTTACATGTCCGATCGGGAACTGATCCTTCATATCCGCATACGATTCGCCGCTTCTTCCATAGTACTCCACATCATCAAACGAGGAGTCAAATCTGAATGCTTTGCCGAATCTCGGTACTGTACCCTTCCCTTTAGTGCAATGAAGCCTGCTTGTGACGAGCACGGACCCGTTTTCATCTATTCTCTCATACGTGTCGGTACACTCGAACTCATTCTTCCTGCAGATTATCCTGGAAACTACAGTCAGTTTTTTCTCTGTTTTTTCCATGGAAAGCACTTCTGTTCTCTGTCCGGTGAAATCTTTCATGGCGTCACCTACTCCGAAGAATATGAAGTCGTTATCTGTCGGAGCGCGGAAAACAATGGTCGCCGGATCAGAAGGCGTGATTAACTTGCCGCCTATAACAAGCGAGTCATCACTTATATTTCCAATAGGATATTTGCCGGCACCAGCCGGTGTGCCTGCTATATGCTCCCTGATCATGAGCTGTTCGCACGAAACTTCTTTCTTTGTCTTTCTGTCAAAAGCAGTGACCGTCAGCATGCAGTCTGTTCCGGCTTCTTCAGCAGCTTTTATATGTTCAGTGGTTTCTATCCGGACTGTGATCTTTTCGAGCGGCCCACACTCAGGGAACAGTGAAAATTCGCTGCCATCGCTCCATCTGCATTTCAGCTCATATCTGTAACCCGGAGTAAACGCCTTTGTGTTGAAGAGCTCAAAATCGTCCCCTCCAAGCCAGCTGACACGGATCGGGCGATAGATAAATCTGGTTATCTTCGCACCGGTTGATGGGCTGCGGTCAGGATAGAACATCCCATCCACGCAGAAGTTTTTGTCATGCTCCCACTCACCATGGTCTCCGCCATATGTGTAACTGCCGTCTTTATGAAGCACCGCGTGGTCGACCATCTCCCACACACATCCGCCGGTAAGATTGTCATACGAATATATCTCTTTCCAGTAATCTTCCATGCCTCCCGGGCCTACGCCCATGGCATGAGCGTATTCGCATAGGAAGTACGGCCTGTCGCAGAACTGTTTTACCTTGTATGTTTTCTCGCCTATCTCGTGCACGCGTTCCGAAGGCGGATACATCTCACTCGCCACATCATATGCCTTCTTTTTTGTATGTACCGCGCTTTCATAGTGGACCGGAAGAGTCGAAAATCTCTTCAGATAATCATATTCCCTGTCTGTGTTGTACGTGCCTCCCGCCTCGTTGCCAAGGCTCCACATCACTATGGACGGGTGCATCTTGTCACGCTGATACATCCTCGCAGCGCGGTCAACATAATGCGCCTCCCACTTCGGGTCGTCGCTTATGCGGTTGTAGCTAGGCGGGAGCCTGTGCACATAAGTACCGTGTGTTTCGAGATCCACTTCATCTATTACATAGATACCCAGTTCATCACAGACCTCCAGAAGATATGGGTCCGGTGGATAGTGCGAAGTCCTGACCGTATCTATGTTGTACTCCTTGCAGAGCTTCATGTCGCGCTCTATCTCATCAGGCGTCAGCGTATAGCCGTTCTCAGCAGAAGTATCATGGTGATTCACTCCGTGGAATTTAATAAGATTACCGTTCACCAGGAGCTTGTCGCCTCTTATTTCGACCGCTCTGAATCCTACGCGCTGCTTCACACAGCTGCCCTCGATCTCGTAGTACATGTTGTAGAGTTCGGGTGTCTCATCGCTCCACTCTATCGGAGAAAGGGTGCGGAAAGTCACCTCCGCCCTTTTGCCCTCTGACTTTACGGTCTTCTTCTCACTGATGCCACGGCCTTCGAGCGTGAATGTAACCTCGCCGTCCTCGTAAAGATAAGCTCTTGCGGTCGCAAACCATGTTCCGCTGACTTTTCTTGTGACGAAGTCCACGTCTTTGAAATCATTTCCTTCGGAAATCCTGAGCAGGACGTCGCGGAAGATCCCGTTGTTCCTGAACATGTCCTGATCTTCGAGATATGTACCGTTACACCATCTGTGCACTACGACAACGACCTCGTTGATCCAGTCATGGAGATAAGGAGTAACATCAAACTCAGCTGTATTGTGAGAACCTTCCGTATATCCGACATAGCTGCCATTCACATAGACATCCGCGCAGCTTGCTATGCCAAGGAAAGAAAGGATATATCGTCTTTCAGGCGCATCCGGCCCGTCAGTATTGAAGAATGTCCGGTAGACACCTACGAAGTTGTACTCTTCGCCCGGATCTTTCCACCTTGGACCAAGGCCGTAATCCGAGCCCTGCAGGCTGAACACTTTACCGGCCTTGTCAAGTTCGGGGATCTTCGGAGGATCATACGGGAACTGGTATCTCAAATTAACATAAAAAGGCCTGTCGTAGCCGCGGAACTGCCAGCACGAAGGCACATCTATTTTATCGAATTTTATTGTATCGGTATCCAGCTGGTCCGGAAGCTGTGACGGCTTTGGAAAAAATCTGAAATCCCATTCTCCATTAAGGCATATGACCCTTGGCGACCTGTATCTCTTCTCTTTTCCTGACGCTTCGTCAGCAGACTTCCTGTCCGGATATGGAATAAAGTAGCTCCTCGGAGCCAGCTTATTGTCTTCAAAAGTATTGAAATCACAATAATTTGTCTTGTTGATCCTGTATTTCATCAATAATTCTCCTGAAGATGCAAAGTTTTCTGTATGGGTCTATTCTTCTTTTTCTCTTCTTTTAATAGCAAACACTACAGCAACTACTGCGGCAGCAGCAACAGCAGCCATGACTGCAAGGCCTGCAATACCACCCGGAAAACGGTCAGTAAATGATGACTCTCCTTCATATCCGTTTTGCTTTGGCTCGATCCACTCAAGCGAAACCGGGCTGCCGTCCTTCAGTGTCTCCTCGATAGGCGGCCCTGACCTGTCTGTCATGTTTATTGTTCTGAGTTCCGGCAACATCTCCTCGTCTGAAGGTGCGGCAGGAGTTGCAGTCGGCTTTTTTACCTTTGGTTTCTTTACCTCTGCCGGTTTTGCAGGTTGTGCCGGTTTTGCAGGTTCCGGTGTGCTCTCATCAACAGCCTCCTCTTCACAGATGTCTTCACCACTTGCAGCATCTGTCTCCGTGGCTACCGCAATAAAGATAAGCTCAGGGCTTATTTTTTTATAAGTAGAATATGGCTGAACCGTATCATCCGCTGTTTCTCCGGAATCTCCGGTATCAGCGGAATCTCCGGTTTCAGAAGCATCTGCAGTTTCATCGGTTTTGCCGCTGTCTTTTGAAATCATAAGATCCATGTACATTTTTACAGGCGCCCCGTCTGCCGGTTCTATTCCGCGTATAGTACTGATATCCGTAGCACTGATAAATAATACACCATTCTTTTCCGGCCAGTCCTTGGCCTGTATGGCCTTGTGCTTTGCAAGCCTGCAGTTGGCTTCTTTCATATACAGTCCGGCTTTATCAAGAATGTATGCCGACAGCTCTTCATCTGTCTTGCTGCTGATATCTTCACGTGTCAGAACTACATTGTGCGTTACAAAAAAGCAGTAGACGCCATTTTCCAGCCCGACTTTGTGGACTTCGCGCAAAGGCTTATCCTGGCTCTTTTCGTCTTCAGCAAACACAAACTGTGGCGATACGAACATCACCGCAAACATCAAAGCAAGCAGCAATGATGCGATCCTTACGCAGACAGTTCTGCGATTATATTTGATATCTTTTCCGTTTACCATTGTTTTAGCCTTTCTGCGTCAGTTCACGTCTGTGCGCGCAAGTATCGCAGCCGGTCGCCTGATCAGAGTATGCATTACAGGCAGCAGTCCGAACAGCAGATTAAACATAAATATAAGTATAAGTGACACAAGTACTGTCTGAGGCGTGCAGACGAACATATTGGATAGGTATGAAACATTCTGCAGCCGGCTTGTTACATAGTTCATCAGCAGCCATCCCGGCAGAGAAGCCATTGTGGTTATCGCAATTATCTCCCCTGTAAACATTCTGTAGATGTCGGACTTCTTTACTCCGATGGCTCGCAGTATGCCTACCTCCTTTATGCGTGACAGGAATGACGCTCTCATCATCAGGAACACTTCTATCAGTGAGATTATTATGATGATGGCTCCTACGATTAGGAATGCGCGTACCATCGCCAGCTGGCTCTTTCTGTATTTGGTTTTCTGATACTTATAAAGATCTCTTGATTTTACACCGTAATTTTTCAGTGCTTCAATCGTTTGTTCCTTGTCACCGGCAGCTTTTACAGTCATGTTTTCAAGCTCTCCGATGAGACGGTATTTTATCGTATTGTTATTTACGTAGAACTTACCGTTGATTTCTTCACTTGTATAATATCCGGCAACTTTCAGCTTGTGTCCGTTGATCTTTGTTTTGATCTCAGTTCCAAGCTTCATCGACTTTGAGTAATCGCTGTCTACAAGAACCTCATAATCATTTTCCGGCCACTTGCTTCCATCTGTCAGCTGGAGCTTTTCCTTGTAAAGACCATAATCCACCAGTTTTTTAGGATCAGGAGCAGACACGGTTACGACGTCATCATCTTCAATAGCTTCAAGACCGGCATCTTCTCCGTACCCCTCTTCATCATCGTAATAGTCATCACTGTTGTTGTTTGCCAGCATGTTGATGAACATTGACTTTGACGCATAGATGCACGGATCTGAATTGTCTGTTATTCCGACTATGGTAAATTCAGGAAGATCCTGGAGAGTCAGATGGCGTCCCAGCAGCTCGTCAGGGGTTTTATATCCGGCATGGATCATATCTGTATTTTCTTCCTGAGCCCTCTTGAGAAGCAGAGCATCGAGAACGACCTCATACCTGTTCTCCGGAAGCCTTCCGTATTTTATGTCCTCTTCCTTAAGATCTTCTGCTGCACTTAACGAGCCGGTGAATACGGACCCGCCCCATGAAGTCTGCCAGTATTCATCGTATCTCATACGCATGTTGATACGTCCTGACCCCGGCATGGCATATTCTACTGTAGGATCTGACTCTATCTGCTGATAGTCATTTACCGGTATCTTCTTCTGCACAACACCGACATATGCCCTATTATCCTGAATGAATCTTTCATCAGGCATATTAAGGATTCCGGCGATATTGGAAACCGCGTAAGTGATGAACATAGCGGAGATCAGGAAACCTACCAGAAGTACCTTCTTAAGTATGTGATAATTGGCAACAGTACGGAATCCTGATGCCAGCATTGTAAAAACATTATAAACAGATGAATGCCTCAGAGGCTTTGACGAAACAAAGCGCTCAGGGTGGAACCTGCGGGCTTCAGCCTCTTCAGTTGTCAGAGCCCTGTAATGATCGTCAACAAGCTCGATACTGGAATTTTCATCCACTATCTCCATCCGGTTGCCGGTATCGTGTGTCTGTATGAAAAGATTGCCGCGGCTGATAACGATATCAATGTTCATCTTTCCGCCGCTTTCATTGAAGACTCTGATTCGGTTATCTTCGTCGCCGAATGTACGCTGATCCTTGATGTCTTTGAGATAAATCCTGTTCTCGATCCTGTAATCAAGGCCTTCTACATTCTCATTGGTCTCATCGGATATTACCTTTCCATCCCTCAGACGGATTATCCTGTCCGCGTAAAAATTTGCCAGGCTTTCCTCATGTGTTACCAGGATGACCAGCTTCTCACGCGAGATCGACTTGATAATATTCATAACCTCAAGAGTGTTTGCACTGTCGAGGTTTCCCGTAGGCTCATCCGCAATGATAATTGCCGGATTCTTGACTATGGCGCGGGCTATGCCTACACGCTGCCTTTCTCCTCCGGAAAGCATGTCCGCGTAACGCTTTCTGTAGCGGTACATACCGACAAGTTCGAGCGCATACTCGACCTTCTCTCTGATTTCATTCTCATCTTTGATGCCGACCATCTTCAGCACCATGGCAACGTTGTCGAAGACAGTCATTGTGTTGATGAGGTTGTAATTCTGGAAGATATATCCAATGTTGAGGTTGCGGATCCTGTCTACAGCTCCGGCAGTTCTGCCGGTGATCCTCTGCCCGTTTATAAATATTTTTCCTTTATCAGCTTTGTCCAGACCGCCGATTACGTTAAGCAGCGTTGTCTTACCGCAGCCCGAAGGTCCAAGCAGCGCAGTCAGTCCCGTTTCTCCGAATTCCAGAGAGGTGTCATTGATGACATGGATCTGGTTGGATTTGCGTTTATAGAAATATTTATCTACATTTTGCAATGTTACCATGTCCTATGCCTCCTCTCTGTATGTGCCCATGGCCGAGCTTTTGAAGATAGACCTCATGAAGCGGCCTGATATGAGGACTGCCATTACGAGCAATATGATCGCAAGTATTATGTAGTCTCTCATAGTCAGATACGCGAGATGATCCATAAGTATGGCGGATTTTACAATCTCAATGCGGTTCAGATATATAAACAGAACAAACAGCGCATATGCGATCATGCAGTCAAGCACCAGTTCGACTCTCATAATGCGCCTTGCAGGTTCCTTTCCCATTCCTAGCATCCTTACGGTCGCAAAATATACTCCCCGGGATTTTAAAATAAGCCGGATAACGAAATACGCTATAAAGAATACGGCCAGGCATACGATCACAGCTATAGGAAGCTGTATAATGCCGACTATCTCTTCGTCCATAAAGCTGTTTATATGGTCTTTGAGGACCAGTACATGGTACCCGCCTCTTTCGAGCATATCCTTCATGCCCACAGAATTTTTGGTGTCATCTACGAATACGGATACCTGGAAGTTGCCTTTTTCGTAAAGCCTTCTGAAATCCATCGTATTTATGTATATTTCGCCGTCATGATCCGCAAGATTTTTCAGACCGGTTTTTTTCTCAAATGTCTTTTCTCCGTATGTACCCATGATCATGAGCGTCAGCTCCTGATCATAGTAGAGTGCTTTGGTATGCAGCTTGACTTCATTCCCGGCTGCATATCCCTTCTTGAACAATCCATCGTAACTGGTTGGCAGCAGGATATATCCTTCAGGTACATTTTCATTGACCACAAGACCGCCTGTTCCTACAAACAAGGTCTCTTCAGATCCGTTTATCAGCATTGTGGTCTTGCTGTTTGATGCATACAGACCTTTCCGTACTTCCTCGATGAACGGCTTTGAAAAATAGATCATGCTGTTCTCGGTATCATCAGTCTCACTATACTCAGACTCGGTGTCGCTTTCTCTGCCTTCTCCATCTCCAAGGAAAACGATTCCGGCGACCTTAACCTTCTGCTCGTAGCCTCCGTCTGCTGCAACTGTATATGTCTTGCCGATAAGTTCTTCCGGGTTTTCTCCGAAAGTCCATCCGTCATCATAGCCGGAAAGCACAACTTCATCATCAGCCTTCGGCATACCGCCAAGATCAGGCTCTTTATCCAGATTACCGATATCCAGAACAAAACCATAAAAAGAGAATTCATCATTTTCAATATAGACTGATGAATCGTACATCACATCTTCACGAATAAGCTTCTCTACATGAGGGGCATTTTCGAGAGCCTCATAGTCTGCTTTTGTGAATGGACTGCGGTCCTGCTTTTCAACCACGATACGTTTAGGGTCGTAGTTCGCAAAGAAGTTGTTCCAGCCCTCTTCTGCCACGGTATCCTTTTGCTTCTTGACTGTGACGTACTGCGCGCTTACAGCCCCTACCACAAAGAGGAACACCAGCAGAAGAAGAAGGAATTTCGCAGGAAGATTAAAAGCATTGCGTACCCCAAGCCTCAGCTGTGTACCGTAAGGTATCTTCTCTTTCTTTGCACTGTGATCCGTTCCGGAACGCCTGTGCCTGTATGCAGAAGCTGCTGCATCCTCTCTACGGGCAAGCGCTGCTCCTGTATCTTCAACTATCTTTCCATCATGCATCTTGATGATACGTGTGGCATGGTCCCTGAACTGTTCGTAGTTATGTGTGACTACTATGACCAGCTTGTCAGAGGCAATATCCGTAAGAAGATCAACTATACCTTCAGCGGATTCACTGTCGAGATTGCCGGTAGGTTCGTCAGCAACCAGTATTTTTGTGTCCTTTGCCAGTGCACGGGCGATGGCAACACGCTGTTTCTGACCGCCGGAAAGCTTTGACACCTTGCGGTTCCTGAACTCGAAAAGTCCGACCTTTTTGATGATATCATTCACCTTCTGCCTGATCTCCGCCGGTTCACGGCCATCGATCTGCATCGCAAGAGCTATATTCTGGTAGACCGTGTAACTTGATATCAGGTTAAAGCTCTGGAAAATGCATGAAATGTACTGCTGTCTGTAATCCTCAAAGTCGGAAGCAGTATAGTGGCTGGTTTCCTTGCCCTCTATGTACATCTCGCCTTCTTCATATGTGTCAAGACCTGAGATGACATTGAGCAGTGTTGATTTGCCGCTGCCGGATTCTCCTGTGATCACAACAAATTCACCGGAATCCAGGTCAAGGTTTACTCTGGATATTCCGCTGGCTATTATTCCTTTGCTGTAATAGTATTTTGATACGTTTCTAAGTTTGATCATTCCCATCAGGGCAGCCTCCGTCAGCTTAATCTAACCTGCTAATTGTATCACAGACCGCCACAGGATTAAACCGCCTTAACAAAAGAGACGCCCCGTCGGACGGGGCGTCTCATTAATATTTTCTATTCTCCGAATACTGCTATGTAATCAGCCTTGAATTTTTCAATGCCGATATCTGTGAGCGGATGATCGATCATCTTCATCAGCACTCCAAACGGTACTGTTGCAATGTCTCCTCCGGCAAGAGCACAGTCTGTGACATGCATCGGATTTCTGACGCTTGCGCATATGATCTGTGTTTCAATGCCTGCTACTGCAAATATATCAGCGATCTCTCTGATCAGGTCAGTTCCTCTTACTGAAATATCATCCAGTCTTCCGAGGAATGGTGATACATATGTTGCGCCTGCTCTTGCAGCAAGCAGTGCCTGGTTAGCCGTGAAGATCAGTGTAACATTTGTCTTAATGCCCTCTGCTGACAGAACCTTGACTGCCTTCAGGCCCTCAGCTGTCATAGGGATCTTGACTACCATGTTAGGGTGGATGGCTGCGATTTCGCGCCCCTCAGCAATCATTCCCTCAGCATCAGTAGTAGTTGCCTTGACTTCTCCGCTTATTGGCCCATCAACTATTTCTGTTATCTCTTTTATAACTTCATTAAAGTCCCTGCCCTCTTTAGCGATAAGCGACGGATTGGTTGTTACACCGCAGATTATCCCCATGTCGTTGGCTTTTCTGATATCCTCAACCTTCGCTGTATCAATGAAAAATCTCATTGCAACTCCTCCTTACTAACTATGAACGGCTGTTAAAGCCATGCTTTTACAGTTTCTACGATATTCTCTGCTGAAAGCCCGAAATCCTTGAGCAGATCAGCAGCAGGTCCCGAATGACCGAACTCATCATTTACCCCTATGCGACGTACCGGAGTCGGCAGTTTTTCACTGAGAAGTGAGCTTACTGCTTCACCGAGTCCTCCTATGATTGAATGCTCTTCACATGTGACGATCTTTCCGCATTCTTCAGCTGCCTTGAGAACAAGTTCTTCATCCAGAGGCTTGATGGTGCTCAGATTGATCACTCTGGCATTGATGCCTTCGCCGCGAAGCTCTTCGCCTGCCTTGATGGCTTCACCTACCATGATTCCGGTAGCAATAATAGCTATATCGTTTCCTTCCTGGAGGACCTCGCCTTTTCCGATCTCGAATTTATAATCTTCGTCATGGAAAACAGGAACTCCGGAACGTCCGAATCTCAGATATACAGGGCCTTCGAACTCATATGCAGCCTTTACTGCAGCACGCGCCTCAACGTCATCTGCAGGGCAGATAACTGTCATTCCCGGTATGCTCCTCATCAGGGCAAAGTCTTCGCAGCACTGGTGTGATGCTCCGTCTTCACCTACCGAAATACCACCGTGTGTAGCGCCGATCTTTACGTTCAGATGAGGATATCCGATCGAGTTGCGGACCTGTTCAAACGCTCTTCCGGCTGCGAACATGGCAAATGTGGATGCAAACGGCACCATGCCCATGGATGCTATGCCTGCAGCAACAGCCATCATGTTGCCTTCTGCAATACCGCAGTCAAAGTGTCTGTCAGGGAATTCTTTCTTAAATGTGCTCGTCTTGGTAGCGCCTGCAAGGTCAGCGTCAAGAACAACCACGTCTGCGTGCTCACGTCCCAGTTCTACAAGGGCATTGCCGTAACTTTCTCTTGTTGCGATTTTCTTGATATCTGCCATATTACATCGCCTCCACTTCTTCGAGCTGCTTTCCGAGTTCTGTCATCGCCTGTTCGTACTGCTCATCGTTCGGAGCCTTGCCATGCCATCCGGCCTGGTCTTCCATGAAGCTGACTCCCTTACCCTTGAGTGTCTTCATTATTATTGCAGTAGGCACGCCCTTTGTCTCTCTGGCAGCTTTCAGAGCAGCCTCAATCTGATCAAAGTCGTGGCCGTCAATCTCCTCTACATGCAATCCAAATGCCTTGAACTTATCAGGGATCGGATACGGATCGATTACGTCCGCGATTCTGCCATCGATCTGGAGGTCGTTGTTGTCTACGATAACGCAAAGATTGTCAAGTCCATAGTGATGAGCAAACATCATAGCTTCCCATACCTGGCCTTCTTCGATCTCGCCGTCTCCAAGCAGTGTATATACTCTAAGATCTTTGCCCTGCTTCTTTGCAGCCAGAGCCATGCCTGCTGCTGCGGAAACGCCCTGACCCAGGGATCCTGTAGACATGTCAACTCCCGGAGTTTCATTCATATTAGGATGACCCTGCAGGCGGCTTCCGATCTTTCTCAGTGTCTTTAATTCATCTACCGGGAAGAACCCTCTCTGTGCCAATACAGAATAAAGCCCAGGAGCAGTATGTCCCTTTGACAGTACGAATCTGTCTCTGTCCAGATCATCAGGTTTTTCCGGATCTACATTCATTTCTTTAAAATACAGATATGTATACATATCTGCGGCGGAAAGACTTCCGCCCGGATGTCCTGACTTGGCGGAATGAGTCCCTTCAATTATACCCATCCTCACCTTGCAGGCAAGCTTCATCAATTCCTTTTTTTCTGAGTCTGTCATAGTGCCTCCTTATCCGGTGATCTTATCTCCTTATCATATCCTTATCATATCTCTATGCGTTTGGCCTCTGAATTGCAGGCACACCGGAATGCATGCAAAAAGCCTATTTACACATTTATATTTTAACAATTGTGTCGTTACATTAAAATAGTTATATTTTTTAAATTATGGAGTATTTTTTGAAAAAGCCCCTGACCGCTGAACGATCAAGGGCTTTACAGTAAAACTTCATATTATTTGTAAGTAAGCAGGCTGAATTTCGCTCTGTTGACAGGTTCGTAATCTTCTTCTTTGGCTTTAGCAAGCTCTTCCTGTATGCGTTCAAGATGCGGCAGGAGATCTGCGTACTGGCTGTCGATAGCGTTTTCTACAGGGGCTTCCTTCATGGCAACGCCTACTGAGAAGGTCGCCTTATTAAGCGGCTGAAGTGTCCCTGCGCCGGCTATGCATCCGCCAGGACACGCCATTCCTTCGAGCAGGTATCCGTTATATTCACCTGCAGCGGCCTTCTTCATCATTTTTTTGCACTCATCGAGGCCCTCTGCTTTTACTATTTTGACTTCGCGCTCAGGATCGATACGTTTTATGTGATTGACTACAGCCTGTGCAACGCCTCCGCTTATAGCAAATCCGAAACCGTCGCTGCTGGCTCTTCTCAGAGTATCGCCTTCTTCGAGGTCCTCAAATACAACACCCTGTGCATCAAACATACCCGCGAGCTCCTCGAAAGTCAGGACAAAGTCCACATAGCTCTTGACCGTACGTCTGCTCGCCTCATTTTTCTTTGACAGGCACGGCCCGATGAAGGCTATCTTGCAGTCAGGATGCATTTTCTTTACAAGCCTTGCAGTCAGAACCATCGGCGTCATCGCCATGGAGATGGTTTCTGCCTGTTCCGGGAATTCCGTCTTCGCCATTATCGACCATGCAGGGCAGCAGCTCGTGCACATGAACGGAAGCTCTTCCGGGACTTCCCTCAGGAAATGCTCCGCCTCTTCTATCGTACACAGATCGGCACCGATAGCTACCTCAAACACATCCTTGAACCCAAGTATACCGAAGGCAGCTCTCATTTTTTTGTCTGTAAGACCTTTACCGAACTGTCCGGCTATTGCCGGAGCTACGATGGCATAAACAGGAGTATCTGACTGTATTGCCTTTATGGTCTGATATATCTGTCCCTTGTCTACGATAGCAGCAAACGGACAGCTGTTAAGGCACATTCCGCAGGAAACGCACTTGTCCTGATTTATCATAGCGTGACCATACTCGTCCTCGCCGATCGCTCCCAGGCCGCATGCGGCTACACAAGGTCTCTCCTGTTTGATTATTGCATTGTACTGGCATGCCTTCATGCACATTCCGCATTTAATGCATTTTTCAGTATCTATAACATTGCGGCGCAGATCCCTGTCATAAGATATGCACTTTTTAGGACAGACCTCCTTGCATGGATGCTCAAGACAATTCTGGCATCCGTCTGTGATATACACCCTTTTCTCCGGACAGCTATGGCACGCGAATCTGATGATGTCTATAAGCGGCGGTTCATAGTACTTCTCTTCGATCATGCTTTCGTCGACACCCTTCGATGTCGGCGTATGTTCGTTGACCGGCCTTATTGCCATTCCCATTGCGACTCTGATACGTTCTCCAATGATAGCTCTTTCGAGGAACATTGAAGGTCTGTACGGATCATTTTCTACATCTACCATCTTGTACGGGAGCTCATCGAGCTCCTCAGGGCCCCATCCTTCATAGGCAAACCTCGCGACTTCAGTAAACACTTTGTGACGTATACGGCTTTTTTCTGTAATTACGCCTTTCATACTTTATTGACCCCCTTCTCTTCAAAATCTCTGAACTATCCACTAAACGCTGCTTTGTTTTAAAGCTGTTTTTTGCCATCTTTTTTATGAATATCCTACTGATACTAATGATACCATAAAGAAGCTAATGTTTAAAAAATATCAGGTATTGAAAGCGGCTTTTCTTTGTGATAGCCTATCTGCCGTTCAATCCTTATGTTTTTGGAGAGGGAGATCGTTGTGGACTATAAACAGATACTGAAAGTTATTCTTGATATAGGTGAGCAGATGATCAACAGCGGAGCTGAGATCGGGCGTGTTGAAGACAGCATGTACAGGCTATGCCGCAGCTACGGATTCATCAAGGTAAACTGCTGGGTCATCTCTTCAAATATACAGGCAACAGTAGAAACGCCGGATGGAGATATCTTCACTCAGATACGCCATGTACCGGGCGGAGAAATGAATTTTGACAGGCTCGATTATCTCAACAGTCTATCGCGTAAAGTATGCAGAGAAACGCCTGACGCGCCTGAACTGAGGCGGAGACTCGATGAAGTCCTTGCAAGACCGGCGCAGCCTAAATGGGTACACTATCTGGCAGGTGTCCTCGGAGGAACAGGATTCGCGATTTTTTTCAACTGTGATCCGGCAGACAGTGTTATAGCTGTGCTTGCCTCTCTTATAATAGTTGCGATCGGGGATGCTCTTGGAAGAATAGAAACAAATCCGTTGGTATTCAATGCCATTATTTCATTTATCGTTGAAATATTCATTCTTCTGTCTGTCCGCCTTGGAATAGGTCATCACTCCGGCAATATCACAGTCGGTGTAGTCATGCTTCTGATCTCGGGAATCGGATTCACCAACGGCATAAGTGATCTGCTCCACAGAGACACCTTATCCGGCATCATCAATATATCCAAGGCAGTACTTGGTGCCACCGGGATCGCAATAGGGATCGCTCTCCCTATTCTACTTCTGAAGGGGGTGATGTAGCATGATGGAACTCTCCCCTAGTCTCGCGGTTCAGCTCATATCGTGTACAGCCGCCTGTGTGGGTTTTGCCTACTGGTTTAATGTAAAAGGCATTCAGGTAATGTATGCAGGCATCGGCGCATTCTTCACCTGGCTTGCATATGCACTGCTGTACAACGCCGGATACAGCAATTTCCTTGCAACACTTGTAGGGTCAATATTTGTAGCCGCCTATGCCCAGGTAATGGCCAGAGTAAACAAAGCGCCTGCAACCATATTCCAGACAATATGCGTTTTCCCGCTTGTGCCGGGGCCAAATCTGTATTACATGATGTACTGCATAGTAATGGAAGAACATGAAATGGCAGTGTCAGAAGCGATCACTCTTGTTGTTACCTGTCTGGGAATCGCTCTCGGCTTCATCGTTGTCGAGATCCTGAACAAGTACATATTCAGACCAACCATAAGAAGCATAAAAGAAAAAGGATAGCCGGCAAGGCTATCCTTTATAGTTTGTCATATTTTTCCATTATATATCTGAGCAGCGGATCGTTCACATCATATGTGATCCCGTCAATGCAGGCGATCGGCAGTACTTTAGGAGAAGTGCCGCTTATGAAGGCTGCATCAAAACTCCCCAGTTCGTCTTTTTTCACCGAGCAGTAATGAATCGGAATGCCGGCTTTTTCTATGATCCTTATTATCATGGTTCGGGTCACGCCCAGCAGCACTTCATCCGAAGGAGCTGTATATACCTCTCCGTCTCTTATAAAAAACACATTGGAGCGGCTGCCTTCTGTTATCCTTCCGTCTCTGTTGACAAGAAGGACCTCATACAGTCCTCCTGCTCTGATCGCTTTGTCAGTTGCGTCTCTCAGATCGTGATCCATCATTTTAATATTCGGATTTTTCCTCTCGCCTCTGAACAGACCTGTTCTGACACCCGTCTCATACATTTTTTCAGATGGATAATGCGTCGGATTGAGATACATTATTGAATGCCCGCCGACATCCACTTCTACCTTAACATTGTGATCTTCTATCCCTATCTCAGCCACAAGATCGTCTATACGGTCTGCTAAGTATTCACACGTAAAAGGCACCGGCATGCCCATGCTTGCAAGCGACTTTTCAAGTCTCTCATAGTGCTCTTTAAGGAACTGCGGCTTCCCTCCGGTCAGCCGGATGACTTCATATACCGAAGGAAGGCTGAGGCTGCCCTTTGTCACAGCTGATTTGAAACCTTCCACCATTGTCCTGACCGCATTCCTTATGCTTTCAAGCGGGATCTGGTTGTAGTAAAACACCAGATACATCTGCCCGTCACGGTCAAGCTGATCGATACTCCTGACTTTGATGCCGGCATCAGCAGCTGCCTTCACCAGACGGTCTGCCATTTCACGTCGTATCTCTCCTGTCCTGGTGTAACCGTTTTTCCCGTAAGAGATGACTCTTGTATGTGTATTCAGTCTTAAAATTATGTTGATGCCTGACTGGGTATTCTCAGCTGCAAGGAAGCTGCCCTCACTGCCATATTCCCTGATAGCGCCAAGGGCTTCCTGAAGCTTGTCCGAGTACAGCTTGCGAACCCGCCTGAGATTTGTATTATAGAAACCCCTTCTCATGAACTCCGCCAGTGTCAGCTGTTCGGTCTTGGAGCAGGTCTGATCGTAGTTATTCTTTATGCTCTCATACAGTCCCACCATTCTCTCCGGGAGTACCATATAACTGATCCTGATTGCCGGAAACAGTGTAGATGTGAAAGATCCAAGGTAAACAACTCTGCCGCAGCGATCGATACCCTGCAGTGCAGGTATAGGCATGCCTGTATATCTCAGCTCGCTGTTATAGTCATCTTCAATTATTATGCTGTCATTGGCTTCAGCCCAGTCAAGAATCTCATGTCTGCGGCTGATCGGCATCACAGCACCTGTCGGGAACTGGTTCTGAGGGCATACATATACAGCGGTCCTGAGATTGACCGGGAGACGTTCTATCAGGATACCGTTATCTTTTACCGGGATGCAGCTCATGCTGAATCCCAGATCGCGGAATATACTCCTTACAGGCATATACCCGGGGTCTTCAACTGACACGTGCATGATATCCATCATCCTGAGTATCCTGCCCAGATGATTGATAAGCTGCTGTGTACCGGCGCTTATGATTACCTGCTCCTGAGAGCATATAACGCCTCTTGACTTATAAAGATACCCTGCTATCTCCTTTCTGAGTGCAGGCTCACCCTGACGGTCTCCTTCAGACAGCAACAGTTCAGGTGTTTCATTAAGCACTGCGGACATGCATTTCTTCCACTTGACAAAATCAAAGGACTCCGGGTCGAAGCTGAGCGGCACATCATCATCCTTTTGCATCCCGGAATCGCTGTCGTATCCGTCTTCGTTCCCGTCCTGTTCCCTAAGGCCTCTATGAACGTCTTTTACTGCAGCACCCTGCGCGGCATAGTATCCGGACTGCGGCCTGCTGACGAGATACCCTTCTGCCATCAATTGCTCATAGGCCTGTTTAACTGTCGTGACGCTCATGCCAACGGCAGATGCCATTGACCTTAATGAAGGCAGTCTTTCCCCTGTCTCTATACGGCCATTGGAAATCTCCTGTCTGAGATATTCATAAAGCTGTACATAAAGGCTTTTGCCGGAATTGTGTTTGATTTCAAATGAAATCATTCGTTATCCCCCTTGTTCCTGCGAATTGTTATTAATAAAAGTTAACAATTGAGCATTTCTGAAATCACAGTTTAAGGCTATTATATTGCATATAAATACAGTGGTCAAGGCAGAACGGTCAAAGGAGGATATCATGGGAAAGCATTCCACCGGAGTCAGCACAAACAAGCTCGTGTTTACTTCACTAACAGCATGCCTGATTATGCTCGGTACACTCCTCTTCAGGATCCCAGTTCCGATGACTCAGGGCTATGTGCATCTTGGAGATGCGATGATCTATATAGGAGTTCTCCTTCTTGGCAGAAAGCATGGCTCTTTTGCTGCCGCCCTGGGATCTGCTATGGGCGACATCCTCGGAGGTTTTGCCTTCTGGGCGCCGTGGAGCTTCATCATTAAATATGCGATGGCGTTTGTTGCCGGCTCTCTGATAGAAAGAACATCCAGGATCATTTCAATGACAGCCGGCGGCCTTGTCATGTGTGCAGGATACCTGATAGCTGAACGAGTCATGTATGGAAGCTGGGCGCTGGCAGCAGTCGGCCTTCCATGGAACATCGGACAGTTTGCAGTAGGTATCGCAGTAGCATTGTCTGCTCAGCCATTATTCAGATTTATTCCTGAAAAATAAAGGTAATTTTCTGCCTGAATCGTGATAACATATTTATGCCATTTATTGTGTTTTGGGGAGAATAGAGATGAGCCATACAGAGCAGATGAATATCCGTCTTGTAGTAGATGACGAGCAGGAACTTTATACGAGCTTCAGTCCGGAGGATGAACTGGACGGATCGGTAAAAGCATACCTTAGGTCAAAAATTACAGCGAACAAATATAACAGTAATCTCCGGCTGACTGTCATCCCACGTAAACCGATGGATGAAGAAAAATTCCGGAGAGCTGTTTCATACTGGATCAAAGATGAAAAAGAATCGTTTAGTATAGAGGAAAAAAGCACTGTCCGCATGCTTATCGGGCTGTTGATTTTCGGCTCCATAATGATTCTTGCATGTCTTTCCCTTCAGAAGACTATCGATGTGCTTCAATATTCACTGATGCCGATATTGGGTTCTCTCTCTCTTTCCAGAGCTGCATCTATCCTGATCATAGACATGCCTACTATAAGGGCAAAACGATGGATACTCGGCTCAATGGAAAAACACAATGTGATAACATTTGAGTACGACCAGGATAACAACAGCACTTCCGTTGAAGAAAACCAAAATAAAGATATACAGGTAGATGCATGAATAAAGCAATTGCCATTGTAAAAGACTGGTATAAATCAATAGTTGAACCCTTTGAGCTGATAAAGGATAACTTCGGAAGCCTTGTTGGCTATGAGGTGTTATTCAGGGTTCTGGCTTTTTTTGTTTTGTTCCCTATCATAGCGTGGACTGAAAAATTATTGCTCGCGGGGAACAAGACGAATGTCATTGCCTGGTACAATGTGGGATCATTTATCAGAAATCCTGTTTCATGGATCGTACTGATATTTATGATTGCAGTGCTTACCTGGGGAACAATGGTAGAACAGTTCTCGCTGTATGATGCAATGCATGCGTCAAAATCCGGCCTTAAAAGATCTATAAAGCAGATAACTGCTGCCGGTTTCGAGCGGTGCTTTGAGCGTTATAAAGCCGGTAACTGGTTATTTATACCATATGTGTTACTGATACTTAGATTCGGGACCCTGACCGGCGACATATCCAGTGTTATTTCGGTTATTGAAATACCGGGTTTCATACTGGAGGATTTCGGTAAGCGCCCATGGGAAGGAATTGCATTTGCCTGTTTTCAGGTAATCGCGATCTATCTTTTTCTTCGCTGGATCTACGCAGTCCCGGTCATGGTCGAAGAAGATGAAATAAGTTTCAGGGCAGCCTGCAGAAAAAGCGCATCCATGACAAGGGGAAAATATTTTATAAAGGTTCTCCTTTTCGTAGCAGAATGGAGTCTGCTTATCGTATTTTTCTATTATGCGGGAACTGCAGTGATCATAGCTGAATGGTATCTTCTGGCTTTATGGCTGATGCGCGGTGCAGTGGATCCGTTCAAGGTGTTTTTCACCGCACACTTCGTACCTGTCAGCCTGATTTTCTACCTTTTCATTCTTTGGATAGCAACACCGATTTTATTCGCGGCAATCCAATGTGCCTACTACAGGAGGAAAAATCAGCTGGGTGAAGAATCTCTTCAATATGTTGAGCCTCCACAGTACTTCCAAAAGTTCCACGTGTTGAAATGGTGGCTTATAGCTGTTTGTGCCATCAGTATATTTTTCTCCGGTCCGCAGAGATTTGAACAGATCAAATGGATGCTCAACACGGACTATGGAACAGCGATGATCATGGCGCACAGGGGGTATTCCGCTAAGGCTCCTGAAAATACCATACCTGCTTTTCAGAAATGTATTGATAACAGGTTTACTGCTGCAGAACTTGATGTACAGATGCTTGCTGACGGAACGATAGTCGTACTTCATGACGACAATCTGAAGAGAACCACCGGTGTTGATAAAAATGTCTGGGAAGTCACTTATGATGAAATCAAGGATCTTGACAACGGATCATTCTTCGATGAGTCATTTGCCGGGACCACGATACCGACTTTTGACGAGGTAATGAGGCTTGCGGGTCACGGTAAAGATAAACTTTATCTGAACATCGAGATCAAGCGCAACGGACATGATGACGGGATCGTAGAAAAGGTCGTTGAGATCATCAGGAAAAACAACTATATGGATTACTGCGATGTGACGTCTCAGGATTATGAAACCCTCGAGGAAGTGCGTAAGGTCGATCCGGAGATCCTTACAGCTTACACATCAGCAATAGGTATAGGTGAGATTGATACACTCGATGCGGCAGATATCATCAGCATACAGGAGACATTCGCTACATATGAGAATATAGACCGTATCCATCGCGCCGGAAAGCGTGTTTTCGTATGGACCGTCAACGAGGAAGATACGATGAAAAGACTTGTAAGTCTGAATGTAGACGCGATTCTGACCAACGACCCTGCTCTCTGCAGATCAGTCATCGACCAGTATGATTCCAATATTATGAATATAGTGCAGAGAATACATTCAGCATTTTCATTTTTATAACATATTAAAGGGTCTGTGATCCGGATTAATCCGCACTTTCACGACAGACATAATAAAGCCCCTGTAATCATTGAGATTACAGGGGTTTTCTGGCGGAGAGAGAGGGATTTGAAGATTTCAGCAAGTCTGGAAACGTTGAAATTTCAGGAAAGGAGTGACGTCCCTCTTCCAGTGTATCCAGAAGTGTATCCAAAACGATTATTTACCGGCTTTTTTAATATCTTCTATATCAAGGAAAAACAAATCAATCCATGACAATAGTGTTTTTTCTCTGATTTTTGCAGTACCATTGAGCTTTCCATTTTTCCAATTTTCAAATATGTATACCTTTGATTCTGTTATATCAAAACTTCCATGTGCAAATGCATTCCTTATGCAGTAAAACAATCCCTCAGTATTAGAAACGTTGTTCTCGTTTTTTCTTATTATCAAATACTCAGAGTCTGGTTCATATGACACCAAATCTGACATATCCGTCACGGCTTTCAAAATAATATCCGTGTCTGCTACTCTTTTCATAGCTGCTCGGAAAGAATTAAGTGTTGCACCAGTTATACCCCTATCCTCAAACGACTGCCCCCTGCAGCTTACTCGCTTAAAATGGTAGTTATACTTTGGATGAGGTTGTCCTTCAGTGTCTTCTATGTTTTCTTTACTCTTATTAACTCGATTATACGTTCTTACCGGACATTCAAATAAGTAAAATGTGATAATTGCTTGAAAGTTTTTACTGTTGAAAGGTATATCACTTTTATGCATCTTCATCTTCCTTCCATTTCATATAAGCTATAGTATACGACTCTATTTGTTGCTTATGGTTGCCTGCTCTCAGGATTGAAATAATGGGCAAAAATCATCCAACAGTTCATTTGCATGCTTAAAGCACTCTGCCTTTTTATAAGCAGAGTGCCTAGTGTTACTCCTTATTTTGCCTTCACCTTCTTTATAGCAGACCACTTCGAAACATGTACTGCCCCACCAGATTTCTTGTAAGCTCTGATTCTTACATAGTATGTTTTCTTCGATGTAAGCTTTGTGATTTTCTTCGACGTAGCGTTCTTCTTTGCAGTAACAGTCTTTACACCAGTCTTGAAGGTCTTATCCATGCTGTATTGGATCTCAATCTTAGCAATCTTCTTCTGATTAGCTTTGCTGACCTTTTTCCACTTAACTGTTGCAGCTTTCTTTGCCGAAACAGGTTTGGAGATCTTTACTGAAGGTAGCGTTGGCTTCAGCATAGCAATAGCCTGTGTATCGCTATGACCACATACGCTGCATGTACATGTTTTCTGCCCATCAGCAACTTCGGTTGCTTCTTTTGTTGTTTTCCATGCACCGAAGGAGTGTGCTTTGATAGGAATCGCTTTTGATGAGCCTTCCTTAATGGCATCACATTTCGTGCAGTGAATAGACTCAGATCCTGCAGTTGTGCATGTAGCTTCTTTATCAACAGTGTACCTAGAATCCCAGATGTGAGTAATCGGTATTGATTCTTTAATTATCTTTCCACAATCACTACAGTGCTTCTCCTTCTCTCCTGTTTCTGTACAAGTTGGTTCTTTTGTTACAATCCATTCACTATATTGATGTTTAACAATTGCAAAGGTCGTATTCTTAGTGCCTGTATAATCGCCCTTTAATTTAAGTGTGATTACATGTTTTCCGGCAGAGGTACAATCAGATGGATATAAAATGTCATAAGACTCATTTCCTAACTCTTTACCACTGGAATCAATCACGGTTATTATTGGATAAACCGGCGATCCTGTGTAATCATATTCGTCCTTATCAAGACGAATATACTTAATCTCATTTACTGACTCATTCTTTACACCATGACTTGTACAAATACTTGCAATATTATTATTATGTGTTTGTTCTTCAGTAGTGAGATTAATCTTATTCCGTTCTTTTTGTGCGTCATCAGCCTTCTCTTGATACTGTGCAGCAGATTTCAATTCAAGGTACATCTGATAATCGGATTGAAGTTCTTTTATTTCTGCTTCAAGTTGTTTGATTTCTACTTGATGTCCACCTGCAGTATCTGCTCTAAGTGCCGCAAGCTGATTCTGCTTCTTTGTAATAGTGTTTTGTGTGCTTGTTGCTTGATTTGCATAATATGTGGATGATTGTAAATAGCTAACTCCATACTTATTCTTAATTTTATCTGCCGTATTTGTATAAAGCTCTATATTTGCATCCAAAGTTGATGCTCTAGATATAACAGCATTATGTCTGCTGTTTTCATCTGCTAAATCGTCTTCTAATGATTGACCAACATATACTGCTGCAATTTCAACATTAGAAGCAGGCATAGTGAAAGAAATCGAATTTGCTTTTAAATCATTTTCAGATAATAATAATTCGCCAGATTGTATCCTCCATTTTGAGAAGCTTCTATATGCAACATCATTTACATCTTGTATCGAAACATTATCGTTCTCAAAAAATCGTTTGCTAAATGATTTGTTATTTGTGTGATACGTTAATAAATACCCCAGTTCGTCTTGATTTATTGAAGGATCATTTTTAATAGTAAAGCTTTTTGTTAATAATCGTGTGCCTGTAAACAATTCGCTCAACTTGATATCGACATATGCAGTACCTATATCAGTATTATCTCTATAGGCAAGAGTGTAATCCTCTCCCTCTGTGAGTTCATAATCACCAAGTAAAACTTTAACCGGCGGAGTAATTCTTCTTCCGGAATACGACTGATCAGGGATTGCTTCAACTGTAACGTTATCAGTGCTAGGACTTAGGATCTCGAACTCTTCAAATATGGAATCGTAGTATTTTCCTATTCCTGCAATTCTAATAGTAGCTGTTCCACGTTCTTTGTTATTATTATAAAAGAGATTGTAATCTATTCCTTCAGTCAGCTCCTTATTATCATCTTTAATTATTAAGTCAAGATATATATTATTGCCAGTATATGGTCTATCTTCGATTCCTGAAACAGATGCCATAGTAATGCTCTTAATTAGTGACATATCACTTCTGTCGGCATTATAGGTTACATTGCATTTATCAGAAATAATAGAGCTCAAATCTAGCTTTTGGAAATCTGATGTATTACCTTCATACCAAATTCTTTGAATACTATCGGGTATAACGGCGTTTTGAGAAAAAGCCGTAATACTGCGTGGGATGAATAATTTGTCCAAATTCGTAAAGCGATGTAACACATTATCTGAAATAACACTAATATTATCCGGAATAATCGCAACAGAAGTATCTGGATCTAAACAATTAATATAACTGAGCAGTTCTCTTGAAACATCAGTCAAGAATTCTTTCGGCGATGACGGACTTATTCCGGGATTTCCTTCACATACAACTGAATTAGTATAACCAGAAAATGAATAACTAGTAACATTTGTAACACTTTTAGGAACGTAGATTTCTTTTAAGTTACTACAACCTGAAAAGGCCGCGTCCCCGATTGTAGTTACTCCATTTGGTATATTAAATGACACGAGGCTAGTGCAATTATAAAAAGCATACCCATCGATTTTACTTAGTGATTCAGGAAGGAGAACCTCTTTTAAGTTGGAACAACCATAAAATGCATAACTTTCGATCGTTGTATACGATTCTGGAAGAGTAATTGACTCGATTGTTGTATTATCCCTAAACTTTCCGTACAGTTTTGTAACGCCTGTTGGTACAATAACAGACTTCTCATTGTCTATATTTTTGCAACCAAATTGATAATCCTCTAAAGAAGCTCCATAATTGACTGGTACTGAATAACCTGAGGAATTGTATCCTCCTTGTGATATGCGATTCCATTCACTTCCCCATGATCCAGGTTTGTTCTCTTCACCACAAAACAAGACTTTAACAGAAGAACATCCATTAAATGGGGACATCCTCACACCGTTTACCACCTGACCATTATATGTGCTCTGATACTTTTCACCGCCTTGAACATACGCTATTCCTTTACACAAATATACATTTGTTAATTTATAGCAATCTTTAAAAGATGCTTCATAAATCTTCGTAATGCTCCCCGGAAGAACTAAGTCAGTAAAACCACATCTACTAAATGTATAGCTTTCTAAAACTCCTATCTTTTCAAATGGGAACTCAGTTAAAGATGAACATCCGTAAAATGCATATGTTCCAACAGAATAGTTGCTGGACTCTGATAAATCATGAAAGCCCTCTAGTTTTGAACATCCGTAGAATGCATATGTTCCTATAGTGTTTAAAGCCTCACTTCTATTTATGACACTGTTCATTTCGGTGCAGTTATAAAAAGCTCTGCTTCCAATTTTTGTTATCCCAGTAGAAAGAATCAGTGATTTTATATCCTTTCTATTGTAGAACGGAGAATTGCTACCTGTATAATCATACATATTTCCAGATCCAGAAATAGTTAAATTTCCTTCAGAATCCAATTCCCAGCTTAGATTGTTACCAACTGTACCGGAATCCACAATTTCTGCTAAATCCGAATCCTGAAAGCCATCTTCAGGTGCATCCATATCTTTATTAATAAAATCGCTAGATTCAGGCAGGTCAGAATTAGATTCATCCATCGAAGTGTTTGTAGCTTCCTTGCCACCATCCATATCTTGGCTCACGTCAGAATCATATTCTAAAGAATCACCCTCTTCCACATGTGCGTCATCTTCGTACACTTCATCAGCGTAGCTATCTTCATAATAGTTCTCATCATTTACTGTATCATTATTAGTAACCTCTTGTTGTAAGCTTGTTTCCCCCAATTCATTCGCAAATACAAAACTTTGAGAATATGTAATAGTAATCATTAGAACAAGTAATAAACTTGACAATTTCTTAAGCATAGATGTGTTCTCCCTCCGTAGCGCGTGACTCCTATATATACCTCGTGAGCCATCTGTTTATAGTACTAACAGACAAATTGAACTTATAAGCACGTTTCTTCAAAGTGCGTTTCTCATCAAAATGAATTCTACCAATAATAACTCTTTCAAACTCTATAAATACCTTCCTTTTCATCTCGCATTCTAAGTAAAATAGTAACATTATTTTAATAAAAAAACTTAAACAAAACTATTCCAAAAACAAAAAAACATGGCAGGCCATAACAACCTGTCCCAGACTTAAGTGTTCTTAAGACTCCATCGACAGTAAATGATTGCTTAGCAAATATGTATAGGAATAATTCCTCTATAGCATTATCGTTAATTATTAGAGTGATACTATAAATCATGTCTTTATACCGGCAGAGAAATCTATTTCGAGAATATTGAATCTTTTAGGAATAAATTGGCTATAGCATTGTCGTTATTAAGTAGATGAAAAGCTATGGTTCACAGCACAGTGCTAAGCGAACACCTTTTTTGAAATAGTTCATAATTGTTGGAACAATTCAGCGTATCTTTTGCCGATTAATAATAGAGAGATAATTATATCTGAATTCAGCTTCATAGCTGGTGCAAGGTATCGCGTTCTCCCTTTAACCATTTTTATCGCGTTACAGCGAAGAAAAACGTCTATTTTCGCCCCGGGATCATACATTTTCTCTCGGCTAGGTGGACGTTATTTTGTTGCAAGTTATTTTTTTATGAAGACATCGTAATGAAGATCGGAGGTGATGTGTATGCCCAGGATGTCAAAGAAAGATAAGCAAGAATGGGACTTCTATCTCGATGAGAATGGCAGGATCAGTTACAACGAGCTCTGCAGAAATTGTGATCGCGAGTGTAAGCAGAGCTTCCGTGCCGTAATCATTTCATGTCCCGAGTACAATTCCAAGAGGAGGAAGAAGAAAGAATGAGAATTATTTTTCACGCAGGAGCACCGCCGCTGGCTCCATTTTTATTTAAGCGGCGTCGGAAACGAGATGAGATCAAGTCCCGGTCAGGGCGTGATCTCCGTGAGCATTCATGCGAACGAAGAGGAGTAACTCAGGTGGCTACACCGTGGATGCTCCTCTTTTTCGTTTCCACAGGGAGTCAAGGGGGGAAAGCCTTGCCCACGACATCTTTGCAGCGAAGCTGAAAGTGTCATAGTGGGTTACACACATTCAGCAGGAATGTTGTGTAACCGGCTTCGCCCCAGGAGGAATGCGTATGGCAGTAAAGAAGCCGGACATGTCCTGCGCGAGAGTTGTGCAGTATAAGTCCTCAGGACTGGATAAGATCTACAGGCACAACGAGCGCAGGAACCAGAGCTACGGCAATGAGAACGTTATAACTGAGATGAGCAGGTACAACATACACTTCAAGGATCCGGGTGATGAGACTTACACAGAGATATTCATGAGGCTCGAGGCCGAGGGAGTGATCTCCACCAGAGGTCTCCGTGAGGATGCCACCCTGCTCGATGAGATCATCATCGATGTCAACACGACATACTTTGAAGATCACGGAGGGTATGAGTATGCGAAGAAGTTTTATGAGGAAGCATATCACTTCATAGAGAAGAAGTTCGGAGCGGACAACATAGTCTCCGCAGTCATGCATGCCGATGAGCTGAACACAGAGGCAAGCGAGAGATTCGGTAAAGATGTGTACCACTATCACCTTCACGCAATGGTGATTCCTGTCGTGGACAAGGAGGTCAGATGGAGCAAGAGGTGCAAGGATCCTGAGCTGAGAGGGACGGTGAAGGAAGTGATCCATCAGGTGAGCCACTCAAAGAAGTGGGCATCCAATATCCCGGAGACTGATGAGCATGGTGAAGTCATACTTAGAGCCAACGGCAAGCCGAAGTACAGAAAGTCCTACAGCATACTGCAGGATGAAGTGTATGAGCACATGATCAGTCATGGCTTCACAGGCTTTGAACGCGGAGAGAAAGGCAGCACTGCTGAGCATCTTGATACTCTTCAGTTCAAGATCGAGAAGGACAAGGAGAGACTTTCCGAAATAGAGGGTCGCATTGAGCAGACCAGGCTGCAGTATGAGCCGGCACTTGACGCAAAGACAAGGTATGAAGATATAGACAGCCTTGGGAAGAAGAACATCACAGGCAAGGTCGTGCTCTCCGGTGAAGACTATGAAGAACTCACCTCTCTTGCCAAGGAAGGTCTGACGAGCAGGACAAGGCTGTGGGATATGCAAAGGACTGTTGAGTACTACAGAGATGGCTTCGAGAGATACAGTACTCGGTATGAGAATCTCAGCAAGAAGTATGAAGAACTTACCGAGAAGACGAAGCCTTTCCTGGATGCCATGGAGCACTTCCCTGAGCTGGTCACAGCATTCGTGAACAAACTGAAAGATCTCTTCAGGGACAAGGCTGCAAGAGAACAGGCCGAAAGAGAAAGACAGATTGCCGAGCGTGAAAAAAAGCGTGCTGAACGCCTGCTGAAGAATAAAACTCGCGGGATCGAGCGATAGAGGGCGTTTATTTACCCTCTGTCATTCTTCGGGCAGTTTCCCTATTGCATTGTAAGATTCTTCATATATAATCATAATCGAACAGTTGTTCTTTAATATTTGGAGAAATCACCATGCAGACAGCACAGGCACAACAGGCAATTAAGCCTATCATCAGAGCCAATCCATTGAATGATCTGCTGGACAGCGAAACTGAGCGCAATGCTCTCGGGCTGTCCCGCATTGGCTTGCGACAGCGTGATGGCAGTGTCAGAGAGCTAAGGAATTCTATACTGCTCCCTGCCTATTACCTGATACCAGAGGAGATCATGAAGAAGTGCGGACAGGAGCTCTATTCTCTGCCCCGTTTCTTCAGTCTGCTCATGCTTGACCAGAATGCGATAGATACCATGGAAAGCGATCTGTTCGTGCTGTGCATAATTGACTGCTATGCATATATGGTCTGGCCTTATCTGTGTCCGGATATTCCGTATATGGAGATCTTCTCAGGAGATGAACCCTCATGGAGGATCGCACATGCTGCGGGGATCTGGATCACAGAGCTATACAGGCTTGATAAGATCCCGACACTCAGAGAGTATTCAGCGAATCCGTATGCTTTTATCCCATATGCACCGCCTGAAGTTCTGGACAGCATACTGTCTGAGATCGTACCAAGCGCAGTAAAGCGATATAATCTGCAGCCAATCATAGACGCAGCAAAAGAAACAAGGTGCTTTGAGGACTTTGATTTCAGAAAAAGCCGGCAGAAGATAGACTTCTACCGCAAGTGGTACCACACAAGATCAAAGAAAGCTGAGTTCTCACTTGAGGGATATAAGGAACATTTGATGGAGGTTTATGACGATGATGGATGGGAAGTCCCTGATCCTGTCAGTGATTTTGAAGATGAGGTCATAGAAAACGTAGATGTACAGAGATTCCTGTCAACACTGCCTGAAAAAGACAAGACTATACTGCAGATGCGGCAGGATGGTTATACTTTGCAGGAGATCGCAGATAAGCTTGATTACAAGACTCACAGCGCTGTTCTCAAGCGCATAAAAAGCATCGGCAGGAAATATGAAAAATACTCCGGCCTCAGCTTCGGTTTTAAGCGACTGCCTTAACAAACAACTTTATACGTTATTACTCACGCTCCCCTCGCGGGAGCTTTTTTAATGGAAAATTTTTAATGGAGGAAACACAATGTATAAACCTTTAGAACTAGTAGACGCACAGGAGCTATTGCTTACACCGCTTGATGTACCGCCGTTCCTTGTCGAGGATATAGTCCCTGGCGGCGTGAACATAATCGCAGGTGATGAGAAGTCCGGCAAGAGCTGGCTGATGCTGCTCCTTGCTGTATGCATCGCTACAGGACAGGACTTTCTTGGTCATCATGTTGACCAGGGCAAGGTCCTGTACCTCAGCCTTGAAGATACCTTCTCACGCCTTCAGCAGAGGCTGTTCAAACTCACAGATGAAGTCGGATTCGGCAACATCCTGCTGGGTATCCAGAGCGGTACTCTTGATTCTGATCTGATAGAGCAGCTTGACGATGCAGTGTCCAGAATAGAAGGTCTCAAGATCATCATCATTGATACGCTGCAGCTTATCCGAGGGGATAACACGACCTTGAGCTATGCCGCAGATTATGCTGATGTTGCAAAGCTCAAGAACTTCGGAAGAGAGCACAATGTCTCATTCTTCCTTGTGCACCACCTTAAGAAGCAGATTGAAGCCCACAACATATTCAACCGGTTCAATGGTACTAAAGGCATCAATGGCGCTGTAGATACCATGTTCCTTCTTGATAAGGAGAGTGAGTTCAGCACCAGAGCATCTCTCTATGTCAAAGGCCGCGATACACAGCCCGTTGAATTGCAGATGGAATTCAATGATTGTAAATGGGAGCTTCTGAACATCAGGACTCAGGAAGAGATCGCTGCTGCCAACACACCTGAGATCATACACAAACTAGTTGATTTCATAAGAGAAAGAAGATCCTGGAGAGGTTCAGCTACTGAATTGCTTAATGAGCTTGGTGATCAGTCGGTCGGCACCAATGTCATCACAAAATATGTCAATCAGTACAAGAGCAGCCTCTTACTGGACGAAGGGATAGCATACAGCTACAGCAGGACACATGCTGATGGCAGGATACTGTCCTTCGAAATATGTGACAGCTGTGACGGCTGTGACAGCAAGGAGGACAACTCCCGCTAACACTGTCACGGCTGTCACGACCGACACGCATCTCTCTGAGATGCATTTCACTTCGGACGAAATCTTGTCGTATATCTCCCAAAATGGTAACATCGACCTGAGGGACGTCGAAAACGATATGAGAAAGTCCAGAAAGGAGAAGATCCTAGAAAAACATCCATACACAATTTATCAAGGCAAAGATGGCAGATGGCGTTCTCACCTGCCTGATGAGAGCAAGAAAGAAGGTCGCAGGCTCATAGTAAAGTCAAACAGAGATGATCTGGTTGATATGATATGTGAGCATTATATCTCGAATGACAAGGATCTTGCCAAAGAAGCATGCACTCTCGAAGATCTGTATCCACTATGGATAGAATACAAGAGATTGCATGTAGTCGAGTCAACAGTCATACGAGTCCAGAAAGACTGGAACAGATACTACAAAGACTCCCCTATCATCAAAAGACCTATCACAAAGCTTACTAAGCTTGAGCTCGACACTTGGGTCCATGAGATGATCCGGAAGTACAATATGGGGAATCACCAGTATGGCAACTTCTCTCTGATAATCCGTCAGATGCTGGAGTTTGCAGTCGACTCAGAGATCGTTAAATCAAATGAGTTTCTGAAGGTCAAAGTAGACAAGAAAAGAGTGCTGACACCCGAGCGTAAAAAAGCCGATCACACTCAAGTATTCAACAAGATTGAAGAGCAGCAGATAATCAGGCATGCATGGGATGTATATGAAAGCGGACGCAACTACGTCCAGCGCTTTGTCCCCCTCGGCATAGTATTCATGTTTTACACAGGTCTGAGAGTAAGCGAGTTATCTGCTTTGAAATTCAGTGACGTTGATGGCAACACCCTAACTGTTCAGCGTATGCTCAGGTATTCCACTGGTGAAGTAATAGACGGCACCAAGGGAACCTTCGGAGACAGACAGGTGCCTCTGACTCCTGATGCTAAAGCAATTATTTCTGAGATCAGGGCAAAAAGAGAAGAACTTGAAATGGGAACTGACGGATATATCTTCTGTCCTCATGAAAAGCCTCTCAACACCTATACTGCGATCCAGAAGGCTATCACTACCTACTGCAGGGAGCTTGAAATAGAAGAGAAGAGCATCCACAAAGTCAGGAAGACTATGATCTCAGCTATGATCGATGGAGGACTCAATCTTAATACTTCAAGGCAGATCGCCGGCCATATGGATGAAAAAACTACTTTAAACAATTATTATTTCGACAGAAGTGATGAGGTTGAGAAGTATAACAACTTCGTAAGAGCACTAGCCTGATCACAAATTACCGCAGGTGTATCCAGAAACGTCTGAGTGTATCCAGATTCTGGATACATCTGCACAGCCAAAATTCTTATTCCACAAATCTTTCAAATCCAGTCTTTTCAACCCTTACAAAGCAAAAGAGCCGTTCATTGAACGACTCTCGGTTGGCGGAGAGAGAGGGATTTGAACCCTCGCGCCGGTACTACCGACCTACTGGTATTCGAAGCCAGACCCTTCAGCCACTTGGGTATCTCTCCGCAACGCGTGTATTTTAGCATAATAGAAACTCATACACAAGAGAAAAAAGTAAAAGCGGGCATACCCGCTTTTACAGGTTTTTATTTCTTTTTGATTTTCGAAAGCACAAATCCGAGCAACAGGATCAATACGATGACCGACCCTACAAATAATGTTGTGCGGTTTGTTATATAAAGGTATGACGGAAGCCAGCCCGTTTCTACGTCCTCTCCGGCATAGAGATAGCCCTCTCCCACTTCCTCTTTGTTTGCGTAGATATAGAACTTACCTACTTTTTCACCTTTTTTAACCGGAGCCTCCAGAATGTCCATCTCGGTCTTTACCTTGACTCCGCCTGCCCTCTGGTTTTTCGGATATGCATATCTGAGGCCCTTTGTGTCGAGAGAGACGGTAGACTTTACGCCATGCCTGACCCATGTATTGCATACATTCTTGTCGCTGTCCGTAACGATGAATCCCGGGGTCAGTTCATGAGCAACTTTGATGAGCTTGCGCGGGTCTTCTGACCTTCCCTTAGCAGTATCTCCGAGAAGCACAATGATTGCGCTGAGCCCGCTTTCCTTGAATCCCAGTGTAATTGTGCACTGAGTCTCGGACCAGCTGCCGGTCTTTCCGAAAGTCACCTCTTCAAGATTGTTGGTTGCCTTGAGCAGAGCATTCTCCATCTTGAGTTTGCCGCTCTTGTTAGTTGCCGGCATCGTGTATTTCTTTGTAAGAGCTATCTCTCTGAGCTTTTCGTTCTCGAAGCAGTGCTTTGTGATGATCGCCATATCGCGTGCAGTCGTGTAATGGTTTTTATGCTGCCAGCCATTTGTATTTACAAAATTGGTGTTCTCACAGCCCCATTTTTTGATCGTCTTGTTCATCAGCTCGACGAATTCCTTCTCGCTGCCCGACACAGCTTCTCCAAGAGCTATTGCTCCGTCATTGGCCGACATCATCATCGCAGCATATATCAGATCAATTGCTCTGGACTCCTCGCCCGGCTCAAGTTCAAGTTCCATGCCGTCTTCGAGCTCTCTGCAGGCGTTTTTAGAAGCAACCACGATCGTGTCGGGATCGAGATTCTCAAGAGCCAGATATGCTGTAAGGATCTTGGTGATGCTGTATGGCTCCATCTTCTTATCCGCGTTTTTCTCATACACCGGCATATCGAGATCCGTTGAGTACATTATCGCAGCTTTAGCCTTGATATCCGGGGATTTTGAACCTACCTCACCGTAAGGCCTTAAAAGGCTGCGGTCATACGACATCCCGCTGCCGAAGGCTACAGGCAGATAGGACAGCACGATCGTGAGCACAATAATAAGCAGCGCCAATGCACGGGCTGCCTTTCTGTAATTTATTCTAACCCTCTTTTTCCTGTATCTTTTTCCCGTTTCTTCTGCCACAGTTTATATTCCTTTCATTCTCCGCTGTCATAAATGACCTTTGGCTTTCCGCCTACATAGTCATATGATGCAAGAATGTATTCTACTCCTCTGAAATTACCTTTTATACCTGTACCGTAAGCCTGCATGCCATGAAGATGTCCGTAAACACACTTCCACACACTATACTCTTCGAGCAGTTTCGTAAACTCAGTCTCTCTTCCACCCGGACCCGCAGGCGGATAGTGCAGACAGGCTATAATGCGTGAATCCGGTGCTTCTTTTTTAGCAGCATCCAGTCCAAGCTTCATCCGCCCAAGTTCTCTGGCGTATATTTTCTCGTCATGTTCGGTGTATTCGTCCGAGCCCGGATATGGCCAGCCTCTCGATGCGGTGATCACTATATTTTCATTCTCCACAACATAACATTCGTTCTGCAGAAATATTATATCATCGTAGAGCGAATTCAGATAACGGATCCTTGACCACCACAGATCGTGATTGCCCTTTGAGATCAGCTTTTTGCCGGGCAGAGCATGTATCCATTCAAAGTCGGCGATTGCTTCTTCGATCCTTAAAGCCCATGAAATATCGCCCGGGATCAGCACGATGTCATCGTTGGTCACCAGCTTCTCCCAGTTGGCCTTAAGCCTGTCTGGGTGATCTTCCCATCCCGGACCGAACTTGTTCATTGGCTTATCAATATTCTCGTTGAATGACAGATGCAGATCTGCGACAGCAAAAATCCTCACCGTCTTTCCTCCCCTGATACTATTTTACTGAACAGCGATCGATTTGATCACATATCCCGCAAGACACAGTCCTGCCGATCCAGGCACATAGCTTAGAGTGCCTAAATCTCCATCACGCGGGACAGGTTTTTCTTCCGAATAAACGACCGGAAGATGCTCTATGCCTTCTTCCCTGAGCCTCTTGCGCATCACTTTTGCGAGAGGGCACGTCGAAGTCTTGGAAATGTCAGCAATTTTGAACTGTGTATCAAATTTGCCGGCTGCTCCCATCGCAGAAACTATGTTAACGTCCTTTTCTATCGCGGTCTTTATGAGCGCTGTCTTGGCATCCACACTGTCTATCGCATCGATGATCCAGTCGAAGGCAGTAAGATCGAGTTCATCATCCTCTTTGTAGAATCTTGCGAGAGCCGTGACCGATGTTTCAGGATTTATATCGTTTATCCTTTCGGCCATCACTTCCGCCTTGTTTCTGCCCAGGGTCGATGTGAGAGCTATAAGCTGCCTGTTGAGATTGCTTGGCTGTACAGTGTCTCCGTCCATCACCGTTATGTTTCCGACACCTGCGCGAGCGATCGCTTCCGCAGCAAAAGAGCCGACTCCACCGACTCCTACTATCATAACTGACGAATTCTTAAGACGTGACAAACCTTCTTCACCTATGAGTTTCAATGTCCGCGAATATCTTTCATTCATCCCCATACTCCTCTGCTTCTCTCCTGATGCTGTCCAGCACCCTGAAAATATCCCCTTTTGAAAAGCCTTTACCCTCAAGCTTTCGCGCTATTTTCGCAGTAAGCCTGTCATCGACAGTCTTCATGACCGGCGGTTCACCGTATATATCTGATGGCACGAATACTTCCTTCAGCGATATATCGAGAGCATCCTCGAACTCATTGACTTTATTCTCATACAGAAAGTCTTCCTTCGCGTTACGGACAGTATCCCTGTCGATGCCCTTGTCCATGAGCTCGCGTTCAGCTCTCAGAGCACCGCGCTTTTTCTCATGATTATACTCATAATACCTCAACGCAAAAAGATAGTCATCAAGATATCTCATGCCTATCAGTTCGTTGACCGCATCGGCTATCTCATCCTCATTATAAGCCTTGCCCTCAAGATACTTCCTGACTTCCTCAGTCGTACGCATCCTGGTCGCAAGATAAGAATACGCAGCCTCAATTGCAGTTTTCTTATTCTTTTTTCCTTTATCTGTATCGCCCATTAAACCCTTTCTGACAAACGCCTTCTACAGGCGGATGAAATCAGGTTCAGATATGCTTTCTCTGTTATAAATACACACCGCTGCGTATATATCAGGCATTCCGGGGATCTGAATATCGCGAATGACGTACAGGTCACCATCGATCCGGACATATTCACCTGATACCGGAGGAATACCGGTGTCGTAAACTGTGCCGCCGAGTGCTTTGGTAAGCGCCTCCCGCCTGGTCCATATACGGAAAAAGGCATCAGACTGATCTGTCTCAGCCAATGTGATGCTTAGTGCGTCATCCGGAGCAAACCATCTGTCAGCAATCGCTTTGATGTCACATTTTCTGCCGGTCTGTACATCGAGTCCGCATTCGCTTTCCGCAATAAGAACAGCCCAGATGCTCCCTGTATGAGAAATGGAGAAGCAGTCAAAGCCTTCTATGAACGGCTTGCCGTGTTCTCCTTTCTTCAATGCTCCAGTCAGCGCCTTTGCTCTCTGTTCGTCTCCGGTATATGCCGCGAGAGCCTTCCCAAGCAGCCTGTGACTTTCCTCCCGGCCGCCCGCAAAATTGTCAGTGTAATATATTATCAATTCGCGAGTTCCTTAAGTACCTCTTCGAACACCTCTTCTCCTTCAGCTTCTATATCAGGCGTAATGCCTACGCCGTTTACTGTCTCACCATTCGGTCTGAAATACTCTGTCACAGTAATTTTCACGGCAGACCCGTCATTGAATTTGTGCATTAACTGCGTGACACCTTTCCCATATGTCTTGGTTCCGATCACGGTTCCGGCATTATTGTCCTGAAGCGCAGCAGTCAGTATCTCCGATGCGCTTGCAGTATTTTCGTTTACGAGTATGACCATTTCCAGGTCTGCCGAGCTCGCATCTGAATTATGGACCGTCTCCGTTCCGTCTTTAGTGTTTTCACTCATTATCTTGCACGCCGGAAGCAGGTAGTCCGCTATCTCGATACTCGGTTCCGTAAGTCCGCCCCCATTGTCTCTCAGGTCGAGAACGAATTTGGTGCAGCCCTGCGATTTAAGGTCTTTTACAGCCATCTTGAAATCATCATCAGTGCCTTTTATGAATGAAGTAATGTTTATATATCCGATTTCCGGATGTCCCTCAACAACACTGTATGCGACAGAATCAGTATCTATTTTCTGTCTGGTGAGATCAAAGTCTAACGTTTCCTCTCCTCTTCTGACAGTGAGCCTGACTTTGGTGCCTGCCTCACCCGTGATCATTCCGACAGCTTCATCTACATTAGCCGGTGTTTCCCCATCGACCATAACGATGACATCCTCGACCATGATACCGGCTTCAGCTGCAGGTGTGTCTTCAAAGACCGTCTTTATCACAATGTTTTCGCCATCCTGCACTACGCCTATTCCGACTCCTACATAGTCACCCATGTATCTCTTCTCGAGCTCTGCGTATTCGGCCGCCGTGTAGTATTCGGCATAAGGGTCACCTATACTGCTTACGATCTCTTTGAGCTGTTCGTCACTTATTTCTTCAGGCACAGATTCCGCGATAGGATCCTGCTTTATCATTTCCATAATCTTATAATACTTGCCATACGACTTATCAAGGTCGGTGTAGTAATCATAATCACCATCAGGAATAAAGCGGCCCAGTTCAAGCACCTGCGTGCACAGCAGGATCGCCCCAAAGCATGCCATAGCACCCAGAATGAACGAGATCAGAAGCCCAAGTGTCCTTCCCTTCTTTTTTTTAGGCTCAGGCTTCTTTTTAACAGGCTCAGGCTTCTCCTTAACAGGCTCAGGCTTCTCCTTAACAGGCTCAGGCTTCTCCTTAACAGGTTCAGGTATCTCCTTAACAGGTTCAGGTATCTCCGGCTCATCCCAGGTAAGAGGCTCGTCGGTCACTCCGTCATCCACGTTATAGAAAGCGGTATCTGAAATATCCAGCCCCATCTTTTTATCTTCATTTATTTCTTTGATCAGATCTTCATGCATTACTCATTCCCAGCAGGCAATATCTCTCTGGCGATAACCTGCGCCTTTCTTACGTCTCTCCAGGTATTGATCTCTATATTGCAGTAAATGTCCACTCTGCCTTCAGTAACTGCCTCATATGCTTCCGAAGCATTTCTGAAAATAACGGCATCTATGTTTCTTCCGTCGGCAGTAACAAGTGAGAACCTAGCCATTTTATCATCGTCTTTAAGAAATCTCCACCCTCTTACTTCAGCATTCCTTATAAGGAATACCGGAACCTCGTTATCCTTGCCGCATGGCTCAAGCATCTGCAGCGCCTCGGCCAGATCAAGGTCTATATCATCTGTTCTGATCTCCGCATCGCAGTTGTGTGTCTCATCAAGAAGGTCAGACTTATCCTCGAGCATCAGCCCTATATCTTTATTGAGAGCCTTCCTCAGATCGTCCATGTTGGAAGCGTCGATGGTAAACCCGCATGCCGCGCTGTGTCCGCCGAAGCTGATGAATCTTTCCCTGTATTTGTCGAGCATCTCATACAGGTTTACTCCCGGTATCGATCTGCCCGTGCCTTTGTATGTATCTCCATTTCTCGATATGACTACAACAGGTCTGTTTATCTTTTCCCTGAGCTTACCCGCAACGATTCCCAGAACACCTTCGTGTGAATCATTTATTTCGACTACGACGAAGTCTCCTTTGTCAAGCTCATCATCGAGCATGGAACTGCCCCTCTCATAGGCTTCATCCTGAAGCCTTCTGCGCTCCCTGTTCGCTTCTATCAGCTCGGTACAGCACTCTCTTATTTCCTGCTCATCATCTGACAGAAGAAGTCTTACGCCTAATGATGCATCGCCCAGTCTGCCCGAGGCGTTGATCTTAGGAGCTATGCCGAACGAAATGTCACTGGCTTTGAGGTTTCTGTAATCGAGAGCCGATCTGTCAATCAGTTCTCTCAGTCCTCTGTTGCGGCATCCCAGGTGTATGCTTCTGAGGCCGCATTTCACCATTGTGCGGTTCTCGCCTGTCATAGGCATTATATCAGCGATAGTACCTACTGTCGCAAATTCGAGCACTTCTGCCATCAAAGGGCCCGGAACGCTGCGCTCCCTGGCTATCGCAAGCGCCAGTTTATATGCTACTCCCACTCCCGCGAGACCTTTGAAAGGATACTCATCTTCCGCAAGTCTTGGATTTATGATAAGTCCTTCAGCCTTGCTTTCACTCATGTTATGGTGGTCGGTCACCAGAGTACCGATACCAAGTGAATGCGCGTACGCTGTCTCCTCAGCCGATGATGATCCGCAGTCCACCGTTACGATGAATTCGCCCCCATCCTCGCGTATTCTGTCTATGGACTCCCTGTGAAGACCATAGCCTTCATCAAGCCTTGAAGGGATGTAATATGTTACGTTATCCGTCAGTGAGCCGATGACCTTCATTAAAAGAGCAGTCGAAGTGATGCCATCGACATCATAGTCACCATAAATGACTATGCGCCGGCCCTCATCGACCGCATTTAGCAAAGAATCCACCCCTTCGCGCATGTTAGCGAGCAGGAATGGATCATACGCCAGTCTCGGTCTCGGAGAGAAGAATTCTTCGAGCATCTCCTCTCCGATACCGCGTGATTCAATTATTTCAAGTACTTTTGAATGTATGGTCATTTGCTGTATGAAAATGATCAGTATAGTGAGAACGGATTGATGTGTTCTCCATTCTGGAAGACCGTGAAGTGCAGGTGAGGTCCTGTCGAAGCACCTGTGCTTCCGATATACCCCAGCACACTTCCCTTTGTGACATACTGTCCTGCTTTACAATTATAACCGCTAAGGTGTCCGTAGAGAACACTATATCCGTTTCCGACAGCATATTGTATGCAGTTTCCGTATCCGCCATACCACGATGCTCTCGTAACATAACCGTCAGCGATAGCATATACAGGTGCTCCCCTTGTGCCGCTTGTCAGTACGATATCCAGACCATTATGGAATTCCTTGCCATGGAACGGACATCTTCTCCATCCGTATTTGTCGGACAGTTCCCAGTTGGAAGCTGTAGGCCACGCGTATTCTCCCGGAGCCAGGTCTATCTGACCGCCGGCATCTACGATCATTTGCTCAGCCTCAAGCTGCTTCTTAAGAGCATCGGCAGCCATCTCAGCTGCTTCTGCTTCTTTCTGGGCCTGCAGAGCATGCAGTTCGTCTGCTTCCTTCTGATACTTCTTCCTGAGTTCGTCTGTTTCTACTTCCTTGGCCTCAAGTCCTATCTGCTGATCAACAAGCACTGCCTGCTCATTCTCGAGCGCCGCCTGCTGATCCTCCAGCACTGCCTGCTCAGCCTCAAGCTCTTTCTTGAACTCCTCGAGCACCTCGTAATCTTTCTGCAGCTTCTTCAGTATCTTTTCATCGTTATCAAGGATCCTGTGAACGACTCCGACATTTGCCATGAGATCCTCTATATTCTCAGAATTGAGAATAACATCGATCATTCCGGCATTTCCGCTCTTGTACATGGCAACCAGCCTCTTGTTGAGAGCGGTGTTCTGCTCCTCGATCTCCTTTTCCTTAGCTTTCATCTCGGCTTTTTTTGCCTCGATTTCCGCTTTCTTGGCTTCTATTTCAGATATTTTGTTCTCAATCTCAGCTTCCGTATTTGAGATCTCGACTTTTTTATTCTCTATATCATCTGCCAGCTGCTCAAGCTGTTTCTCAGCTTCCTCGAAATTAGCTACAGCTTCTGCTGCCTTTTTCGCAGTCTCCTTAGCCTCTTTGCGCTTTGCCTCAGTCGCTTCCTTAGCTGCTTTTGCCTCCTCCTGAGCCTTGTCATATTCTTCCTGGCTGACCGCAAAAGATGACACGAAGTTAGCCAAAAGCAGAGTCATGATCAGCATAAGCACGATTAAAATGTTTCGTTTCTTTTTACTTTTCATCTGCTCACGACCTGTTCTATACGTTGAGGAATCTTCTGATGGATATTGAGCTTCCGATCACACCTATGCCTATACCGAGGCAAAGGAACATGCCCAGCAATATATTTGTGAGCTGATCTGCAGGAACGACTGTTACTGAAAGTATCCTTGTTATGTCAGACCCGATAATACCGGTTATCTTTGTGTAAATGAGATAAGTGAGGCCTGTCGCGAAGACCGATGCCAGCACTCCCACAAAGATGCCGCCCCATATGAAAGGAGCTTTTACGAACCAGTTGGTCGCACCAAGGTATTTCATGATACCGATCTCTTTTTCCCTGTTGAACACCGTAAGTTTGATGGTGTTGGCAACTATGATGATCGATACTATTACAAGGAATCCCATGGCTACAAGGGATCCCACCTCTATAAAGTGAGATATCTGCGCAAGTTTCTCGATGGTATCACGGTAATAAACGACGTCTTCTACGCCCTCTATTTTCGGAGCCGAAGCCGCGACACTGTTTGCGGCATCCTTATCCGAGACATAGACCACATATGAGTCAGGAAGCGGATTCTCCGGGAGATTCTCCAGCAGGTAACCGTTATCGCCCCATTTTTTCTTCAGTGCTTCCATCGCATCTGCTTTAGTGACGAATTCTGTCCTGTCCACTCCGTCGGTCTTCTCGAGTGCTGTTCCTACAGCTTTCGTAACTTCTTCACTGCTGCCGTCCTTGATATAGATCTGGACCACATTTACGTCTTTTTCGATTGACTTGGCAAACATATTGACATTTACAAATGCCACAAAGAACAAGCCAAGTATTAGCATCATTGCAGTGATGGCAAGTACCGATGTGAAATACATTGCCTTATTACGTCCCATCTGGGAAACAGCCTGTTTGAGGTTATATCCTACTCTACTCATAGACATCCTCCCCACCATTCAGATAGGTGTCCACAAGACTGTCATCATATCCGACCGGGTCAGGCATCGCTATAGTCTTGCCCTTGCTGCTGCCACCACCTCTTCTGATCTGAGCCTGAGCTGCTCTGAGCTCGTTCGGATCAAGGAAAGTTGTGAACCCCGGAACATATATATCGTCCTCTTCTTCAGTCTGTTTTGTAAATCCGTAGCTGCCCTCTTCATCACGGACGATCTTTCCATGATCTATGGCCACTACTCTCTTGTTCATCTTATCGACGATATCCTTTGCATGAGTAACCATAAGGACGGTAGTTCCTCTTACGTTGATCTGTTCGAGAAGTCTCATTATATCCATCGCAGTGATAGGATCGAGGTTTCCGGTAGGCTCATCGCATATGAGCACTCTCGGTTTATTAACGAGCGCTCTTGCTATACCTACTCTCTGCTGCTCTCCTGCAGAAAGCTCGTCAGGATACCTGTTGGCCTTGTCAGCTATGTCTACAAGTTCGAGTACATAAGGCACTCTTTCCTTAATTTCCTTTCTGCTCTTATGAAGGACTTCCATAGCGAAAGCCACGTTCTCATATACCGTCTTCTTCTCGAGGAGTCTGAAGTCCTGAAATACCATGCCGATCTTCTGTCTGATCTTCGGTACTTCACGCTTCTTTATCTTGGTTATGTCCTTGCCGGCCAGAATTATTCTGCCGCTGTCAGGCTCTATTTCCTTGAGAATGAGTTTGATAAACGTTGTCTTGCCGGCACCGCTTGGTCCCACAAGAAAAACAAAGTCGCCACTGTTAATATGCACACTTGCATTTATCAGGCCGACATTGTTTCCGTACTTTTTTGTTACGTTATTGAATACTATCATGCCTAAAGTTTCCGATCCCGCTGTAAATACAGCTATTTATCGCAGATAAATACGGGATTATTATACATTCAGGCACATGGCTATAATCTCAAACTTAATGAACTTTCATTTTCGGGCAACCCCTGTTTCCCTTGCCGCTTCAGCTACAGCAGCTGCTACTGCAGGACCCACTCTTCTGTCGAAAGCTTTCGGTATTATGTAGTCCGCAGACAGTTCATCATCAGATACCAGACCGGCGAGCGCTTCTGCTGCGGCAAGCTTCATTTCTTCATTTATGGTCTTTGCCCTGCAGTCGAACGCGCCGCGGAATATTCCCGGAAAAGCAAGAACATTATTGATCTGATTAGGATAGTCGGATCTTCCGCTGGATATAACAGCAGCGCCCCCGGCCTTTGCTTCATCAGGGAAAATCTCAGGTACCGGATTGGCACAGGCAAATATGACAGGATCCGTATTCATTGTCCTTACCATCTCAGATGTCACCAGCCGCGGAGCCGATACTCCTATGAACACATCAGCACCGATGAGAGCGTCAGCAAGGGTACCCTTTTTACCCTCCGGATTGGTACATTCCGCCATATCCTTCAGAACTGAATTCATGCCTTCGGTACGGCCTTTGTATATCAGTCCGCAGATATCTGACATTATTATATTTTTAAAACCATAAGACAGGAGCATTTTTGCTATGGAAACCCCTGCGGCCCCTGCTCCTGATATGACCACCTTTACTTCTTCTTTTTTCTTATTAACGACTTTCAGCGCGTTTATCAGTCCTGCAAGAACGATCACGGCAGTCCCGTGCTGATCATCGTGAAAGACCGGGATATCGCATTTTTCCTTCAGCCTGCGCTCTATCTCAAAGCATCTCGGAGCGGAAATGTCCTCGAGATTGATGCCTCCAAATGATCCGGATATCTGATATACAGTCTCTACTATGGTATCCACATCCTGTGATTTTATGCACAGAGGAAACGCATCTACGTCAGCAAAGGATTTGAAGAGTACGCACTTGCCCTCCATTACAGGCATGCCCGCCTCCGCACCTATATTGCCCAGGCCGAGTACAGCAGAGCCATCTGTTATGACCGCGCACATGTTCCACCTTCTTGTCAGCTCATAGCTCTTCGCAGGATCCTTTTGTATTTCAAGGCAGGGCTGCGCAACGCCCGGCGTATATGCCAGTGAAAGATCGTCCTTATTGTCTACACTAACTCTCGAAACAACTTCTATCTTTCCATTCCATAGTTCATGAAGTCTTTTCGATTCTGCTGCATAATCCATAGTCTATTCTCCCCTTTGTACAACTTGAATATGTTTGACTCTAACATTGTTTGGCGCTTTGTTCAACAATTATGCGACTTTTACCCGCTTGATAACAGCGTCACGATGTAATAGACTTTAGCGGAACAGGAGGTGCATATGACCCTTAAAGAACAAGTCGATAAAATGACTGACATACTGGCTTCTTTCATTGGATATACGGCAGTACATCTTCCTGATGATGTCGTCTCGAAGCTCAGTGAGCTCAGAGATGCCGAGGAAGATCCTGCAGTATTGAGCATCTATGACATGATGTTTGAGAACATGCGTCTCGCATCGAAA
>ONRQ01000009.1:56466-71479 GCA_900320285.1 uncultured Eubacteriales bacterium
CCAGGATACCGGACTGGTGCAGTTCAGGATAGACTGCGGAAGCCGCTTCCCTCTGCTTGAGCAGCTGCAGTCCATACTTATATTGGCTGTCAGACAGGCCACCGAAGCGACTCCTCTGCGCCCAAATGCCGTAGAAACATTCGATGAGATCAACACCGGCAACAATCTCGGTACCGGCGCTCCTTCGATTAGCCTGAACATTCTTCCTATGTGGGATGGCTGCGCGGTATCCACATATCTTGCAGGAGGCGGATGTTCTCTCCCGGGTCACGCAGCAGTTCTTATGCCGGGTGAAGGCTATGAAGGAGTTGTGCGTTTTGTTCTTGACAGAATTGCGGAATACGGGCAGAATGCATGCCCGCCTTTTCTTGTAGGTGTGGGCATTGCCAATTCTGTCGATACGGCGGCTCAGCTTTCAAAAAAAGCTCTTTTCAGGCCTGTGGATTCGCGTAACTCTAACGGGAAAGCTGCAGAAATGGAGCGTTTGCTCGAGGAAGGCATAAACGCCATGGGAATCGGCCCTCAGGGCATGGGCGGAAAGGCTTCAGTGCTTGGTGTAAACATTGAAAATGCGGTCAGACACACCGCTACACTTGGTGTTGGTGTTAGCCTCAGCTGCTGGACACACCGCAGGGGTAATATCGTTTTCGACAGAAATCTCAGTTTTAAAACCGGCACTCATTCCGGATTCACATACGGGGCAGTGGAGCAGAAAGGTGCAGGAGTGAAATGACAAAGAACATCAATGGAAAAACTATACTCAGCACACCGTTCACCGCGGAGGACATACAGGATCTTCACGCGGGAGATGTAATATATGTAAATGGAGACATAGTCACCGGACGTGACGATGTTCATATCAGGGTAGTAAAAGAAGGCATGGTGCTCCCTGTGGAATTAAGCGGCAAGGCTCTTATGCATGCAGGCCCGTTAATCAGCGGTTCTGCTGAAACCGGATATGAGATCATCTCTATAGGTCCGACTACCTCGATGAGGATGGAAAAACTCGAACATGATTTTATAGAAAAGACAGGTGTCAGACTTATCATAGGCAAAGGCGGCATGGGAGAACATACTTCCTCAGCCTGCCGCAAGTTCGGTGCAGTCCACTGCGTGCTTCCTGCCGGCAATGCTGTCGTTGGCGCCGCATGCGTAGAAAAGATCACCGGTGTGGAATGGCTCGATCTCGGAATGCCTGAAGCGCTCTGGAGCATGAGCGTGAAAAATCTGGGACCGCTGATTGTAACGATCGATACCAGTGGCAGAAACACTTTTGCAGAAAAGAAAAGTGAGATCGCCAGACGAAAAGAAGAACAGATAGAAAAAATCAACAAAAAGCTGGAATCTGTCCTTTAACAAAATAATAGCCGGTATGATGCATCTGCATCATACCGGTTTGTTGTTACTCTCCTATGAAAGCTCTGATATATTCTATCTGTTTTTTTACCGAATCCGGGCTCGTGCCTCCGGCGGAATTTCTCTTTTCCATGCAGGTCCTGAGATCCAGTCTCTGATATATATCCTCTTCTATAAGATCAGAGAACATTCTGAATTCTTCAAGAGGCAGTTCTTCAAGAGCACATCCCCGGCCGAGACAGTAGGACACTATCTTTCCCGATATATTATATGCGTCCCTGAAAGGCATTCCCTTTACTACCAGGTAATCTGCCATGTCTGTAGCGTTGATATATCCTTTTTTAGCCGACTCATACATGGCTTCTTCGTTGACTTCCATGACATCTACTATCTCGATGAAAGCTTCCACGCACAGTTTTACCGTCTCTACCGAATCGAACAGAGGCTCCTTGTCCTCCTGGATATCCTTGTTGTATGCAAGCGGCATTCCCTTGAGAGTCGTAAGCAGCGACATTAGGTTGCCGTATACCCTTCCGGTCTTGCCCCGGCAGAGTTCAGCTACATCAGGGTTCTTTTTCTGAGGCATTATCGAGGATCCTGTCGTGTATTCGTCAGGCAGACGGATGAATCCGAATTCCGATGTCGCCCACATGATGATCTCTTCCGAAAGGCGCGATATATGCATCATGACTATCGCCAGGTCAGACATCAGTTCTACGAAGTGGTCCCTGTCTGAAACCGCGTCCATACTGTTCATCGCTATCCCGGTAAAGCCAAGCAGATCTGCCTCATAATCCCTGTCTATATCGAAGGTTGTGCCGGCAAGAGCGCACGCTCCTATAGGCGACCTTTCAAGCATCCTTCTTTTACAGTCGTCCAGTCTGCTTATATCCCTTTCGCACATCATGGCATATGCCATCAGATGCTGTCCGAAAGAAACCGGCTGTGCGTGCTGCATGTGAGTGTAGCCCGGCAGTATTACTCCCGTATTCTTTTCTGCTTTGTCTGCGAGCACCCTGAGCAGGTCGCATAAGAGCGCTCTGACGCTCTCAGTCTCTTCTATGCAATACAGTTTTGTATCAAGTGCTACCTGATCGTTGCGGCTTCTGGCAGTATGAAGCATCTTTCCGGTATCACCTATCCTTTCGGTAAGTACCTGCTCCACAAACATATGGATGTCTTCAGCAGTCAGATCGATCTCGAGCGCACCTGAAGTGATATCCCTTTCGATACCGCTCAGGCCCTCGACCAGATCATCCGCCTCATGCTGAGAGATGATGCCCTGCTTAGCCATCATCTTCGCATGCGCGATGCTTCCCGCGATGTCTCTTTTATAAAGCCTTTTGTCAACGCCTATCGAGGAATTGATCTCATCTACCAGATTCGCAGTTGTTCCGGCAGTCCTGCCTGCCCAAAGTTTTTCCATTTTTATCAGTCTCTCTTTATCGGATGTGAAATATCTGTAGGTTCATGCATTGTCTTCTCTCTCATAGCCAGTACTGTAGTCGGAAGACCCCATGCATTGATGAAGCCCGCAGCCTGGCCCTGATCGTAATCACTCTCACCGAATGATGCAAGCGACTCAGAGTAGAGCGAGTAAGGTGAAGTAACGCCTGCAGGTATGATGTTGCCCTTGTAAAGCTTGAGGGTGACTTCTCCTGTCACGTTTTTATTGGCAACATTTGCAAATGCCGTGAGTGCTTCCTGCATAGGCGAGAACCACTTTCCATTATACAGCATATCTGCGTAATCAACGGCAAGTTTCTGCTTAAGGTGCATCGTATCCTTGTCTACGGTTATCGTCTCAAGCTGGAAATGTGCAGCATAGAGTATCGATCCTCCCGGAGTCTCGTAGACGCCATGGCTCTTCATGCCGATGAGTCTGTTCTCAACTAAGTTCAGGATTCCGACGCCGTTCTTTCCGCCTATCTCATTCAGCTTTTCGATGATCTTGCTGGCTTTCATCTTCTCGCCATTCACGGAAACAGGAGCGCCTTCTTCGAATGCTATCTTAACGTATTCCGGCTCGTCCGGTGCCTGCAGAGGAGAAACTCCCAGTTCAAGGAAGCCTTCCTTCTCATACTGTGGTTCAAGTGACGGATCCTCGAGATCAAGGCCTTCATGGCTCAGATGCCAGATATTCTTGTCCTTTGAATAGTTTGTCTCTCTTGAGATCTTAAGAGGCACATTATGCGCTTCAGCATAATCGATTTCCTGGTCTCTGGAAGCGATATCCCACTCCCTCCATGGAGCGATGACCTTCATGCCCGGAGCCCATCTTTTAACGGCCAGCTCGAATCTGACCTGATCGTTACCCTTTCCCGTGCATCCGTGGCAGACGGCATCTGCGCCTTCTTCGATGGCTATCTGCGCAAGTTTCTTACCGATGATAGGACGGGCAAATGCCGTACCCAACAGGTATCCTTCGTAGGTTGCATCCATCTTGAGCGACGGAATGATAACCTCTTCTACCATTTCGTCGACCAGATCCGCGACTATCAGCTTGCTGGCACCGGTCTTAAGAGCTTTCTCTTCAAGCCCTTCAAGCTCATCATTCTGTCCTACGTTTCCGCAGACAGCAATGATCTCAGGATCATCATAGTTCTCTTTCAGCCATGGGATTATGATTGAAGTATCAAGTCCTCCCGAGTATGCCAGAACGATTTTCTTGATTCCTTTCTTTTCCATATTTTCCGCCCCTTTCTATTTTAAGTCTTAAGACACTTTTTTCTTTTTAATCAAGCACTTTGCGAATGGCTTCAAGTGCCTTTTTTATTTCATCTTCATTTATGGTCAGCGGAGGAAGCAGTCTCAGCCTCTGCCCTGCAGGTATAGCCAGTACGCCTTCTTCCATAAGTTTATTAACTGCCTCTGAACCTGTCATTCCATCCAGGTCTATGCCTATCATGAGCCCGAGCCCGTCGAGGCCTGCAACCTTCTTCATCTGCTTCAGCTCATTACGTATAAACTCTGACTTTGCCTTTACAGAGTCGAGGAATGAATCGTTCAGCGTGTCGAGCACCACACATGCTCCTGCGCACGCCACCGGGTTCATGCCGAATGTGGAGCCGTGATCACCCGTGACAAGCACATCGCAGGTCTTTGGACCGCAGATAATGCCGCCTATCGGCAGACCTGCTCCGATGCCCTTTGCAAATGAGACTATATCCGGCTTGATTCCGTACTGCTCGAATGCGAACAGCGTTCCGCTTCTGCCTATACCCACCTGCACTTCATCATCTATGAACAGTATGTCTTTGCTTTTGCAAAGTTCCGCGGCTTTTTCCACAAACCCTCTGTCAAGAGCGTGGACTCCGCCCTCACCCTGCACAAGCTCCATCAGGAACGCGCATGGATCGTACTGATCTACCAGCTTTTCAAGGGCTTCCGCATCGTCAACTTCTGCATGCACAAAACCCGGTACCAGTGGTTCAAACACCTCCTGTGCTTCAGCAAGGCCAGTAGCTGTTACAGTCGCCATCGTTCTTCCGTGGAAAGACTTCTTCAATGAGATTATTGTATTTTTCTTATGGTCGGCGAGAGTGTTGCCGTACTTTCTGGCTGTCTTTATCGCGGCTTCATTTGCTTCACCGCCGGAGTTGGCAAACCACACCTTGCAGAGTCCGCTTCGGGTCACGAGCTTTTCGGCAACCAGCGGACCCGGCTCGGAATAGTACAGGTTCGATGTGTGCTGTACTTTTTTGAGCTGCCCGATCACAGCGTCAAGCCAGGCTTCATTCTGATACCCAAGCGAATTCGCGGCATACCCGCTGCAAAGATCCACATATTCCTTGCCGTTAACATCGGTTACTACCGCGCCGCAGGCATGATCGACGACCACATCGTAACGGTTATATGTATGGACGATATACTGAGCATCCAGTTCTTTGATATGGCTGCGGTCCATCACTCACTCCTCTCTCTGTTGTAGTACTTTACTCCGTCTTTCATTATCACGGTCCCGACACCTCTGTCAGTGAATATCTCAAGCAGCAGACAGTGCGGGATGCTTCCGTCAAGGATGTGCACACGGTTGACGCCTCCCTCTATTGAGCGGAAACAGTTGCGCACTTTAGGGATCATGCCGCCTGTTATGATGCCTTCATCTATCAGCTTCTCTGCTTCTTCTATAAAAAGCTCGGATATGAATGATTCGGGATCATCGGGATCGGTGCAGACTCCCGGAGCATCCGTCAGGTATGCAAGTTTGTCAGCTTTCAGAGCTTTTGCGATCTCCGCTGCAGCATGGTCTCCGTTTATGTTGTAGGACTGACCATGTTTATCCATGCCTATAGGATAAATGATCGGAAGGAAGTCATCGTTCAGAAGGTCTGTGATTATCTTTGTGTCTACTTCTGTGACTTCACCGACGAATCCTATGTCTTTCATTCCCGGCTTTGCTCTCTTTACGGTGAGCAGTCTTCCGTCTTTGCCGCTGATTCCGCATGCCCTTACTCCGAGCTGCTGGGCCATCGTTACAAGGTCGCTGTTTACCTTGCCGAGAACCATCTCTGCGATCTCAAGAGTATCGGCATCTGTGACTCTCAGACCGTTCATGAACTGAGGCTCTATGCCGGTCTTTCTCATCCAGCTGCTTATCTCGTTGCCTCCTCCGTGCACGATCACAGGTTTGAATCCGACAAGCTTCAGCAGTACTGCGTCCTCGATCACATGCTTCTTTAAATCGTCATCTATCATGGCGCTGCCGCCGTATTTGATCACTATTATCTTGCGGTTGAACCGCTGTATGTAAGGGAGAGCCTCGATAAGAACGTTGGCCTTCTCCATGTATTTCTCTTTTACCATCTGATACCTCTTTTTATGAGCGGTACGAGCCGTTTATCTTCACATAGTCGTATGTCAGATCGCATCCCCATGCATATGCTTCAGCATCACCGTTATGCAGGTCTGCCTCGACCGTGACGTACTCCTTTGAAAGGATCTCTGTTGCAAAGTCGTCATCGAACGGTATCGAAGCAGAAGCTTTGCATACAAGCACTTCACCGGCCTCGGATTTTACGCTTACATCGATATTCGAGGCATCAAATTCCGCATCAGTATAGCCAATTGCGCAAAGTATGCGTCCCCAGTTGGCATCTGAGGCGAACACTGCTGCCTTGAACAGTGAGGAGCAGACTATGCTCTTGCTTACGAGCCTTGCGGTCTCCTTGTCAGGAGCTCCGGTCACATGGGCTTCAAGCAACTTTGTGCAGCCTTCTCCGTCGCCTGCAATCTTCTTTGAAAGTTCTACGCTTACCACATGAAGAGCTTCACAGAATGCTTCATATGCCTTGCCTGTTTCAGTTATCTCAGGATTGCCCGCAAGACCGTTGGCAATAACAACTACTGTATCGTTGGTCGATGTATCTCCATCTACGCTGACCTGGTTGTAGCTGTCAGCTATTTCCTCGTGAAGAGCCTTGCTGACAAGTTCCTGGCTGATAGCGCAGTCGGTAGAGATGAAGCTGAGCATAGTGCCCATGTTGATGTGTATCATGCCGCTTCCCTTTGCTATACCGCCGAGGGTGCATATTGTATCTCCTACCTCGAACTGCACGGCGCATTCCTTGATATATGTATCAGTCGTCAGGATCGCAAGTGCTGCATCAGCAGATCCCGTCCGTGAAAGGCTTCCTGCAAGTTCAGGCATGGATTTCTCAAACGGCTCTATAGGAAGAGGTACTCCTATGACGCCCGTTGCTGCAGGCAGCACATCGTCAGCCTTTATTCCAAGGCACCCGGCAGCGATCTGTGTAGCCTTTTCGGCTACTTCTTCTCCGTCAGGAGTGCATGTATTTGCGTTTCCGCTGTTGCACAGCACAGCCTGAGCTACTCCGTTGGCGAGATGTTTTTTTGTAACAGCGATGTGAGCCGCCTTTACTTTGTTTTTTGTATATACCGCAGCGGCATTGCCCGGAACCTCACTGACTATGAGAGCCAGATCCGGCTTTTCCGAATTTGCTTTTATTCCGCTGTATATTCCTCCTGCCTTGAATCCTGTTGCGGCAGTAACACCGCCTTCGATCATCTTTACCATTTATCCCTCCTGTTATATCTCAATGAAGCTCACTTCAGGGTCTTACACCAGACCCGCAGTCTCTTCAGTCCCAAGTACAATGTTCATATTCTGCACCGCAGCTCCCGACGCTCCCTTTCCGAGATTGTCGTATGAGGCGATCAGAAGTATTCTCTCTTCATTGCCGGTCACGTACATCTCCATACCGTTGCTGCCTGCCATAGGATTTGAATATACCTTACCGGATTCCGGCGCCTCATCATATACAGTGATCAGAGGCTCAGCATCATATCTCTTATGTAAAGTTTTCTTTACATCATCTATGCCGGCTCCGCTCTTCAGCATCGATGTATGGACAGGTACAGTCATAACCATACCGCTGTAAAAGTCTGCAACCACAGGACTGAAACACGGAGCATTCGTAATTCCAGTCATCGCGACCATTTCAGGCAAGTGCTTATGGGACTGTCCCAGCGCGTACTGCCCCGGCGAATCAAGGACCGTGTCTCTTTCAGCGTCCTCATAGTCTGCGATCATCTTCTTTCCGCCGCCCGAGTAACCTGTAACGCAGAAGCATGTCAGAAGTGCTTCCCTGTCAAGCAGTCCGGCTTCGATAAGCGGCCTTACCAGCAGTATGAATCCGCTTGCATGACATCCCGGATTGGCTATCCTTGTGCTGCTGCGGATCTTATCTCTCTGACCTGATGTAAGCTCCGGCATGCCATAGGTCCACTCGGGATCTGTACGGTGTGCAGTCGATGTGTCGATAATGACCGAATCCAGCGGTGCGGCTGCTGCTATTTCTTTAGAAGCCTGATCAGGAAGGCAGAGTATACTGACATCTGCCTTCTTAATCATGTTTATTCTTTCTTCTGTATCCTTGCGCTTCTCCGGATCTATCTCCAGAACCTCTATGTCGGTACGTTTTGCCAGATATTCGTTTATCCTCAGTCCTGTTGTTCCGTGCGCTCCGTCTATGAATACTTTGTACATTTTTCTCCGTTACTTTTTTAAACTCCGGGATATCAGACAAGTACTTTAGAAAGGAAATCCTTTGTCCTGTCCATCTGAGGATTATTAAGCACCTCATCCGGAGTGCCCTGTTCAACGATATATCCGCCATCCATAAAGATCACCTTGTCCGCAACTTCTTTTGCGAATCCCATCTCATGCGTAACGACTACCATCGTCATTCCATCTTTAGCCAGGCTCTTCATTACATCGAGTACTTCACCTACCATCTCCGGGTCGAGAGCCGATGTCGGTTCATCAAACAGCATAACTTCCGGATCCATAGCAAGTGCCCTTGCTATTGCAACACGCTGCTGCTGTCCGCCGGAAAGGTTCCTCGGATACTCATTTGCTTTTTCCGCAAGACCTACACGCTCAAGCAGCGCCAGGCCTTTCTCTTCCGACTCTTTCTTATCTGCCTTTTTTACGTTGATCGGTCCGATCGTAAGGTTCTCCAGCACAGATTTATGCGGGAAAAGATTGAAGGACTGGAATACCATGCCCATCTTGGTTCTCATGGCATCTACGTTTTTTTCGGTAACGAGTTCTCCATCGATATAAATCTCGCCGCCGGTCGGCTCTTCAAGCCTGTTGATGCAGCGGAGCATGGTCGACTTTCCTGATCCCGAAGGTCCTACTATGCAGAGTACTTCGCCTTCATCAACGTTCTGATCGATCCCCTTCAGCACCTCATGATCTCCGAAGCTCTTGCAGAGGCCTTTTATTTCTATCATGCTCATGCTGCAGACTCCTTTCTGGCCATTTTACGTTCATAGCCGTTGATTATCTTTGAAAGCGGGATCGTGAGTATCATGTATGCCAGTGCTACACCTATATATGCAGGGAATGTTTCAAACGACGATGAATTCCACAGCTGTCCGCGCCTGAGTATCTCTACTACTCCTACATAACCGAGAACTGATGTCTCCTTGATGAGTGTTACAAACTCATTGGCAAAAGCCGGGAGGATTATACGGACAGCCTGCGGTATTATGATCAGTCTCATAGCCATTCCATGACTCATACCAAGCGACCTTGCCGCTTCCATCTGGCCTTTGTCGATCGCCTGTATTCCTGACCTGATTACTTCAGACAGGTATGCGGCGGAGTTGAATCCGCAGACTATTACAGCCGGCACTACCATTCCTCCGTAGTTGTCCCATTTGAAGCCAATGCCCCAGGACTGTAAAAGCCAAGGAATACCGTATGCCATGATGAGAGCCTGCACCAGCATAGGTGTGCCCCTTACGATATCTATATATACTTTTGACAACACCTGCAGGACCTTGCTTTTAGTCTGCGAACACAGTGCAAGGAGCAGTCCGAAGGCTGCTCCAATTACTATTGCTATCAGACTGACCGCCACTGTGGCGGGTATGCCTCTGCAGGCGATGAGAAATCCTTTAAGATATACACCCATATTGTTTAATTCCCTTCGCCGTTTTGATTTTTATCGTTTTGCTTTTGGCTATCTTTTACTTTTCTTTGCTGTTGTTTAGCTGAACCACTTAGCTACGAGCTCATCATATTTACCGTTTGCCTTGATATTTGCAAGACCTGTATTCAGCTTTTCGAGCAGCTCTGTATTGCCCTTCTGTACGGCAAATGCGAATTCTTCGTGCTCTCCGAATGAGTCGCCTACGAACTTAGCGATGTCTCCGTGATTGTTGAGGTAAGCTTCTTCTCCTACCGGCTTATCTACGATAACGCCCTGAACCTCACCGTTCTGAAGCTGCAGGTAGCAGTCAGTCCACTGGTTGAGAACAACGCCGTCAGCGATCTTGCCCTCATCCTTCATCTGCTGTACCATGTCTCCGCCTGTAGTACCGATCTGGCTGGCGAGCTTCATATCTGATGTAACTGCATCAATACCTGTCAGTTCACTGTCAGATGTTACAAGCAGCATGAGGTCACTTTCAAAGTAAGTGTCGCCGAAGTCAACTTTCTCAGCACGGTCGCCTGCCAGCTTGTTCATTCCTGCGCAGATGATGTCGCCCTGATCTGACTGAAGAGCCGGAATGAGTGAGTCGAACTCCATGTTGACCCATTCGAGCTCAAGGCCCTGGTCTTCTGCAATGGCAGCCATCATATCAGGATCGAAACCGATAATAGTGTCATCTCCGTCCTCTGTTGACTCAAACGGAGCAAATGTAGCTTCCGTTACGACCTTCAGTACAGCTGTCTCTTCTTCCGCTGCTTCGCTGCTCTCTTCGGAGCTGCCGCCTCCGCATGCGCTGAGTGCGAATGTGAATATCATTGCAAATGCAAGTAAGAGTACTAATGATTTCTTTTTCATGATTTGTTCTCCTTTATACAATTTATTGATTGATTACATGCATGACTATACTATTTGCGGTATTTTTATTCAAGTGTAATTACTGAATATTTTTCATTATTTTTGTATTTTTATGCAAACACATGAAAGCAAAAGCGGGCATATGCCCGCTTTTGATAAATCATCTTTTTTCTTTTTTAAAAGTTTGACTAGAGCATCTCTATGAATGCTGCGATACGTGTATTCAGCTGAGCCACATCTGCTGTCGAGTAGTCTGTCTCCACATGGAAGTAAGGAACGTGCTTCTCTTCTGTGCAGAACTTCTCGATGGACTTTGACTCTACATTATATGTATGGCAAGCCTGGAGTGTCATCTCAAGAACACCGTCTGCCTTGTACTCATCGATAGTTCTGCCGAGCAGATCATATCTGTTAGGGTTAGGTGTCATTACAGAGCATCCGATCTGGAGATATCTGTATGCAACTGCTTCCCAGATATCCTCTGCGTCTTCATCAATAAGTCTGTCATACTGCTTGGCGCCTACACAGTTCTCCATTGCAACAACAACTCCGCCGTTATCTTCAATAGCCTTGATAACCTTTTCCGTAACGCCTCCGATAGGGCATCCGGTAAGTACTATGCGTGCCTTCTTATCAAGCTTCTTGCCTTCAGCGTATTCCTTCTCGATCTTTTCCTGAACAGCTGCCATTTCTCCAGGGATTACAGTATGGTCGAATTTGAATCCGCTTCCATAAAGAACGTGGAACATATCAAGTCCGGATACCGGGCAAGGATCATTCTTCATTGTATCGATGAGATTCTTCTTGGCTACTCTTATCTCATTCTCGAGCTTGACGGCCTTACGCATATCATCATCTGTGATAGTAATCTCAAACTTCTCTTCAATATATGCTTTGAGTCTCAGTAGTTCTGCCTTATAGAGCTCAAGCCCCTTTTCACTCTGGGAATTAGGAAGATCCATTACGAATACATCCTTGAAGTCGCTCATAAGCTCGTACATCTTCTTCTTTCCGTCACAGGTATTCTCACCGATGACGATATCACTGAAGTAGAAGAACGGGCACTTGTCAGCCTTAGCAAATCCATAGCTGGACTTGATCAACGGGCAGAGGTTTGCCGGAAGATCTTTCTCAGCAACAGGAATTGTCTCTCCTGAAGTTGAGCAGAGCCCTACTGTAGCAGCTCCTGCAGCAATAGCGAGCTCCTGCGGAAAATACGTGCAGTACGATCCGATTACAGGAATACCCTGATCCTTTACCTTCTTAACATTGATAAACGCGTTTCTTCTTGCTTCTGCGAATTCTTCAAATACCGCAGGCAGTTCCTTAATAATTTCCATAAACTGACCCTCTTTCACTATTTATAAATACTCATTTAACGGTCACAGTAAGTGACCCCTACCTTTTAATTATACGAGTAAAAAGAAAAGGCAACTATAGAATAAATCTATAATTGCCTCTTATTTCTATGTGTTTTACAGATCAGCATTCAGCAGATCTACATCAATAGGATATCTGCCGAAGATACGTGCAGCATCCATGAGCGCCTGCAGGTTCTCTGCCGGTGTATCCATAGGTGTCTGGCATCCTGAAGTCAGGGTGAATCCATTCGGCGAATCCCAGGCCTTTCTGATACACTCCTTGCCCGATCTCAGAACATCCTGAGGAGTGCCGAGTCTTATGACATCTACCGGAGGAACATTGCCCTGGATTGCCATGTGAGGTCCGAGCACTTCCTTTGCCTCTTCGAGATCTTCGATATTATCGAGTCCGAAGCATCCGATACCTGTCTCATTTAGAGTCTCCCAGAGTTTCCGGCTTCCTCCGCAGATGTGAAGGCCGCAGCCTCCGCCGTTCTTCTTGATGAAGTCTACATTGTGCTGGAAATACGGAAGCGAGAATTCTTTATACTGCTTTACTCTGAGAAGCGATGTTGTGCTTACGGGATCTGCGAAACCAACGCCTACACCCATTTCGAGCATGCGTGCAATATACCTCTCGTTGTTCTCGGTGATGACTTCCATAAGCTGCTTGACCTTCTCGGGCTTTTTGATCATTCCTATGAGAAGCTTCTCTGTTCCGACGACCATTGCTGCAATGGTGAACGGGCCTGTAACAGTTCCGCTGACTGGAACCTTATCACCGAGCTCTTTTTTTACCATTCTGAGGCCTTCAAGGATAATAGGAAGTCTGCCATCCTTGTCAACATCGACCAGCTTTGCTTTGTCCACCTCATCAAGGCTTGCGAGAGCAGGTTCCTCAAGCTGAGCTATATTGTGGTCAAAGTATCTGATCTTTGAGCCCATTGCTTCCGCCATTCCGCGAAGAGTTGTAGACAGTCCTGCGCCGTCCGAATGAAAAGTATCGTAAATATACTGCTCAAGTTCAAGCATCTTCTGTGACGAGAAGTAATAATCCTTTACTTTCAGACCAATCATCGGGGCAAGAGTTTCCCCTGTATCGATGCAGCACATGATGCGGTCGACTTCCTTGCCTTCGCTCAGCAGTCTGTCCCTTTCAATGGCCGTGAGCTCATCCTTCGGTATTTCCAGTCCATGTCCGTATTGTTCGATTATACCCATTTTTTCTTTCCTCTTATTAAGTAAGCAATGCCGGAAACCCGCAATGGAGTCCCGGCATAAGCTCGCATCTTTTATGGAGATATTAGTTGTTGATGACCTTGTCCTCTTTCCAGTCCCACTTGCCCTTGAGTGTGATGTTCTCGTACCAAGGTACGAAGTACGAAAGGATAGCGAATCCTGCGAGCAGGAAGAGGTACCAGTTTCTCGGAATGATATCGAGCGGGCTTACTCTTCCCTCGCACATGCTTGCAACTACGAGGAACTGAGCTCCGTAAGGGATAAGTCCCTGCATGATACATGTGAACATGTCGAGGATCGAAGCAGTCTTTCTAGGGTCGATGTCATACTTCTCGCTGATCTCTCTTGCCATAGGACCGTCAACGATGATTGCAACTGTGTTGTTGGCTGTAGCCATGTCTGTCAGAGCAGCAAGAGCGCTGAGTCCGACCTGAGCCGACTTCTTGCCCTTGAATGTCTTCGACAGCTTTTCGATGAGCCAGTTGAGGCCGCCGTAGTGCTTGGCCATTTCCGCGATACCGCCGCAGAGCATGGACAGCAGGAATACTTCGATCATTCCCTGGAATCCTGTCCAGATGTTGCCTGCGAAATCCATGAATGTGATGTCGCCGTAAGCCATTCCGATGATGCCTGCTGCGAAGATACCGATTGTCAGTACCAGGAATACGTTCATTCCGATAAGCGCGAGAACGAGTACGAGCAGATATGGGATTACCTTTACGAAATCGAATCCGCCTACCTCGAGAGCCTGAGCTGTTTCAGGTCTGCCGAAGATAACGAGGAGAATGATCGTAACGATTGCTGCAGGGAATGAGATCCAGAAGTTGGTTCTGAACTTGTCCTTGAGTTCTACATGCTGTGTTCTTGTAGCTGCGATAGTTGTATCCGAGATCATGGACAGGTTGTCTCCGAACATAGCGCCGGAAACTACTGCTGCCATAACGAGCGGAAGGCTGAGTCCTGCCTTGTCAACAACGCCGAGAGCGATAGGCACGAGAGCTCCGATTGTTCCCATCGAAGTACCTGTAGCTGTTGCGAGGAACGCTGCAATAATGAACAGTCCTGCTGTGAGCAGGGATGCAGGTATAATGGAAACGCCCATGTTTACTGTAGCGTCAACTCCGCCCATAGCTCCCGCTACTGCAGAGAACGCACCTGCGAGCAGGTAGATCATAAGCATTGCCATAACGTCTTCGTTAGCTGCGCCTTTTGCAAAGATCGAGAAATTAGTGTTGATTCCTGCCTTGTAGTTCATTGCGAATGCAACGAGTACTGCAATGAACATCGCTACTACTGCAGGGAACTGATAGAATGCCATCTCTACGCCCTTGGACTGCAGAATGATTCCTGCGCCGAGGTAGATGATGATGAATACAGCGAATGGCACGAGCGCCAGGCCGCTGCTCTTCTTCTGATTATCCATGATAATTTACTCCTTTTTCTTTTGATATATTTTTCTTTTGTTAATAAAAGCAACATAAAAGCTGCATTTCAGCAGCTTTTCTAGTCTAATCTTTTTTTATTATTTGTACAATAATTTCCGGATCTGTTTTTTTATGTTAATTATTAAACAAATCTATAATTGTGGTTAACCCACAACAAACTCAAGGACTTTCTGTAGCTGGTCATGATTTTCAGTGACATACTCCCACCACTTGTAGAAGTGGGGGCTTCTCGCTCAACAAGCCTAACGGCTTGAGTATCAACGAGCTATCCCCGTGTGCCCCACGGTTC
>ONRQ01000080.1 GCA_900320285.1 uncultured Eubacteriales bacterium
ACATTGGTATCATGGCTCACATCGATGCCGGTAAAACCACTACAACGGAGAGAATTCTCTTCTACACAGGACGCACCCATAAGCTGGGTGAGACCCATGAGGGCGCAGCCACCATGGACTGGATGGAACAGGAACAGGAACGCGGAATCACCATCACTTCCGCTGCTACTACTGCTCAGTGGAAGGATACCAGGATCAACATCATCGACACTCCGGGCCACGTTGACTTCACAGTCGAGGTAGAGAGATCGCTGAGAGTTCTCGATGGAGCCGTTATGGTGCTTTGCGCCAAGGGCGGAGTTGAGCCTCAGAGCGAGACAGTCTGGAGACAGGCCGAGAAATACGGAGTTCCTCGCATGATCTTCGTAAACAAGATGGATATCCTCGGTGCAAATTACTTCCACGTACTCGACATGATCCGTGACAGGCTCAAGGCAAACGCTGTAGCAGTACAGCTGCCTATCGGGTCAGAGGCCGATTTCATCGGTATCATCGACCTGATCAAGATGAAGGCTGAGCTCTATCATGACGATGACCTCGGAAAGGTATACGAAGAGAAAGAAATCCCTGAGAATATGCTCGACGAGGCAAACGCATGGAGAGACAGACTGCTCGAAGCTGTAGCCGAATTTGATGAGGATCTCATGATGATGTACCTCGAGGGCGAGGAAATGCCTGTAGAAGACATCAAGCGTGTTATCCGCCGCGAAACTATCAAGGGCAACATGTACCCAGTGTTCTGCGGTTCGGCTTACAGAAACAAGGGCGTTCAGCTGATGCTCGACGGAGTCGTAGACTACATGCCGTCGCCGCTCGACATTCCTGCTATCAAGGGCGTAAACCCTTATACAAAGAAGGAAGAAGAAAGAGCAGCTGGTGACGACGGACCGTTCTCAGCACTCGTTTTCAAGATCATGGCTGACCCGTTCGTGGGTAAGCTGGCGTTCTTCAGGGTATACTCGGGAGCTCTCAATTCGGGCTCACACGTATACAACGCTACGAAAGACCGCAAGGAGAGATTCGGACGTATCCTGCAGATGCACGCCAATCACAGAAGCGAGCTCGAAACAGTCTATTCGGGAGACATCGCTGCTGCGGTAGGCCTCAAGTTTGCGACAACGGGCGACACGCTCTGCGACGACAAGCACCCTATAGTGCTCGAGTCGATGGAATTCCCTGATCCTGTCATTGAGATCGCTATCGAACCTAAAACCAAGATCGGTCAGGAAAAGATGGGTATCGCGCTTGCCAAGCTGGCTGAGGAAGACCCTACATTCAAGACTTACACAAATCCTGAAACGGGCCAGACCATCATCGCCGGAATGGGTGAGCTCCATCTGGAAATCATCGTTGACCGTCTCTTGAGAGAATTCAAGGTTGAGGCAAACGTCGGCAGGCCGCAGGTCTCCTACAAAGAGACAGTTACGACGACAGCCGATGTGGACTGCAAGCACGCGAAGCAGACAGGCGGAAGCGGACAGTACGCGCACGTCAAAATCAAACTTTATCCGAGAAAGCCGGGCGAAGGATTCGAATTCAAGAACTCCATTGTCGGCGGAGCTATCCCTAAGGAGTACATTCCAAGTGTACAGGCCGGTATCGAAGAAGCGATGCAGGCAGGACCGCTTGCCGGATACAATGTTGTCGATGTGGGCGTAGAGCTCTACGACGGAAGTTTCCACGAGGTCGACTCCTCGGAAATGGCGTTCAAGATCGCTGGCTCAAAGGCATTCAAAGAGGCTGTCATGAAAGCTAAGCCGGTGCTGCTCGAGCCTATCTTCAAGGTAGAGGTCACCGTGCCTGATAACCATATGGGCGATATCATCGGCGATATAAGCTCAAGGCGCGGAAGGATCGAAGGTTCCGACATAGAAAACGGCGCAGCCGTAGTAAGAGGCTATGTACCTCTTTCAGAGATGTTCGGATATGCGACAGACCTTCGTTCGAAGACACAGGGCAGAGGCGTATACACCATGCAGTTCGACCACTTCGAGAAGTTGCCGGAATCACTGGCAGATAAAATGATTAAGTGATTCCTGTTCGTCTTTTCGCCCACAGCTTTGTCTGCTGCGCGGCGCTGTGCTGCTCACTTACTATAGGTAAGCTCCGCTGCTCGCCCGCTTGCATCCTCGCTGTGAACGAAAATACTCCGCAACTTCTTAAATGCCGGAATCACTTGCTGATAAGATGATCAGGTAATTCCGGTACAGCAAATATAAACTTAACGAAACAAATTACATAACGTATTTATTTTCTACTTATAAAGGAGATAAAAATGGCTAAGCAGAAATACGAAAGAACCAAACCGCATATCAACATTGGTACGATCGGCCACGTTGACCACGGTAAGACAACTCTTACAGCAGCAATCACATCAGTACTCAACAGAAAGTAC
>ONRQ01000015.1 GCA_900320285.1 uncultured Eubacteriales bacterium
TCGTCGCTCGTCGCTTATTGGTCGTCGTCTCGTCGACCCTCCTGCAATTCATCCCACCACCTGCAGAGGATGGGGGAATTCTTGCTAAGATATGTTAAAAAGGCCGCCAGTTCACGTAACTAGGCGGCGACACAAATCTTTGGGTCGAGTTAGTCGTTGACGAACGACGCTCTTCCTGACCAAATTATAAACATAGCATAGAATGACCGCAAGGCCCTTTTGAGAATCAGATCTTCTGTCATGCTAATGTGCAAAGGCTTGCCTATGTCTTTGTTTAATAATAAATAAAAGCCGTTGACACATCACTGTATCGTGATATAGTTAAATAGGAGTAATTATGCCAACTATTTCCAGATTCTATGGAATCGTAGTAAGAATGTACTTCCTTCCCTCTGAACATAACCCGCCTCATATACATGTGATATATGGGGAAAATGCCGCTTCGATCGAAATAGAAACAGGCGCAATCATAGACGGATATCTTCCGGGCAAAGCTTTATCCATGACACAAGAGTGGATGGAACTGCATAGACAAGAGCTATCAGAGATTTGGGATACACAGGAATTTAAAAGCATTCCGCCGCTAGAATAGCAGCGCCGAACCTGAAAGGAGGTTTTATGTTTCATAAGGTGAAAAGTGTCAGCCCTCTGCCTGACTACAGGCTGAGCGTCCAGTTTTCCGAAGGTGTGACAAAGATATATGATGTAAAGCCTCTGTTAAAGAGCCTAAAGCCATTCGAGGCTTTCCTGAACAAGCCAGAGCTCTTTTATGAGGTCTGTGTTGACACAGGCGGTTACGGCATAGTCTGGAATGATGATATCGACTTATCGTGCGACGAGCTATATGACAATGGAGTGAAAGTCGATTCGCCATTTGACAATCTGATGTCATTTGGAGATGCGACCCAGTTATGGGGTCTGAATGAAAGTACGCTACGTAAAGCAATTGTGTATGGAAAGCTTGTAAACGGCGTTGATGTATGCAAATTCGGAAAGCAGTGGATAATTACTGTGGACGCAATGAAGCGTGAATATGGAGAGCCAAAGACTACTTTATAAAGAACGTCTGCACAAACAAGAACAGGAGCCCGAAGGCTCCTGTCATCATTGTTGGGGACTGTCCCCTTTTGGGTTTCCCTCACGCCAGATTAAGTTTGTTTTCCATCAGATATTTGCAGATGAAGAAGTAGATCACCGAGAAGATCACCGTCAGGATGAAGCCCGGTATGAATACTCTGTTGAAGTTCACGAATCCGTCTGTGCCGTACTCCAGATTGATGAACAGCGGAAGCAGGGCTCTTCCTACTGATGATTCAAATATCAGGATCCCTATGTAGGCTCCAATCGATGCGAGTGTGGTTCGGTTCTGCACCTGATGTCCGATCGTGATCGCTGCATAGATCTGCATGATGGTCTTCACCGTGCCTGTGATTGTCAGAATCAGCACCTCTATCACATACAGTCCGAAATGCTTCGGCAAATCAATCTGATAGAAGGACTGTATCAGTTCCCTAAGACTTATGAACTCTCCCGAGACTATGACTGCTCCGATTCCTATAAGGAGACCCGTAAAAACTGCAACCAGTATGGTCACAAATATCCACAGTGTTGCGGATATCGCCTTGTTGCCTATGTGTTCTGAAACAGTCACCGGCAGCACATGGTTGAAGTATGCTTCGTCGCCCAGCAGACTGTTGCTGTATCTCTGGACTATCATGATCACTGTCATAACGAAGATGGCTGTCGCTATCGCTGTATAGAGCAGCGCGGATATTACCACCATGAATTCATTCTTCGATTCCGCAGCCTGAGTCGTCAGTCCGAGAAACAGCGCCGTTGCAGCCCATGCCACATACAGCGGCAGCAGTTTGCGTCCCATTGCCGGGATCTCGTATTTAAGAAGTTTACCTAACATTTGAATACCTCCCTGAAGAGCTTGTCTACGCTTTCACCCTTCTCTTCGCGGATAGCGTCCGCTGCTTTGTGAAGGACCACTCTGCCTTCCTTTAGGAACACTACGTCATCGAGCACCGACTCCACATCTGCGATCAGGTGGGTCGAGATAAGCACGACCGCATTTTCGTTGTAGTTCGAGATTATAGTGCGGAGGATGTAGTCCCTCGTTGCCGGGTCGACTCCGCCGATAGGCTCATCGAGCAGATAGACCTCGGCCTGTCTTGCCATTACCAGGCAGAGCTGCAGTTTCTCTTTTGTACCCTTTGACATCTTTTTCATTGTCTGTTTGCGGTTGATGCCGAGGTCGTCCACCATGGACTCCGCTTTCAGCCTGTCGAAGTCCTCGAAGAAGTCTTCGTAGATGTCCATGAGCTGCGATGCTGTCATGTAATCAGGCAGCGCGTTCCTGTCAGGCAGGTATGCCACCACTTTCTTTGTTTCGACTCCCGGCATATTGCCGTTGATAGTAACGCTGCCCGATGTAGGCTGAAGCAGCCCGTTCAGTATTTTGATAAGCGTAGTCTTTCCGCTTCCGTTCGGTCCGAGCAGTCCTACGATCTGTCCCTGCTCCAGCGAGACAGTGACATCGTCAAGAGCCGTAAGATCGCCGAAGTTCTTTGTAAGATTGTTGATCTCTATTCTTGCCATCTCTCTGCCTCCTTTCTACTTTATCTCTTTCATCCATTTGTCTACGGATGCTTTTATTGCGTTATCGTCCATTCCTATCTTGCGAAGCTTCTCTGTGAGTTCTTCGAAGTATTTCTTCGCAAGCTCCTCGTGCAGATCTCTGAGCACAGCTTCCTCCTTTGTAACAAATCTCCCGCTTGTACGCTCCGTATAGACCAGTCCCCTGCGTTCCAGCTCAGCAAGAGCTCTCTGCATGGTATTCGGATTGACTCCGGCATCCAGCGCCAGATCTCTCACCGACGGCAGCTTGTCGCCGGGTGCATATGCGTTGCTGGCAATACGCATGGTCATCTCATCTATTATCTGAGTGTAGATAGGGATTCCATCTTTAAAGTTCCATTCCATTTTGCCGTCCCTTCTCTTTCACTTTTGTATTACTGTATTAACTACTTAGTACAATAGTACAAAAAGGCCCCCTTGTCAACACCTTTTCTGGTTATTTCAATATATTAAGAAACGGCATCATCCTTAGCGGAATCGATATCTTTCCGATAGTTAGTCAAAAGAAAAAGGATAGCCGCAATGACTATCCTTTTTTGACTTTTCATTTGTTTGGCATATACGTTTCTTTTGATTGTTGCGGTCCCGGTCAGAGGTCATCGTCCTTTCTGACCAGACAGTAAATCCCTATCATAAGCCAGCATACCGCTGCAACCAGATATCCCCAGCTGCGTTTTGCAAAGAATACCAGGAAGCACACGATAAATGCTATGAAGTAAAATGCCGCCAATGTTTTATTACTTTGAAACATGTATCTCACCTCCTGCGGGATCACCTGATGCGGCAGGTTTTCCAAGTGTGCGTCTTAAAACCGAAAAGCTACTTCAGGCCGGAGGCCATCATGTAGATGTTGAAGATATCTTCAGTATCGAGGACTTTGAAGTTTCCGATCTTGCGTGCGTTCTGGAATGTTACTCCAAGTGCTGCCGTGCGGCATGCCGCTTCGTCGAAGTTGAGTCCGAGGCCCTTGATGTCTGTCGGCATGTCGATCGAGCGGAAGAACGCCTCGAATTTTTCAATAGTCTTGATTGGATCGCTTTCACCAAATACGCCTTCGCCGAGCTTTACAAATCTGGACGGATCTACTTCCAGCACATACCTTGCCCAGGATCCCCAGATAGCCGCGAGGCCTGCGCCATGCGCTACATCGTATTCTGCAGAGAGCTCATGCTCTATCTGGTGACATGCCCAGTCACCCTTGTTGGAGTTGCCGGCTGCCATGAGTCCGTTATGCGAGAGCGAGCCGCACCACATGAGGTTGGCTCTTGCGTCGTAGTCTTCCGGATTTTCGAGCGCTGCCGGAGCCCACTTCATAACTTCCTTAAGGAGTGTGAACGAGAGCTGGTCTGTGAAGTCGAGCGCATATCCCTGGTGGAAATATCTCTCGAGGGTGTGCATCATGATGTCGGTAGCGCCGCATGCTGTCTGGTATTTTGATACAGTTGCGGTCAGCATAGGGTCGAGCATAGCAAACTTCACTCTTCCGAAGTCTGTGTTGACGCCCCTCTTGTAGGTAGTCTCGGTCTCGTCGTTAGTGATAACGGACGAGTCACTCATCTCGGAACCGGTCGCCGAAAGTGTCAGTACGCATCCAACCGGAGCAGTGCCCTCGACTTTGCGCTTGCCGCAGTAGAAGTCCCAGACATCTCCGCCACCGTAAACACCGTAGCCGATAGCCTTGGCACTGTCGAGAACGGAACCGCCGCCGACAGCCAGAATGAAGTCGCAGCCTTCGTCCTCGTAAAGCTTTATGCCTTCGCGTACCAGCGAGACTCTCGGATTTGGAACAACACCGCCGAGTTCAACATACTCGATACCTGCGTCTTTGAGTTTTTCCTCAATATCGTCCAGCAGGCCTGTTCTTCTGACCGAGCCGCTTCCGAAATGCACGAGCACCTTTACAGCACCGTACTCCTTCAGAACCTCGCCGACCTGATCCTCGGCGCCTATGCCAAAATACACATGAGTCGGTGTAAAGTATTCCATTATAGCCATTGTCTTTCTCCTTTTCTGTAATAGTCCAAGACTTTTACCGTTGTTGCTTTTGCGGCGCTGCGTACACAGATGTCACCCTTTGGATTCTGGTGCAGTGCCCTGTCGTTTTTTATATTCTGTTCTCTTCAAACAGTATAGCCTCGTAAGGCTTCATGTGCATTATCTCTTCGACCTCTGCGTCCGTGCGGTCGCGGTTGGTCATGCGGATCGTCAGCTCATCAAGCTCGAAGTCGCCCGGCATTATGAAGTCGGCGCGCACGCCGGAGAAGTTGCCGACGATCAGGAAGCGCTTGTCCCCATAGCATCTGCTGTATGAGATCACCTGTCTGTCATCAGGATAATACTCGATAGTGCTGCCGTAAAGGATCGTTTTCTCCGACTTCCTGAATGCGAGCAGCTTCTGGTAGAAGCGGTAGATCGACTTGCCCGGATCGAAGGCCGGGTCTGACGGATCTGTCACAGTGGTGCTGCTTTTAGCCAGATCTGCCTCAACATTTATTTCCTTGTATTCAGGATTAACGCACTGCCACGGCTTGGCTCCTGCGTTGAATCCCGCGTTGTACGACGAATCCCACTGCATCGGGGTTCTGGCGTTGTCTCTGGCGGCGCCCCTCATCATCCTGAACGCAACACGCTCCGGAATATGCAGGTCCTCAGCCATCTCGAAAATGAAATGCGTCACCGGATCCTTCATCTCTTTGAGGCTTCTGAACTTCGTATTGGTCATGCCGATCTCTTCGCCCTGATAGATGAACGGCGTGCCCCAGCCGAGGAATGTGATCATCGCCAGGAATGTGGCTGCCTCATATCTATATCTCTTTGTGTTGATGCCGAACCTGCTGACGCTTCTGGCCTGATCGTGGTTCTCCAGTACGAGCGTATTCCACCCGCTCCCGTGATACTTGATCTGAGGAGCCAGCAGTCCGCGCTTGAACTGCCTGAGGTTGAATGGCTTCGGTATCATCTTGAGGCCGAACGCATTATCCGAGGTCAGGTGCTCAAAGTCGAAGATGGTGTCGAGCTCGCCGTTTTCTTCATTTATATATCTGTCCGCGTGCTCTTCGTCAGGTATGTAGGATTCGCCGACGGTGTATGTGTCGTAAAGCGAGAGCGCCTTGTCGTTCAGCTCCTTCAGGAACTCATGCATGCGCGGCCCGTCGACATAATACGGTACGCCTTTCTGGAATCGGATCGGATTCTTGTCGTCCTTGAACGGATAAACCTTCGAGATCATATTGAACACATCGAATCTGAATCCGTCGACGCCCTTTTCGAGCCAGAACTTCAAGACACTTATCATCTCTTCCCTGACCTTAGGATTCTCCCAATTGAGGTCAGGCTGCTCCGGCGCAAAGAGGTGCAGGTAGTATTCGTTGGTACCCAATATCCTCTCCCATGCCGGACCGGTGAACGAAGACGTCCAGTTGGTCGGCGGGATCAGCTCGCCATCCTTATCTTTTCTGCCCTCTCTGATGATGTAGTAATCGCGGTATGGCGAATTCTTGTCGGCCAGCGCGGCCTTGAACCACGCGTGCTCATTGCTCGTATGATTGAACACGGCATCCATTATCACCCTGAGGCCGCGCTTATGGCATTCAGCCACGAGCCTGTCGAAGTCCTCCATTGTGCCGAACGCAGGATGGATCTTCTTATAGTCTGCTATGTCGTAGCCGTAGTCCCTCCACGGCGAATCGTAGAGCGGCGAGAACCAGATGGCAGTCGCGCCAAGATCCTTGATGTAGTCAAGCTTCGAGATGATGCCGGGAATGTCGCCAATACCGTCATTATTCGAATCCATATAGCTGAGCGGATAAATCTGATAGACCACCGCTTCCTTGTACCAGTTAGTTTTTACAGCCATTTTTGTCTCTTTTCTGCGATGAGGTTGAGAGTATCTGCCGCACGCAGCAATTGTCCTGAAGCGAGCGTGTCAGCGAGCAGAGGGAAATTGCGACGAGATGCGGCGCTTATCTTAATTGGATGTTACTGACAGCAGTGTCGGAAGCAGCTGTTTTTTGCGGCTCATTACTCCCGGCATATCGTAAATCTGCTTATCGATCTTTGCGTAAGGCAGATCGCGATTAGCCTTATTATTGGATGTGAACAGTACACTGTTCTCCCTGAGCACATCTGTCACCATGAGGAGTGTCCAGTCGAGGGCCTGCGAGTCAGCGATCTTCTGCAGCGCGTCAATGTATGTCTGCGCATATTCCCTTATATCCGACAGAGTAGTGACTTCGCACTGACCGATGCCCATCTTTGTGCCGCCGTTCTCGTATTTCTTGAAGTCCGAAAGGATCATCGTATCCGGATCCTGTGTCGCCAGGTTGTCTGAAATGCTGAAGAGCTTCTCGCCGAATTCCTGAACGCTCGGCACCTTTGCGATCCTCGCGAGCATCTCCACCGCCTGCATGTCCTGCATGGTCGTAGTCGGGCTGCGTAGGATCAGCGTGTCGGCGATTATACCGGTGAGCATCGTCCTGGCTGCATACTGATCAGGCATTATTCCGTGCCTGATGTACTGCTGATAGATTATCGTGTTGACGCTGCCGAGCGGCTCGGCGGCGATGAATATCGGCATCGTTGTGGATAGAGAGTCGAGTCTGTGGTGGTCAATGATCTCCACGACGTCTGCAGTCTCGATTCCCTCGATACTCTGTGCCGGTTCGTTGTGGTCAACCATTATCACTTTGTTGACCGGTCTTTCGAGGAAGCAGCGCCTTGTGACGAAGCCCTTGAACTCGCCTTTCTCCATTACGGCAAGGCCTCTGATGTGAGAGCTCATGAATATCTTTCTGCCCTCAACGAACAGATCATCTATGTCGATGGTCTCGGTCCTGGACTCCATCATCGATTCGATCGACTCCGCAAGTCTGATCCTCCTGAGAGTCTCTGCCGTGCCGAGGCTGGTCATGAATACCGATCCCTCAAATCCACTGAAGTCCACATCCGGAGCTTTTTCTGTAGCTGCAAGGATTATGGCAGGAACCTGCTTTTTGACAGCCAGCTCGATATGCTCTTTGCGCGTTCCAAGCACTACGATGCAGTTCCCTATCTCCTCGAGCATATCTCCATATGCTTCATATGTGCCTGCGCCGACCAGCAGGGATCCTTCAATGGTATCGCTCTTTCCCCTGCGAAGCAGCTCTCCCGGAATGACCCGGAGTATGTTGTCTATCGTAAAGCTGTATGTCGGAATCGCTTCCTTGTTGTCGCGCAGGAACCAGCCCGTGATGTCATCGACACTCAGTAGTCCCTTGAAATCTTTTCCATCATATATAGGAACGACTGACGGATTATCCTCGTTATATGCATTCACGAGGGCAAAAATCGGTGCGCCTGCCTGTATGTGCATCTGCGGCTTGAGCATAACGTCTCTGACCTTAGGGAACACATCCTTTTTATACGGCGGGACCTCAATTCCCATCGCTTCCATCTGCTCCCTCACCTGATCGGATACAGGGCTGCAGTGGATGGCGATGTATTCATTCTCGCTGTCCGTAAGATTTTTGAGGTTGGCATACGCGGATGCAGCGCAGAGGCTGTCGAGGTCCGGATTCCTGTGACCTGTAATATATACTTTTCCCATACTAATCTCCTTTTGCTGTTAGCGCTGGCTGTTGTCTGCTGACTCTTTTGCTATAAAGCCAGACCATTTTCTGCCGGTCCGTTTTTATTTTATTTTTGCCTCTGTACGGGCCATGAACTTTTCCGTGTTTATAATGAAGCGTTCGTGCATGCCTTCACCTATAAGGCCGGCATCGTCGCTTGCGCTTACTTTGAAGATGAGCCTGCGTCCGTCGACTTCCACGAGCTCGCTTTCGCATGTGATGTGCGCGCCTACCGGACTTGCCGAGAGGTGCGATACGTCAAGTTTTGTACCGACCGTGCTTCTGCCCTCTTCCATGCAAGGCTCCACGCTCGCCCATGCTGTATTCTCCATCAGAGCTATCATCGCCGGAGTCGCGTAGACCTGCAGTCCGCCACTTCCCCACGCATTTGCGCACAGCTCCTCAGTGACTATCATCTCATTTCTGTTTTTGATTCCCGTCTTCAGTTCCATGTATTATACCTTTTCTGTATTGCTCCTCGTAAACCCTATAACATGTATCCGTGCAGCTCTAAGAAGCACACTCCGCCGCTTCTTCTGCGGCAACTTTCTTTCCGACTCGGTAGAACACCGCGAATACGCTCCACACATAGATGACCGTGATCAGGATATGTGCGCGCGGCACATTCATGAACGCCATCATCAGCATAACGAAGCAAATAGTCATGAGCCAGAGCTTCTGCATGAACGCTCCGTTGATATGGCACCTCACCTTTGCGTATCTGCCCAGAGCGAACAGGAACGCGAAGTATCCCACCATCGACGCGACAAGGAATACCATTTTCGGCCTGATCGCCACCTCTTCCTCGCGCATGAACTCGAGCGACGCTGTAATATTGTTGAGCCCGAATATGATGAAGATATGGATCAGCATATACAACAGACCGTTGTCTTCCCTGTTCCTGTCGAGCAGTTTGTCGTAGATGACCTCGTACGACAGGAAGAGCCCCACTACTATGAGGAATGCCATCAGTGAGAAGTAGATGACGCTCCAGTCGAAGCTTCCGTCTCCCACAAAGTACGATGAGATCACGACGATCATTTCGCCGAAAGTGAATACTACGTAGAGCATGGCCCGCTCAGTCAGGTGACTGAAGTCGATCAGACCGCTGACGCCGGTTCTCTTGCCCAGGAAGGTCATCACGATACCGAGTACCACTGCGGTGAATGCGATCGGCGGGGCAAGTGCCGGCTTCACCACTGAAGCGGCAAGCACTATGGCTGCCTCGATGAAGAGTGTCATCGTCATCCGCTTTATGACTTCGCAATTCCATACATCCGTCTTATGGTTGCGCAACTCTATCGCGTACTGCATGCCGATGTTGATCAGTATGAGTCCCCAGGCTATGTGATACTGCGCCTGATACATATGCCAGTCGCTGCGTGTGCTCTCGCCCAGGAAATACATCAGGTACATAGTGATCAGCAGAAAGACGTGATCACGCACTCCGTTGCGGCCGAACATGTTTATATAGAATGTAGTGAAGTTCCAGATCTGGATGATCGCCAGCGTGCAGAGTATGTACGCAAGAAATGCGTCAAGCGAAACAAAGCCTCCTTCGATATGCCCGAGGAGCGCGTTGTTCCGACCCGCCATGTATACGAATACCAGATCGTATATGAGCTCCAGATATTCTACTTTCTTTTCTTCGTTTTTAAGTGGAAGCATTTAGTCTGTCCGGATGGTTCCTGTTTAAGCGGCTACTTATCACCCAGATGCTTCTGTGCCCAGGCTGTTACCTTTTCCTTTGCATCGGCTGCAGACGAACCCTTTATGGCAAGTGCCTTTTCGACCTTGGCATGTGTGCAGAATTTCTTCAGATCTTTTCTGCTGTTGGCCTCGCCGCTTCCCTCGTGTGTCATTACAGGGAACACATGCTTGCCCCTGAAGTGCAGCTTCTCAAGCTGGCCGAATACAGCGCAGGGATAAGTGCCCCACCAGCATGGTCCCGCGATAACAATGTTGTCATAATCGCTTATGTCTCGCAGATATGCCTTGAGTTTAGGGCGTGCATTATCTCTCTGCTCCTGCTTCGCAACTTCCGTGCACTCTATGTAATCAGCCGGGTATTCCTTCACTGTCTCGATCTCGAAGAGGTCGGCTCCGACCGCGTCACGGATGTATTCAGCAATGAGCTCGGTATTGCCCTTCTCGAGCTCGACTATATCGCCGTTAACGTAATTCTGTCCCTTGCGGGAAAAAAATATCACAAGATTTCTGGCCATTTCTGCTCCTGTTCTGATTATTATTTCCTAAATATTATAGCATACGGCTTGTATTGTTTTTGTACATAATACGCACCCTTTTTTTCTCGTGTTTATCACATGAGTAATGTACTATCTTGGTATATAAGCAACCTGCCTCAGGCGCGCCGCTACAGAGATGTATTTTTGGCATCAGGCCTGCGCCATTACACAAGAAAGGGGAAGACTATGAGTTCGTTAAAACTTACGGATACGCTGTGGTGGAACGGCGCGCTCGATCCGGATACCCATATCTCGGACGTAATCGTGCAGATGGAATTCGGCACCACATACAACTCATACACTCTTAAGGGCAGCGAAAAGACGGCTCTTATAGAGACATCAAAGTACAAATTCTGGGAGGCCTTCAAGGGCGAGCTCGATGATGCGGTAGACATCACCAAGGTCGACTACATCATCATGGATCACACCGAGCCTGATCACTCGGGAACGCTCGAGAAGCTGCTGGCAATCAACCCGAAGATCACGGTAGTCTGCACAGGCACTGCGGCAAGCTTCCTGAAGGAGATCATGAACACCGACTTCCGTGTCATGACTGTCAAGGAGGGCGACACCCTCTCGCTCGGCGACAAGACGTTGCATTTCATGCCTGTGCCTAACCTGCACTGGCCTGACACCATGTTCACTTATTGCGAAGAGGACAAGACCCTCTATACATGCGACGTGTTCGGCGCTCACTACTGCCCGCCGTCGGGTGATGTAAGGCGCAGCAGGCTGACCGGTCAGGACGAAGCCAACTACAAACGCACGATGCAGGATTACTTCAACATCATCATCGGACCTTACAAGAATCCGTTCATGAACATGGCCCTTGAGAGGATCAAGGATCTCGACATTCAGATGATATGCCCAGGCCACGGCCCTGTGCTTGACGCCGGCATCGACTGGGTAATGGAGAAATATCACGAATGGTGTGCGAGACCTGAGAAGAAAGACACCAGGCTGGTGGTCATTCCTTACGTAAGCGCTTACGGATACACCGGGCTCCTCGCTGACAAGATCGAGGAAGGTCTGAAGGCAAGCGGACCTATCGAGGTCCATAAGTACGACATGGTATTCGAGGAGGACGTTGCGGGAGTCATCGCTGACCTCAACGCGGCTGACGGCATACTCTTCGGAACACCGACTATCGTTGCGGATGCGCTGAAGCCTATCTGGGATCTCACAACGAGCATCTTTCCTCCTCTCATGAAGGGCAAGCTCGCGAGCGCGTTCGGCTGCTACGGCTGGAGCGGTGAAGGTGTACCTAACATAATCGAGAGACTTAAGCAACTCAAGATGAAGGTGCTCGACGGCTACCGCATCAGGTTCAAGCCGAGCGAGACAGAACAGCTCGACGCATTCGACTTCGGATACAACTTCGGCTGCGTGCTGCAGAACAAGGAAGTAAAGAAGTCTGACACTCCTGCCGGAGCAAAGAAGATGGTCAAGTGCGTGGTCTGCGGGGCCGAGTTTGAGGAAGGCACAGACACATGCCCGGTCTGCGGAGTCGGCAGCGACAAATTTGTTCCGGTCGAATCCAAGGCGACAAGTTTCAAAAAGGATACCGATGAGAAGTTCGTCATTCTGGGAGGAGGTCCGGCAGCAAAGAGCGCGGCTGAGGCAATCAGAGACCGCAACAGCAAAGCAGTCATTACAATCGTTACTCAGGAGTCCGACCTGCCTTACAACAGACCGATGCTCACTAAGGCTCTTCTTTCGGATTTCTCGGGCAACCAGGCTGCGATTGAAGGACCTGAGTGGTACGAAGAGCGGAACATCTACTTCATGGCAGACACCACAGTCACTAAAATCAATACCGCAGCAAAGAGTGTTGATCTCATACTCCCTGACGGCAGCAATGGAGCGCTCATTTACGACAAGCTGATCTACACTCTCGGCGCTTTCTGCTTCGTGCCTCCTATCAAGGGAGCCGACCTCGCTCACGTGGCAAGTGTCAGAAACATTGCGGATACAGTCCGTATCAAGAAAGTGCTTGAGGAGCGCGATGCCAAAGAAGTCGTCTGCATAGGCGGAGGCGTAATGGGACTCGAAGGCGCATGGGAGCTGAAGCTCGGCGGATATGATGTGACCGTACTCGAGACCGCACCTGGTCTGCTTCCTCGCCAGCTCGATGATCCGGCATCGGCCATGGTCGAAAGCATCTGCAACGCAGCAGGTGTGAAGATCGTTACCGGAGCTAAGATCGTAGAGATCACAGAGGACGCAGTAGTGCTCGATGACGGCACCACCTTCCCTGCCCAGCTCGTGATCATGTCGACAGGTATGAGGCCTTACACAAAGGTCGCCGAGGACAGCGGCATTGAAGTCGATAAATGGGTCAAGGCTAACGACCGCATGGAAACGAATGTGAAAGATGTCTACGCTGCAGGCGACTGCTGCGTGATCAACGGACAGCCACAGGCATTCTGGGCTCAGGCTATCGAGACAGGCCGCATCGCGGGAGCCAATGCTGCAGGCGAGGCGCTTGAGTACAAGGCTCTCGGAAGTGCGCTGGTCATCAACGCGATGAATACGAGCATATTCGCTCTTGGTACAAACGGCAAGGATCCTGACAAGACATTCCGTACAGTTGAGTTCAGAGACGACCAGAGAGGCAACTATGAGAAGTACTACTTCCACAACAACCGCCTCGAGGGAGTCATCCTGGTCGGAGACACAGACCGCATGATAGAGCTCAGCGAGAAAGTCGACAAGCACGCAACATACAAGGAAATGTTCGGCCGCAAATAGGCGAAACAAAAACGACAGGGGTTCGTCCCCTGTCGTTAAGTTAAGATACCGAAATGTTTTACCGGGAACTGCAGAATATATGTAGTTCCCATTTTTTATTTATGTAGATCAGTTTTTTATTTATGTAGTTCCCATTTTTTATTTATGTAGATCAGTTTTTTTATTGTGGATAACGACATTGGACTATGTGATTTTAATAAATGGGTAGTTCTGAGAACCAGCTTCCGTCTCAATTGTTGAAAACGAGCTTTTGGGACGGAAGTCACGAAGCAGTTTCGGTGCAAAACTTCCGTCCTAATTGTCGAAAATGGGCCTTTGGGACGGAAGTCTCGAAGCAGTTTCGGTGCAAAACTTCCGTCCTAATTGTCGAAAACGGGCCTTTGGGACGGAAGTCCGCAAACCACAATGAATAATTAAATCACTCAATATAAAACATCAGGATTTTGCACGATTATGCATTCCCTGATGTTGTATCTTTTCGTTATGTCCCATTAACTTAATGACAGAATTTCAGTCCCCTGTCAGGACCTAGTTATGTGATAATTACTGCATTCTGAGCGGGAGCTCCATGCGATTGGCTTCGAGCAGCTCCTTATTGCGTAGAATCTCATTAGCCGGACCGTCTGCCGCGATGCGTCCACCTGAGATGAGTATGACCCTGTCACAGGTGTCGAGTATCATGTCGAGGTCGTGGGATGCTATGAGCTTTGTCTGCTCCAGCTCGCGTATCGTGTTGATTACAATTCGGCGGTTATACGGGTCAAGTGCTGAAGTTGGCTCGTCCATAAGGATGGCCGCCGGATCCATGGCGAGTATAGTTGCGATTGCTGCCATGCGCTTCTCGCCTCCGGATATCTTATGGTTATACCGGTTCTTGAGGTACTCAAGATTCAGGCGCGCCAGCACTTCGTCAACCCGTCTGTCGACCTCCTCGCGCGGAAGGCCGTAGTTGAGCGGTCCGAATATCATGTCCTCATAGACTGTCGGCATGAACATCTGGTTGTCGGAGTTCTGCAGCACAAAGCCGAGCTTAGCCCGGATGTCACCGAGCGTCTCCTTTTTCACTTCGATGCCGTCGATCAGCACCTTGCCCTCGCCCAGGAGAAGCCCAAGCAGGAGCTTCATGATGGTAGACTTTCCTGCTCCGTTGGCTCCGATCAGTCCGACTGACTCTCCTTTTTCGATCCTGAACGACATATCGTGCAGGACTTCCTTGCCTTTTTCATATGCAAAATTAACATTCTGGAATTCAATCATTTTATATATCCCCACAGTCTATCCCGGTATGCACCGGTCAGTCCGAGTTATTCTTTTGTTATATTTTATGTGCAGTGAAATGCGATGATGTATTATTTCATCGCTCCAGGCGGCAGATCTTGCATTTACTTGCATCTACTCTTCAGCGTACTACCAAACCTCCGATGAGCTGAGCTATATTTCCATATCTCAGCAGCAAGAAGAACAATATGCATATCACCATGAACAGCGCGTCGCGCGCCTTGAAGCGGTCTATATCCGCGTAATGGAAATGCTCATGGTATCCGCGGAGCATCATGCTCGAGAAGAGCTCCTGCGCGCGGTCCATGCTCCGCAGAAGCAGCTGCCCAAGGAATGATCCCCACGCGGAGATGTGGATCCCCTTCTGCCCCGGCGCGCGCAGATGATACGCATCAGTCATTACAGCAAGTTCTTCCGTCATGACTCCCACGTAGCGGTATGTCAGCTGCAGGAGTGACACGAGCATTGCAGGCACATGCAGATTGCGCAGAGCCGCGCAGAGGCTGTCGATCTTGGTAGTCGCCATGAGCAGGAATGATGCCATAAGGCAGAACACGCCCTTCAGCATCAGAGTTATCATGGAGATCACGCCGCCCGACACTCCTATGCCGCCAATGCTCACCAGTATCTCTTTATCAAAGAAAGGATTGAAGAGCCCGACCGCCATCACGAGCGGCAACACTATGCGCAGCTTATAGAAGCAGGTGCGCACTTTTACGCCGCTTATCGTAAACATCAAAACAGGCCACAGCACCATCGGGACGATGCCGCTGAGGTCGTACTTGTCGAATGAGAGTGTGACAAGGATATATACGATTGTGGTTAGCAGCTTTGCCGCGGGATGCAGAGTGTGGACAGGTGATTTGCGTGCAGCCAGTTCGTCCATCTCCGAAAGCTCGGCCAAAGCTTTCTGCATTTTGTTCATTGCTTCTTTACAGAGGGACAGTCCCCGTTAGGCACTCAGTCCCTTGTCACATGTAGTACTAAAAATCATCAATAAGGGGCATCGTACGATGCCCCTTAACAATATACCATAATTCTTTAGAGAGAGAGGGAAAGAATATGGCTTACTCAGTTTTCAGCTTTCTTTTGCGGAAGAATCCGCCGATCATGCAGATCAGGATCGCAACTCCTGCAACAATAGCCGCTCCGACTATGCCGGATACTGTCGTCCCGGCTGCCGAGTCGCTGTCCGGGAATGCGTAATCAGGTAAGAACGATGTCTTCTCCTGTATTGACTCCGCCTTTTCGGCCGCGGAGCTCTCGACTCCGAAGTTCTCCTCATCCAGTCCCATATTAGTGGAGTATCCACCATCCGCATTTCCGAAGAGTGCCCACTCAAGGCCATCCGGGTTTGAGCTTGCCATAAGGCTCAGTCCGCCGCCTACTACGAGCGCGACTATCGCCAGGATGGAAACGACTGATTTGAGGGAACGCTTTGCGGTTTCACCTTCGCTGAGTTCAACTCCCGACAGGAGTTCCGGACGTGAATCATGTACAAATACGAGCACGGCCGAAGTGATCAGTCCTTCTACCAGACCGATAGCCAGGTGGATAGGCTGCATCAGAGCGCAGAACGCTCCGAACGGCAGCTCGGTTATTCCCGACAGACTTGTCTCAAGCACAACGGAGAATGCCCCCAGTTGCAAGGTGATCACACACCCTATTATCGAGGCCGCGATGATACGGCCACGCTCGGCGCTCTTGCCCTCGCCGAACCATTTGCTGTTCATTATAGGACGCCAGATCAGGAAGTAGCCGACGAAGCACCCGTAGAAAGCCATGTTCCAGCAGTTGGCCCCCAGGGCCATTAGCCCCCCGTCGGCGAAGAATAAGCATTGGATCGCCAGTATCACTATCATAGATAGAAAACCGGCGTACGGCCCAAGCAAGGCCGACAGCAGCATTCCTCCGCACATATGTCCAGAAGATCCTGTCCCCGGAATTGTATAGTTTATCATCTGTCCCGCAAATACAAGCGCTGACGTTACCGCCATTACTGGAAGCTTTTGCGGTTCATCATCTTTTTTGAGTTGGTGGATCGATACGCCGGCTGCTGTTGCGGATGCTGCATACATTGTCGCAGCAACTGCAGGAGCCAGCAAAGCATCAGCCATATGCATAAGAATACCTCCGAGATTGTCCCTTTTATATTAGATACCAAAATTATATGGACAGTTTCCGGGGCTCACAAGCCCCCGCAGGGGATGCAATTTCGGTTTTTATTGTTTTTTTGCACTAAATACGGCCTGCGTTTCCGCAAGCCGTCCTTGTATCTTTGATGGTCGAAAGAAGCTTATCCGTTTTCAGGCTTTCTGTATTGCTTATTTGTTTTCTTTGCATTTGCCGCAGTCGCTGCAGCCGTTGCAGATCAGTTTCATCGCGCATTCCCTGCAGTTATCGCAATAATGCTTCACATACAGCTGGTCTTCAGGTACCGGCAGCCCCCAGGTGTCTACGAGATCAAACTCCATCGGCTTACCCTGATAATTCATTCCTGACTTCAGCGCCTGACTCGTCTGCAGACGCTTGCCTTTCAGAGTATACTGCTTCCCGTCCTTAATGAAAGTCGTACCTGTTTCCATGAAGCAGAATGTTATGTCTCTTGACTCGCATTCCTCTCTCAGCGATTTCACCCAGTCGAAATTGCACGGTCTTCTGCCGCCGTAATTCTCTCCTCCGCACACGACCTGCTCTATCTGTCCGCTGTCAAGATACCGGCCTAGTTTTACAGGTCCCAGAATCGGAGCAACGTAGATTCCCTTATGTTTAAATGGAAGTTCCAGAAGTACCGGCAGACGCTCGTCGGCCCGCTTCTGGTTCTCTGTAGTAACGTTCAGGAAGATGTTTTCCCATCCGTCTTCCCAGTCAGAAGGCAGACACTCAGCTATCCGCTGCGGCCTCTTGGTCACCAAGATGAAGATCACATCGCTTCTCATGCGCATGATGCCCCAGGCTTCATCGCGCCACTGGTCCGCTTCCTCAAGGAAAAAGTCCGATGTCATGCAGACGCTTATTTTCTCACCGCTCTGTATTTTGTAACTGCCGTTTCTGTTTCTGGACAGGGGGTATCTGACATTCGAGGTAAGGTAGATCTCAGAACCTTTCTTATCTCTCATGTCATCAAGATAGTACATATAACAGTTTTCGCAGCCTTCGCTGCATTTGACACATCCGTGCCAAGGATTCCAGATATCGTGCATGGTTAATTACAGGTGCGCGCGGGCTTTCTGCCATGCGGCCTCTTTGCTGCACTCCGCACACAAAGACGGAGCCACTGCGCAGCCGCCCTTAGCTGTTTCGCGAATGCTCTCAGGGAGCGATCTTCCTACATCGTATGTTATCTGTATCATTTCATCCAGCGGTATATGGGGACCGACGCCGGCCAATGCAAGTTCAGCTGCAGTATAGGCCCCGACAGCTCCCATCGCGTTCCTTGTCTGGCAAGGCACCTCAACAAGTCCGCGGACCGGATCACATGCAAGCCCAAGCAGATTGGAAAGTGCGATACTCGCAGCATGGCAGCACTGTTCCGGAGTTCCGCCGAGTATCTCAACCAAAGCGCTTGCCGCCATGGCGGATGCGGATCCGACCTCTGCCTGGCATCCTGCTTCCGCACCGGCTACAGAACCATTTCTTGTAATGATATAGCCTATAGCGCCGGCATTTATCAATCCCTTCCTTATGGCATCAACGCTTATGTCGTACGACTCATACAGCGACATAAGAACAGCCGGCAGGACTCCTGCTGACCCTGCAGTCGGGGCCGCAACAATGACTCCCATGCTCGCATTCGTCTCAGCGACCGCAAGAGCATTGACTATCGCTCTGTGTATGACAGGTCCGCAGACAGCCTTTGACTCATCGAGCTGATTAAGCTTGTTTGCCTCCCCACCGATCAGACCGCCCATCGATTTGACAGGTTCGGATATCGGGCGGTCGACCGCAGTATTCATTACGCGGAGTATCCCGTCTACCTGCTCGATCAGTGATTCTCTCCTGAGCTCGCCCAGCTGCATCTCCCTGTTGATCATAACCTCAGAAATAGGTTTCTTCTTATCATGGCACAGCTTGAGAAGTTCTTTTGCATTCCTGAAATCCCAGTTCATAGTGCACCTCCCTATATCTCGATCAGATCAACGCTGGTGACTGTTTCATACTGAAGAATTTTCTCTTTCAGTTCTTCGGAAACAGTACTGTCAGTCTCAACTACGGTAACTGCTTTTAAGCCCTTTCCTTCTCTGAAGAGCTTGAGCGTCGCAACGTTGACAGCCTCCTCAGCGAGGCAGCTGGTAATGTAAGCGACTGTGCCGGTCACATCCCGGTGGCCGATAATCATTGTGCTGTACTCACCATTAAAGTCGACCTCAATGTCGTTAAGTCTCCTGATACGGACACGTCCCCCTCCGATGGATTCGCCTCTTATCAGGAGAGTATGCCCATCCTCTCCCGTCATAAGTATATCGACGGTATTAGGGTGGCTTACGGAAGTCTTCTTATCCACAACAAATTTCACTTTAAGCCAGTTTTTTCGCGCTTCAGCATACGCGTTTCTGATACGCACGTCATCCGACCTGTACCCGAGCATGCCGCCTATCAGAGCCCTGTCAGTACCATGCCCTTTGTAGGTCTCCGCAAATGAACCGTATAGTGTAAACTCGGCTTTTACCGGGGTTCCTGTGAATATCTGTCTGGCCATCCAGGCAATAGTTGCGGCACCGGAAGTATGCGAGCTTGATGGCCCTACCATTACAGGTCCTATAACATCGAAAAGCCCGATGTAATTATTTGCCATGCTCCCTCCTTATCTCTTTACTTTTTACTTCTTCGTTTTTATAGATCTGATCTTTGACCAGGAAGAATAGTACTTTTTCCCTTTCAGTACCTTGTACGTGCGAATGCGAACGTAGTATTTCCTGCCGCGTTTAAGCTTTTTTATTTTCTTTGAAGTTTTCTTATAGCCTTTGACCGATACCGTCCTTTTGTTTTTTGTAAACTTCCTGTTTGTCGCCAGCTGTATCTGATATCCGCTTATGTGCGATGATACCACCTTCGCGGTCTGTTTCTTCCATCGTACCGTGATCGCTTTCGATGACCGCCTGAGCTTCTTAATCTTCGTTCCCTTGAGCTTTACCGTTGCGCCTTCCTGCTTATCAGGTATTTGCTTATTAGGTATTACATCTGCCGCATCTTTTACTGTCACTTCACAGGTGGCTGTGTGTGTTTTATAGTTTCCTTCGGAATCAGCGTTGAGCGGCATAATGTTTACCGTGATCACGGCCGTGCCCGGGGCTTGAGCTCTTACAACACCACTCATATCTACTGATGCTACGGATTCATTTCCGCTTTCATACATTATTATAGTGTTCTCAAGCACTTGACCTTCCGGTTCAAGCGTCCATCTGATCTGATCTGCTTCTCCCGTTTTCAGGCTAATCTTCGGTGTATCACATCTCACACCGGTTATTTTCTGAGCTTCGGTCACTTTCGAGTCATAGACATGCAGTACATATGATGCTGACATTCCGCTCTTGTGTGTGGCTGTTACTACCACATCACCTGTCCCCCGGAGCGTTACGGCTCCTGCTTCACTTACGGTCGCTATATCTTCTTTTGATGAAGACCAGGATACATCCTTGAACGTCACATTTTCCGGTATAAAACTGGCTTCTGTGATCAGCTCATATTTCCCGTACTGCAGATCCGCCCAGTCCTCCCGCCGTGGAAGATACATCGCAGCGGGATTGATCTCATCTTCGTTGCTGATGTATCTTGCATTGAACACGGTATCCTGCATTATTGAATAATCACCCAGAAATTGCTGTTCTTCCTCGCAGTACCAGCCCACAAACGACTTCCCGTCTTTTGCAGGAGCTTCAGGAGGATCAAACTCATCCGGATTCGCATTTTCCCTTACGTTCTCAGTCTTTATCGTGGTTCCGTCAGCAGCGTAGGTGATCGTCACCGTTGCCTTCTGAATAATGTCAAGATTGTCATTTACCCATACCCGTCTCTGATCGATCCACTTCTTCTGCTTTTCGATCACCAGATCGTACTGTTCTGTCGCAGCACTGCCCGGAAGATCCGGCCAGAGAAGACTGTTTTTAATCTGCGATGCTGCAGTTTCCGCCTTGAACTGATCGATAACACCGTTATCTTTGGTAAGCAATTCCAGCTTTCCATTCATCAGCTTCCATCTTTCTTTAAGAAGCTCCGTGAACAGAGGGTCCTTCTCGCGCAGGGCGGCTGTCCATGTGAACCAGGAATTATTGAAACCGCTGACATCCTCTTCATAATCATTAATATTATCAGTATCGTCGTTCTGATCTCCAAGCGAGGCGTCAAAATCCCATAAAGGTCCCCAGCAAAGTTTGCTGTCTCTGTCTTTGTAAAGGTAAGTGCTTCCTGTCATGAAAGCATCACCGTTTTGGGTGAATTCCTGTATGAGCCAGTAATCAGCCAGAGAATCAAGGTCCATAAGCCCGGCTATCTCGTTATGAGTCTCCTCGTCGATGGATCCGGGTGTCATTATGAGGTTTTCGACATCCTGGATGTATCTGCTTATGTACTCGCGCTGCCTGTTCTGACCTTCTTTGAGCTCACTGCTGTCATCGCCTTCATATTCAGGCGTTCTGATGTAATACTCCAAACCGTTTTCAGTCCTGAAGACCGCATTGCGGGGCTCATCACTGTCCTGTGTTTCGTTATAAAAGGATATGAGGTAGCCGCCGCTTATATTGAATTCTCCCTCTTCTTCCGCATTGCTCTTTTTAAGCTCTTTTATGTTGACCCGGTTTTCTTCAACACTCACAAGCTCACTCAGACAGTAGCTTCCGAGATAGCTTTCGGAACCATAACTGCCCTTCATGACAACATCTACAGGTACCATTTCAGGCGTAAACTGCAGACCCATCTGCTCGCCGAGCCAGCTGACGATGCGGTTCTTCATGAGTGTCTCATCTTCGGCATTTGCCAGCAAAGCCCATTCTTTACTGCTTCCCATGCCGAAAAGATCCTGCCCGGATTTGAACTTTATCTTGTAAGGCTTCTTATCATCCGTCCAGGTCGCATTGCCTCTGCCTCGTATATAGCTGAGCATTAGCTTACCGGTCTCAGCATCCGGGCTCAGCACTGAGTCCCCATAGCCGTAGCTGTATCCTTCCGGCATCAGTATATCAATGCTGCCCGTACATCTGACGCTGTGATCCTCGCTTTCATTCATATCCTGTATCGATCCGTATGTATCACCTTTTTCATCAGTGTACAGCTCGCACTCATCAACATTTATGACTATGAGCGGTATCCCGTTCTCAGGTTCCGTCGGCACAGATACAGCTGAACCATCATCTACTGTACGGTCATCATATGCAAAAGCCGCAAGCGGCATCATCGTTATGATCAGTATCAAGATCATGAGCATGGCCAGCGTATTAAACGATCTTTTTCCCATTCTTTCCTCCAGCTGCAGCAGCTTATCCCATTATTTTTTCAGGCGCCTTCCGTATTTCCAATGCAGTAAAGAAAGCACCCCTCCCTTTTCTTTGTTCCTGATTATACTATACATTACTCACATTCTACGATATGAGATTATTTCACAGAATACAGACATCTGCACTTTGCACTGAAGCCAATTTCCGCTGAATCTAATATGTTAAAAAGTACAATTTTTAGCAAAATTTTTGTAGATTTTCACAATGTATTAATGTATTATCAAAGGCGTCCACGCACGAGCGTACTGCCGGATAATGCAGTTATTTGATGGACTTACGACTCATTCGCAGGACATATGTTATTAGGGTATTGAGACTGAAAGAGATTATTTATGAACTTCATTTTTATTGCACCGAATTTCCCGGAGAATTACCGGCATTTCTGTGACAGACTGCACCGCAATGGTGTCACCGTTCTTGGCATTGGCGATGCTCCTTATGACTCGCTGAGCGAAACCGTTAAAAACTCTCTGACTGAGTATTACAAAGTCGATTCTCTCGAAGACTACGGTCAGGTCTATCGAGCCGTCGCATTCCTCGCTTTCAGGTATGGCCGCATAGACTGGATCGAATCCAACAACGAATACTGGCTGGAGCTTGACGCAAAGCTGCGGCAGGATTTTAACGTTACCACAGGAGTGCAGCCTGATGATCTTGCTCTGTGGAAAAGCAAGGCAGCCATGAAACCTGTGTATAAATCCGCAGGTATCCCTTCTGCACGCCAGCATCATGTATCAACTATCGAAGCCGCTCGTGATTTTCTTGAGGAGACAGGCGGATATCCTGTATTTGCAAAACCGAATGTCGGTGTAGGCGCAAGCGACACTTATAAAATCGAAAACGATGAAGATCTTAAGGCATTCTTTGAGGAAACATCCGGCCATGATTATGTCATGGAGGAGTTTGTCGTAGGAGACATCTACTCTTATGATGCGGTATGTGATGAAAACGGAGACCCTCTCTTTGAGTCGTCATTCATGTGTATCAATGTTGCAGACGCAGTAAACAACGGAACGGAAACAGTCTATTATGTGCTGCCTGAGGTTCCGGAACAACTCCGCGGTTACGGACGTAAGGCGCTGAAGGAATTCAAGGTGAAAAGCAGGTTCATCCATTTCGAGTTCTTCAGGCTGACCGAGGCAAAAAAGGGTCTTGGTGATGTTGGTGATTTCGTAGGACTTGAAGTAAACATGAGACCGGCCGGAGGCTTCACTCCGGATATGATCAACTTCTCCCATTCAACTGATGCGTATCAGATATGGGCAGACATGGTCAGCACCGGAACGAGCTCAGGCAGAAAGAACGGACCTGACCGCTGGTGTGTCTTCGCAAGCCGCAAGGACAGGTTCACGCATGAGCGCACTCACGAGGAGATCCTTTCGCGCTATGACGGAAAGCTCGTAATGTGCGAGCGTATGCCGGATATCTTTTCGGATGCAATGGGAAATCAGATGTATATTGCCCTGCTGGATACGGAAGATGAGGTCCGCGACTATGTTCAGTTCATACTTGACAAGCAGGCAAAGATAGTGATCCCAAGCCTTTATGCCTGAGACACAGATTATCATCCCAAACCTGTACGCATAAATACGCAAAATAAGGAAGGCCGGGTCAGCTGACCCAGCCTTTTATGATGCTGCCAATAAGGTCCATCATCGTTTTTGCTTTGGTGAATCTTTGCCAGTAGAGGGCAAAGCCATGCATCATTCCATCCATTCTTATGAGTTTTGCCATGCCTCCGCTCTCATTAAGTCTGTGAGCAAAGTGCTCGCCGTCATCTCTCAACGGATCGAACTCTGCAGTAACAACTATGGCAGGCGGCATTCCGCTAAGGTCTGCAGCCTTGCCCGGATACAGCCTCATATCATCTGAATCTGTCCCTGCGGGGATATACAGATTCATCATTTTTTTGATTGCATCTACAGGCAGTATGTATTCGCCCTGCCCGTACAGTCTTGCTGATTCCGACTCTTCGAGACTGATGCACCCGAAGACTCCGTACAGAAGTATCAGCCCGGATATCGCAGGCGCCTTTCCGTCTCTTGCAAGAAGAGCAAGCGCAGCGCTTATGGTTGCACCGGAGCTGTCCCCTGCTGCCATTATGAGTTCCGGATCTCCCCCATATGTGGCTGCATTTTCATGTGCCCACTCTGCAAGGCAGACCGCATCTTCGATGCATGCCGGGAAAGGATTCTCAGGAGCAAGCCTGTATTCTGCCGCGATCACTATGGCGCAGGCGGCATCGGCAAGCTTACCGCAGAGCGGATCGTGGTCTTCTATGCTGCCCATGATGAATCCGCCGCCATGAAAGTAAAGGATCACAGGGACCTGACCCGCTGCGTCAGCAGCGCCTTCCGGAATATAGATGCGGACCGGAAGGTCTCCCGCGCTTCCGCGCGGGATGGTCAGGTCTGTCTTTTCATATACTTCATACGGATCGAGATGGGCGGCGTGGCCTGTTATCTCCGCCTCCCTCATACGGGGAATATCCTCCGCGCTGAAAGACGCAGCAAATCCATTTCCTTCAAGCGCCGCCTTATAAAACTCATATACTTCCGGATCAAACTTTGTTTTGTCAGTTTTCATTTCAGTTAGTAGCGCGCCACACATTCCGCGCCGAATTGCACGGCAAATCGCGCCTGTAGTATTTCCGTATATCTGCTCCGCTACGTACTAGAAACACTTCTTCAGCATTTCCGCATCAGGCTCATTCTTATTGAGCATACCTACTATGAAGTATGCCACTCCGCCTGCCAGCAGACCGAGTACGATCTCATGGATCCCGAACGGAGCTATCTTGTTGAGGTTGAAAAATACAAATGTAGATACTCCGCAGATTATGGAAGCGATGCATGCAGCTGCGTTGCCGCGCTTCCAGTACAGTCCGCCAATGAGAGGCCAGAAGAACGTAGCTTCAAGTCCGCCCATAGCAAACAGGTTGATCCATACCAGAATTGAAGGCGGATTCATCGCAAAGATGAACACGATCAGTCCCAGTATAATTGTCAGAGCAAAGCTGCTGTATTTGAGTTTCTTCTCGGTGCCTTCGCTGACAGTGATATTCTCATCCTGATCGGCGCGTACAGCTTCTCTGGCATCCTTCTTAGCGATGTATGTTATGTAAAGGTTCTTGAGAATCGTTGCCGATGCAAGTATCAGCAGGGAATCCACGGTCGACATTACAGCTGCGAGCGGAGCCGCCAGGAAAAGTCCTGCAGCCCATACAGGCATGTAATTATTGACAACATATGGGATGATTGAGTCAGTATTGGCAAGCTGCTCCTCGCCTACCAGAGGCAGAGCCAGGGTACCGGCAAAGTGCATGCCTATCATGAGGATGCCGACAACTACCGTGCCCCATATCATTGCCTTATGCAGCGACTCTGTATCCTTGAAGCCCATGCTTCTGACTGCTGTCTGCGGCAGACCCAGAACGCCTACGCCTACAAGCACCCAGAACGATATGAGATATCCCGGTCTGAGCGCGGCTATTTCAGCTCCATAAGGTCCTTTTCCTATGAGATCCCAGCCCGGATTATTCGCAGCGTTGAACGACAGTATGTTATCCATACCGCCGCCTGCTCTGATCACGAAGAAGAGCAGCAGGAATGTGCCGCAGGCCATAATGAATCCCTGGATAGTGTCAGTTATTACAACCGCTTTGAAGCCGCCGATCGATGTGTAGATTATGACAACAGCCGAGAACAGTATAAGAGCGCTTATGTACGAAAGTCCTGTAACCGACTGAAGCAGTGTCGCTCCGCCTTTGAACTGCGCGATCATCTGTGTGATGAAGAATACCACGAGCATTATGCTGCAGATTATGTCGACAGCCGGTGAATCATACCTTGCCCTGAGGTAGTCCGAGATAGTGACCGCTTTGATGCGGCGCGATATCATGCCGAGCTTTTTACCTACAATGCCAAGTGTCAGGAACGCGGTACCGATCTGTATGGCCGCTACCCATGACTGTGTAAGACCCCAGCTTGCGGCAAGTCCCGGTCCTCCCAGGAAGGAGCTTGCGCTTGTGTATGTTGCGATAAGTGTCATTGCGAGGACCACACCACCCATGGTGCGTCCGCCTACAAAGTAGTTCTGAATGAAGCCATTGCCCGCATTCTTCCTTGCGGAAGCGCGGCTGATCCATACACCGATGAATGCATTGATCATCATGTAACCAACGAGGATCGCAAGTATAGCTATCTGTCTGCCGCTCATGCCTGCACCTCCTCTTTGGTTTCTTCGGACTCATCATCGAGGCTGAAGTTCACGAACACCTTTTTCAGCAGTATCACAACACCGATCACTGCTATCACGAATACTCCCGGTGTACTCAGGACCCACCACAGCGGCAGTCCCCACACCGTGGCTCCTGTGCCGGAAAGCAGATACGCGCATCCGACATGCCACAGGAAACAGATGCAGAAGAGGATCGCAGTAGCGCGGGCCTCTTTCCTGATCTGAGCATTCTTCTCTTCTCTTGTCATTGAAATGCTCCTTTCGTGTCGGCGCCCCGGGCGCCGGATAAAATAAAAACCGCATAGCCCCACGGCCTGCGGATGGACATTTCATATAATTAAAGGACAACAACAGAAAGCTTATTTGCCGCCGGGTCGCGTTCACAAGCGGATACACGCCTCATTGGTGCAGCTTTATCTGATTTTTTCCTCTCCTATATGATGGTATTGTTCCGCAAACGCGGATACCGTCCATCAATGCGAATATAACACTTCAGGCTGAAATTGTAAAGAAAAACACGGCCGGCAGTAATCTGCAAGCCGTGCAAAAAAGTAAGTCCTGATCTGCGTCGCGAATCGATTACTCAGAAAATCAGATTCATGCGTTCGGAAATAGCTCTGAAATCATAATAGCTCAGGATATCTTACCTCCCTGAGTCCTATTTTACCAATAAGTATAATATGTGCATAGCTTGATAGGCTTTCCGCCTTTTACAACTAAATATTCGGTGTATGTATCATGCCACTCACCATTACCATAACCATCCCCATACCACAGTTCGCCTTCGTACACATTATTTATATAATAACCCGGTGAGTTGGTTTCTTTATTTGTTGTTTTGGCTTTATACTTGCTCTTTTTCTTGCTTTTACCGCTCAGTTTCATCACGCCATCATACAGCTTTTCTTTTTTAGTATTAAATCCGGAGTAGTATATCTTATTTTTCTTTATTGCATAACTGTTTGGAATATCAGCCAGTTTTTTTGCCTTGCCACCTTTAGTCTTTACGCGTCTAAGTGTATTTAACATCGGTCCGCCTTCAAGAAAGTACACATACCCTTTATACAGCTTCATGCTGTAAGTTCCACCATTCGTCGCGGCGCTTACAGCATCCCTGTTATACAACTGTTTAACAGACCCGGTTTTAAGATTTACCTTGAATACTCCGCGATGAGCAGCACAGTATACAGTATTTTTTTTCTTAATAACATTGTATGTAGTCATCTTTTTTGTGCCGCTTGCTCCGAACGATACAATTGTAAAGCAGCTGAGGATCAGCGACAGCATAATAACTACAGCAATCATTCTTTTTTTCATATAGCACCCCCGAAGATAAAAACAGCTATTCTTTTCGCGTTAATTATATCATATTCAGATGTTGACCTTCTTTTATCCTTCAAAGATACCGGTACTCTTGCAGTTCAGAATAAAAGGCGCGCTCTACAGTTCTCTGTAAATCACGCCTTGTTATTCTTACTTTTTATCTTTAATGTCGGCTATTTATCGCCATTCTTCTTTTCTTCTTCTTTCCTATCCTCAGGCTTTTTGCCGGCCCTTGTTGATAGTGCAAAGAACGCTGCTGCGAGCACAAAGTCTCCATATGCCATTGTCCTCGATACAGCACCTGTCATAAGCATTGTTATACCTATCGCAAGGAATACTATGCCTAAAATCAGATATTTATTGCCCTTCATTATTATCTCTGCTCCTCTTTTATATCTGATCCATTGTATATCTATTTGACTTTGACTTTTACGGTAACGGTTTTGGATGCGGCGTTATAATTAGCGTCGCCGGCAGCTGTCACCTTTACCTTTACCTTATAGGTTCCCTTCTTTGTCTTCTTCTTGACCGTGATCTTTCCGGTCGCGGCGTCGACTTTGAAGTTCTTTTTAAACTTCTTCTTACTTACGCTGACCTTGCTATAAGATACAGAGCCCTTAGGATTGCTGACTGTCATGGCCTTCGTCGGAACGATCTTCTGAGCTTTCTTTTTCAGCTTTTTCTTCTTGAGCTTTACGGTCTTTCCTTTGGCAGTCAGGGTATTGGCTGCCTTGTTAATGGTATAGGTCACCGTGGCATTTCCAATATATCCACCTCTGAGAGTGATCTCCAGGGAATACTTTCCGGTATTCGTTGAAGATGCATTGGACCATTTCACCGTATAATCCTTGCCTTCTTTGAGCGCTTTGCCTCCGATAGCCTTTATGGCCGGTCTCTGCACCTTTCCGTTATAGGTAAATGCGTTAGCTGACAGCTCCACAGCCGGTCCGTTTTGCACTTCAACGTCCCCGTACTCAACCAGCTTGCCAAGCTCCCCGTTGTGGACCAGATATACTCTTCCTTTGCGGATAACGCCTCCCTCATTGTTCAGCGTGCCAAACTGATTGATCGCGCTGTACTGAGGCTCGTCCAGCTGGATAGTCTTTTCATAGATATTAGGCTCTTCCTTTGTCGGGGTGATAGGAATAATAGCCTCATCTACGGTGCATACATAGATATGTCCCGCATAATTCGCTGCAGCATCAGGATTCTTCACGTTATTCAGGGTGCCGTAGAGATTGAGTGTACCCGGAACAAAGACGATATCACCGTAATTGTTCAGTACAGCGTCCTTATAAACTTTTCCTGCCCCGTCGATTCCGACGTTCAGAACACCCGGTACTACTCCGGCTCTGGTAACGTCATCCTTCCATGTTACCTGAATGCCTTTGTGGTATGTCACTGTGCCTTTATCCGGGTCACCTTTCACAAGCGTATCGGCATATTTTCCATAGTTGTTCAGGGTACCCAGAACAAAGAGCGCACCCTTCAGAGACAGGCAGCCCATATTGTCGAACTGACCGCCCGGTTCCACCACGATGTCAGCTGTCTTCATGTCGGTAACGACAGGCTGTGCAGGATCTACCGGTTTGCCTTCCTTTCCCTCAATGTTGACTACGCCTTCGTTGATCAGCGTGCCGCCGTCCTTGATGAGGATCTCTCCATTCGCCAGGTTCTTATTAGGATCGGTAGCCGGATCGACTGCTGTGGCAGCATCATACTCAGCCTCCGTCGTGCAGGATTCATCGATGATCAGCGTGCCGCCCTCTTCGATCAGCATAGTTGCGTTGTTTCCGATGGCCAGTTCTGCTCCTGCAGTATTGGAACCGTCCTTGATTCTAAGTGTAGCTCCTCCTCCGACAGTCAGCCCGGCAACTCCCTGATCTACATTGTTTGCGATCTGAATGTCGAATGTATTGACGTCGAGAATGACAGAGCGACCCGCGCCTGAGATAGACATACCTTCCATCACCGGGACCTCGCAGATCAGAATGATGTCGTGGCTATTGCAACCCGGATCTTCGAATGCCTTCGTCATGGACCAGAACTTCATCGGATTCTCAGGATCTGTTGCTTCTACCAGCCAGTCGATGCTTCTGAACTGCTTTTCGCTGCCTGACGAGGCCTGCTGATCTCCGCTCTGCTGTTCACGCGGATCGACAGCTGCATCGATTTCCAGATCCGATCCCTTGACCAGATAGCTGGTAGTGCTGTCCGCTGTTTTCGCTATGTTTTCATCGTAGAACTTGCCCAGGAGTGCCTTGTTATAGGCAGGTTCATCCTGGAAAGTCTGCATTATGTCGTTTCCTTCTTCGTCAACGCCGACCTTTACCTCCATAGGCCATGTGTAGGTCTGGTTTGGATCAAGCGGCTGAAGATCCGGGAAGTAATCCTCCACTTCATCTACGTAGAAACTCAGGGAAACATCCGCTACAGGCGCTTCACCCTTACCCTGATCAGCTCCTGCCACGTTTTTGGCCGAAGACAGAAGTATCACGTCAAGATAGGTATTCTCTGTATCGCCACCCGTGGTATCTTTCATTGCCTCTGCTCCATTGGCCAGGGAGTAAGATGCCGACTTGCAGCCGGTCTTCTGTGGATCGGCCAGAACATAGGACGTTCCGTTCATGCCCGTAGCAACCAGCAGTGCTTTGTTGTCTGTCTGCATGACATGGAGATATTTGTTTGCCAGAAGATCAGTACTTGCGTCGATTTGTTCACCGGCAGCCTCAGCAGCGTCACGCCTTGCCTGCTCTTTTGCTTCCGCGTCCGCTATAATTTTGCTCACATCAACACGGATGATGTAGTAGGATCCGTCAAATCCGCCCAGCTTCAGATGGGTTCCGCTTCCGTTCGGATCCGGCTCTTCAGTGATGGTATAACGGAAATAACTGTAAGGAGCAATCAGTTCACTGTCTGCGGATCTCTTTTCATAATCCGTTCCGCCCTTCTTGATCTCGTAGTTTACCGCTGCACCCATAATGATTGCAGGCAGCTCTGTGGTAGCATTATTCTCCAGATTTTGCTTTGCAACACTCGGTATACCTATGGTCGCCGTGTCCTTGCTGGCACCTACCTCTGCGGTAACGGCATATACACCGGGCAGAATCTCCTCACTGTCAGGGCTTACTGTAGCTGGCTGGGCCGGCAGAGTATATTCCGGTGCAGCTGCATACACGTCTCCTTCGCCCATTAATGCCGGCGTGAAAGTAAATCCCATGGTGGCAATGAGTGCGATGGTGAGTAAGCAAGCCAGTTTCTGACCTATTGCTTTGCTTATCATTTTCCTTTCCCCTTTCCTCTTTCGCTCAGAATCTGTTCTATCCTATACAAATCTGTAGTTGCATTAATCCTATCATTTTCGATGCCATTAAGATAGCCTTTTTGCTTTATATCCTTCACTCTAAGCAATGATTTGTGCAGCTCCGGGCAAAGAAAAAAGGCATGATCTGCTATTCGCAAATCATGCCTCGATTTTTGCTAATGTGGGGCAGTGCCCTAGTACAGCTTAGCCCCTGCAGGGATCCTGTCGTCTACGAGCAGGAGGTTGAGCATTTCCTCACCGTCGTACTCGTTGACCGCGCTGATCAGCATTCCGTTTGAGTACTCTCCCATCATCTTTCTCGGCGGAAGGTTCACGATCGCTATCGCTGTCTTTCCAACGAGTTCGGAAGGATCGTAGTACTTCTTGATTCCGCTGAGGATGACTCTGTCCTCGCCGGATCCGTCGTTCAGAACGAACTTCAGCAGCTTGTCTGACTTCTTCACTTCCTCGCAGGATTTGATCTTGACTGCGCGGAAGTCGCTCTTGCTGAATGTCTCGAAGTCCACTGCCTCTTCGAAAAGCGGCTCTACCTTTACCTTGCTGAAATCGATCTCTACTCTTTCCTTCTTAGCGCCTGCGCCCTTGCCTTCCGGCTTCATTGTCGGGAGTGGATTTTAAAGCCTCATACGGCAAATCGATTTGAAAATCGACCATTTCCACCACCATGCCTTGACTGGCCCAGACCATTTTTAGCTTTCAAAAATTCCTTCGATATGCATCTCCGGACAGGTTTGGGGTAAGCCAGGGGTAAAATGGGGTATCCCTCCCATCTATCGCCTACTCTTCCTCAACAACCTCTGTTGCTGAATTGATCCTGACACTTTCAATGCCATTTAGGCAGCTCTTCTTAGCTTTATAACTCTCACTTGTAGCTATGACCTGTCCATTCTTAGCCTTAAGTCTGAAGCGATGTTCTCCTGCTTTGTCCATGTACATTTCAAACTTAGGATTCTTGCATTTTTCAGCATCTTCCTTCGTCTGATCTTCAAGTGCAGCAATTGGTGCATTCGTCATGACACTCTTTATACCATTCATGCATGCTGCTTTTGACTTGTATACCTCGGAAGTTGCTATAACCTCACCGTTTATAGCTTTGAGATCAAACTTTAATCCAGTGTTTGTCTTCCTTATTATATACTTCCCTAGTCTTTCCAACTCGTCCGTTTCAGCAGTCTCTTCAATAAGAGATGTTTCAGCTGCAGCATCAGCAATCATCTCTGGTACTTCTTCAGCAACTGCGTCTGCTTCAATGATATCAGGTATTACATCATCTATGTCTTCGAGTTCTTCCCCAACGGCAAAATTACCTTTAATAAACATATTATAAGCTCTGTTCGCAATTGCTTTCGTTTCAGCGAAATCCATTCCTCCGTTGATAGCCGCACCCACGCCCGGAATCATCTTTCCAAGGTTAATAAGACCTTTCTCACCAAACTTGGTAATAAATCTGAAACCTAACCGCTGATTGATTTTTGTAAGAACTTTACCTGGAATCTTCTCAATAGCAACTTTGGCCATCTTATTACCAAATTGTACAGCAAATTTCTTAGTTAACTGGTTAACCGAAACACCTGCCATACACGCATAAATAAAGGTCCTTACCTGATCACTTTTCAGATCATAGCCACCCATATGTGCAGCACATGCTACCATTCTCATTTGCACATATAGCACACTACTGAGGTTTGCCGGGATAGCAACCGGCAATGTAATCAATCCTCCAAAGCCAGTGATAAACCCCGATGTAGTGCATTTAGCTACCTGGTGATTAAGCATAGACTTGGCAGCTTTATTGATATCCTTATGTTTAGTAAGGTAATCATCAGCCATATCCTCAACAGAAGAATTGACTTTAGGTATTCCATCACAGGCTTTAATATATATTTCATCAAGGATCTTCAATATATTATCTTCATTTATTATTGCTTTAGCCATTGAACTTCTCCTGTCACATCATTTCTGCTTTATAGTTAGTTGATTGTCGGATAAAAAACGCTGCTAAAAATTTTTTCCTGCTTAAGTAATACCAGTACTCTAGTTCATACGCTCCCACAAAAAATCTCTACATTTTTATAATACTACAAAATGAACTCTTATGCCGTCCTAATTAATGGACTGCGGCCGCTAATCTTGGTTTTTCAACCGTTTTTCAACGATTTTATAAGCTCACTATTGTGCTGGCGGTGTTATGGTGCTCCCGACCGGATTCGAACCGGCACTTGAAGGATTTGAAATCCATTTCCTCTGCCTCATTGGGATACAGGAGCAAATAATGATTAAATGTGCCCATGACAAAAGGAGGACCTTTATCGATCCTCCTCATGTCTAAGCTAAAAGAAGTACATAAGCCAACTATCAACTGATCTTCTTTTCTTCAAGATATCTCGACAGATCTCCCATTGCTGTCTGCTCGAGTTCCTTGGTTATGTCTACGTATATATTCATTGTGGTACTTATATCCGTATGTCCCAGGACTCCCTGGATCACTTTGATGTTCATGCCGGACTCACACATGCGAGTTGTGAAGGTATGCCTGAATGTGTGGCAGCTGAACCTCGGCAGTAGCAGCGGCATATCATCGCCTTCATGGTTATCCCATATTTCATCATTACAGTCACGCATGATCCTCCAGCATGCCTTATTCAGAACTCCGAGATTGAGAACTTCTCCAAAGCGATTGCAGAATATGAAATCCTGATATCCGTCAACAACAGTTGTGCAGTACAATCCCTTCTCATCCTGCTCTTTCTTAATCTGCAGGAAAGCATTCCTCACCGAGTCCAGCATTGGTACTTTTCTCCGGCTGCTCTGTGTCTTAGGTGTATTGATGGCATATCTCTGTTTGTGATCCTTGTTATAGAAGACAAGCGTATGGTTCACGTCAATTACACCATTCTCGAAGTCGACATCCTCCCAGCGAAGCCCTGTGAGTTCACCTACTCTCAGTCCGGTCCCAAGGAATATCTCGATAATCGGCTTCCAGTGCCTGTACTCTTCGCTTTTATCAAGGTATGACAGGAGCAGTTTCTGCTGATCCACAGTGAGAGCGATCCTTTTCTCACTATCATACTGGTGTGAGGCTTTGAGCTCCTTCAGCGCACCTGTCGCCGGATTTGTCCTTATATAGTTGTCATCGACTGCAAGCTGCAGCACCTGATGAAGGATCGTATGCATCGACTCTGCAGTTGCGAGTTTCAGACCACCTCCGTCGACCATTCTGTTATAGAACTGTCTCACGTCTGACTTCTTGAGTTTACAGATCTTGCACTTGCCAATCTCAGGGGATATGAACTGAGTATACATATACTTATAGTTCTGGAAGGTGTTATCTTTGACACCCTTCTTCGTCCTGCACCAGACTCCGTATACATCATCGAGAGTGACGGTATCTGCATTGAATCTGATTCCGTCTATACGGTCCATAGTAATCTGATCTTCCAGTTTTCTCAGAGCTTCAAGCGAAGAAGAATAAACAGATTTCCTCTTTCCTCCATTCTTCTGATACCTGAATTCATAAGTACCATCCTCGCGCTGGCGTTCTCCTCTTCTGAGGAGCCGGCCCTTACTGTCTTTTCTTTTGCCTGCCATAAGATTGTCCTCCTCCTTTTAAACCGAGAACTGCGAATCAAGGAATTCCGCGAAGCGTTCTCTCTTGATAAGTCTTCTTGTGCCATTCCAGATAACGAACTCGCAGTCCTCGTCGGATGTAAGTGCTCTGATCTTCGGTGTTCCCATGGAGAAATACTTTGCAGCTTCATCAATAGTAAGAAGCTGTTTTTCCCAAATTGGAATATCCTTACCGTCGACATAGTATTTGATAGATGGTCCTGTCTCCGTCTCCGCAGCAGCTTTTGTCTTAGCTTTCGTTTCATTCTTCTCTTCATTTTCCACGAACTTCTCACCAAGTCTGGTGATCAGATCGTTATACTGCCTGTCGCTGAGGAGGCCCTCCTCCTTAATGCTTGATAGGCATGCTATCTGCATGCTCTGTATGAAAGTTTTCTCAAAATTATTATTCATTGCTTTTTCTCCTGTTCTATGTCATATGTGGCATGCCTTGCATGCCACAATTTAGCCATTTCCGCGGGCACCGGTCAAAGGTGTACCGCCCGACATTTCCCCGAATCGATATCCTTGACAATCCGGTCCTTTCATGCCCAGATCATAAATCTTGCCTTGAGCGTCTTTATATATCCTCCGACCATGTCCATCGGAAGATTCATCTCTATTGATATATCCAGAAGAGTCTTTCTCTCCATGAAGAATTTTCTGACTATTTCTCGCTCTGTTTCTGTCATATCTTCAAGAGCATCCTGCATATCCCGGTGATTGACTCTGCTCATCCACTCGCCATCATCATCCTTACCATATGTGACACCGAAGCCAAGTCTCCTGAGTATCGCATCCATTACAGGAGCCATATCATCGTTTTCATCGTATATATATCCTGTCATTCTGATCATTTTTATCACCATGAACCTTTCTGTCATTTCGCTGCGCATCGTGTAGCAGCACTGCGCCTGACTTCTTCCTCGAGTTTCTTCTGCCTTTTCCATTCTTCAAAAGTCTTCATGCTTTCTTTCTTAATGGCTTCTTTCACTTCTTTGTCTTCCTTCGAAGCTCTGAGATCGAGAATAGTCTTAAGTCCTCGGTCGACACGGTTCATTGTCGCCAGGTCGAGTTGACCTCGTTTGTTCAGTATCCTGCTCTTATCGACGGTCCTGATCTGTTCGGCCAGGACCATCGATTTCTTTTCCAGCCCTATGACACCGGGCAGATTGATATGATACTTGTTCCCTCGTTTGTCTAGCTGACTGGTAATGAACAGGATTATGACTTCCGGTGAGTAAAAGTTGAAGTTATCCGAACTCACAATCAGAACAGGGCGTCCACCTTGCTGCTCCGATCCTGTAGTATCCAGCTCACCAATGTCATATATCTCGCTTCTCCGGAAAACTCTTTTTTCCGAATTCATTCGTTCCATATTTCCTCCAGATTCTTCTGCGTTATTGAAATACACAGCTTCCCTGCGGAGGTGTCTGCAGATTGATATGTAATATAAAGCGGTACCTCAGAAGGCGCACTGCCCCCTGCTGGCACCGCTTTGTAATCTTTTATCTATCCGCATTTGTCCACCACGCCCCCGGATCAGGGAATAAAGCAGGCGTGTGCTAGCGAAGCACACTCACGGGGTCACTAACCCCACCGACGATCTATCGGTTTCCCCTCTTTGCCTGGGACGCTTTTAACGCACGGACTGAGACTGGGGAAGCGTACCATTATACCCATCCGGTGTCATCGCGCTTGGCGAGGTGCCCCTCACTTGATCCTTCAGATGTTATCG
>ONRQ01000059.1 GCA_900320285.1 uncultured Eubacteriales bacterium
TTCTTCGCCCGGCTGTGCGCCCTGGAGCCAGCCCTTTGTCTTGGATACTACGGAGTATCTCAGAGCAACAGGGAAGTCCTGTCCGCATTCTCTCTTGATAGCCTGTACGATCTCGACAGGGAATCTGAATCTGTTTTCGAATGAACCGCCGTACTGGTCAGTTCTGTAGTTCATGTTTGCAATGGTGAACTGGTCGAGGAGGTAGCCCTCGTGTACAGCGTGGATCTCAACGCCGTCAACACCTGCGTCCTTGCAGAGCTTTGCTGTCTTTGCAAAAGCTTCTACCATCTCCTGGATTTCTTCGATGGTCATCATTCTCGACTTGATCGAAGGATACCATCTGTTAGGGGTCTCACCAGCGGAAGCGCAGCAGTACTCGATGTCTACGAAAGGCTTGGAAACAGCACCGAATGCCTTGTTTTCGAGCATCTTTACGAACATGTCGTTGATAGCCATCGAACGTCCGAATCCGCCTGCGAGCTGGATGAACAGCTTGGAGCCTGTCTTGTGGAATTCAGGCATCCACTCAGCGAGGTCCTTGAACATTTTCTTGTTCTGATAGAGCCATCTTCTGCCCATTGTGTCTCTTACGCACTGCATGCCCGGAAGAACCAGACCTACACCATCCTGAGCACGACCGAGAATGTGGTGAGCAGCTTCCTTGTCGAAGTGGCAAGGCTCGAGCCATCCGAAGAGCGAAGTTCCGCCCATGGATGTCTGAACGATCCTGTTAGGGATCTCTACGTTGCCGATCTTCCAAGGGGTGAATAGAGGTTCATATTCCTTCTTCATTTATTATCCCTCCCTAAGAATAAAAAAGTTGCCTCATTGGTTGACAATATGATAAAAATGCACATCAAAAAACCGGATGTCCAATATCAGTTTCATTTTAAATCATGGGGTGTTCTTAGTCAATTGAATAGTGGTAAAATACGATGACGCAACAATGTAGAAAAACAGGAGAAAACAAAATGGCAAGAGAATTCGAAATCAAGACGTTCACCGATGAACGCGCCTATCACAATACCGCCATTCTTATATACCTCAAGGCTGTAAAAAGCGTCTTTGAACATGCCGATGTAACGATCGGAAATTCACTCAACCAGGGCTACTACAGCTATATCAATCTGGATGGAGCGCAGCTGACCACATCGGATATCCACAAGATAAGGGATAAGATGGAGAAGATCATCGCGCATGATACTGAGATCGTCATTGAGCACGATACGGCAGAGCACGCTGCGAAGAAATGGAGGTCACTCGGATATCCTGAAAAGGCGGAGCTTCTTGATCAGCGTCCTGCTGATGAAATTGTTGAGATATCAGAGCTGCACAATTACAGAAACTGCATGTATACAGTCATGCTTCCGACATCGGGGTATATAAATCTTTTCGATCTCAGGCCTTACAGAAACGGCCTTCTTCTAAGACTCCCTAATGCGCTGCACAACCACACCATCCCGAAATACAGGGACGACGACAAGCTTTATGAGGCATATGCGGAATGCAGGCGCATGCGCAAGTACACAGGCATCAGCTATCTGGCTGATATAAACAGGGAGATCAGAGCGGGCAATGCTGATGAGATCATCCGCCAGAGCGAATGGCTGCAGTCCAGACAGCTTGAGGAATTCGCTGAGAAAATAATTGAAAAACATAAAAAAGTTGTGCTGATAGCGGGTCCTTCGAGCAGCGGAAAGACCACCACGGCAAAGAGGATATGTGCTGAGATAGAAAGACTCTCAGGCGACGCTCCGCTGTATCTTGGCACAGACGATTATTTTGTCGAAAGGGGAATGACTCCGCTCGGTCCTGACGGCAAGCCGGACTTCGAGGGACTCGGAGCTGTCGATCTTGAACTGTTCAACCGGCAGATGGAAGACCTGCTTGCCGGAAAGGAAGTGGATATACCGGAGTTCGATTTCGTCAACGGCACAAAAGTCTTCGGAAAGCGGATCACCAGGCTTAAAAAGAACCAGATCCTCGTTATCGAAGGTATTCACAGCCTCAATGATGTGCTGACAGAGAACATCCCGAGAAAGGATAAATTCAAAATTTACATAAGTCCGCTGACACAGATCGCCGTTGACAGGCATAACAGGCTGTCAACAGCTGATGCGAGACTGCTGCGACGCATGGTGAGAGACAACCAGTTCAGAGGATATAACGCTGAGGCCACGCTTGAGTCATGGCCGAAGGTAAGAGCGGGAGAGAGCGTAAATATATTCCCGTACAGCTCATCGGCTGATGTGGTGTTCAACTCAAGTACCGTCTATGAGACCAACATGCTCAAGACGTTTGCCGAACCGCTTCTGAAAGCGATACCGGAAACAAGTGAGCAGTATGAAGAAGCGCAGAGAATACTTATGTTCATGAAGTATTTTGACAGGATAGAAACGACAGATGCTGTCCCTGATAACGCGATACTCAGAGAGTTTATCGGTCCCCGCAAATAGAAGGGTGCATTAAGCGGTGTTAATATTAATTCAAATTGTTGCATAAATACACACTTTTGTGTATTATATGTCAGTATAGAAAATATTCAGAAAGGGAAAGAACTATAGATGAAGAACATTTTTATTGAAGAAAGGGAGATACGTCAGCCTAAGCTGATACATGCCCTGATTACATTCGGCGGACTGATAGCTGTTATGGCTGTCGGTATCATAGTATTCGAGGTTGACCCTCATATACCGATGTTTATCGGAGTAATAATCTCTGCAATAATGGCGATGTATCTGGGATATAACTGGTCTCAGATAGAAAAGATGATGGTAGATGGTATCTCAAAGGCCATGCAGTCCATTCTTATTCTGGCTATTGTCGGAATGATGATCGGTGCCTGGCTGATATCCGGCACCATCCCTACAATGATCTACTACGGACTCAAGTTGCTCAGCCCTAAGATCTTCCTTGTGGCTGCTGTACTTATCTGTTCGATCACATCGCTGGCTACGGGAACATCATGGGGCACAATGGGTACGATGGGACTGGCTCTCATAGGTATCGGACAGGGACTCGGAATGCCGGTAGGTCCGACCGCAGGCGCTGTCCTGGCCGGAGCGTATTTCGGCGATAAGCTTTCACCCCTCTCGGATACTACAAACCTCGCACCTGCCATGGCAGGCACAGACGTATTCACACATGTAAAATACATGCTTAAGTCCACAATGGTGGCATATATACTTTCGCTGCTGTTCTTCGGAGTGTATGGCTTTATGCATGCTACCAGCGGTAATGTAGACACATCACAGGCGACTATTATCATGGAAGGAATCAAGGCTTCGTTCAATGTAAGTCCTATACTGCTTCTGCCTCCGCTGGTCGTAATTCTGTCGATCGCTCTCAAGGTACCGGCTATACCGGGAATAACACTCGGATTCCTGACCGCAGCAATAATGGCTCCGTTCGCTCAGAGTGGTGTCAGTATCGGCGGCATACTTGATGTATCACTCAACGGATTCGTCATGGAAAGTGATGTAGAATCGCTGAACGATCTGCTCACGACCGGCGGTCTCATGAACATGTCAAGCTCCATCCTAATGACAATGATCGCTATGATGTTCGGCGGCATAATGGAAGGGTCCGGCCAGCTGGCAGTCATCATTAATGCAGTATCGAGTAAGATAAAGAGCGGTGCCGGCATGGTGGCTGCTACAGAGGCAACATGTGTGCTTTCGAATGTGGTAATGCCTGAGCAGTACATATCCATCCTGGTACCTGGCAGAATGTACGCACCTGCTTACAGGGAGAGGGGGATCCACCCGAAGAGCCTGTCGAACGCGCTGGAATCTGCAGGAACAGTAACCTCATGTCTGGTACCATGGAACACATGTGGACTGTTCATCGCAAAGACTCTCGGAGTCGGCTGGGCTGTATATGCTCCTTGGGCAGTATTTAACTATTCCATGCCGATCATCTGCCTCATTATGGCATTCATGGGTATAACGGTTACCAGCATGACTAAGGAAGAGCAGGAGAAGGCCGACAGGGGCGAACTCGTATAATTCAGTAAAACCATATCTTGTGGCATCGGTTACAAGGTAACACAACCTCAAAATATGTAAAGATATCTTTACCTAGATATTGTACAAAAATGTAAAGCAGACACTACATATTGTGTCTGCTTTTTTATTTTTTAAAAAATCGGCTTTGTAAAGGCAACTTTACACAAAAAAGTGGGGAAAACATAACAAAAAATAAGATTTTCGTTTGATAAAGTGGGGAAAAGTGGGGTAAAATCTATCTATCAAACGTTTCGATATTTATACAAACAAGGCTGCAAAGCACTGAAATTTCAACGAAAAATGTTCTTAGGCACTTACACGAACAAAATAGATGACAAGAACCGGATGGCCGTACCTGCAAAGTTCAGGGACCAGCTGGGCGGTAAGTGCATGCTCACAAAAGGATTCGATGAATGCCTCTATATCTACACCATGGAGGACTTCGAAGAGATGGCCGCAAAGATCGCGGCACTGCCTCAGTCGGACGCAGACTTCCGTGAGTTCATCAGAGACTTCTTCGGAAATTCAGAGCTCTGCGAACTCGACGGTCAGGGAAGGATAAAGATCCCGCAGAACCTCAGGGACTACGCGCATATCACAAAAGACCTGGTGACTACAGGTGCCATGAACAAAGTGGAGATATGGAGCGCTGAGACGAAAGCGGACTTCGACCTGGCAAAGAAGATGAAAGACAGCAAGTTCACTGACAAGCTCAGAGAATTCAGCATATAGAGAGGTTCCACATGGAATTCGAACATGTACCTGTACTGTTTGCGGCGGACATTCCTCCGGGATCTGCCGGAGGCTTACGGAAGGAGGCGTGCTGATAGCGGTGGACAGAGACCGGGAAGCTCTGGCAGCAGCGGAGAAGAGACTTGAAGAGTACAGCTGCGAAAAGAGATTCGTACACGCCAACTACAGCGATGTGGAAGCGATCGCGGAAGCTGCCGGCGGAAAGGTTCAGGGCATACTGCTCGACCTGGGAGTCAGCTCCTACCAGCTGGACAATCCCGAAAGGGGATTCAGCTACATGCAGGATGCTCCTCTCGACATGAGGATGGACGACTCCGACAGGCTCACGGCTTACGACATAGTGAACGGCTACAGCAAAGATGAGCTCACCAGAATGATAAGGGAATACGGCGAAGAGCGCTGGGCATCCAGGATCGCCGAATTCATCGTCAGGGAAAGAGCAGAGTCACCGATAGATTCAACAGGAAGGCTGACAGAGATCATAAAGGCAGCCATTCCGGCCAGGGCCAGACGCACGGGACCGCATCCGGCCAAAAGGACATTTCAGGCGATAAGGATAGAAGTAAATGACGAACTCGGTCACCTGAGGGAGGCGGTTGAAAAACTTCCGGATCTTCTGGAGAGCGGAGGAAGGATAGCGATAATAACCTTCCACTCACTCGAAGACAGGATAGTGAAGACGGAGTTCGAAAGAAGGCTCGATCCGTGCACATGCCCTAAAGACTTTCCGGTATGTGTATGCGGCAAGGTAGCCGACGTAAAAAGGGTAACAAGAAAACCGATAGCACCTACGGAAGAAGAGACTGAGACAAACCCGAGGGCAAGGAGCGCCAAGCTCAGAGTGCTCGAGAAGCTGTAACACTTATAACACACTTCGAAAGAGATGTACGACCATGAAGAGCAGAGCACAGAGAATCAAGGAAGACAGAATCAGAGCTGACAGAAAGAGCGCAGTCAGGATACTGGCTGTAGTAATGATCGGTATATTCGTACTCGTAGGAATGAGATCATATGCCGCTATCATCCAGCACGAGAACAACATCCTCGAGAGAGAAAATGAATACCTCCAGGCTGAGATCGATTCACTGCAGAGCCAGATAGTCGACGAGACAAGAGTCACCAGAATCGAAAAAGTTGCAACACAGCAGTTCGGCATGGTGTATCCGTCAGCAGAAAACGTAGTTAAGCTTGGCAACGTTACGTCAGAAGTGAATAATCTTGCTGCTGCCATAAGGAGTGAAGCATATAATTAACGCATAGTGCAGATAATTCAGTGCCACTGATCCGGCAACGGTTCGGTGGCTTTTTTAGTAAATTTGGTTCTTTCTAAATACAGTATCGCCCTTTAAATCTTAATACCATATGTGGTATAGTATATCCGTATATGTATGCTTAAATGAGGAAGTATGGATACAGTAAAAAAGACTGATAAGAAAAGAGAAAAGATCAGGAGGAAAGCTCTCGAAGACAACACAAATGTGATCACCTCCAGGAACCGTAAGCGTCTTGCGTTCGGTTTCGGGGTGATTCTTGCGCTGCTTTTTGCGCTTATCTTCCGTATGGGATACTGGCAGATATATAAATCGGATGAGCTCAAGGTGCTGGCCGCAGACATGCAGAAGGTGGATACGGAGATCGCTCCTGTGAGGGGCGCCATCTATGACTCCCGTATGAACACTCTCGCCGAGACGGTGACTGAGTATGAGCTCTATGCGTATACACAGTACATATACAAGGACGACAGCATCAGCGCAGACGACAAAGCCAAGAGGATCCTAAGACTTGCCCACATCACGGGCAAGGACGCAGCCGAGATAAAGGCTCTTCTTGAAGGGGAAGAGAACCTCGTGCTGCTGGGCGAAGGACTCACCAGACAGCAGGTAGAGGCTGCTGAGAACGAGTTCGCGGGCGATGTAATCGTAAAGACCCGTGCAGCGAGGTATTACCCTAACGGCGCGTTTGCCGCTCAGGTGCTTGGCGGAGTAAACAAGGACAACGCCGGACGTTCCGGCCTCGAGTATGAATACAACTCAACGCTTGCCGGAATAAAGGGAAGAACGGTCAGGACGACTGACAACAACGGCGATACGCTTTCAAACAGCAAAACAAGATACTACAAGGCACAGGACGGCTATGGTATCGTAACAACCATCGATTCCGTGATCCAGCACTTTGTGGAAGACGCTCTTGTGACAGGCATGCAGAAGACCGGGGCTGATGCCATTACGTGCATCGTCATGGATCCTAAGACCGGGGACATACTCGCCATGGCTACAACTCCTGAGTACGACCCGAATAATTCCAATGAGCCGTCTGACCCGAAGGAAAAAGCGAAATTCGATAAGATGACCGACAAGGAAAAGACTGATTACCTCAGCAACATGTGGAAGATCACCGCTGTGAGCGATGTCTATGAGCCGGGTTCAACATTCAAGCTTATAGCGGCGGCAGCAGCCCTGGATTCGGGAAGCGCCACAGAAAAGTCCACATACAATTGTACGGGAGCCATCAAGGTAGGAGGCTACTATCTCCACTGCCTGTATACTCACGGAAAGCAGTCACTGAAGGAAGCTGTCGGAAACTCCTGCAACCCTGCTCTTGCAAAGGTTGCTCTCGACATGGGAGCTGACACTTTCTACAACTACATTGATCTGTTCGGATTCAACGACCTGACGGGAGTAGACCTTCCGGGCGAAGGACTGTCCATCGTCAAGGATCCGGCAGATATGAGCGATGTAGATCTTGCAACTACAGGCTATGGTCAGGGAATCGCCATAACGCCGCTGCAGATCCTTTGCGCAGTCAACAGTCTGGGCAACAACGGTGTCCTGATGAAGCCTAAAATCGTGGATAAGATAGTCGATAAAAACGGCAAGGTCGTGGAGGAGATCCCTGACACCGAAGTCAGGCAGGTAATATCCGAAGAGACCGCTACACAGATGCGCGACATCATGGAATACTACGTGTCTGATGCCGGCGGAACCACGGCGTATATTCCGGGCTACAGGGTAGGCGGCAAGACCGGTACGGCTAACCGTGTTGCAAACAAGAAGTACAGCAACGAGACCAATACATCCTTTGTGGCAATGGCTCCTATGGACGATCCTGTGATCTCGATGATATGTATCGTTTACAGGCCTACAAAAATCCAGTATGGTGCTTACACAGCCGGCCCTATAGTCAAGGAGATCACCGAAAAGAGCCTTGAATACCTGGGCGTGGAGCGCAAGCTTACCAAGGAAGAGAAAAAGGCTGCTAAGAAAAACACTGTAGAAGTGCCTGATGTCACCGGCATGGACAGCAAGGATGCCATCAAAAACATCAAGCTCTACGGTCTTACTTACGCGGTTATCCCTGAAGACCACAGCAATCAGTCGTTTGTGGTAGTAGATCAGTATCCTAAGGCGGGTACAAGAGTAGATAAAGAGTCGGTCGTATATATCTATAGCGAGTGATATCTGCGGCAGAACGGAGAGAGAAGAGAGTAAATGAGTACGAGTCACGGAATCGGAGCATACGCGCTCATAGCGGCGATTGCATTCGCCGTAAGCATGCTGGTGACAGCCAGGATGATACCTCTGATGAGACACAGGCAGTTCGGGCAGTTCATCAGGGAAGAAGGGCCTCAGGCCCACCTGAGCAAGGCCGGAACGCCTACCATGGGCGGAATAGCCTTTATTATCGGTATTACCGTAGCTATAGTTGCAAGCATGTTCATGAAAGGGAGCGAGGCGACCGGAAAGATAGCCATTCTCCTCAGCATGTTCGCTTTCGGAGCGATCGGTTTTATTGATGACTACAACAAAGTAGCCAAGAAGCAGAATGAAGGACTTACACCGAAGCAAAAACTGCTTCTCCAGGTAATATTTGGTGCCGCTCTCGCAGTCTTCATGATGACAAAAGAAGGCACCACCATGCTGATACCGTTCTTCGGCAAAACAGTCGACTTCGGCATCCTGTATATACCGTTTGTGATTTTCATAGAGGTGGCCATGGCCAATGCTGTCAATCTTACAGATGGACTTGACGGCCTGGCCGCGAGCACTTCGTCGATCGTGGCGTGCACGTTCGCCATCGTCGGAATGACCGTGCACGGCGGCAACGAGCCGATGGCCGTTGCCGGCCAGGCCGTATTCGGCGCGCTCCTTGGCTTTCTGCTCTATAACCACTATCCGGCAAAGATCTTCATGGGAGACACGGGCTCAATGGCACTCGGCGGAGTGCTTTCGGCAATGGCGATCGTAGGCCATATGGAATGGCTTCTGCCTATAGCCGGTCTCATCTACGTTATTGAGGCACTGTCCGTTATCATCCAGGTCACATATTTCAAAAAGACAGGCGGCAAGAGAGTGTTCAGGATGGCACCTATCCATCATCACTTTGAGCTCGGCGGCTGGCATGAGACAAAGGTGGTACGCGTATTCTGCATTTTCACCTTTATCTGCTGTGTCATCGCGTACTTATCAGTCCGCTAATAAATAATAAACAGAAGGGACCAATACATAATGAGAAGGGGAATTACTTACAAACAGATACTCAGAGGACGCAATATCCTCGTAGTCGGTCTGGGAAAGTCCGGGAAGGCCGCGGCAAAGGCTCTCAATGAAGCCGGCGCAGTAGTAACCATCCAGGACTCCAAGACTCCTGACAAGCTTGATACGCAGTTCCTCCAGTACATGCAGAATGAGGAAATAAGATCATATCTCGGCAGTGTTCCTGACGACATGACAGCATATGACATGCTGGTACTGAGCCCGGGAGTTCCGACTTCGCTGGACTACATTCAGGAAGCAAGGAATGCCGGCACCGAGATCATCGGTGAGCTGGAGCTCGCGTACAGACTCGGAGAAGGCAATTTTGTGGCGATTACAGGCACAAACGGCAAGACAACGACAACTACACTGGTAGGCGAGATTTTCAAAGCCTCAGGGAGAAATACGGCGGTCGTCGGCAACATCGGAAATCCGGTCGTTACACAGGCAATGGACAGCACCGATCAGGACTGGCTCGTGACAGAGGTGTCATCGTTCCAGCTTGAGACAGCCGTAGATTTCAGGCCTGTCGTGTCAGCCATCCTCAACCTTACGCCTGATCATCTCAACAGGCACGGCACAATGGAGGCCTATGGCGCGGCAAAGGCACAGGTGGCCGCAAATCAGTCAGAAGACGAGTACCTGATCATAAATCTTGATGACAAACAGGCATATGCGCTCGCCGAAAGCACAAAAGCGACGGTTGTCCCGTTCAGCAGAAAGGAAAAACCGGATTTCGGAGCCTATCTTGACGGTACAAAGATTATCGTAAAGGACATTAAAGGCGCAGAACACTTTATATGTGACAGGTCTGATCTTCGCATCATAGGCGATCACAACGTAGAAAACGTGCTTGCTGCGGCAGCTATATCATTCTTCGCGGGCATCAGCCCGGACGTGATTTCCTCGGTGATAAAGGAGTTCCCGGGAGTTGAACACCGCATCGAGTTCTGCGGAAGAGTC
>ONRQ01000014.1 GCA_900320285.1 uncultured Eubacteriales bacterium
GAAAAGAGAACGTAAGAACGTTGAACGTGGCCAGGCTCATATCCAGTCCACCTTCAACAATACGCTGATCACACTGACCGACATGGACGGAAACGCACTTAGCTGGTCCAGCGCTGGTTCAAACGGATTCAGAGGCTCCCGTAAGAGCACTCCGTTCGCAGCAGCAGAGGCAGCTACAGTAGCAGCTAAGGCGGCTATGGAACACGGTCTCAAGACAGTAGAAGTCTACGTAAAGGGACCTGGCTCGGGCAGAGATTCCGCAGTAAGAGCACTCGAGACTGCAGGACTCAAGGTAACCATGATCAAGGACATCACACCGATTCCTCACAATGGTTGCAGACCGCCTAAGAAGAGAAGAGTCTAATCGGGAAGGAGGAGCAGAATATATGTCAAGAGATAGAGGACCTGTACTGAAGAGAGCAAGAGCTCTTGGTATCGAGCCACAGTACCTGGGTGTTAATAAAAAATCCAAAAGACATGGCGCAGTAAGACGCCGTAAAAAGAGTGAATACGGTATCCAGCTGAATGAGAAGCAGAAAGTAAGATTCACTTATGGACTCAGCGAGACTCAGTTCCGCAACCTGTTCGACAAGGCTTCGAAGAGAAAAGGCGGAGCCGGTGAGAACCTCCTCATCATGCTCGAGAGCAGACTGGACAATGTTGTATTCAGAATGGGATTCGCAGCAACAAGAAGAGAAGCTCGTCAGCTTGTCAACCACGGTCACTTCCTGGTAAACGGCAAGAAGGCAGACATCCCTTCAATGGAGCTCAAGGCTGGCGATGTTGTATCCGTAAAGGCTAAGTCGCAGTCATCCCCTAAGTTCAACGAGCTTAAGGAAATGATCATCACAACACCTGCCTGGATCGACCTTAATCTTGATAAGTTCGAGGGAAAGATCGTCAGAACTCCTGAGAGAGCGGACGTTGACCTTCCTATCGAAGAACACTACATCGTAGAGTTCTATTCAAGATAATAGCTTGAAGCCGGGTGATCCGGCAAAAAAGCAGTCGTTTAATTGAATATCCAGGGGGAAGACTATGATCGAGATTATTAAACCAACTATTACCAAAGAAGTTGATGAAAACGGTCGTTATGGCAAATTCGTGATCGAACCTCTTGAGAGAGGATACGGCACAACTCTCGGCAATTGCATGAGAAGAGTTCTGCTTAGTTCCCTTCCGGGCGCAGCAATCACAAGCGTAAAGATCGACGGGATTCTCCACGAATTCTCGACTATTCCTGGTGTTAAGGAAGATGTAACTGAGATCATCCTTAACCTCAAGAGACTCGCAGTAAGGGTCGACGGAGATGACGACAGAAGAGCGATCATCAATGCCGTTGGTCCGTGCGAAGTCACGGCCAGGGACATCCTCGTAGATTCAGATACAGAGATCTACAATCCCGACCTCCACATTGCCACACTGGCAGACAATGCTACGCTGGTAATGGAGATGAACATCGCAACAGGCAAGGGCTATGTTCCTGCAGAAGAGAACAAGACCCCGGAGACACCGATCGCGGTTATCCCTGTTGACTCGATCTTCACACCGGTTACAAAGGTCAACTTTACGGTTGAAAACACAAGAGTCGGTCAGAAAACAGACTATGACAGACTCGTACTGGAGATATGGACTGACGGTTCGATCGCTCCTGAAGAGGGCGTTTCGATCGGAGCAAAGATCATCCAGGAGCACCTCGATCTGTTCATCGGACTTGGTGCAGAAGTCAGCGACATGAAGTTTATGATTGAGAAGGACGAGGATCGCAAGGAAAAGGCACTCGTCATGGCAATCGAAGAACTGGAACTGTCTGTACGTTCATTCAACTGCCTCAAGAGAGCATCCATCAACACAGTTGAGGAGCTCACACAGAAGACTGAGGAAGACATGATGAAGGTCAGAAACCTCGGAATGAAGTCGCTGGTAGAAGTTAAAAACAAACTCGCTGAGCTGGGGCTTTCACTCAAGCCGAGCGAAGAAGAGTAATTTGAAAGGAGCCATCAATGAAAGGTTATAAGAAGCTGGGCAGAAATTCTGCACACAGAAAATCCATGCTGAGAAACCTGGTAACCGATCTTTTCAGAGAAGGCAGAATCACAACAACAGATATGAGAGCTAAGGAAGCCGGCCGTCAGGCTGAGAAGCTGATCACAATCGCAAAGAAGGGCGACCTTCACGCAAGAAGACAGTGCCTCGAGTATCTGTTTGATGAAGACGTTGTGACTAAACTCTTCGATGAGATCGCTCCGGGCTATGAGAACAGAAACGGCGGATACACACGTATCCTCAAGCTGGGACCTAGGCAGGGAGACAATGCAGAAGTAGTATTTCTGGAACTTGTTTAATACAGAAAAATAAAACTGCAAGAGGGCGGTGCGAAAGCACCGCCCTATTTTTATATTTATCACGCCGGCAGGTCCCGGGGCGGGAGTCCTCAAAAGCACCTTGAAAAATCTATTTGTCGGTACGTTGATCGGGATCCATATCCATTGCCTCTAAAAAGAGATCGAGATTCCTTTCCGCCATCTCTGCCTTGTTTTTCGGAAGGCGCTGGATTTTTTCTATAAGTGTTGAGTTGGCTGTATCTGTAAAGCGGCTGTTGCCAAACAGTATGAAGTCTGAGCTTACGTTGAGCTCAGTACAGATTCTTATCAGCGTAGATATAGATGTGCCGACAAGCCCTCTCTCAAGATCAGATAAATACTGAGGGGTAACACCAATCATTTCCGACATTTTCTCCTGTGTCAAATCGGCCCGCACACGCGCGGTGCGGATATTTGACCCGATATTGTACATGCTGTCGTCGACCCTTTTTCTCATGTTGCTTACCTGGTTCTGATGATAGTTCTTTATATAAATGATAGTTCAAAGCAATACATTTGGTTTACAATGTAAAAACATAAGATAATAAATGCAAAACATTGAATATGACTAAATGTTTTGCTATTATCACAAAGGTTTTATACATAAGGATCATTGCTGTTCGGACTGCTGATATACGCTAAAAAGGAAAAGATGAAGGATATAAAGATAAACGGACATATTCTTGATGGGGCTTTGCTGGTGGATGACCCTGATGTAAAAAGGTCATTCTATGATGCCTCGGGACAGCTTCGTCATGTAAGGTTTTTTTCACAGCCGGGGAAGCTGAAAAGTTATGTATGCAGACATCCTGAAGGAATCATAATTGCAGGCGTGGGAGCTTTCTTTTTTATTGAACCTATTCTTGTGTCCTGTACCATGATCAGGTTTGATGAAGCAGGTAATGCGGACATACAGGTACGTGATAACGCTGAAAGTGTAGAAAAACAGCTTTCGGTGATGGAGGAGATACGAGCTGCCGCGGAAGATGAACTGGCGCATATCAGGTAAAACACATCGCATCCCGTCAATCAGCATACCGAATCTTCAACATAGATACGGGTGATTATGTTGAAAGTGAAGGGAGATGTAAATGAACAATACAGCACGTTTCATTACGATGAATGATACAGAGACCTTGCCGGCGGACAAGGTCTTTTTTTATACAGGGCTTGAAACCTGTTCGCAAAGTGGTAAAATTATTCAGTTAGGAAAGCTGCCATCGCAACTGATCATAACGGTCAGGAGAGATGGCATTGTTAAAGGAGTATACGCTTATGACTAAACAAGAGCGTAAAAAAGCAATACTGTTCTTCTCAGCCATCGCGCTGGTATTCATGGTTGGATCCATACTTACCGGCGGCGGGGTAGGAGAAGAAGAGTCCATTCAGACCGTTATGCGAGACGCCGTAATGCACGACGTCAACAAGGTCAGCCTGTTCGGACTCAAAGATGTCAATCCGGCACTGATTTCAGGTTTTATTGTGTCGGGCATCATGATAATCTTCGCACTCATCTGCAGGATATTCGTGATACCGCGCTTCAAGCTTGTACCGGGAAAGTTCCAGCTCGTGCTTGAGACTGTGGTCGGCATCTTTGACGGAATGGCGAAGAGCAATTCACATATCAACGGATTTCTGGGAGCGTACATTTTTGCGGCCGGTTCATACATCTTTACAGGCACGCTGTTCGAGCTTCTGGGAGTTCAGGTGATGACCACGGGAGGCCACCCGATATCCCTTCCGGCACCGATGGCTGATGTAAACGGGGCCATCATGATGGGCTGCCTCTCATATCTCGTGATAATGTCAGGAGGTATCGTGGGCAACGGAGTAAAGGGTATAGGCAAGACCCTCAAGGACTTCTCGCTTCCGCTTTCACTCAGCTTCCGACTTTTCGGAGCCCTGATCTCGGGAGCACTGGTCACAGAGCTTGTTTACTACTACACGGCAATGAGCTACGTTGTACCGGTCATAGTAGGAGTACTGTTTACACTGCTCCACGCACTGATACAGGCATACGTACTTACCATGCTGACATCACTCTTCTACGGAGAAGTATCCGAAAAAGTCGTGAAACCGCCAAAAGAGAAGCGACGCGGAAAAAAGCGCAAGACAGTAGTAAAGGAACAAACTGCTTAACAGAGATATCAATAACACTTTTTTAAAAGGAGAAACTAAAATGCTTAACCTCAATGCAAAGAAACTGAGAAGAATGGCAATCGTGCTCGCAATGGTCGCTGCCGCCATGATGATGATCCTGACGGTAGCAGTATTCGCTGACAGCGGCGATGCCGCAGCTGCCGGTGACGCAGCAGTTGCTGCTGCCGCTACCACTACAGGTCTCAAAGCCATAGCTGCAGGAATCGCTATCGGACTCGCTGCATGCGGAGGCGCCATCGGAATGGGCCTGCTCGGCGCAAAGACTTCCGAAGGTATTTCGAGGCAGCCTGAAGCGGACGGCAAGATCCGTACCAGTTTCATGCTTGGACTCGTTTTTATTGAAACAGTAGTCATCTATGCGCTGCTCACGGTTATTCTGATCATATTCGTTCTTTAGCGGGTGCGACAGCAGACCGGTACATTTGACAGACAGGGAGTAATAAGATGACAGGAGTACCACTTAATATAGATTGGCAGCAAATACTGCTGCACCTGTTCAACTTCACCATACTCTTCGGAGCTCTTTATATACTTCTCTATAAGCCTGTGAAGGATTTCATGGACGGAAGAGAGGCTCATTATGCTGACATGGACAGCAGAGCTGAGCAGGCTCTGGCTGATGCCGAGAACAGCAAGGCTTCCTATGAGAAGAAAGAGAAAGAGTTCGACGAGGAAGTCAGGACTGAGAAGAACAGGATGAGCAAGGAAATCGAAGCAGAAAGAGAACGGAGACTTGCGGCAGCCCGCGGCGAAGCCGAGAAGATCATTTCGGATGCCCGCGGTGAAGCAGAAAGAGAGAAGAACGAGATCATCGAATCCGCGCAGAAGGAGATCACAGAAATGGTCACCGACGCTATGGAGAAACTCACTCTCGAGCAGACCGCTTCGGATGCTTTCGATCAGTTCCTTGATGCTGCGGAGGAGGCAGATAAATGAGTAATGAAGAAATGGTCCTCACCGCAGTAATTTACTCGGCCGCAGAGCCGAGCGAATCGCAGAAGGCGAGGTTCGGACAATTCCTAAAGAAAAAATATAACGCAGATATTCCTCTCAAATGGGAGAAATCCGACGCGTTCCCGGGAGGCTTCAGACTTGAGGTCGGCTCCGACATATATGACTGGTCGGTAGGCGGAAGGTTCCGCCAGCTGAGAGACACCCTTGTCAAGGTGCCTACAAACAACGGCAACATCATCCCGCTGCTCAAGGAGAGTATCGAGACATGGACGCCGGAGGCCATGGCCGAGCAGGTCGGAGAAGTTATCACGGTCGGAGACGGCATCGCTACAGTTGCCGGGCTTCCGCATGCAACATTCGGAGAGATCCTGCTGTTTGCTGACGGAGTCAGGGGCATGGTACAGGACATCCGCAGGGACACGATCGGCTGCGTACTTTTCAGCAGTGACGAGAGCGTCACTCAGGGATCCTCAGTCAAGAGGACAGGCAAGACGGCAGGAACACCTGTAGGCGAGGGCTTCCTCGGAAGAGTAGTCGATTCGCTGGGTTCACCTGTTGACGGCCTCGGAGACATCACGGCCTCGGGCTACATGCCTGTAGAAGCTCAGGCTCCGCCTATCATTGACAGACAGCCTGTAGATACGCCGCTTGAGACGGGAATCTTCTCGATCGACTCCATGTTCCCTATCGGAAGAGGACAGAGAGAGCTGATCATCGGCGACAGACAGACAGGCAAAACAGCTATCGCGGTAGACGCTATTATCAACCAGAAGGGCAAGGACTGCATCTGCATCTACGTAGCCATCGGACAGAAGACTTCTTCGGTAGTACAGATACAGCAGACTCTGAAGAAGCACGATGCACTGGACTACTCAATTATAGTAACTGCTTCGGCGAGCGACCCTGCTCCGCTGCAGTACATCGCTCCGTATGCAGGATGCGCAATGGGCGAGTACTTCATGCATAAGGGCAAGGATGTACTCATCGTTTACGATGACCTTTCAAAGCACGCTGTAGCATACCGTGCGCTTTCACTGCTGCTCGACAGATCGCCGGGCCGCGAGGCGTATCCGGGCGACGTATTCTACCTGCATTCAAGACTGCTCGAGAGAGCCGCAAGGCTTTCGGATGAGATCGGCGGAGGCTCAATTACCGCTCTGCCTATTGTTGAAACGCAGGCGGGCGATGTATCGGCATACATCCCTACAAATATCATTTCGATCACAGACGGCCAGATATTCCTGGAGTCAGACCTCTTCTTCTCGGGTCAGAGACCTGCCGTAAACGTAGGCCTTTCCGTTTCCCGTGTAGGAGGCGACGCCCAGACGAAGGCCATGAAGAAGGCCGCAGGTACGCTCAGAATCGACCTCGCCCAGTACCGCGAGATGGAAGTGTTCACGCAGTTCGCTTCAGACCTCGACGATCAGACTAGATCGCAGCTCGAGTACGGCCAGGGCCTTATGCGCATGCTGAGACAGAAGCAGTACAGGCCGAAATCGCAGCATGAGCAGGTCATAACACTTGTTATGGCGCTTGCTCACACTATGCAGGGCATCCCTGCGCCGGAAGTGCCTAAGTTTATCGATAGCCTCATCGAAATGTTCGAGTCGGATCACAGAGATATCTGTGACCGCATCGACCAGACAGGCAAGCTCGATGACGATCTTAAGAAGGAGATCATAGACATCTCCGCAAAATATAAAGAAAAGTATAAAGCGGCGTAAAAAATGCCATCGACAAAAGAGATAAAAAACCGAATAAAAAGTGTCAGCGACACTCAGAAGATCACAAACGCGATGTATCTTATCTCTTCGACCAAGATGCGGCGCGCCCGCAAGGAAGCTGAGGAGACAAAGCCGTACTTTGACCTTCTGAGAAAGGAGATCCGCAGGATGTTCGCCATAGAAGGCGACATCACAAGCCGGTACTATGACGCTGCAGTCGATGAGGCTGTGGCAGGAGGACGTAACGGCATCCTTGTAATCACAGGCGATAAGGGCCTTGCGGGAGCCTACAACCAGAACGTCATAAAGGAAGCGCTTGCGCTGATGGACAAGAGCGACGAGTACAGGCTGTATATTGTCGGAGATTTCGGATGGAGATTTTTCAGGACTCACGGAATACAGATCTGCGAGGACTTTGCCCATTCGATGAATCAGCCGTCACTTGCGATGGCAAGAGACATAACACGCGAGCTTCTCGATGACTTCGACGATGGACTGTTTGACAGGCTGTACGTATGCTACACGGAGTTTTCAGGCGGCCTGAGTTTCGGAAACGCGATGCATGACAGGCTCATTCCTTTCGACAGGGATGACTTCGTGCCGGAGGGTACTGAAACGGATGTAAACGCTTCGACCGTATTTGAGTACGAGCCTGATGTGAAGACAGTACTCGAGAGAATAATGCAGTCGTATCTTGTCGGATACGTTTACTCGGCGCTGGTCAACAGCTATTCATCCGAGCAGAGCGCAAGGATGATGGCTATGGACTCAGCTAATGAGAACGCGAGCGAGCTGCTCGACCAGCTCACACTTGAATTTAACCACCTCAGACAGAACGCGATAACACAGGAGATAACCGAAATCTCATCCGGAGCGCGAAGTTTAAGGAGTAAAAATCAATAATGGGATTTAATAATACTTCGACGGGTGACTCGAGGACGCCGGCACTTAGCGACTGGCAAACCGAAGGTGAAGACAGAGCTTAGTACCGCTGCGTCCGAATGAAATGCTTTCTTGTTCACCACGGCGTTGCCGTAGTGTAGAAAGCATTAATCTACGTCGGCAAGCTCCTTCGATAACAGCGAGAGCGTGCCCGGCAAGTATTATTAAAGCCCATCTAATGAACTTAAAGAGGAGGAATTATGACCGGACGTATAGTGCAGGTCTCGGGATCTGTAATAAACGTAGAATTTGATGAAGGCCAGATGCCAAGGATCAACGAAGCCCTTACGGTGGAGCTGAACGGCAGGACCCTCGTCATGGAGGTAGCACAGCACATCGGCAACAATACCGTAAAGTGCATCATGCTTTCGGGTTCTGAAGGCATGAGCAGCGGTATGGAAGTCACCGCCACCGGTGACTCTATAAGAGTACCTGTAGGTGACAGAGTCCTTGGCCGTATGTTCAACGTTCTTGGCGAGCCTATCGACGGCGGAGAACCTATCCCTGAAGATACCGAAAGGATGTCGATTCACAGGAAGGCTCCGGGCTTCGACGAAATAAGCCCGTCAGTTGAGATACTTGAGACAGGAATCAAGGTCATCGACCTTCTCGAGCCTTACTCAAAGGGCGGTAAGATCGGCCTCTTCGGCGGCGCCGGAGTAGGAAAGACGGTACTCATTCAGGAGCTGATCCACAACGTAGCAATGGAGCACGGCGGATACTCCATCTTCACCGGTGTAGGTGAGCGTTCCAGGGAAGGAAACGATCTCTGGAAAGAGATGAGGGAAGCCGGCGTCATGGACAAGACGGCGATGGTCTTCGGTCAGATGAACGAAGCTCCGGGAGTCCGTATGAGAGTCGGTCTCAGCGGCCTCACAATGGCTGAGTATTTCCGTGACAAGCAGAACAAGGACGTACTGCTCTTTATCGATAACATTTTCAGATTCGTGCAGGCAGGCTCAGAGGTATCCACACTGCTCGGCCGTATGCCATCAGCTGTAGGTTACCAGCCGACACTTGCTTCCGAGATGGGCGCTCTGCAGGAGAGAATCACTTCCACGAAGGCAGGATCCATCACATCGGTACAGGCGGTATACGTACCGGCCGACGACCTTACAGATCCGGCTCCGGCAACGACATTCGCGCACCTCGACGCAACAACAGTACTTTCGCGTAAGATCGCCGAGATGGGACTTTATCCTGCGGTCGACCCGCTGAACTCAACATCCCGTATCCTCGAGGCAGACATCGTCGGTGAGCAGCACTACGAGGTAGCAAGAAGGGTACAGGAGATACTGCAGAAATACGCAGAACTCCAGGATATCATCGCGATTCTCGGTATGGATGAGCTGTCCGACGAAGATAAGCTGACAGTCTACAGAGCGCGTAAGATCCAGAGATTCCTGTCGCAGCCGACACACGTAGCAGAGAAGTTCACCGGTCTGCCGGGCGTCTACGTACAGCTGGCAGATACAATCAAGGGCTTCGGTGCAATAGTAAGCGGCGAAATGGATGAATATCCTGAGCAGGCATTCTTCAATGTCGGAACTATCGATGATGTAATTGCGAAGGCAAAAACGCTATAAGGAATAACAGAGGTTTTGAAATGGCGACGTTCAAATTGCACTTTATGGCAAGTGAACATATGGTATATGACGGCGATGCTGAATCTGTATCACTGATGACTACGGAAGGCAGCATCGGTATCTTGGCGTACCATTCAAACCTTATAATGGCTGTTGTTCCGGGCATCGTTGAGTATGTACCGGTGGGTGAAGCAGCTGATAAGGCCGGGATGTCCGGCAAGCAGATATCGGTCGTATCGGATGGACTCCTTAAGGTTGAGAACAACGAGGTGATGATCCTTGTTGACACCGCGGAGAATCCTGAAGAGATCGATGAAGCAAGAGCAAGACGTGCTGAGGAGAAGGCAAGAGAGGATCTTAAGAGGGCAAATTCCAACAGGGATGTGGCGCTTGCGAGCGCTGAGCTCTCAAGAGCAATGAGCCGTATAAAAGCTTCGAGGCACAAACATACTCTGTAAAAGTGACAGGGGGTCTTCAGGCAGAAAACAGACGCCTGTAATAACGGACGCAGGAATCTGCACCAGAATATACTTGGAGAGGAATAACTGAATTGAGGACGATACTGTCCATATTTAGAAGTGATATCGGTTCTTTAAGCCGGCGCTTTTTTGCGCTGGCTATTATAGTGGCGATTTCTGTGCTTCCGGCTCTTTACGCGTGGGTGAACATATTTGCCAATGCGAATCCTTATGCAAACACCGGTGAAATACAGATCGCCGTCGCTTCGCTTGACCCGGGTCTCGACCTTGAAGATGGGACACACATCAATATGGCTGAAGAAGTAGCGGAGGATCTGAAAACCAGCGACAAGATCGGCTGGCAGTTCCCGGAATCCGCTGATGAGGCCATAGAGGGTGTGAAGTCGGGCAAGTACTACGCCGCTGTTGTTTTCGAAGACAATTTTACATATAACATGTATCACTTTGAGCAGGCCCTTCTCGATAACAGGGCGCCGCTCACATATTACGAGAACCAGAAGAGGAATGCAATCGCGCCTAAGATAACCGAGACCGCGGTGACCAACCTTCAGCAGTCCATAAAGACAACGTATCTGGAGACTGTTTTCGGCTTCATTTTTGATGAGACCAATGATATCGCGGACGAGCTGTCAGAAGATGATACCTCTGATGATGTGATTGCCCGTCTTAAGGACCTCAGGGATACGCTCAGGGCGTACGATTCCTCGATAAGCGCCTTTACGGATAAGAGCGCCAATATACATTCCGGCATAAAGGACGCGAAGAAAAAGCTGTCAAGCGCGAGCAAGACAGCGGGGAAATCCGCTTCGGACGCTGAGAAGGATCTTACGAAAGCAAAGAAGACACTTGAGGTTTTAAAGAAGATCCTTGTTAACAGGGAGACCCGCATTGAGAAAGAAAGGGCCTCACTCGAAGAAGTGGTCAATAAGATCACCGCTGGAGGATTATCCGAAGAGGAAAAAGCAGCTCTGATTGCGGAAGCCGGCGAGAAAGCAAATGTACTCAAATCTGATCTCGAAGGTTTGCTTGCGCTGTTCCCTGAGTCCGAGGATTCAGCCTCGATCATGGCCCTGAGGGCAGTACTGAGTGCCATGATAAGTGATGTAGATACGCTGACGACTGCGTTCTCGAATCCTACGGCAATTCCGGCGATAATGGAGGAGCTGAAGAAGCTGAGCCAGAAATCGCTCAGTGATTCCGTGGAGTCACTTATAAGCACCATCGACAGGACTATGGAACTCATGGATCCGCTGATGAACAGTATGTCATCAATGCTGAGCGGCATGTCACCTGTGCTGGACAGCGCAGATAATACCGTAAGCGAGCTTGATAACTCACTGCTCCAGATGCAGACGGTATTCCGCATGGCTGCAGACAAGATAGATGACATCATCGAAAGAGTAGAGGCGGTTTCTGAGAGCGACAGACTTGCGCTTCTGATCGACCTGCTGGGCGGAGACCCTGAGGCGTATGCGAAATTCTTCTCATCACTGGTTGACGTCGAAGTTGAAGAGGTCTATTCGGTCGCTTCATATGGTGCCGCGATGGCTCCGTTCTACTCGGTGTTAGCGATATGGGTCGGCGGGGTAATACTCATATCCATCCTGAAGACTCATATAGACAGAAAGAAATTCCCGGGCGCTACTGAATCCCAGGCATTTTTCGGACGCTTCCTGCTGTTCTTCCTCATCGGGCAGATGCAGGCGGCGGTCATTGTGGCGGGAGATATATTCCTGCTCGACTGCCAGCCGGTACATCCGTGGCTGATGTGGTTCTCGGCAGCGGTCACAAGCTTCGTATTCGTACTGCTGATCTATGCTCTCACGATCTCATTCGGAGACATAGGCAAGGCGATAGTTGTCGTGATCATGGTGCTCCAGATAGCGGGATCGAGCGGCTCGTATCCTATAGAAATACTTCCGCCGGTATTCGGAAAGATCTACAAGTTCTTCCCGTTCCCGCACGCAATCAACGCGATGAGAGAAGCTCTTTGCGGCACATACAGGCACGACTTTACGAAATACCTTGCATACCTGCTCATCTTTGCCGCAGTCGGACTTGCGATAGGGCTGCTCATAAGGAAGCCTTTCCTTGGCATGAACAGCTTTGTATCTGAAAAGATCGAAGAAACGGAGGTGCTGTGATGGACAGAAAAAAGCAGGACATCCGTTATGAAGACCTCTACAACAGGCTGCTCGACCGCGGCATGGCTTTGCATGAAAGCAACAAGAAGAGGATAAGAGTGGGATTGGTGCTTCTTGGCGTATTCACTGTCCTTATGATACTCATACGCCTTATCACCGATAGCGACAGGGTCGTATTCATGATCCTGTGGGTTGTCGGAATGTTCGCCATATCCGTTTATCTCATAAGTGTTGAATACATAGACGATTCGATACGCAAGACGCTCGAAGACGTGAGCGACAGAGAGGCAGATTTCGGCGTGCTTCTGCCTGATTCAGAGCAGGTTCGCGAGAAGGTGCAGACCCGTCTGCAGGAGAAGCACGAAGAGATTCAGAGCCATATACAGGAGAGGCACGAGGAGATTCAGAGCCACATACAGGAGAAGCACGAGGAGATACACGCCCATTATATGGAACACAGGCGTGAAAAAGCTCCGGAAAGTGAGGATGAAGAATGAAGAACATCCTCAATATAATCAGACATGATCTTAAAAAAATAACAGGAAGCGTGGTAGCCATCATAACAATAATGGGGCTTTGCCTTGTGCCTTGCTGCTATGCGTGGTTCAATATTCTATCGAACTGGGCTCCTTACGAGTCGGATGCTACAGGGCGCATCTCGGTAGCAGTTGCCAATATGGACGAGGGCCATACGGCAGCTGGGCTCTCCATAAATGTAGGCGATAAAATCGTTGAGGCGCTCGGAGGGAATGATGACATAGGCTGGATCTTCGTTGAAAACGATGAAGATGCCATAAAAGGAGTCTATTCAGGTGATTATTATGCTGCACTCGTGATACCTGAGGACTTCAGCGCGGGCGTGCTCAGCTTCCTGAACGGCGACCTCACAAATCCTAAGCTGAAATACTACGAAAATGAGAAGAAGAATGCTATCGCTCCTAAGATAACCGGCAAGGCAAAGACTGCCGTGCAGGAGGAAGTGAACGCGGCATTCGTAGAAACTCTGGCGGGCTATGTATCCGACGCTGCATCCGTGGCAGAGGCGAACGGACTCGACCCGCAGCAGATGCTGGCAGATCTGGCAAACAGGATAGACGATCTGAGCAGAGATCTGACGAGCTGCATAGCGCTTGCGAACTCGGCAGCCGGGCTCACGGACGCAGCCGGGAATCTCCTCGACGTGTCGGATGAATTCATCGGAAGCACGCATGATGTGTTCAAGGCCAATGACAAGATCCTGGCAGAGGCTCAGGAGGAGCTCGCTAAGATTAAAAAAGCGGACACGTCAAAGCTCGATGACGCGAACAAAAAAATAGAGGATACGGCTTCTTCGCTCAAGACCTTCGATACCGTTGCGGTCGAACTGCTCAGCGCGAGCGACCTTGCTTATAACACATTCCTGGACCTCAACAGGGACAAATGGGTAAGCAGGTACAGTACCATGAAGACCCGCGCAGACGAGCAGGCTAAATACCTGAAGGAGGAAGGCTTCACTGCCCTGAGCGAGAGGTTCGAAGAACTATCTGCGACTCTCGGGGACATAATATCCGGGCTCGAACAGCTGGACAAAAACATGGATTATGCTGAACGCGAGCCTATAATCAAAAAGATTTCCGAGGATAATGATAAGGCAAAAGAGCTGACTGAAAAAATACAGGAGCAGATAAAAACTGACATAGACGGCAATCTCGAGACGGCACTTGCAAACACGAGGACATCCTTGTCGGGCTTCCGCAAGATCATGTCGGGTGCAGACAAGGGCCTGTCGTCACTTGGCAAGAACCTCGGCTCATACGGAAACGCGCTTTCGAAGCTCCAGTCGAGCATCAACACGACTTCCTCAAATCTGGAGACACTTCAGGACGGGACGGGCTCACTGAGCGATATTCTCATGAACGCATCAGGCAACGACCTGCTGGAGAAGCTGAACCACCTTATGGCAAATGACGAGGCTGCGGTCGCGGAGTATCTCGCTAATCCGGTGGGGATGGACAAAGAGGTATTCTGGTCAATAGAAAACTACGGCTCGTCAATGGCGCCGTTCTACACGGTGCTCGCCCAGTGGGTAGGAGCGCTGCTGACTGCGGTTCTCATAAAAGTGAGAATCAAGAAGAGAGAAGACCTTACAAATCTGAGACTCCATGAATGGTATTTCGGAAGACTGGGACTCTACCTGCTGGTAGGCATCCTGCAGGCCCTTGTGGTCTCTGCCGGCGATCTGCTGTATGTGCGCATACAATGCGTGGCGCCGCTCAGATTCGTGCTGCTCGCATGCATCAACAGCATCGTCTTCATGATGATCAACTATGCGCTGGTATTTGCGCTCGACAACATCGGGCTTGGCGCAGGCGTTATCATACTGGTGCTGCAGGTTGCAGGCTCCGGCGGAACATATCCGGTCGAGGTACTTCCGGGCATATTCAGGACGCTGTACCCGTTCATGCCATTCCGCTATGCGATGGATGCCATGCGCGAATGCATAGGCGGCATGTACGGCAACACCTACTGGGTCTGCATAGGAATACTGCTGCTGTTCGCACTTTTCTCGGTGGCATTCGGCATGGCACTTTACAGCCCGGCAAGGAAGCTGAACGAGACAATAGCAGCGAGCAAGGCTAAATCAGAAATAATGCTCTAAAGGAATCTCTTTGAATCATTTCATCGGCAGTTGACGGGGAACACATTTCCCTGTCAATTTTTTTTTATTTGTTCTTATTCTGGAAATTCCGGCGGTATCGTTGTTCGTCCTTATCTGCCGTGTTTGATGAAAAAGCACGAAATTATTCGTGCCTGATAGCCTTTTTTTAAATTTGAAGGACGAATCGCTCTCCACTGAAATATGCTGCACTTGAGTGAAAAGTGTCAATTATGCATAGATATTCATAAGAATGGGTTTTCTTAATGGAAATCGTTGCATTGTAAGCGATCTATTCCCAACACAGATAAAGGAGGACGGGTTGTGCGGCTGTTCTGTAACAAACATGTTCGTGCTCGTGTTGATGAATATGCCACATAAGCACGAAATTATTCGTGCTTTAGCGTAATTTCGGCAAAATGAGTACGAACATGTTCGTATTCATAATATGCATAAACAACAATCACATCATAAACGGATGGTCTTCTTGTCTGTCTTTCCCATTGTTAGCGCAAGTCATTTGTGTTAAAATGGAGAGCGAAATCGGGCGGGCGGCCTGCTGTGCGCGGGGGCCCTGCGCAATGGGGCACCGTGAACCATGTCAGGACCGAGAGGTAGCAGCATTAAGCGATCTGTCCTGTGTGCCGCAGATCAGCCTCTGCGTACTGCAGACCGCCCGCTTATTTTATTAGAGTTAAAGGGTGCTGCCATGCACCGTTTTTAAAAGAGGTACCGATGCAGCCCGCACTATACAGAGCCGAAAGGCCGGAAGTTTTCGAAGAAGTAATAGGCCAGAAGCACATCGTCCGCATCCTGCAGAACCAGATCAGGACAGGTACGGTGAGTCAGGCTTATTTATTTGCCGGAACTCACGGAACGGGCAAAACCAGCACAGCGCGAATACTTGCAAAAGCTGTCAACTGTATGGAGGGTGAACCCGGTGATCCGGGAATGAATCTCCCGTGCGGAAAGTGCGAAAACTGCGAAGCCATACGCGAGGGCAGGTTCGTCGATGTTATAGAACTCGACGCAGCCTCCAACAACGGCGTTGACGACCTCAGGGCAATCATCGAGATGGTGAAGTATCCTCCGGCAGTCGGAAGATACAAAGTGTACATAATCGACGAGGTCCACATGCTCAGCACAGCTGCTGAGAACGCGTTCCTCAAGACTCTCGAGGAGCCGCCTGAGCACGCAATCTTTATTCTTGCGACTACCGATCCTCAGAAGGTGAGATCCACCATAAGATCGCGCTGCATGCAGCTGAACTTCAGGCGTGTCACCGAAGAGGAACTCGTGGAGGGCATGAAGAGGATATGCGCCAGAAGAGGCATACATGCTACTGACGACGCGCTCTCGACCATAGCTTCGAGAGCTGACGGTTCGGTCAGGGACGCGCTCAGCATACTGGAGCAGTGCACTGCGGCAGGGGATAAGGAACTCAGCAGAGCGGCGGTTCTTGAATATACGGGAGCTGCGGGAGCTGACTTCTTCCTTGCTCTGACCGGTGCTGTGATCGCGGGCGATGCAGGCAAGGCGCTCATATATATAGATGAGATAATCAGGCGCGGCAAGGACCCGAGGCAGATCATGAAGGACTGGCTCAAGCACATGCGCGACCTCATGATAGTAAAATATGTAGGAAAGGCCGAGCGAATCGTTGGCTCATCGGGTGAGAACATCTCGAGGCTCAGGGCACAGGCCGATCTGACAGATGTGACGTTCATAGAAAAGTCGATCCGTCTGATCTCTGAATACATCAATCTCGGGAGATATTCCGAGAGACCGCGCATACTTCTCGAGACCGCGGCAGTAAGACTCGCTTCTCCGGATGACAGTGCGGAGGCTCCCTCGAGAAGACCTCTGAGACCTGCTCCGAAAAGAGAGGCAGCTCCGGCAAGACCGGCTGAGAAAGCTGCGCATGTGGCAGCTCCGGCAGAAGAGGAATCTGCGGCAGAGGCGCTCGCCGGAATGATAGCTTCCGTTCAGAAAGAGGAACCGGGAAGTCCGGAGGAGATGTGGGACCGTATAGTCAGAGCGGTGTCTGCCAGCGACAGAACGTTCATGAGCCTCGTGGGACGCTACTCGGCAGGCGTGGAATACGATGCGGGCAGACTGACCGTCATTGTGAGTCCGGGCAAGCTGAGGCTCGCTGAAGACAAATCGGGCGATATAACCCAGGCTGCCAAGAGCATTTACGGCAGCGATGTCTACGTAACGATGAGAGGCGGGGTCATATCCAAGTCCGGTGCGGCAGAGGAAAGCACGGGCATATCAGAGGAAGAGACTGCAAGGATAATCAACGACGATATCAATAAGAACGAAGTGATCGGCGATATAGTGGATCTGTTCGGTATAGAGCCGGTCATAGAAGACTGATAAATACAGGAGGACGAAATGGGTAAAGGAATGAAGGCCGGAAAGAAGCCTAAAAACAGAAACGGCGGCGGCGCAAAGGATATGCAGAAGCAGCTGAAGCAGCTCCAGGCTATGCAGGCCGAGATGGAGCAGAAGCAGGCTGAACTCGAAAAGAAGGAGCTCACAACGACAGCCGGCGGCGGCGCAGTTGAAGTAACGATCAACGGCAAAAAGCAGATCACAGCGCTGAACATCGACAAGGACGTTGTCGATCCTGATGATGTTGAAATGCTTCAGGACCTCGTAATGGCGGCTGTTAATGAAGCGATCAGACAGATCGAAGAGCTCGAGGAATCCGAGATGAACAGCATTACGGGCGGCTTCGGCGGCATGGGCGGCGGACTTGGAGGCTTCGGCTTCTGATGAAGCAGTATCCGCGTTCACTCAACAAGCTGATAAATGAGCTGGGAAAGCTTCCGGGTATTGGCGGAAAGACCGCTCAGAGGCTCGCTTTTCATGTGCTCAGCCTGACTGACCGCGAGGCGGAGATGCTGGCCGAGTCGATCGTGGAGGCCAAGAGATCACTGCACTACTGCAGCGTCTGCGGCAATCTGACCGACAAGGACATCTGCGGCATCTGCTCCGACGGCTCAAGAGACAGGAGCGTCATCTGCGTCGTTGAGACACCTCAGGACGTAATGGCGATGGAACGCATACGCGAATATAAGGGTACTTATCACGTGCTCCACGGAGTGATATCTCCGGCCGAGGGCATAGGTCCTGCCGACATCAACCTGAAGAGCCTGATCGAAAGGCTGCAGGGCGACAGCGATGTCGAGGAAGTTATCATAGCCACCAACCCTAACATAGAGGGAGAGGCTACAGCTATGTATATTGCAAGACTTCTGAAACCGGCAGGAATCAAGGTGACGAGGATCGCGCACGGAATACCGGTAGGCGGAGACCTCGAATATGCAGATGAAGTCACACTTCTTAAAGCTGTTGAAGGACGAAGGGAACTCTAGGAATCGGGCCGCATGATGCGGCACCATATAACTTGCTTAGAAGGGAGCAAACATAGTTATGAAAAGAAAACTGACGATGAAAGAGACCATCGTCGTCGCAAGTACGCTGTTCGGAATGTTCTTCGGTGCCGGCAATCTCATATTCCCGGTGCACCTGGGACAGATGGCGGGCAGCAATGCATGGCCGGCGATATTCGGATTCTGTATTACGGCTGTGACGGTCCCGATCCTCGCAGTAGCGGCTATCGGAAACACACACAGTGACAACCTGATGGAGCTTTCGAACAAGGTGTCGGGATGGTACGGCAGGCTGTTCACGGCAGTGCTTTACCTCACGATAGGACCGTTCTTTGCTATCCCGAGATGTGCATCAGTATCGTTCACCACAGGTCTTGCGCCTATAGTGGGCGAGTCGCACTTCAGGCTCTGGCAGCTCATTTTCACATTCATATTCTTCGCGTTCGTAATGTATTTCTCGCTCAGACCGGGCAAGATCACCACATGGATCGGACGTGTTATCAATCCGCTGTTCCTGCTGTTCCTCGGTATTCTCATAGTCGTGGCACTCATCCATCCGGGAGCACCGATGTCTGAGGTCACACCGGCAGACGCTTATCAGAACAGTGCGTTCTTTAACTCCATAATCGAGGGATACGGCACGATGGATGCTATCGCGGGACTCGCATTCGGTATCGTTATCATCAATGTCGTAAGAGACCTCGGAGTAGATAAGGACAGCGATGTTGCAAGAGAAACTCTTAAGGCAGGAGTGTTCGCAGGCATACTGATGTTCGTCATCTACATGCTCACCATCATAATGGGTGCACAGTCAAGAGGACTCTTCGATGTTTCCGATAACGGCGGCATCGCGCTTACACAGATTTCGAACCATTACCTTGGAAGTATCGGAAGCATCGTGCTCGCGCTGACCATCACATTCGCCTGCCTCAAGACGGCGATCGGACTTATCACAAGCTGCGGAGAGATGTTTGTAAAGCTCGTACCGGGCAAGCTCAACTACAGAGGATGGGCAATGTTCTTCACACTGTTCTCGTTCATCGTTTCGAACGTAGGACTCACAGCGATCATCAATTACGCGGTTCCTGTGCTGATGCTTCTCTATCCGCTTGTAACGGTTCTTATCATCATGGCGCTTTGCGAGAAGGCATTCGGCAAGAGCAAATACGTATACAGACTGGTGACTCTCGGTGCATTTATCCCGGCAGTATTCGACTTCTTCAAGACACTGCCTGCAGGTGTCCAGAACGCGCTGCACATCTCTGCAATAACAGAGTTCGGACGCAAAGTATTCCCGTTCTTTGACCTCGGCCTCGGCTGGGTGGTACCGGCGCTGATCGGACTGGTCATCGGCCTCGTGCTGACATTCGCTATGCGCGGCAAAGACAAAAAAGCAGCTGCGTAAGCATATTACAAAAGCCAGACAAGGCTGCTGCTTATCGGAAACAGCATAAAACAAAGAAAAAATGATACAGCCGCGGTGTTGCTCATACGGCACCGCGGACTTCTATATAAGGGTATAGGGCGCACAATCAAAGAAATAGTACTTGCGCCCGGACAGGAGATTATATGTCAATAGAAATTGCAAGAGCATATCTGGAAAAATATGGCATGGTCGACCGCGTCAGGGAATTTGACGTCTCAAGCGCGACGGTCGAGCTGGCGGCAAAGGCGGTCGGCGTAGAGCCTGCCCGCATCTGCAAGACGCTCAGCTTCAAACTCAAGGACGGCACGGGCATCCTCGTACAGGCAGCCGGTGACGCCAGAGTCGACAACAAGAAATACAAGAATTACTTCGGCGAAAAAGCAAAGATGCTCTCGCCTGAAGAGGTTCCTGAATACACAAACCACGAGATCGGCGGAGTCTGCGCATTCGGCGTTACACGCGACGATGTCAGGATCTACTGCGACGAGTCGATGAAGAGGTTCGAATCAGTGTTCCCGGCCTGCGGCTCCTCAAACTCTGCCGCAGAGTTCACACCGGACGAACTTTTCGACGTTTCTCGCTCACTCGCCTGGATCGACGTCTGCAAACTGCCTGAGGCATAAATCGAGTAATTTCTCAGCAGGAAACAGATATCGGTACATCAATACTAAAGAAAAAGCACGACAGACATGGTATAAACCGCATCTGCGCGTGCTTTTTATTATATTCCTCGGAACTGTTTATGAATAATATGAGGAATAAAGTAAATATGCATAAATATGAAAAAGAATTCTGAGAGTCAAGCTGCCAAAGATTCGTTCAGAAGGAATTTCTGAAAATGTTCTACATAATTCCTCTGATATTTGGTTTCATGTAGAAAAAGCGAAAGAGTATTTCTAAGCGCCGTTCGGATAAAACATTATAGTCTGATGAACTGTGAGCGAGAGGAGAAATGATTCTATATTTACAGGCTTTTTTTGGCGCTTTTGCCCGTTTTTCACACTTGCCTATCAGTGAATAAAGATTCGTCAGAAAATTATGGCTGTTTTTTCTACATGAAGTCCCTAAAAACGAGATCATATGCAGAAGAAAATAAAAGTTTCCTTTTTTTAATTGATATGAGATGCTCTGAAAATTCTGCCAGAATCAGACTGTCGCAAATGTAAGTTTTCTAATAAATGGTACGGTACAGAGCCGAAGCACAGGATGTATTTGTAAGAAAACAGTAATTATGCTTGACCGAAGGATGCAGGGATGCTATGATTGCTTTGTCAATTTAGCACTTTAGCACGCTAAAGTGAGCAAACAATCAATAACTGGTCTATAACTAAGGAAGAAAAGAAAAAGTTACAATCGGAAAGGACTAAAAAAGATGAAAAAGAGATTAACAGCACTTGTGCTTGCATTCGCGATGATCTTCACGATGACAGTTTTGACGGCATGCGGTGGCAATCAGGGCGATCAGGCCGATCAGGGTGATCAGTCAGAAGGCAGGACTTTCGTCATGGGAATCGACCCGGAGTATCCGCCTTTCTCGTATCTCGGAGACAACGGGGAGTACACAGGCTTCGACGTGGACGTTGCCCGCGCGGTATGCGACAAGCTTGGTTGGCAGCTTGAGATATTCGAACTCAACTGGGACAACAGGTATATCCAGCTTGACAACAACGAATGCGACTGCGTCTGGTCAGGCATGACAATCCTCGAAAGTACTAAGGAAGAGGGATACGTCCTCTCTGCGCCGTACTTTGACAACAGCCAGGTGCTCATGGTCAAAGCGGACAGCGGTATTGCTTCGTCGGCTGACCTCGCCGGCAAGGACGTAGGCGTACAGCTCGGAACCAGCGGAGACATTCTGCTGGGCGAAGACCTTGCTGAACTCGCCGGAACATTCAACAGTGTCGTCAGAAGCGACAGCTTCCTCAAGTGCTTTACAGAGCTGGACGGCGGTGCGGTAGACGCGGTGCTCGTCGACGCTCCGGTCGCGGCAAGCTACGCTGCCGAGCACGATGGCTTCGTGATCCTTGACGAGAAACTCGGCGGCGAACAGTACGGCATCTGCTTCCGCTCGGGAGACCAGGAGCTGTGCGATGAGGTCGAAGGCGCGATCCAGGAGCTGGTTGCGGATGGAACTTACAAGCAGATTGCTGAGAAGGAAGAATATGGGGAGATCATAAACAGCCTTATCTTCCTGCAGCAGTAACCGCAGGGCCGGGCCGCAGCGCCCGCCACAATTCTGATCGTATAACAAGAGGTAAACTATGTCACTTTGGACTATGATAGTTTCGATGGCGGAGGGGCTTGAGCGTACCTGCGCCATCTTCTTTCTGACACTGATATTCTCGCTCCCGCTGGGCATGTGCGTGGCTCTGCTCAGAATGAGCAAGAACAAAGTCGTCGCGAACGCGACGCGGTTCGTCATCTCTGTTCTCAGGGGGACGCCGCTTATGCTGCAGTTGCTGGCCGTCACCTACGGTCCGTACTACCTGTTCGGCATCGGCGTCGCGCGGAACAAGCTGATCCCGGTCGTGATCGCTTTCGCCATCAACTACGCGGCCTACTTTGCCGAGATCTACCGCGGCGGCATCGAATCCATCCCGCTGGGGCAGTATGAAGCGGCAAACGTCCTCGGCTACACCAAAACGCAGACCTTCATCAGGATCATCCTGCCGCAGGTCGTCAAGAGGATCATGCCGAGCGTGACCAACGAAGTCGTCACGCTGGTCAAAGACACCTCGCTCGCATTCACGGTCTCGTACCAGGAGATGTTCACGATAGGCAAGCAGATCGCCAACTCGCAGACGAGCTTCATGCCATTCGTCGTGGCCGGAGTCTTCTACTTTGTGTTCAACGCGATCGTTGACTACGGAATGGGCCGGATCGAAAACCGGCTGGATTACTACAACTGATCACTGCAGAAGGAGCGTTACTATGATACTTGAAATGAAGAATATCGAGAAGTCCTTCGGTGATCTGGAGGTGCTGAAAGACATAAGCTTTGGAGTTGACCGAAGCGAGGTGGTGAGCATAATCGGACCGTCTGGATCAGGCAAGTCTACACTGCTCAGATGCGCGACTTTTCTGGAGACCATCGACGGCGGAGAGATATCCTATATGGGTGAGAAAGCGGCACATACCGACAGCAACGGCAGAGCGGTCTATGTGACTCCTAACGAGCTGAGGCATTTCAGAAAATACTGCGGACTGGTGTTCCAGCAGTTCAATCTGTTCCCGCACTACAGCATACTGAAGAACCTCACCGATGCACCTATACATGTGCAGGGCGTGAGCCGCGAGGAGGCGGAGGAGACAGCGATGGATCTTCTGCGCAAGATGGGCATCGAAGACAAGGCGAATGCCTATCCGTACCAGCTGTCCGGAGGTCAGCAGCAGAGAGTCGCGATCGCGAGAGCTATGGCGATGAAACCTGAAATACTCTTCTTTGACGAGCCTACTTCGGCTCTCGACCCGGAGCTGACCGGGGAGGTGCTGAAGGTCATACGCCAGCTCGCAGAAGAGAAGATGACGATGGTGGTGGTGACCCATGAGATGCCGTTCGCGAGGGCGGTAAGCAACCGCGTCATATTTATGGAAGGTGGAGTCATCGTAGAGCAGGGCGATCCGCGTGATGTATTCGGTGATCCGCAGGAGGAGAGGACCAAGCAGTTCCTGCGTGTATTTGAAAGATAAATGGAAGACAGAATTCAGTACTGCATATTTGATCCGACCGGAAATATTACTGCCCTGGTGGAGACCCCGGTTGATATAGCGAATCAGCCGGCGGTCGCATCAAGGATAATGGAGCTGGAACCTGACGTAGAGCAGGTCGGCTTCGTTACCTATGCTAATCAATCGGCGCTTGCGGAAGGCGACGCGCCGGTCAGTCTTCGAATGGCAGGAGGAGAGTTCTGCGGCAATGCCACGATGTGTGCGGCAGCGCTCGTTGCCATCCACAATGACCTGCGGGGCGGTGTGGTGCCTGTGCAGATAAAAGTAAAGGTAACGGGGACAACTGAGCCATTGACAGTCAGTCTGGAGCAGCAGGGTGCCTTTAGTTTCAGCACGGCTGTCAGTATGCCGCCGGCCATCAGGATAGGCAAGATCGAACTGCAGTCTGCGGAAGCGGCCGACGCCTCTGAAAGCGGCAGCACTGGCGAGACCGGCGCCATGCTCTCACTTCCAATTGTGGAGATGGAGGGCATCAGTCACATAATAATTGAACCTGAGTCGGGCTTCTTCGGAATTAAAGATGACCCGGATTTCGCCGAATCCATGCTTAGGCACTGGTGCGGCGTGCTCGGAGCGGATTGTCTCGGCATGATGTTCCTGGGTGAGGGCGATACGCTCCGTCCGATGACACCGCTGGTGTACGTTCCGGGAGCCGACACGATGTTCTGGGAAAACTCCTGCGCAAGCGGGAGCGCGGCGGCAGGCATGTATCTCGCCGCGAAAGCCGGATCGCCTGTGGACGTCACATTTGACGAGCCGGCAGGCAGATTCAGAGTAGAAAGCGATCCGGCGACAGGCCGTACTGTTCTTCATGGATCGGCAATACTTCGCGGATCAACTATTTTTGCAAATTAGAGGAGGCGGCGCTGCTGCTGATAGACCTAAGTAAATAGAGTGCTTACCGACGTTGCATTCATTGACATATGAGACTATAAAATGGTAAAATTTACGGCGGCCACCGAGGTTTGACAGGTGGCTTTTACCATTTTTTTTATACGCAAAAACTATGTTAGGCCTGTGCGGCAAACGCCGCGGAAGGCAGGAGAGGAAACAACCAAATTGGATAATTACAAGGAAGTTATCGCAAAGTACAGGGATGCAGACCTCGAGAGTCTGACGGAAGGGGAATATAGAGAATTAAAAGCAGCCGAGATGGCTGACATGCAGTCATACGTCGATGCCATCACAGCAAGCAAGGTGCCTGAGGTGATGTACCGTATCGGCAGACCTATCACAGATCTTAAGATGATGATGGAGTCCGGCGTCGAAGCTTTCGGCGACAAGGTGCTCTACCACCAGATCATGCCGGGTGATGATCACTTCACCGAATATACTTACGGCGGAGTAAGGGATGACGTAAGGGGACTCGGCACAGCTCTGCTCGGACTCGGACTAAAGGGTGCACACATTGGTGTCATCGGAGCAAACTGCTATGAATGGGCAGAGTCGTACTTCGCAGTTACAGGCGGAGTAGGCGTAGTTGTTCCGCTCGATAAGGAACTCAGCAAGGAAGAGCTCACCAATCTCTGCGAAATGGGAGAAATCGACGCTGTCATCTGCTGCCAGGATAAGTTCTACAAACTGTTCAAGGAAATTAAGGCTGAAGGCAAAACCGGTCTCAGAATGGTTATCGGCGTCAACAGGGACGCTCACGAAGACGCGGCAGACGGACTTTATTCCTGGAACGTCCTCAGAGAAGAGGGCAGAGCCAAAGTAGCTGCAGGCGACAGAAGCTACCTCGATGCCAGAGTAAGAGCTTCCGACCTTGTATCGATAATCTTCACATCCGGCACCACCGGAGTGAGCAAGGGAGTAATGCTCTCACACAGGAACCTCTGCACTGATGTACTTATCGCGCAGACTTACCTCGAAGTACGCCCAAGCGATATCTTCTTCAGCGTACTTCCTATACATCATACATATGAGTGCACCTGCACAATGATCGAGGGCCTGTTCATGGGCGCTTCGATGGCATTCTGCAGAGGCCTCAAATATATAACAAAGGACATGCAGATGGTGCATCCGACATTCCTGCTCGCGGTGCCTCTCATCTACGAGAAGTTCTACAACACGATCCAGAAGACCCTCAAGAAGCAGGGTCAGGACAAGCTGGTCAACACGCTGTTTGCCGCCAACAACTTCACGAGCAAGTTCGGCCTCAACATAGCGAAGCCGATAGCAAACAAGATCATGGCTCAGTTCGGCGGAAACATCGACATGTTCATCGCAGGCGGCGCGAGAGTAGACCCTAAGGTGCTCGCATTCTTCCGCAGCATGGGCATACCGTGCCTCCAGGGTTACGGCCTCACAGAGACCTCGCCGATGGTGGCACTCAACCCTGACCAGTGGAAATACATGAGAAACGATTCAGCCGGCAAGCTGTTCCAGTTCACCGAGTGCAAGATCATCGACAAGGATGAGGACGGCAACGGCGAGATCTGCTTCCGCGGACCTATGGTAATGATGGGCTACTACAAGAACCCTGAAGCCACCGCTGCAAGCATGGAGAACGGATGGTTCCACACAGGTGATATCGGATACCTCGATGCTGACAACTATGTCTACATCACAGGCCGCAAGAAGAACGTCATCATCGCTGCGAACGGCAAGAACGTCTTCCCTGAGGAGCTCGAGGAGCTCATCGCGCGCAGCCCGTACATCGAGGAGTGCATGGTCTGGGCCGACGAGGAAAACGAAGACAGGATGAAGAGGGGCATCTACGTTACCCTGCGTCCTGACAGGGAGAACGTTAAGGAAGCCCTCGGAGACAGAGCTGCCGACGAAAGCGCAGTCATGGCGCTTGTAAGCAGCGAGATCGACAGGCTGAACGCGAACTGGCCTGACTGGAAGAGAGTCAAGCACATCGTCATCAAGAAGAGCGAGTTCAATAAAACGACCGGAATGAAGATCCGCAGATTCGTCGAAGAAAATAAGCTCGCTGATTAAGAGGAAACAATATGAGAAAGAGACCAACGCTTATAGTCGATCATAAGAATCTCAGGCACAACATGAATACTGTGATCGGCTGGTGCCGCGAAGCGGGCATAGACGTTGCGGGCGTCATCAAGGTGACGACAGGTTTGGCATCTGCAGCACTCGACTATGAGAGCTGCGGCGCGAAGTGGATCGCCTCGTCAAGACTCGAGCAGCTTGCAAGGGCAAGGGAGGCCGGAGTAAAACTCCCGCTCCTCATGATAAGAGTCCCGATGCTGTCCGAATTAAGCGAGATGGTAAAGATCTGTGACTACAGCCTGCAGAGCAGCCTCGACACACTCAAGGCTCTCCAGGAGGCCGCCGCCGAAAACGGAAAGGTGCACAACGTCATTCTGATGGCGGATCTCGGAGACCTCAGAGAGGGATTCTTCGAAAAGGAAGAGATTGTCGATATAGCCGTATATGTGGAGAATGAACTCGACTTTGTCCACCTTGCGGGCATCGGCACAAACCTCGGCTGCGTGGGCTCCGTAAAGCCGACCAAAGAGAAGATGGACATGCTGGCCGACTGGGCGGAGGCTGTCGAAGAAGCGATCGGCAGGCCGCTCGAGATAGTATCCGGAGGAGCAACATCAAGCCTGATACCGCTGTTCGATGGCGTCATGAATCCTAAAGTCAACATGCTCAGGATAGGCGCGGTCTCATACATAGGACCGCTCGAGGATCTCCGAACATGCTACGGCAGGGAGGAGGTGGATGTCCTGAGTGACGAGTGCTTCGTACTCGAGGCTGAAGTCATCGAGACAAACACCAAGCCGACTCATCCGATCGGCGAACTCGGAGTAGACGCGTTCGGTAAAAAGGCCGTGTATGTCGACAGAGGCCGCCGCAGACGTGCACTGCTTGCGGTAGGCAGAGCCGATTACGGCGATATAGACGACATTGTCCCTCAGCTTGAGGGAGCAGAGGTGATGATGGCCTCCGGAGATCACACCATTCTCGACATCGAGGACTGCAGGGAGCAGCTTCGCGTCGGAGACATCGTGAGATTCAAAGTCAAGTACTCAGCGCTGCTGAGGCTCACGGCAAGCGAAAATATAACTATTGAAGAGATCAACAGACAGTAGGGTCTGGGAATATAAAGAAAGGGAAGGAAACAAAATGGCAGCTTTAAAGTCAAATGAAATGACCAGAGAGGGTTATGAAAGCCTTAATGCGGAGCTGGAACATCTTATTACCGTAGTACGTAAAGAGAACGCTGAAAGGCTCAAGGAAGCCATCTCCCTCGGAGATATCAGTGAGAACGCTGAGTACGATGCTGCGAAGGACGCACAGGCTGAAACTGAAGAAAGGATCAGCAACATCGAAGAGATCCTCCGTACAGCCGTCATAGTAGAAGAGACAGACGAGAGCGACGACTCGGTCCAGACAGGCCGTACAGTTACTATCGAAGATCTGAACACAAACGAGAAGAGCACATATAAGATCGTAGGTACAACTGAAGCAGATCCGCTGAACGGAAAGCTCTCGAACGTTTCACTGGTCGGACAGCACCTTCTGGGCCTTAAGGCCGGCGAAAAGGTAGAGTTCGTGGTTCCGGACGGCGTTGCCAGATACAAAGTCGTGGAGGTCAAGAGGTAATGGCTGACATTAAGAATGATATAAAGGCTGCTGTTGAAGCCGTGGAGCGCGAGCTTACCGAAAAGGAGATCGGCGAACAGAGGCAGATCAAGAGAAAGAAACTTGAAGAGCTTCGCGCCATGGGCAGAGACCCGTATCGTGAGGAGACATACGACGTGACCGCATGGTCGAAGGATATAAAAGATAACTTCGAAGCCATGGAAGATCAGGAAGTCAGAGTGGCAGGCCGTATCATGGCATTCCGCCGCATGGGCAAGGTCGCTTTCGTCGACATGCAGGACAAGCAGGGCCGCATCCAGATCTTCGTTGCAAGAGACAACATCGGTCAGGACGAGTACAACATCTTCAAGACATATGACACAGGTGATATCCTTGGTATCAAGGGCGAAGTCTTCAAGACAAAGACAGGCGAGGTCAGCATAAGAGCGCAGGAAGTAAAGCTTCTGTGCAAGTCTCTGCAGGTGCTGCCTAACAAATGGCATGGCCTCAAGGACACAGACCTCAGATACCGCCAGAGATACGTCGACCTCATCATGAACGAGGACGTAAGAGAAACCTTCATGAAGAGGGCTAAGATCATCAGCACAATGAGAAAGGTTCTCGAGGAGGACTATGATCTCATCGAGGTCGAGACACCTGTACTCGGAAACATCGCGGGCGGCGCGGCTGCAAGACCGTTCCTGACCCACCATAACACCCTCGATATCGACATGACACTGCGCATCTCGCTCGAGCTTCACCTCAAGAGACTCATCGTCGGCGGACTCGACGGAGTTTATGAGATCGGCAAGGTGTTCAGAAACGAGGGCATGGACAAGAACCACAGCCCTGAGTTCACATCTATGGAGGCATACAAGGCTTATGTAAATCTCGAGACCATGATGGACCTCATGGAACAGGTTACATACAAGTGCGCCATGGCTGTAAACGGCACACCAATCGTCAAGTATGGCGACAAGGAATTCGACGTTACTCCTCCTTGGAGAAAGATCGACATGACCGAGGCAGTCATCAAGACTACAGGCATCCCGTTCGACAAGATCGACAGTGATGAAGAGGCTATCGAAGCTGCAAAAAAATACGGCATGACATTCGAGGACGAGTCCGAGTGGACAAGAGGCAAGATCATCGCTGAGATGTTTGAAGACTACTGCGAAGACATCCCTGGATTCCTGGACGGACCGTGCTTCGTCTGCGGACATCCGCTCGAAGTTTCACCGCTGGCAAAGAAGGATCCTAAGGACCCTCGCATCACAAGAAGATTCGAATCGTACATCAACGGCTGGGAGATGTCGAACGCGTTCAGCGAGCTGAATGACCCTATCGACCAGTACGAGAGATTCGCAGAGCAGCAGAGACAGCTCGACCTGGGAATCGATGATGAGGCCCATCCTATGGATACAGATTTCGTCAATGCGCTGGAAGTCGGAATGCCGCCGACAGGCGGAATCGGCATCGGAGTCGACAGACTGGTTATGTTGCTCACCGACAGCGCAACCATCAGAGACGTCCAGCTCTTCCCTGTAATGAAGCCGGAAGGTAAGGGCGGAGCTCAGAAGAAGGAGACAGTCAAGATCGATTTCAGCAAGGTAGAGATCGAGCCGCTGTTCGAAGAATTCGTCGATTTCGACACCTTCAGCAAGTCAGATTTCAGAGCAGTTAAGATCAAAAACTGCGAGGAAGTTCCTAAGTCAGACAAGCTCCTGAAGTTCACACTGAACGACGGAACAGGCGAAGACAGGATCATCCTGAGCGGCATCAAGAAGTACTACGATCCGGCTGAACTCGTTGGAAAGACTGCGATTGCGATCGTGAACCTTCCACCGAGAAAGATGATGGGACAGTACTCAAACGGCATGCTGATCTCCGCAGTCAACGAGTATGACGGCGAGGAAATGCTCAACCTCCTGCTCGTAGACGACAGGATCCCGGCAGGAGCAAAGCTTTACTAAAAAGGTGCGATGGGAAGTGCGGAAAAACGGTCTGATGAAGAGCAAAAAACAGGCCGGAAAAGGACGATTTGAAAGAGCGAAAAACATTAGAATCGTACCCCGACTACCCCATTTTTACCCCTTTTACACATCAAGTTATAACAAGTAAAGTGAAAATCTTCGGATAGCTGAAAATTAGAAAGTGAATGTATAACGGAATATAAAGGGTAACCTTCCGCCAAAATTCGCTTAAAAACCCAATTTGATGATCCATTTAGGACGCGATTTACAGATAACTGTAGGTCGCGTCTTTTTTAGTCTCTGCTTTTACACTTTTTCTGAGCGGGTTTGCAAGATTGTGAGAATGCCGATTCAGGAATAGACTTGCGTTACAAACATACAGACAGGAGGGTATGCGTCAATGATAGATAACAAAGCAATAGATGAAGCTATGAAGAAGCTTGACAGAAGACTGTTCTATAATATGCAGATTGCTATTATCAGCAGGGCCCAGTCAGAAGGACTATTCTTCGACATGATGGAAGGTGAGAGCCTGAAGTTAAAGATACGTGAAAACTATTATAAAGAAACCAGAGAGCGACTCTAATGGCAAATTCAGTTACAGCAGATAAACAGTTAATAATGCTGGGATCCCTGCTCGATTCCTTTATAAGTGAATGCGAAGCAGCAAAGCAGGATCTAGCCTGTATCCATAATATACCTGTTGAAAAAATAGATTTGTTCCCGGACCATCCTTATTATGTTGACAACGACGAGGATATGGCCAATCTGGTGAGGTCAATTAAAGCTATCGGCCAGATTTCACCGGGAATAACACGTGTAAAGAAAGATGGAAGATATGAATTACTATCAGGGCATAGACGATTATGGGCCTGCAGACTTGCTTGTATTAAGACCTTTAGATGTGAAGTTCTGGATCTGTCTGACGAGGATGCCTTGATATATATGATCGAAGCAAACCGGCAGAGACAGAAGCTCCATCCCGGAGAAAAAAGCCAGGTATACAGGCTCAAAAGAGAAGAATTAAATGGCAGACAAAACATAAGCGACATCAGGATCGATGCACGTGACAATACTGATCAGATCAGGTTATATATGAGACTCGGATATCTTATACCTGAAATTCTGGATATGGTTGATGAGGGTATAATAGCACTCAGACCGGCTGCCTCTGTTTCTTTTCTTTCTGAAGGGCTGCAACGCTACCTTCTGGAAAACATGGAGTATGAGCAGAAAACACCTTCGTATTCACAGGCGCTGAGAATGAAGCAATTGTTTCAGGAAGGCGTGCTTACAAGAGATAAGATCATCGACATCATGATGGAAGAAAAACCGAACCAGAGAGAACGTATTGTCCTGCATGATGAAAAGATACTTGCAAAGCTGCCCAGAGATATCCCTGCCAAAGAACAGGAAGAATATATAGCCAGAGCGCTTGAGTTTTATGAAAAGCATGGGAGGCAATGATGGCAAGACGGAAGACTGATGAGCAAAGAACTGAGAGACTCAGGCAAGTGCAAAGGAGCTGGTATGAACAATCCAGACTTGGGCCGATTTATGTATCAGCTGAGGTCATCCTGTATTCAATCGATGATCTTGTAGAGATGACAGGATGGAGTCACGGAACTGTACAGAAACTATTCAACGATCCTAAATTTCCATCGATAGATTATGGAAGGAGGAAGCTGGTAGAGAACCATTCCCTGATGCAGTTTCTGTCAGTCAGGCATGAGAAGGAACTCGACAGTTTCTGGAGATCAACACCAGTCAAGAGGAAAAAATAGATGGAACCGCATGAGTATCAGGGACAGCGTGAAACGTCCGAATATAGAAAACTATATGTGTCCGGAGAGGTGATCCTTTATTCCGCACATGACCTTGCCAGAATGACAGGGTGGAGTCTTGGCACTATATACAGATTGTTCGACGATCCGGATATTCCGGCAATAGACTATGGAAAGGGTAAACTGGTAGAAAATCATGCACTAATGCAGTTTTTCTCATCAAGACGTGACGAAGTAAATAGATATAGTTTTCAGCTAAAAAGAAATCCCTGGGAGGATAAAATTTACAGCAGTATCTATAGCAATCTCAGAGTTGATTATCTTGACAGATGCAAAAAAGTGGATGACCTTCAGTTGGACTGGTTAGATGCCTTAATGATGTTTGCTTCTCCTGAAGTGGTCTTCTTCACAGAAGAGGATATCCTGAAAAAGAGTAACTGGACTGAGGAAGAGGTCAGGATGCTTTTTCTTGATTTTCGATTCCCAAGAGTAGAGTTTGCAAGGAAGAATGTCGTTGAGGTTCATGCTCTGATACATTTTTTTGCAAGGAAAGAATATGAAAAAAAGAAGCAACTGGCAGAGTACGAAAGGTATGAGGAACGCTTTGCACATTTGCATCGTGGACGGTCAGGGCGTTAAATAAATACGAAGGAGGTAAAAGCATCATGTTCAGACCAAAATTCAGATTCACTCATGATGAGGTGAGGATCATAGTAATGGCGCTGGTAGAACTCAAGAACCAGCTTATATCAGAAGGCAGATACACTGATGCGGTGGATGACCTTCTAATAAAGTTCGTTGACTGATGACAGTCCTTTCAGCTCCGGCTGAATAATTACATGGCTCCGTGCAATAAGGTGCGGAGTCAATTTTATTGCAGCCGGGCTAACCGGAGAAAGGACAACACGATGATGTTTATGAAAATGATATGCAAAGAGAAGGACGTTAATGCTAAAGAAGATAAAAAGCAGGCAGAAGCACTGAACAGAGAGTTCTATGTCATTGATCCAAAGACTGGCTTCCTGGATGTCAGAGGCGCGGATGAGATCGAGGGCAAATCCGACAGCACGCCGGATACTGATGATTCTGAACCAGGTTCACCTGTGACTGATGTTATCGCATTTCTTGCAGACAAGACTGCCGACAGGTTCGACTGTATGGCAGATGGCATGGAAGTGATGGTTCTCAAAGAGATCGTTTACAGAATGGAGCACACTGATCCGAAAACGGCGGTGGTAATGCTGCAGTCAATGTTCATGACAAATGAACTGGAGGCAGCTGCGGTGGATCTGGATATTCTGGATATCTTCAGCGAATATGATGCAGATACTTATGAGGACTTCATCGATGAACTCTTTGATACGGAGATATTCAATCAGTTCCTGGTAGCGAACTGGCTGGATGAAGCCTTCGGAAAACCATGCGGACATGCCTGCCTAAGTTAGGAGGTGAATGAATGGCGAAGACGATAGCTATATGTAATCAGAAAGGCGGAGTCGGGAAGACAACGACTACTCTGAATCTCGGCATTGGATTGGCCAGGGAAGGAAAGAAGGTATTGCTTATAGATGGTGACCCTCAGAGCGATCTCACAACGAGTTTGGGATGGGATGCGGATTCTATCGAGAACTCACTCGGCAGGCTGATGTATCTGGTGACTCAGAACTACAAACCTGCTGTTCAGGACACTATCCTGCATCATCCGGAGGGAGTCGATCTGATACCATCCAATCTGGATCTTTCATCGATGGAGACACAGCTTGTAAATGCTATGAGCAGAGAAAAGGTACTGTCCAATCTTTTGAAGGATGTGAAGAAGGACTATGACTATATCCTGATTGACTGTATGCCTTCGCTTGGTATGATCACGATCAATGCTCTTACTGCAGCTGACAGTGTCATCATTCCGGTACAGGCTCAGTACCTGCCGGCAAAAGGCATGACTCAGCTGATGAAGAGCATAGACATGGTCAGGAACCATACTAATGAGAAGCTTCAGATCGGTGGCATAGTCATGACACTCGTCGACAACCGTACTAATCTGGCGAAAGATGTCACAGACAAAATCAGAACACAGTATGGGATGCACATCAGGATCTTCGACACACAGATACCGGTTGCAGTCAAAGCAGCGGAGGCATCCAAGGCAGGTATGAGCATCTTTGCCTATGACAATGACTCAAAGCCAGCCAGAGCATACGAGCAGCTGACGAAGGAGGTGATGAAGCATGGCGAACGTGAGAGACATAGAGATGAAGCTTCCATCACTCGATGATCTGTTTTCCTCACAGGAGGAGAGAGACGATGCCAAGTTAAAGAGGATATATGAGATTCCGCTTGGAGAGATCGATCCGTTTCCTGATCATCCATTCAAGGTAAGAGATGACGAGGATATGATGAATCTGGTCGAATCAGTCAGAGCGAACGGAGTGCTCACTCCAGCTACAGTCCGGAAGAAGGAGGATGGAAGATATGAGCTTCTGTCAGGACACCGTAGGTACAGAGCCTGTCAGCTTGCCGGACTTGAGGTGCTCAGATGCGAAGTTGTCGAGATGAACCGCGACGAAGCTACAATATTCATGGTCGAGTCCAACTTCCAGAGAACGACGATACTTCCGTCAGAGAAAGCATTCGCGTATAAGATGCGACTGGATGCGATGAACAGACAGGGGCATCGCTCAGACTTAACTTTTTCTCCAGTGGATAAAAAGTTAAGGTCAGGGCAGGAACTAGCAAGTGCGGTTGGAGATAGTCAGGCGCAAATATACAGATATATCCGGCTTACAGAACTTTTACCGGAAATTCTGGATATGGTGGATGAAGGAGTGGTGGCTATGAGACCGGCTGTTGAGCTGTCATATATACCAAAACTTCAGCAGGGACAGATATGGGAGAGCATGGAACTCGAAGGCTGTACACCATCGTACGCTCAGGCCATTCGGATGCGTAAGCTTTCAGAGGATCACAAGCTTACTCCTGAGGCCATTGATGCGATCCTGATGGAGCAGAAGCCTAACCAGAAGGAACGAATTGTCCTCAGAGGTGAACGCTTCAGCAGACTGTTCCCACCAGACTTGCCAGTATCCAAGAGGGAGGACTATGTTGCAGCTGCGATGGAACACTATGCAAGGTTCCGTGAGAAGCAGCGGTCGAGGGATGATGCGAGGTAGGTGCAGTGAGCACTCATCCGCCCATCTCCTCCCCTGTAACCCCTCCTCTAGAACTACCAGTTACTTACCGAAGAAGAAAAACAATAATATTACAACAATCGCAATAGCATGACAAACATATAGCGCTCAGATCATTACGACCTGGGCGTTTTTTGTTTGCCCGGATTTGCGGGAAAGGATGACCAATGACGAAAACCAAAGACAACCAACCAAGCGATGACGTGATCATCTGCATGGACGATGCAGGGATGCAGCTCTATCTCAGCGAAAAGGCAGCCAACAGGCTCAGCTGGATCCTGACAGGGATCTGCATCGTGCTCAGCCTGCCGGTGATCATCCTCGCATTCATGTGCATTTAGCGGAAAGGAGAAGCAATGACAGACAACAAAGTATTCGGCGCATTAAGGCGCCTGCTCACCATGGCACTTGCCTTTGTCATGGTACTCGGAGCAACTATGCCTCTGATGACGCAGGAATCATACGCGGCATTCTCAGGCAAGAAAGGCAGCAAGTATACTGTTTATGACGGCGGGCAGATCGTCTACGGATCGGGCAATGGAGGATACAGTAACTCCAGAAAATGCGACCTCGGAGATGATCTCGGCAGCAGATATTCCTACTGCGTACAGCCGGCGAAGCTGTCACCTGGAACAGGAACAGTGACGGTAGATAAGGTCATCGATGATGATGACGATAAAGGCAAGTGGAACGCGCTGAGAAATATCATCTACTACTCACCGTCCTACCCGGGATATGACAACAACGTAACCAATATCCGCAGTAAGTATTACACTGGTACCTTCAATAAGGACTGGGGTATTGCCCATATGGCTCTTTCATATGTGTATGCAGGAAGGCCATCGGACATGGCTACCTTCGGCGGCACTCACGCTTCTGACCTCGGCGAAGTATGGACCAAGGCGAAGAAGCTCGGAGATGAGCTGTATCAGGCGGATTCTGAAAGAGATGCTGCCGTACCAACAAGCTTCAAGGTATTCATCTGCTATATGTCCGGAGTACAGGACATGATTGTCGGATATCTTGAAGCACCGGGACACCTCAACATGAAGAAGGTATCAAACAGGACCTCGATCACTGATGGTAATAACTGCTATTCAATCGAGGGTGCTGAATATACTGTCTATGACAGCAACAATAGGGCAGTTGAAACGCTTGTTGTAAATTCAAAGGGAGAGAGCAACACTGTAGACCTCATGGAGGGCACATATACAGTCAAAGAGACATATGCTCCTCCGGGATATGCGAAGGACGATACTACTTACACAGTAAAGCTCGTATCCGATGAGACCACGACTTTCACAGCAAAAGACGAGCCGATTACGGACCTGGTTCAGCTCCTGCTGACAAAGAATCCTGTTGGATATCCTCATGATCACGGCGAAGGTGATGCGACACTGAAGGGCGCTGTATATAAGTTCGAGTATTACGACAGACTCAAGAATCAGGAAGTACTCCTCAAGGCAGCAAAGGCGGATGCTCCACTCAGGACATGGCACTTTGTAACTGACGAGCACGGAAAGATCGACGGTCAGAACCCGGCATTTGCTTCCGGCTATTCCAATGATGCCCTGTACAAGGACAAGGACGGAAAGGTCTGCTATCCGCTCGGAACTTATCTGATCCAGGAGGTAAAAGCACCTGAAGGATATCTTGTCAATGATGAGATCCTTGAAGTGACTGTCACTGAAGACGGTACAGACAATATCCATGTAAAGACTTACAACGAATCTATCAAAGGAAACGATACCATCCAGAGAGGCGGCGTCAAGGTAGCTAAGATCGATAATGACCTGGACACAAACTACGCTCAGGGCGATGCAACACTCGCAGGCGCTGAATTCACCATCTACAACCAGTCAAAGGAGACTGTAATGGTAGGCGGGAAGGAGATCGTAAAGGGCGGCGCAGCGCTCGTGATCACTACGAATGCAGATGGTATCGCAACTTCGGATGCGCACGCACTCCCATACGGCTCATATCTTGTAAAGGAGACTAAGCCTTCCAAGGGATATCTTCTGAATACTGAGTGGTCCAGAGCCTTCACTATCCGTGAGGACGGAAAGATCGTTGACCTGACTGAAGACAAGGTAAGAGAAGCAGTAGAGAGAGGCGGCGTACAGATCATCAAGAGAGATAATGAACTCGTAAAATCCGAAGCTCTCGGCGGAGCAAGACTTGATGACATCGTCATGACCATCAAAAATGTATCAGGAAGAGACGTAGTAGTCCGCAAGGACCTCGACAACAAGACTGATAAGGTCGACTGGAAGAAGCTCGAATCCAAGAGTGCAATGTTTGAGGATGAGTCGATCAAGAGAGTACCTACTGGCAAGGACGTCGGCAAGATCACTGTCCACTGGAACGAAGAAAAGAAGGCATATACTGCTGAGACTCTGGCAGATGACCTTCCATACGGAAC
>ONRQ01000022.1 GCA_900320285.1 uncultured Eubacteriales bacterium
TCCGATAGATCTGGCCCAGCAGATTGCCCAAATCATCATCTTCAGAGGAAGCTGCCACAGCTTTCGCGCCAGTTTCCTCTTCTGGAGTAAGCAGCGTGCGCTCCCTTTCCTTGCGGAAATCGGGCATCTTGCTCTCCTCCTGACGGAGCCAGGCTCTGAAGGCCAGCACATCTCCCGCCTCCGGTTTTTCCCAGCGACGGGTCAGCCTGACCTCCCGGATGATTTCACACCCGGCAAAGCGGTTCATTTTGTCCACGATCTGAGGCATGAGCAGGCGCATCTCATTGTTCCAGGCGGGGCTGGAACTGTAATAAAGGAGCGTCTTCTTCCGAATGCCCATCAGCTCTACATGCCGGGCAATAACATCGCCCACAATATCGCGCCAATAAGTCAGCACCCAGCGCTTGCGGTACTCCAGCTCAAACTCGGTGCCCTTTGACTTCACCCAGCGGGGGATGATTGTTTCAGCTTTTTCAAGCCAGGGGGTTCTTTTAGTATCATTAGCCATTTTATCTCTCCATGGAAGTTTTCGCTGATAAATAATTGTATCACGGAATATGGTGCGCTGCTAGCACTAAATATTTTGGGTTTATATGATTTGGAAGGGAAGGTAAGACATGTTTTCTAAAAACAGGAAGAAAAAGGTATATGTGATTGACATCTTTGGAGTTATCGAGGCTGCTTCGTCATCCATATCCCTGAGCAAGAAAAATACTAATATGCAGAAAGTGATTAAGACCCTGCACAAGATTGGCAGCAAAGACAAGGAAGATGTCGCTGGTGTCATCATTCATCTGAACACCCCAGGCGGCACCACGGGTACCTCTGAGGAAGCGGCCATGAGAGCTGAGGCAGAAGAACTGCTCCGCAAAGTCGACCTGTATGAGAACAGAAACGACCTGGCGACCTCACTGCCATACGGTAAGCAGAGACATCTAGAGATCGCCCGCGCTCTGGCTACGCACCCATCGATCCTGCTGCTCGACGAGCCGGCGGCCGGCATGAACCCGCAGGAATCCGATGACCTGATGAAGTTCATCGGACGCATACGCGACGAGTTCGATCTGTCGATACTCATGATCGAACACCACATGCAGGTAATCATGGGAATATGCGAACACATCTACGTGCTCAACTACGGCGGGCAGATCGCGGACGGCACGGCGGCCGAGATCCAGGCCAACCCTGCAGTAATAGAAGCTTATCTGGGAGGTGACGAATAATGCTGGCAATCAGAAATCTGAATGTACATTACGGCGGTATCCACGCTCTCAGAGGCATCGATATCGATGTACCGGATGGCAAGATAATCTCGCTCATCGGTGCCAACGGTGCCGGAAAATCCACGACTCTCAAGTCAGTAATGGGACTGGTGCCTAAAAGCGACGGTCACGTATACTGGGACAATACAGAGATCACTTCACTCAAAACAAAAGACATCGTAGGCGAAGGCATTATTCTCTGCCCTGAAGGCCGCAGGATATTCCCTGATCTCACAGTAGACGAAAACATAGCTGCAGGCGCTTATCTGCGCAAGGACAAGGCAGAGATCGCCAGGGACAGAGACTGGGTATATGAGCTGTTCCCTAGAATAGCAGGAAGAACCTGGCAGCTCGGAGCTACCCTCTCCGGCGGAGAACAACAGATGCTCGCTGTAGCGCGCGCGCTGATGTCAAAGCCAAAACTGCTGATGCTCGATGAGCCTTCTCTCGGACTGGCTCCGCTTGTCATCAAGGACATCTTTGCAGTAATCCAGAAGATAAAGGAAGACGGCGTCAACATCCTGCTTATTGAGCAGAACGCCAAGGCCGCCCTCGAGATCTCTGACTACGCATATGTTATGGAAACGGGAGTCATAACCATGGCCGGTCCGGGCAAAGCTTTGCTCAACGACCCTCGTGTACAGCAGGCATACCTCGGAGAATAAACGCCATAATAAACGCAATAAAAAAGGAGCTTCGGCTCCTTTTTGCATGCAATTATACGCGCTTTAACTGCTCTACTTCGGCCGGGCTCAGCTTGCGGCACTGCCCGACTGCCAGTCTTCCGATTTCGAGGTTTCCCAGGCCTGTGCGGCAGAGCTCAAGCACCGGATGCCCGATCGCCTTGAACATGCGGCGCACCTGACGGTTTTTGCCCTCATGTATGACGATTTCCGCCACTGTCGAGTTGCGGTCGTGTTTCAGTAAATGCACGTCAGCAGGTGATGTGACGAATCCGCCAATATCCACACCCTTCTCGAGCTTCGCCGCCTCGGCTCTGGTGACTATCCCCTGAACTCTGACTACATATCTCTTACTGAACTCATTCGAAGGATGCATAAGTTTATTCGACAGTTCCCCGTCATTTGTAAGTATAAGGAGACCCGTAGTATTGAGATCGAGCCTGCCTACAGGGAACACCCTTACTTCATCGGGAACCAGCTCTGTAACGAGAGGTCTTCCCTCCTTGTCTGCTGTCGATGTCACATAGCCTGCCGGCTTATTGAGCAGGTAATATACCTTGCGGTCAGCCGGAGTGACGCGTACACCGTCAACCTCTACAATATCATCCTGTTCCACATGATATCCCGGCGAGGTAAGAACTGCGCCATTTACCTTCACGCGGCCGTCTGCTATCAATTCATCTGCCTTGCGGCGGCTAGTTATACCCGCCGAAGCTATATACTGGTTTATTCTCATTCCTTTTCCTCAAAATCCATCGCTATCTGTCCGTAGCCTTCCTCTTCACGTTCGCGTCTCATCTCCTCATACTCCGGCACTTCCGGGAGGTCCTTGAGTGATGAGAATCCGAACTTTTTCAGGAATTCCTTTGTTGTTGCGTAAATCAGCGGCCTGCCTACACCTTCGGATCTTCCGGAGATCTCAACCAGGCCTTTATCGATGAGACCGTCTATGACTCTCTCGCTCTTTATACCTCTTATGGAGTCGATCTCCGACCTCGTTACCGGCTGGCGGTAAGCGATTATGGCGAGCACTTCGAGCGCAGCCTGCGACAGTCTTCTGACCCTTACCGGAGTGCACAGCTTTTTGAGAAACATGTCGTTCTCTGCAAGCGTTACCAATCCGAATGCGTCATCGACTTCGCGTATCCTTATGCCGCGTCCTTCCTGCTCGTATTCTGCCTGGAGCTCCCTGAAAAGCTCCCTTATATCCTTTTTATCAGCCTCGAGCACCTCTGCCGCGTCCTTGACCTCGAGCGGCTCTCCCCATACGAACATCATGGTCTCGAGAGCGGATTTCATTTTTTTATTGCTGTACATCTGCGGTCTCCCTCTTGATCACTTTTATATCGCCGAAGTTTTCATTCTGCTCCGCGTCATAGCCCTGGTTCTTTATCATCGAAAGCAGCGACATGAAGCTGAGCGTGATGTCGTATCTGTCCGGCTTCTCAGGCAGAAGCTCGTTGAAGAGCACCTTGCCGTTTCCTTCCCTGAACTTTCTTTCGAGGATCTCCGTCATCTCGCTGATGCGCGATTCTATGGTCTCCTTGCGGCGCCTCACCCTGCTGTACCGTCTGGTCACTTCCTCGACTTTCCGCTTGCGGGTCAGGAACTGTATGAATGCGTTGACCATCTGCTCATCGCTCACCTGCAGTATCTCGTCAGGATTCTCGAGATAAACAGACATATCCTCGGCAGGCTTCTCGTGTACCGCGAGATTATACTCTTCAGCAGCCATGAGCAGCTCAGCTGCCCTTTTGATACGCATGTAATCGAGAAGTCTTCCTCTGAGCTCGACCCTCGGGTCCTCTACTATCTCGATCTCGCCCGCTTCATTTATTCTAGGCAGCAGCATGCGCGACTTGAGACGGATAAGCACGGCCGCAAGCACAATAAACTCGGTATCGACCTCCACGTTGAGCTCTTCCATCTCCTTGAGATAGCCGATATACTGCTCCGTTATCTCGGCGACCTTTATGTCATATATGTCCATCCTCGCGTTTTCGAGGAGATATATGAGCAGATCGAACGGTCCTTCAAATTTGTCTATTCTGACTTTATACAATTTATCTCCTGTCGGTTTATTCGAAATATATCTCTTTCAGATAGAGCCCCTGCGGCGGCGCCGTGAACCCGGCATTTGCGCGGTTCCGGCTCTCTATGGCTTCGCGGACACTGTCCGGAGTCCTCTTGCCTGCCCCTGCCTCAACCAGCGTTCCGGTGATTATCCTGACCATATTATACAGGAAGCCGTCACCTGTGATCTCGATCACGATGGACTTTTCGTCTTCAGTGATGTCGAGCCTGCTGACTGTTCTTACTGTAGATTCACGGGGAGTTCCACCTGACGTTTCAAAGCATTTGAAATCGTGTGTACCTACGATATGTGCTGCGGCCTCGCGCATTGCATCCGTATCAAGGTCTGATGCCCCGGGATACTGGAAGGCGCGGTTCCTTACAAATATGTCGCCTGTCTTGTCGATCACATACCTGTATGTTTTGCCTTTGCAGGAATATCTGGCATGGAAGTCACCGGGCATCACTTCTGCGGAGATGATGCGGATATCTCCCGGCGCTCCGCTCCTGCCTTCACCACCAGCTCCGAACCTGCGGTTCATTACCTCAGGCAGCTTCTCAACAGGCATGTTGGAATTCCATTCGAAGGTGGCGCACTGACCGAGCGCATGCACCCCCGCGTCAGTCCTGCTCGTTCCATGTATGTGCACTTCTTCGCCGGCGATATATCTGAGCACATGCTCTATCTCGCCCTGCACGGTGCGTACATTTGGCTGTATCTGCCAGCCGCTGAAATCCGTGCCGTCGTATTCGATTCTGATAAGTACGTTCACACCCATCGCGTAAGTAAGGCTCCTGCGTTTTCAGAAAAGGCTGAGTAAAAGCATATCTCCTGTGTTGAAAAGGAACAGGAAGTATATCGTTACCGCAGCACAGGCAGAAGGAAGCATGGGATTCCTGTCCCTTATGCTGCCCTTTCCGGCCGCGATGATCACTGCCGAGTACAGCGCAAACAGCAGTGTGGTCAGTATGTAAATAATGGCTATGCCGGTCCTGCCTGTCACCAGTCCCATGCAGGTGAAGAATTTTATATCCGCTCCTCCAATGCTCCCCGTTCTGAACAGGAGCACACCCAGAAGCAGAACTGCAGCGGAAATGCCCAGGCCGAGAGCTGCTCCGGCGGCTGGCTCCCACCAGTTATCGTGGTACTCAACAAAAGCCGCCGCGGAGATCGCAAGCATAATACTGAACTCGTCCGGCACCACCCTGTACATCTGGTCGGCTATTGCCATCTCAAGCACGATAAACAGCACACAGAGCACGGAAATCTCGTAAGTGAGGCTCCCGCCCCTGATTGCCAGATAAAGGCCTGTAATCGCAAAATATCCGGTGAAAGCATACTTCCACGGGCTGCTCGGGATCCTCTGACGACCGGAATTGTCGGCTTCAAGAAGCTTAGGCGGGAGCACCTTGCGCGGTTCTCCCGGTTCGGTGCCTGCCTGGTCCTCATCGTAGTCCTCGAACCACCGCGGTTTTATGCGGTTAAACGCGACAACACTGCCGTTGCCAAACAGTATGGCCAGAACGGCAGCGATGATTATTCGCGAAATGAGAGCTACGCTGTATTCCATCCGGTATATGCACAGCCTCCCTTATTTAAGGCAGCCGTCCAGGAATTCCAGCATGTCTGCGTAGACCTGCTCCTTATCGGTCTCATTGAGGATCTCGTGCCTGTCATCATCGTAGATCTTGATGGACACGTCACATTTTGTATTGTCGCTGTAGACCATGAATGTTTTGCGCACACCCTCGCCCCATGCTCCTACAGGATCTTCCGCACCTGATGTGATGAGGATAGGGAGTCCCTCAGGGAGCCTGCTCATGCGCTTGATATCGTGGGCTTTCTGCATGCCGCTGAACATGTGATAGTACGCATTAGGAGTAAAGTGGAATGTGCACCACGGCTGATTTCTGTACCAGTCGACTATCTTCTCATCCTTGGTCAGCCAGTCGGAAATAGTGCGCGGATTTTCAATTTTTTTGAGGTATGAACCGAACGACATGCCGTCTATAAGCTTCGCCCGCTTGCCGACCTTTTTGGTGCCAAGCATCTTCGCGATCATCTTGCCTGCCGCAAGTACAACTCCCGGCTGCCAGCCTGTTCCCATGATGATGACGCCTGAAAGTCCCTTCGCGTAGTCCGCACCGTTTTCGGTTATGTACTGTCTTATAAGGAATGATCCCATGCTGTGGCCCATCATAAGATAAGGCACGCCCGGGAATTCCTTCTGCATCATCTCTCTTAAGCGATGGATATCTGCGATGACCCATGCGTTTCCTTCCTTGCCGAAGTACCCATGATATTCATCGGATTGTACTGAAGCCCCATGTCCGATATGGTCTTCGCCCACGACCAGATAGCCGTGCTCAGTCAGGTATGTTGCAAATCCGTCATATCTGTCGATAAACTCGACCATGCCGTGGATTATCTGCAGTATCGCCTTTGGCTCACCTTCCGGTTCCCATCTGATCGCGTGGATCTGAGTCTTGCCGTCAGTCGAAGGATAGTAGAAGTCTTTTTTAGTCATGATTCACCTCGCGTTTTTTCGGTCTGGTCCCATGGAATTGATAAAACTGCGTTTCGATAGTGCCATTATACAACTTTCTTCGTCTGTCTGCCTTACGTCCGAGCTCTTTTTCCAAAGTCTTGTCTGATGTGATAAGGAAGAATGACCAGTTAGGACAATCCTCCATGATGCTCCGTATATGCGCGTAAATTGCCCTGAGTCCGGATTCATCCCCTATACGCTTTCCGTAAGGAAGATTTGATATGACCACGACGTGGTCATCTTTCGACGCGCCTTTCGGAATACCCGCGCCGGGCTCCCACGCGGTCATATCCATCCTGACGATGTCTATGTCGTCGGACTCGCCGGCTTCATCAGCGTTCTCTTTTGCCGCGCGGACGGCTCTCGGATCAATGTCCATGGCCGTTATGCGCAGCGGTCCGTCCGCGCCTGTATCGGCGGCTTCATATGCCAGCCGGCGCTCCTCCTTCCAGAGAGACGCAGGCGTTATATCCCAGCCCTCCGAGGCGAATGACCGCCCAAGGCCCGGCGCTATATTGCGCGCGATGAGGGCGGCTTCTATCGGTATGGTTCCCGAGCCGCAGCACGGATCCACCAGCACGCGGTCCTTCCTGTAAAAGCTGAGCTGCACGAGTGCCGCGGCCAGTGTCTCCTTCATCGGAGCCGCCACATCGCGCACCCTGTATCCCCTCTTGTGCAGGCCGGCGCCGCTGGTATCCATCAAAAGCAGGAACTGATCCTTATGGGCAATAAACCTTATCCGGTATTCGGCGCCGGTCTCAGGCATCATCTCCCTGCAATAAAACTCGGACAGTCTCACCGAGACTGCCTTTTTTATTATCTTCTGACAAGCAGGCACACTGTGGAGGACCGATTTGACCGATCCGCCCACAACAGGGAACGATCCTTCAAGTGGTATAATGCTCTCCCAGTCCAGAGCCTTAGTCTGCTGAAAGAGGTCCTCGAATTCAGTCGCTTTGAATTCGCCCATGCGCACGTACACCCTGTCAGCCGTCCTGAGCCACAGGTTGGATCTCACGATGGCGCGCTCGTCGCCCATATATGTGACCCGCCCGTCTTCTGTCTTTATTATTTTATAACCGAGCGCTTCGATCTCACGCCGTACTACCGCTTCGAGACCGAAGGTCGCCGTTGCCACAAGTTCGAGTTTCATGCTCCGGTGCCCCCGTGATCAGATCTTTATCTCAAAATCATATCCTGACTTGTAAGGCACAACAATGCCCTCATCTCCGTCGGCCCTCGCCTTCCGCGTCTTATTCATGTCTATTACGCGCTGATTCTCTGAGCCGCAATAAATAAGAGTCAGATTGCGCAGCTTCTCATCATATCTGCCGTCGACCAGCATGTCGAGCAGTCCCAGCAGTTCATCGGTCGCTTTATCATGCCTTGCCTCGAGTTCTTCAAGCGTGTAGCCGCTGTAACTCATCAGGGTGAGTCCTGCCCCTTTTATGTTCTTAGCCAGGTCCAGAAGTGCCGGCACCTGTTCAAAAGGTTCTCCACCGGAAAAAGTCACCCCGCGAAGCCATGGCCTGCCGCATATGTCCTCAAAAACTTCATTGACTGTCATGTCGTATCCGGCATCGAAAGCCCATGACTCAGGATTGTGACACCCGTGGCAGTGATGCGGACAGCCCTGTACGAAAAGCACGTATCTGAAACCCGGTCCGTCCACTATCGACTCAGGCTCGATACCGCACACTCTTATTATTTTGCTTTTGTCCTTGCTTTTGTCCATCTCAACCATTGCAGCACCTCTTCTTTCACAAAAATAGCCGCCCACCTCTATGCGGTTAAGGCGGCCATTTGCATTCAGATGGTCAATTAGTTGTGGGACAGTCCGTGTTTAACTCTGTCCTGTACCTCAGCTCTTTTGCCGTTGTTAAATCTGTCGAGTGTTCCGACGAGATATCCTGTGATCCTTCTGATTCTCTCGAACTCAACGCCTTCGCCGACCTGGCCGTTTACATTCTTTACTACCTTGTTATTCATACCAGTACCTCCGTACTATTTATTTCCTTTTCGAACGCACTCATTTTATTCTTTGTAAGCGCATTTGTAAAGCAATATTAATGTATATTGTTGTTTCTTTTGTTATATACCACATTATGTTGTGGATAAACCTGTGGATAACCTTGTGGATAACCACAGGTCCGCCTCTATTTTAGCGGTTGCAGTCGCATGGTACCGGTACACTCGGGAATCTCATACGGAGCTCGTTCAGTCTCTCTATCGTTACAGGCTCGCCCTCGCGTCTTCCGCATCTTGGGCATACATCATCGATGACTCCTGTATATCCGCAGACAGGGTCTCTGTCTACCGGATGGTTGACCGAGCCGTATCCTACACCGGCTTCCTTCATGAATCTGATTACCGATTCAAAGGCCTCCGGGTTCTTTGCAGTGTCACCGTCGAGCTCAACATAGCTGATGTGGCCTGCGTTTGTAAGATCATGATATGGTGCCTCGATTGCGATCTTCTCAAATGCTCCGATCGGATAGTATACCGGAACGTGGAATGAGTTTGTGTAGTAATCTCTGTCTGTTATGCCAGGCAGCTTGCCGTACTTTTCTCTGTCGATCTTTACGAATCTTCCGGAAAGTCCCTCAGCAGGTGTAGCCAGCAGAGTGAAGTTCAGTCCTGTTTCTACGCTCTTTCTGTCACAGACATCTCTCATGTGCTTGATGATAGCAAATGCCTGTTCTCTGACTTTCTCGTCCTCGCCGTGGTGTTTGCCCGTCAGAGCCTTCATTGTCTCTGCAAGTCCGATAAATCCGATCGAGAGCGTACCGTTTTTGAGGATCTCAGCTACGCTGTCATCAGGTCCGATGTTGTCGGAGTCTATCCAGATGCCCTGTCCCATCAGGAACGGATAGTTGCGGCCCTTCTTGCTGCACTGGATCTTGAATCTGTGGAGCAGCTGTCTCGCAACGAGATCCATCATGGCATCGAGCTTCTTATAGAACACTTCGAAGTCCCTGTTCGACTCGATGGCGAGTCTAGGCAGGTTGATCGATGTGAACGAGAGGTTTCCTCTGCCGCATACTACAGCCTTTGTAGGGTCGTAGTTGTTGGCCATTACTCTTGTACGGCAGCCCATGTAAGCAACTTCTGTGTTGTAGTCGCCCTTTCTGTAGAACTTCTTGTTGAACGGAGCGTCGAGGAAGCTGAAGTTAGGGAACAGTCTCTTTGCGCTGCATCTGATCGCAAGCTTGAAGAGATCGTAGTTAGGATCTCCCTCATTGTAGTTGATGCCCTCTTTTACCTTGAAGATCGATACAGGGAAGATAGGTGTCTCGCCGTTTCCGAGACCTGCCTCTGTAGCGAGCAGGAAGTTCTTGATGACCATGCGGCCTTCCGGAGTCGTGTCGGTTCCGAAGTTGACCGAGCTGAACGGTACCTGAGCTCCGGCTCTGGAGTTCATGGTGTTGAGGTTGTGGATAAGAGCCTCCATTGCCTGGTAGGTCATCTTGTCTGTCCTTGCCCATGCTGCCTCTGCGGCCTGAGCGCTGCATCTTATCAGCTGATCTCTTGTGAGTCCGCCTGCATCTCCGCCTCTGTCGAACCACTCAGCAAGGATCTCTCCATATGCGCCATTGGTTGCAAGTGTAGGATCTTCAGCCTCAGCCTTGATTCTCTCAGCGACAGCCTTGGCATCAGGATATGCCATGTCGAGCTTTGCTGCGATGATCTCTGTAAGTGCGGAGAAGTACTCCTTAATGTATGTTCTGGCAACTCCCGGAGCCATCGAGTAATCGAAGTTCGGTACGGACTGGCCGCCGTGCATCTCGTTCTGGTTTGCCTGGATCGCGATGCATGCCAGTGAAGCATAGCTCATGATCGACTGAGGCTCTCTGAGGTAGCCGTGGCCCGTGCAGAATCCGTCCTTGAAAAGCTTTATCAGGTCGATCTGGCAGCATGTCTCGGTGAGCATATAGAAATCCTTATCGTGGATGTGGATGTCGCCGTTGATATGAGCCTTTGCGATGTCCTTAGGAAGCACATAGTTATCTACGTAGTACTTGGCACCTTCCGAGCCATACTTGAGCATTGTGCCCATCGATGTGTCGCCGTCGATGTTGGCGTTCTCTCTCTTGATGTCTGCGTCCTTCGAGTAGGAGTAAGTGAGCTCGTTGTAGATATTCATGAGATCTGACTCAGCCTCACGGATCTTTGCGTGCTCTGCGCGGTAAAGGATGTAAGCTTTGGCGGTCTTTTCCCAGTCATACTTGATGAGCATAGCCTCGACGATATCCTGTACCTGCTCTACTGTGCATGTCTCGCCGTCAAGCTGTTCTACGACTTTCTTAGTGAGATAAGTGAAGTCGATGCTCGTCATCTTCTCGCCGTCTACCGCCTTGTTAGCAGCATAGATGGCATTGAAGATCTTAGACTCGTCGAACGGCATCTCCTTGCCGTCTCTTTTGATAATGCTTTTCATGATCATTCTCTCCGTTTGATTGTAGTTCTATATGTTGATATTTAAGTATTATCTGTATTATATGTACCGGGCTCCCAAAGCCTTGTTTTTCATGACTTTTACGCGTTTTTTAATTTAACGCGTAAAAAATAGAGTTCTTTTCCGAACACTATATATTGTAGTCATAGCGCCATTTTGTGTCAATATATTGTTATATTCTTTTCAAAGTTTTTATGTTTTTTAATCTGAACCTTCATTATTACAGCCCCATTCCGGCCTTCCCAAACGCCTTGTATTGTACCCTGTAATCAGTTATCATTTTCCCAAGAGGAGATGATTGAATGCATAAACTACACAGAACAAAAAATATAGATATTATCGGCGTACAGATCGACTTCGGAGCATCACAGAAAGGCGTTGCGATGGGTCCTCTGGCGATCCGTTACGCAGGTGTCAGGGAAGATCTCCGAAGGATGGGTTACACCGTCCGCGACAAGGGCGATATAATTCCGCCGCCGGATGGAATGAGCCTGCGCCATATGATCCGCTTTGAGCAGGTAAACGCCACAAACAAGCAATTGTATGATTCTGTCTATGAAACGCTTTCAGAAGATCACTTCCCTCTTGTTCTGGGAGGTGATCACAGCATAGCGGCCGGAAGTGTTTCGGCAGTTGCAAAGCATTATGAGCCTGAGGGTGAGATAGGCGTGATCTGGATAGATGCCCATGGTGACTGGAACGATGACAAGTCCACACTCAGCGGCAATATGCACGGCATGCCTTACTCAGCAGTCTGCGGATGGGGTCCTGCAAGCATGGTGGATTTCGGACAGAACCCGCATTACGTCCCGACCGCACACTGCGTTCAGGTGGGCGGTCATGACTTTGACGAGCCTGAGGCCGCCCGCATGAAGGAAGCAGGCATGAATGTCTTCCCTATAGGCGACGTCGACACGCGCGGCATGTATGAAGTAATGCAGGACGCAATCAGGATCGCCGGCGAAGGCACCGTCGGCATACACCTCAGTTTCGATGTCGATGCCATCACGCCGGAGTATGCTCCTGGCACCGGAACGCCTGTACCGAACGGCATAACCGCAAGAGAAGCCTTCCTGGCAGTAGAGATGGTTGCCGACTCAGGCAAGCTGCTTTCAATGGACCTTGTTGAAGTCAACCCTATACTTGATGAACGAAACAAGACCGGCCAGCTGGCATCGGAGCTTATACAGCTCGCACTGGGAAAGAAATATTACTAAAAGGCATAGTTATCGGTCTTTTCCTGTTATTGAATATAAATGAAAATGGGGCAGTGGAATGATCCACCGCCCTCTACATTTCTTTTCAGAAATTCTGAATACTAGCCGTTTTTCTTATCTTCAACATGCTTGTTCCAGAAGAAAAATCCTACGCACATAGTATAGATAGCAACTGAATAAAAGAATGTAAATGCCATCAGCTTTGTTGAAAAGTCCTTTTCCTTTTTCATTTTGACATACTCCTAATTTACTAACAAAGCAAAGTCACGGGCGAAAAGAACGAGCTTTTAGCCAAAGTATCTCTTCAGAAGACCAGCAAATGCCTTGCCGTGTCTTGCCTCATCTCTTGCCATCTCGTGAACTGTGTCATGAATAGCATCGAGATTCTGCTCTTTAGCCTTCTTAGCAAGCATTGTCTTTCCGAGTGTAGCGCCGTTCTCAGCTTCTACTCTCATTCTTAGGTTCTTCTCTGTGCTGTCTGTCAGTACCTCACCGAGGAGCTCAGCAAACTTAGCTGCATGCTCAGCTTCTTCAAAAGCAGCCGTCTTCCAGTACTCGCCGATCTCAGGATAGCCTTCTCTGAAAGCTACTCTGGACATAGCAAGGTACATACCTACTTCGCTGCACTCGCCTTCAAAATTAGCTCTGAGGTCTGCGATGATCTCAGGATCTACTCCCTGTGCAACGCCGAGAACATGCTCAGCAGCCCATGTCATCTCATCTTCCTGCTTGATGAACTTCTCTGCAGGAACCTTGCAAACCGGGCACTTTTCAGGAGGTGTATCCCCTTCATGAACGTAACCACAAACACTGCATACCCATTTAGCCATAATTCTTTCCTCCTTTGGAATGATGATTTTTGTCTTGCTCAGGGCATAACTGCCCTTCTGTTCAACGATGTAATATTACCATAACCGTCCTATGCTTGCACCGATTTTTGTACAATTTAGCATGAATTTTCTAAGTGCAATTGTTAACCACTTTTCAATTGAATAAACGTCTCTGATGTGATATTGTAAATGACGTAATAAGCCATCCGCAGATAAGGAGAAACGGATATGAAAATACAGAAGTCTGCAGAAGATTACCTTGAGGCAATGCTCGTGCTTCAGGAAAAGCACGGATACATACGCTCTATAGACATAGCGAAGCACCTTGGTGTCACCAAGCCGAGTGTTTCATATGCAGTCAAGCGCCTCAGAGAAAGCGGCTACATCAACATGAACGCCAACGGTCCTATTACACTTGCACCTGCAGGCTATAAGATCGCAAAGAGGATCTATGAAAGGCATAAAGCCCTGACAGCCTTCCTCGTAAAGCTTGGTGTAAGTCAGGAGCAGGCTGAGGAGGATGCGTGCAAGATAGAGCATGATATCTCACACGAGACTTACGTGGCTATTTGTGATTTTGTAAATGAGGGAAGTGAAGAAAAGCTGGGCAACTACGATTTCGAATAAGCACACTTGCTGCTTTACTCTAAAAAAGACATAACAAAAAGCTTTACCGCAACCGGTAAAGCTTTTTTGATTTGTTTCTTCAATTACTTGAGGATGATCGTGTTGTCGATAGCCGACGCATCCTCTGCAATCGCTTTCAGTCCGTCTGAAAGATCAGAAACTGTAGCATGCTCAAGGTCAATAGGAGCGCTGAAATCAGCAGCAACAGGATCCTCACCACCGAGCTTGTCCATTACGAGTGTAGGAGCTTTGCTGATATCCTCAGCTGCAGGTTCTGCAGCAACAGGAACCTCAACCTCTTCTGCAAGATCTCTGATGATGTCAAAATCATCTCCATCGAGACGCTCGATCTCAGCCTGAAGCATCTTGCGGAAGTTGCCCTTGAGTCTTCTTACCTTTGCACTCAGAACTTCATATTCGTCGTTCAGCTTTCTGACGTTGACCTTTGCGTCGAGAAGCATGTTCTCTGCCTCGAGCTCAGCATCTCTCATCATAAGTTCAGCTCTTCTTTCAGCACTTGCTGAAATGTCTGCCATAAGCTTCTTTGCTGTCTCAAGAGTCTCGACCATTGCGTTGTCGTCTTTCTGAGCTTCTTCGAGCTGCTTCTCGAGAGCTTTGATCTTGTGTGCCATCGATCTGTTATCGTTGAGCACCTTTTCGTAATCGGCTACAATGATGTCCAGAAATTCGTCTACCTCTCTGGAGTTGTAACCCTTCTTGTCACGGCTGAATTCTTTCTTATCAATATCAATCGGCATTATCATAGTGTCTGCACCTCATCTTTCCTCTTGAATTATCTGACTTGATTTATTATATGGAACTGATTATTTCCAGGGACTTTCTTTTACAGATGGTTTTCCGGCCTCAGTGGCCCTGTCTACCATTGCCTTAATGTTAACATTATGAGGGGCAAAAAGGTAGATGTTCTGGTTGATTCTCTGGATGTTGCCTTTGAGAGCATATGTAGCTCCGCTGAGGAAGTCGAACATCTTGCGTGCAAGATCTGTCTCAACCTTTTCGAGGTTGATGATAACAGGCTTGTTTGCTCTGAGATTGTCGATGAGCTTGCGGCATTCGTCGATGTTCTTAGGCTCAATCACCACCATCTTGAACGCGCCAGAGTCATTGCGCGAAATCTTGTCTACCGGTTCCTTGTTTTCAGTAAACTTCTGCGGCGGTGCCACCTCGCTGAATGCGAGCGGGCTGATGCCTGTACTGATGTGTGGTTCCGGAGCGGCGGCCGCAGCTGCAGCCGGTGCTGACGCTGACGATCCTCTCAACTCATTCTTGTAAGCATCGATCTCTTCCTGAGAGATGTTATCGTAGTCGTCATCATACTCATCTGTGATTCCGACCAGGTCTTTCATTTTGTCCATGAAACCCATTTTGCCTTTTTCCTCCTCTATCTATAATTACGCGGTCCGAATATCGAACTGCCGACTCTGACTATTGTTGCTCCCTCTTCGATTGCCACTTCGAAGTCTCCCGACATTCCCATCGAAAGCTCTGACGGTGCGAATCTCTCCGGAGGAAGTTTCCAGCTCTTCATATCTTTAAAAAGCTCTGCCGCCTCTCTGAAGTACGGCCTTGAATCTTCAGGCTCTATTGCAATTGGCGGTATGCACATTATGCCGCACACTCTCACATTTGAGCACTCTTCAGTAATATCCGTTACAAGCTGCTTAAGATCTGCTGCTGCAATGCCGGATTTGGTCTCCTCCATCGCCGAGTTGATCTCAATCAACACATCCATAGTGATGCCTGCCGCAGCAGCCCGTTTGTTTATCTCGCGGGCCAGCTTCAGCGAATCTACAGAGTGGATCATCACTACCCGGTCGATCACCTGTCTCACCTTATTTGTCTGCAGATGGCCTATAAGGTGCCATCTTACCGGACTGACATCATCGTATTTTTCGAGAAGCTCCTGTACACGGTTTTCACCGATGTCTGTCGCACCTGCTTCGATTGCTTCATTTATTTCAGCAGCAGTGTGCGTCTTGGTGACCGCTACAAGCTTCACATCAGCGGGGTTCCTGCCGCTTCTCTCAGCAGCAGCATCTGCCCGCCTTTTTACTTCTTTATACCTTTCACCTATGGTCATTGCTTTTTATCGTTTTTATCGCTTTTATCGTTTTTGTCGCTTTTGCCGCCTGTATCTTTTGCCTTAAGGCTCGCGATGTCTTCTGCTGAAGGCTCTGCGATAACCTCATCATAGGTACCTATGGTCTCAACGTAATTACCTTCATCGTCGACATAGATATCAGAGTACACAACGCACTTCGTGCCGTCATCGGCCTTTGTTTTTACCGGCGTGAACACGTGCTCGCCCAGTTTGTTGACAACGAACACACCGCGTTTGCCGTCCGGTGCCTCGACAATGCTGCCATCCTCCAGGACAAGACCTTCCGCGCTTTCTACGGTAACTTTGGTATCGAGATTCCGGATATCCAGGAATCCGTCAAAGAACGTTTTGCACGTCAGTGTGATCCTTACGTTTTTGCCCTCGTCCCTGACTTCTCTTACCGTTACCGGTACGTTCTCTCCATTTACCTCTATTAACACGGAATCGCCCTGTGTGTACTTGGCCGCATCTTCTTTCTTCAGGTAGTAGACCAGATACCACTTTCTGTTGCGTACTATCTTGAAAACAGGAAAGTCTTTTCCGCAGTTTTTCGATGGTACTTTTACAGCCTTGCGTCCTGTAAGATCTTTAAGGTCTTTATAATTAAGACTCTCTATCGCTTTTGTGCTGAGCTTGGCTTCAGCTCCGTCTACATAATAGCTGACAAAGCCTGCTGTCTGTGTGCTTCCGTTTTCGGTGGCTTTATAGTTGTCGCCGAGCTCTTCCATGATGCCCGAGTACTTGCTGCCCCGGAGTCCCTGTTTTGGATCCTGCTCCGAAGCCTCTTCGGCTGCCTCAATGTCCCCTTCTGATTTCTTATCCTTCTCTTTCCCGTCAGTTTTACCTGCGTCATCCGCTGAAGTCTTTTCTTTATCCTTAGCTTCCTCAGCATCCTTTTCGTCTGTCTTAGTGTCAGCTTCGGCATCGGCTTCTTCAGCCTCTGACTCCAGATCTATAGTTTCGTCTGTCGGTGTAAGTTCTATGACCTTGGCTCCGGCTTTTACAAGCCTGTTGCTGTCAGCAAGCCTGTTGATTTTGCTCTTCTGCGCGGCGGCATACACTACTTCGTCTCTCACAATAAAAGCAGAGACCTCATCAGCGACGTCTATTTTGCCATGTTCCGCTATATAGGTCCTTTCGAACATGCCGATGACAGAAGGTACGACATAGAGCGCTATACAACACAATGCGACAAGTCCTACATATACCAGGAACGCAACTATCCACTTTTTGTTAAATAGCCCTCTTCGATTGGTTTCCATAGTTCAGAAAGATTATACAACAAAAAAGGCTCACGATACAATATGTATTTATACGTGAGCGTTGAAATAACAACATTTTGTGATTACCTGATCACTTGTATTTTGCCAGTATAGCCTTCTGTTTTTTTGTCAGCGCAGGTTCACTCCTGACGTAAGCTTCAAAAAGATCCGGACGCCTCTCTTTTGTAAGTGATAGGGCCTGCTCCCAGCGCCAGAGATCTATCTCTCCGTGATTCCCCGAAAGCAGTATATCAGGCACCGTATCGCCGTCATATTCGCGCGGTTTGGAGTAATGCGGATACTCAAGCAGTCCGGAATATATGGATTCGTCATTGACCGATTCCTCTCCCGCCAGCACGCCGTCTAAGAACCTGGCCACCGTGTCGATGAGCACCATCGCGGGCAATTCTCCGCCGGTCAGCACGTAATCTCCGATCGAGACTTCACGCGCGCCCAGTCTGTCGAGAGCGCGCTGGTCCACGCCCTCATAGTGTCCGCAAAGAATTGTGATCTCATCCTTGCCGGAGAGTTCCCTGGCAAGATCGCCGGACAGAATCTCTCCGCGCGGCGACATGTAGATCACATCCCCGCCGAAGCCGCTCCCTTCGAACGCGTCAAGGATAGGCTGCACCTGCATTACCATGCCGGCGCCTCCTCCGTAAGGAGTGTCATCAACGCGGTTATGCCTGTCAGTCGTATAGTCCCTGATATCAGTGATATTCAGTTCGATGATTCCGTTGTCGATCGCTCTTCCCAGCATGCTCATGCGAAGCGGTGCAAACATATCCGGGAAGATCGTAAGAATATTTATCTTCATATCAGTCTATAAACCCGGGGATGAGCTCCACCTCGATAATGCCGGTCTCTTCATCTATGCCTCTCATAAAGGCGTCAACAGCAGGTATCAGAACACTTCTGCCGTCGGCAGTCGTGACTTCGAGTATGCTCTGGGCAGTATTCTGTATAACGTCTTTCAGTATGCCGACTTCCCTGCCGTCTGTAACGTCAATGACTCTGCAGCCGATGAGATCGCGTACATAGTGTTCGCCTTCAGGCAGTTCTTCGAGCTCAGAGGCATATATGCTTACCTCCATGCCTCTTATCTCTTCAGCGTAATTGCGGTCGTCGACGCCCTCGAGCTTCACGACCGGTCTGTCCTTCTGATATCTCACTCTTTTTATAGCCGCGCTTACGGTTTTTCCCGCACGCTCAAGAAGGAGGACTTTGCCCTCCTTCAGATTGGTCGAATCCTGCGCATAGAGTGTGATCCTGACTTCGCCTTTGATCCCCACAGGGCTTCCGACTCTGCCTATTAAGACCGTCTCATTCGTATTATCAGTCTTCTTCAACTATCTCTACCGACACTCTGAGATTCTGCTTGATGGCCGCAGCCTTTACCACGGTCCTGATCGCCTTAGCTATTCTTCCCGACTTTCCGATAATCTTGCCGATATCTTCATCAGCTACCTTGAGCTTGACAATTATGTCTCTTCCGTCAGTCTCTTCGGTGACAAGGACCTCGTCCGGCTTAGTGACCAGCGCTTTCGCGATTACTTCTACCAGACTTCCCATGCCGCGCCTCCTTATTCGATTGCGCCGGACTTCTTGAGAAGTGCTCTTACTGTATCAGTCGGCTGAGCTCCGTTAGCGAGCCATCTCTTTGCAGCTTCGTTGTCAATGATGATCTCACTTGGGTCCTTCAGCGGATCATAAGTTCCGATCTCCTCGATGAACTTTCCGTTTCTCGGTGTTCTTGAGTCAGCAACAACTACTCTGTAGAAAGGCTTCTTGTGAGCTCCCATTCTCTTAAGTCTGATTTTTACCATTTTGGTTCCTCCATTTTTTATAATTATTTAGTTTATATCTTAGTTATGATGCGAAGTATTTTCGTTCACAGCGAGGATGCAAGCGGGCGAAAAGACGAGCATCATTTAAAATCCGAGGTTGCGCATCATAGAGCGCGCCTTTTTCGAATCCGGATTTGCTATTACTTTTGTCAGCTTCTTCATCTCTTCATACTTCTTGATGAGCTGATTTACTTCCTGAACGGTATGACCCGATCCTGCGGCAATGCGCTTTCTGCGCGACGCGTTGAGCACGTTCGGCTTTGCTCTTTCGAAAGGTGTCATTGAGAGGATGATGGCCTCCCATTTTTTAAGCTCTGCCTTGCTCTGCTCAAAATCGATGTCTTTCTTCTGTGCCGCGGAGATTCCAGGGATCATGTCGATAAGCTTAGTGATACCGCCGAGCTTATTGATCTGTCTCATCTGACCGAGGAAGTCCTCAAGGTCAAATTTGTTGCGGCGGATCTTCTCCTCGAGCTTGCGCGACTCCTCTTCGTCGAAGGCGTTCTCAGCCTGCTCGATAAGCGACATTACGTCACCCATGCCGAGGATCCTGGACGCGATCCTGTCAGGGTGGAACGGCTCAAGAGCATTGTACTTTTCGCCTGTACCCATGAACTTGATCGGCTTACCGGTGACTGCTTTTACTGAAAGCGCAGCACCGCCTCTTGAGTCACCGTCCATCTTGGTCATGATGATACCGTCAACTCCAAGCGCCTGATTGAAACCATCAGCGATGTTGACAGCGTCCTGACCTGTGAGAGCATCGACTACAAGAAGTATCTCGTGAGGCCTGACAGACCACTTCAGCACCTTGAGTTCGTCCATGAGCTGCTCGTCTATCTGAAGACGTCCGGCTGTATCGATTATCAGCACGTTGCAGCCACGCCTCTGTGCTTCCTTTATTGCTTCCGAAGCGATCTGCTCCGCATCATTGCAATCCCTGTTGACGTAGACCGGAGTGTTGACCGCCTTACCGACGATCTCGAGCTGATCTATAGCCGCAGGTCTGTAGATGTCGCACGCAGCAAGCATAGGATGCTTTCCTGTCTGCTTGAGCCATGCCGCAAGTTTGCCCGCGGTCGTGGTTTTACCTGTACCCTGAAGACCGACAAGCATGATGATCGTGAATCCGCTCGGAGAGTAAGTCAGCTTACTCGCGGTGCCTCCCATCATCTCGACAAGTTCGTCCTTGACGATCTTGATTACCATCTGGTCAGGAGTAAGACTCTTCAGCACGCCGGCTCCAAGCGCCTTTTCTTTTATAGTTGCAACAAATTCCTTAACAACCTTGAAGTTTACATCAGCTTCGAGAAGAGCCATCTTGACGACACGCATGGCGTTGTCAAAATCTTTCTCGGAGACCACTCCCTGGCCCTTAAGGTCCTTGAATGCGCCCTGTAATTTTTCAGATAATCCTTCAAATGCCATTCGTTTTATCCCTATCCCGGCCGTTTCACGGCCGCCGGTTGAAAAATTATTCCGTGATCTGTTCGATGATCTTCTTTATTTTCTCAGCATAGTGCTCTGCAATGTCTGCAGAATCGATGATACTGAACAGCTTTTGTGCCAGCCGCCTGTTTTCCTTGTATGTGGCTACCAGTCCAAGCTTTTCCTCGTAGGACTGCAGAGCTTTCTCGGCCTTCCTGAGATTGTAGTGGACTGCCTGGCGTGTCTGCCCCAGCTCTTCGGCGATCTCTGAAAGTGAAAGATTGTCCTCATGATAGAGTGCCATTACTTCATTCTGGCTTTCATTGAGCAGGCTTCCGTAGAAATCGTACAGCATGCTCGCATATTCTACTCTTTCGATGTTGTCTTTCATCGCAGGTCCCCGTAAAATGATCAGCGGCATGACCGGCCCCGCCGGTCACACCGCCATATAATAACACTTCTTTTGCTGCCTGTCAAACATTTTATTTGACAGTTTATCAATTTGTTATTTTCGTATTTCCAGACACTTTGGTCATGGTTACGTATCCCTCCGGCATGTATGCCCACATGATAAACGACTGGGCTCCGCTGTCGGATTTTGCATACCAGATCTCAAAACCTGCCGGCACTGATATGCCGCTTGTATCTATACTTTTGTAATAGTCTCTCACCTTGTCAGCAGTGCCCGTGCTCCACCCACCTCCGCTGCTGCTTGTTACGGTTTTATACCAGTCGGAAGAACCCATGTTGTAAATCTGGCAGAAGCATTCTACCATTCTTCTTTTTGTTACATCAGTATCGTCTGCGTGGTCCATTCCAAGTATCTTACCGACTTTATCGGTTTTATGGTCACCGGTCCACCAGTTATCACTTCCAAGAGCTATGGCATAGTAGTATATGACCTTTGCGATCTTAGTGCTGTTGTCTATTTTTGTTATCGCCGCCTGACCGGAGCTCTTCATTGTCACGCCTTGTTCGGCGCATGCTCCGGTATATGTCTTACCGCCGGAAGTCACGCTGAACACGCTCGTCTCCCCGGCATTTGAGCCTACTCTTTTTGCAGAGTAAGACACGTTTCCGCTGCTGCTTGCTTTCAGCATCACCGGTTCCAGCTTTGCAGCCGGCGCCTCTGCCGGTAATGGCTTTTCTCCTGACTCTGCTTTTTCATCCGGTTTTTCCGGTTCATTCTCATTATCTTCTTCATCTGCAGGCTCCGCCTCTGTCTCTTCAACCTCTGCGTCTTCCTTTATTTCTTCATCTTCATTTTCCGGTGTAACATCATCTGCCTGTTCACCTGTTGCCTGAATCTCTTCCGTTACGGTACTTTCTTCTTCGCCGGTTATTTCCTTTTCGTCTGTTTCGTTTGCCGCAAAAGCAGGCATCGCCAGCAATATGACTAATACCGCTGTCAGTATGCACACCTTTGTTTTTTTATCTCTCCTTGTCTTATCTGATCGTCTTATCATTCTTTGCTTCCCTCCTTCTGTTCATCCTGCCTGTTGCAGCAAAAACTGCCAGCGCTGCAGCTGAGGCAAAAGTCATACCGGCATATATTAATATACTGTTTATACTGTTATCGCCTGTATCCGGGGCGATCCTCTCTGTCTTATCTTTGCTGTTTTCCCAGGCAACAACCACCGTTCCGTCGAGAACATCTACTGTCTCGAAAGCGGTCGTAAGGTCTTCCTCAATATCATCTTCATTGCTTCCTGAAACCTTTTCGATTTTTGCCCCCTTATCTTCCATATCCTCCGAGAACACTTCGAAGCTGGCAACATGATCAGATGCCGTCTCTGTGATACGGTATTTCGCGCCTTTCGGAAGCTGCTTTATAGTCACGCTCTTGTCGTCCATGAGCTTCAGAGGGATCAGCGCATTCCCTGACAGATCAGCGTTGAATGTCTTGCTGTCGTATCCTTCCACTGTATATGACTGCTCAGGCACCAGGTCTGTCAATTCCACTGTATACTCAAACTCTTTCGTCCGGTCTCCGAGACTGCCGGTAACTTTTTTCTGCACTTTCAGATCCTGATATATTTCTACAGTCTGATCCTTATTATTAATGTCCTTATGTTCTGCGACCAGCGTTTCCCTGTTTGTTTCACCTGTTTTGCTGACCAGATACAGTTCCTCGAAAGCAGTAACACTGTGACCCTGTATTTCATCGTAACCGGCTGTCTTAAGAGTTACCTCGACCTGTCCGGAAGTGGTGCTCTCTGTCGAAAGTTCCGAACTTCCATCAGACCCCTGCACTTTCTCTCCCGTTTCGGTGTCCACGAGCCACCCTCTGACTACATATTTCTGTCCGGGAATGAGTCCCTCATACCTTACAACGTCTACTGTCTCACTGTTGTTCTCCTGTATAGAGGCCGTTGTGCCTATCTGCGGAGTCTGTTCATTTTCGAAGCTTATAACATTCGTCTTCAGTTTGCTGTCTGTTTTTGCTCCTTCGAGTGTTGTGACAACATCACCGTTGCCGTTAAGGTAAATGTGTCCATAGCAGACCCTGTCAGTCAGACTGAATCCTTCCGGCGCAGCAGTTTCTTCAATGGTGAACCAGCCCAGAGGAAGAACCCTTTTACCGTTATTGTCCTTATAGAACAGATCATTGTCAGGGCGGCTTGATGAGACCGGATCGTCGTTCTGCCAGTCGAAGCCTGCCCAGTAAGTGCCTTCAGGAGCATCCTCCGGCGCATTCTTTTTCACAGTCCTGAAAGTCCACTGATCTTTCGGGGACGCTCCTGCTATTCCGGATTTTTCAGCAACGTCGTAATACTTTACAGTAAAAACGGCTCCGGTCAGTCCGCTGTAGTCAACAGCCCCCAATGCATCTGTTTTGAATACAATGAACTCAGGCACACCGTAAGCAGGAGGCTCCGGGGATGTAAACGTTGCTGGAACCGCCGAAGTATTGGACGCGGTGACCACTACGGTGTAAACCTTTGGATCGAGCTTATATCCCTTGCTTGCCGTTATCTCTTTAGCATAATAAGTTCCCGGGTTCATTTTGAGCGTATTAGCTTTTCCGTTCGCGCCTGTCGTCAGGACCGCGTTGCTTCCATTTGCATCCGTGGCCGCATCAGTACATGCAGCATTCGTATACAGCTGGTATCTGGCCCCGGATAAGCTGTACTGGCTGTTGCCCGCGGCAGCGTATGATACACCCGGAACAGCCATTGCTCCTATATATAAGGCCAGACTCAATGCCAGGATAAGTGATAGTTTTCTTCGCATCTCGCAATCTCCTTTCGTGCTTGCCCGCTCATTCGTCTGTGAACGGGATGCCCCCATTCTACGCGCAGAAAAATGGCTGTCAACGCCTTGAAAACACTGGGGTACAGCCACTTCCGGATTTCGGTCATTAATTGCAGGATACCATTCAGTTTATGTAGATTATCGTGGATAAAGTTCCACGTGTAGTTTTCATCACAAAACTCCGGTACACAAAAAAAGACGGGATTTCTCCCGTCTCATTTTCGTTTGTCAGGTTCGTTACACGAACCTTCTATTACGCTATGCAGTTATATATCCGTTCTGGCCAGTATCTGGGCCGGAGTCTTTCGCATTGTTGTAAATACCGGTATCAGCCCCGCAATCAGGTTGAAAACCAGAATGATGCCGAAAGTTATTGCCGCAACCAGAGGCGATAGTACATACATGCCTTCTAAATAATAGGTGATCGTTACGACCCGGCTGAGAAGGAAATACATAATCGCTATGCCGGGTACAGCCGTTATAAATGTTATAACGAGTATCTCACCCATGAACATCTTGTATATGTCTGTTTTCTTCAACCCGATCGCTCTCAAAGTACCGACTTCTTTTATCCTTGAAAGGAACGAGGATCTGAGCATGAGGAACATTTCGATAAGTGAGATCAGAACTATGATAGCCGCGACGATCAATGCGGACATAAGTTGATTTTTGTGTGCATTTATGTAAATAATTTTGTCCCTTTCATCATTTACACTTGAAGGAACTCCCGCTTTATCCAGCACGTATTTAAGAAGAGATATATCCTCTGCATAAACAGAGATGCTTCTCTGTTTACTTGTGTAATGCTTTTTTATGGTTTCTGCATTGACGTAATAAGTATCATCATCCACAAAATCGCTCGTATAGTAGCCAACAACTTTCAGCTTTTTTCCGGCAACCTTTGTGCTGATGGTTTTACCTATCTTCATATCATCTTTGTGGCTATTGTTAACTATAACATCAAAGGCTTCCTTTGGTTTGTGGCCTTCACTGATCTTTATCTTACCTTTCGACAGATCCAGGTCCTTGACCGTGCCGCTGTTTACAACATCTATCTCATCTCCGGAATCCCCTGTAAAGTTAATGGAATATTCGCTGCCGGCATCACTGGCATTTGAAAGAATATACATCGCCTGCCCCGGATCCACATATAGTGATGGTGATTCTGTATCAACTATTCCCACTATCCTGTAATCATCAAGATTAGGTACCGATATCCTTCTGCCTATAAACTCTTCCATTGTATCCAGACAGATCTCTCTTCCCAGATTGTCCCTGATAAATGACTCTATTATAGATTTATCGATTACAACATCATGCGGTTCCACAGGCACAGATCCCGCTATCAGAGATGCAGGATCCAGTACATTTGACAAGACGATGGAAACCGTTATGTCTGCCTGCGCATATCCTGTCTGTATATAATCATCCAGCGGAACCGAAACGATCTTCTTTGTCTCGCCCGGCAATGCATATGTGACTGTTTCGAGTGTTCCCACCAGATCCAGCATTTCTTCTGTCTTTTCAAGATTTGAGATCGTTATATAGTTACCGTTTGTTGTTCTGTAATCAACAGGCTTCACTTCGATAAGTCCAAGCACATTGCTTATGGCAAGAAAGGCAAACATTGCTGCAAAGACAAATCCAAGAAGCAGTACTTTCTTGAGCCATTTGAAATTTTTGACAGTGTTCCATCCGCTGGTGAAAATGTTTGCAAACCTGTAGACAGATCTGTATCTTGCCTGATAGCCGTCCGGAAGACATGCTGTGTAGTCGAAGTCATTATCTTCAAAGAAGGTCTCATCAAAACCCTCATAATGTTCATCAATGAGCTGTACATTCGTTTTATCATCAACTACATTGAGCGCTCCGTTAGTATCTATATAAAGATTATTTCCCCTGATAACCAGCTTTATTTCAGTCTGCGGCTCCGAATCGCTATAAACATCTACGATAACATTATCCTGCTTCAGGCCCTTATGGACTTCCATGTCTTTAAGGTAGATCTTGTTATCAAGCTGGTAATCGAGGAATCTGGATGAGTCATTATCATATGTATTTATGATCTTGCCATCCTTGATCTCCGCAACATAGTCAGAGTAGAACGCGGCAATATTTTGCTCATGGGTGACAAGTATGACCAGTCTTTCCTTTGAGATCGTCTTTATTATGTTCATGATCTCAAGAGTATTCGCACTGTCCAGGTTTCCGGTTGGCTCATCAGCAATAATGATCCTCGGGTTTTTAACGATTGCTCTTGCAATCGCGACCCTCTGCCGCTGTCCTCCTGAAAGCGATCCCGCCAGTTTGTTTCTGTATTGATCGATACCAACCTTTTCAAGGCAGTATCTGACACGGGCTGTAACAACAGCCTCGTCCCTGATACCTATCATGCGGAGCGCAATGGCAACATTTTCGAACACAGACCTGTTATCAAGCAGGTTGTAATTCTGAAATATATAGCCGATGCTTTCGTTTCTTATATTATCTATCTTATCGGAAGAAAATCTGGTGATGCGCTGACCGTCGATGGTGATCGTTCCGCTGTCGACACGGTCGAGTCCTCCTATAGCATTGAGGAGGGTTGTCTTTCCACAGCCTGAAGGTCCCAGGATGCAGAATATGCCTCTGTCCGGCAGGGTCATCGAAGTGTCATCAATTACATGAATCTGGTTTGCCTTGCCCTTGTTATAGTACTTGTTGACTTTTTCGATACTGATCATACGCTACACCCCCTCTCTGATAGTCGTCATAGCACTCTTTTCAAAGATGTGCCTTGAGTATCTGTTGGCGATAAGCAGCGACATGATCAGGAGCAATGCGCCAAGGATGCTGTAATCAAGAGGAGTGAGATAGAATAACAGTTTGGATATTTCTTCCATTCCGGCTCCTGTAAGCTCCTGCAATACACCTTTGTTTACAAGCAGCGCAAACAGCACATCTATGCCGTATGCTATCAGCATCATAAGAACGAGCTCCACAGTCAGGATGTTATATGTATTTTTCCTTGATGCGCCGAGTATACGGAGCGTAGAATAGTACGAATTCCGCGACCTCATGATAAGCCTGATGACTGCATAGGCAATAAAGAACAATACTATGAACTCAAGAGCCAGCCTTCCATATGACATGAAATCCAGCACTCCTCCCATACCTCCTGTAGCATCAGACAATGAGTCCTTGAGTGCCATTGTTGTAAAGCCCTTTTCATTAAGCGCCTTCTGCGTATCATCAGATTCCTGCTCATTTATCATAAATGCACTGATCTGGTAAAATCCCTTGTCGAAGAGTTCCCTGAAATCATTTTCACTGACAAAAACGCAGTTTAAGTACGTAGTATATTCATCTGCAGGTATACCGACAAGTCTCCAGCAATTCATGTTGGTTATTATCTTATCTACTTTGTACTTACCTTCTGATTCATAAAACCTGTTCTTTATTTTAACACTGAAGTCTTTGCCTTTTGCTTCTTCTGCTTCTTCGACATTGTAATAATAAAGCTGACTCTCAAACAGGTATACTTTACCATCAGGAACATTAGGAGACGAGTAAACCGCACGTCCGTAATCATTGCTTACTTTTGCACCCGCAAAATCCAGTACTGCCTTGGATGCAGCCGCCATCATGGAAAGATGAAGCTCTTCTGAGACAGCATCACTTGCATAAATGGTAGAATACCCATAGAGAGAAAAATCTGAATTCTCATCAAGGTCATCATTCAGGATTATTCCGGCAATGGTAACATCTTCCTTAAATATATATGTCTGCGTCTGCTTCATATCTGTAAGTTCAACAGGCATACCGATATATTCATCTCCGTTATTGGCAACACGTACGAATGCATCGGTGGCAGTATCAAGTCTTATAACGATCTCGTAATCATTCTGAGGCATATGACCGTATGTGAGCTCGTCCTCTTTCAGCTGATCAGTAGAGATCACCGGTCCTTCAGCATAGTATTCTCCGAGACCGATCCTAACGCCAGTGTCAATTGCAATGTCATTTTTAACTATGGATTTGATATTAGGCGTGCTCTTTATTGCAGCAAAATCACTATCAGTAAAGCTGCTTTCATCAGCCTTCTTCAGAATCAACCTGTCCGGACTTGTATTTACAAAATACGTATTGCTGCCGAGCAAATTGCTCTCGTGTATGCTGTTTTTTGTGGTCGCGTACTGTCCCAGTACAGCCGTTGATACAAAAAAGTAGACTATGAACAGCAAAATAAACTTTGCAGGCAGGTTGAAAGTATTGCGTACGCCGAGCCTCAGTTCTGAGGACTTTTTCATATTCCCGGGCATAAGCACTTCTGACTGTGCGGTACTGACGCCAGCTGCTACGGCCAGCTTATCGTAAAGCTTATCTATATCAGGCTCACTCTCCTCGCCTGCAGAATCGATCTTTTTATCTTCAATTATCTTGCCATCGTGCATTGTGATCTTGCGCGTTACATACGGCTCAGCCTGCTCATAATTATGTGTAACGATGATAACAAGCCTATCTTTGGAAACTTTGGCAAGAGTCTCCATTACGGTCCCGGCAGAGGTACTGTCAAGATTACCTGTAGGTTCATCCGCTACTATAATAGGAGCATTCTTGGCAAGAGCTCTCGCGATAGCCACTCTCTGCTTTTGTCCTCCGGAAAGTTTGGAAACTTTGGTATTGCTGTACATACTCAGCCCTACCTGATCAATAAGCTCGTTGACCCGCTCCCTGCATTCTTTCTTTTTCTTTCCGGAAATCAGCATCACCGCTTCAATATTCTGATAAACTGTATAGCTGTTTATCAGATTATAGTCCTGAAATATGTTCCCAATATAAGTCTTGCGGTATGTCTCGTAATCCTCCGTTCCGTATGACGAAGTATCCTCACCGCATACAAACATCTCTCCTTCTTCATAGGTATCCAGACCGCTTATTACATTCAGCAGAGTTGACTTTCCACTGCCGCTCTCGCCGGTAATTGCAACGAATTCACCTATATCAAGATCAAGATCTATCCGCGAAAAGCCCATGCTGACAGTATCGTTGTCCGCATAGTACTTTGATACTTTTTTTAACTCTATCGTGTGAGACAATTTGTGTCCTCCCTGTAATGACACTTAGGGTAAGTCATGTACCTGACTATTATAACACTTATGCTTATTTCAATCTGAACAAATCCCGGAACACACCATGTTCCACCTGTAAAAAACGGGAGACGAGTATACTCGTCTCCCAAACTTGTTACTTGTTTCCTGCTGTTTTATCACAACCTGCCATTAAGCATCCTTAGTAGCTGTGAAATGTACGATAGCGTGAACGAGTGCTACTGCACCAAGAATACCTGCTGCTACCCAACCTGTAGCACCAACAGTTGATCCTGCGATGCTCGAGAAGTATGTGCCTGCATTTGTGCCATAGAACGCACCGAATGCTCCGGCAGCGGCGGCGAGAATCGCAAATACGCCAGCGCCTTTGTTCTTCTTAATGAAGGAAAGGATAGCTGCAAGTACTGCGAGGACGCCTGCTCCGAGAAGTGCAGCTGTGCCTACTGCTCTGGCCGTGATCTCTTCTGTGATGAGAACTCCGTCTTCAGCCTGATAACCTCTGCCGACATCAACCGCTGCAAGACCTTCATCCAGCTCGAGGTGCTCATCGCCATTGTCAAAGTCACTATCTCCGCCGAGTCTGTCGAGTATGCTCTTAAGATCAAGGTCTGCTTCTGTCTCTGCAAGAGTAGCAAGTCCGTCTCTTACCTGCTGTTCGCCGTCCTCATACTGAGCCAGCTTATCCTTACCATCGGCAAGTGCCTTGCGTCCATCAGCAAGCTGTTCCTCTGCATCAGCCAGTTTACCAGGAGCTGCTGCATAGTCAGCGTATCCCTTTGCCAGCTGTGCCTTGCCAGCAGCGAGATCTTTCTCACCCTTTGCAAGTTTCTTCTTAGCAGCAGCAAGCTTCTGTTCGCCGTCTTTGACAGCCTGCTTGCCTGCCGCTAGTTCTTCAGAGCCGTCCTGTGACTTTTTCTCAAGTGCAGGAAGAACTGCATTGAATCCTGCCTCGATCTTATTCATATCGTTGTAGAAGTTTTCAAGTCTGGATCCCGAAGCCATGTCCTTTGCAAGCTTCGATGTCTGAGCCGGTGTGAAGTCAGCCGGTGTAAAGCCTACCTTCTTTGCTGCTGCATTCATTCCGTTGATAAGCTCATCATTCTTGCTTGTCAGAACTCCGCCGATGATCTTTGCAACACCGCCAACAAGCTGCTTCTGCTTGCCCTGAGTATCATTACTTGTGATCTTTGCATATCCGCCAAGCCACTGATCAGCTGTGGCGATTCCAGCTTTAAGGGTGTTATCCTGAATGTCCTGGATCCCGCTAATGACCTTATTCATTGCGATAGGGATCGTTCCTACAGCTGTCAGATATGCTTGGATCTTTGTTTTAGCATCTGTATCTCCGGCCTGGATCTGAAGACCATTCTGTACTGCGCTGAGAGCTCCGAGAACCTGCTGTGCTGTTGCCGCATCCTCTGAAGCAACGAATACTTTAGTAGCTACTTCTGCTGACTTAGCATTGGTCGCTGCATTTTTGCATTTTGTGAGCTCAGAATTCAGATCTGCAAGAGTAGTAGCATAGGTCTGCTGTGCAGCTGCTGCCGCCTGAGCTTTTTCCTGATTCTCAGGATCTGCCTGAGCTGCTGCCGCTGCTTCCTGATATGCCGTTGCAGCTGCGCTGAAAGTATCGGCAGCTTCCTTTGCGTTTGCCAATGCCCCTGAGAAACTTCCTATGACTCCACCAAGATTTGTCTTTGTGTTATCGAAGAAAGTATTGGCATCATTAAGTGCAGTCTTTGTCTTTTCAAGATAGTCCTTGAATCCCTCATACTGTTCATTTGTAAATGAATTCTTGTCCTGCTTCTTAAGAGCTTCTCCTGCATCATTAAGACTCATGAGCGCTTTGCCCGCAGCTGCATCATTAGCGAGCTGAGAGTATGCACTAAGGACTTTAACAAGATCTTTTGTATTTGATGGCTTATCTATAGCTCCGACTCTACCGTCTCTCAATGCCTTATAGCCGTTCTTGAACGTAGGATATCCTCCCAGCACCTGCTTGATACCGTCAATAAGTGTGTTGAGGCTGTCAAGCTGTTCCTGACCCTCTGCAACTGCTTTTTTACCTGCTGCAAGGTCTTTCTTGCCCTGTTTGTACTGAGAATAACCGTTTGAAAGCTTTGTTTTACCTGCTGCAAGCTTCTTCTCACCTGCCGCAAGCTTGCCAGGGGCTGCTGCGTAATCAGCAAGACCTTGTGCATACTGAGCTTCGCCGTCCGCAAGTGCTTTCTCTCCATCAGCAACCTGATCAATACCGTCGAGGTATGCCTGCTCGTTTTCCTTAAGCTGGTTAAGTCCATCCTCAAGCTTATTCATGTTTGCTGTGGATTCCTCACCTGCTTTCTCCCAATAATCTTTGCAAGCAAGTACATCGTTCAGACTTACCGCACTGCCATAAAATCCGAATAATGCTGCTGCTACGAGGAGAATGCTTAATCCTTTTTTCATCACTTTTCCCTCTCTACAACAAGTGTTATTGTTTGAAATATCAATCCGCAAGCGCGAAAAAATGCGCAATGCAGATTGCTGAAACTATTTTACCATTCTCAGTGTCCAAAACATAATATTTGCTAAAATTTGGCGAAGAATTTTATGTACTAATTTACAAACAATTTTAGGCAAATAAAAAAGGACAACTCTTCGTTGTTCTTCTTAATAAAAGGATCCCATGATAGAAGTTTTTAACAATAAAAAAAGCGGCGACGTCCTAATTTCCCAGAGGGTCACCCCCCAAGTATCATCGGCGCTAAGGAGCTTAACTACTGTGTTCGGGATGGGAACAGGTGGATCCCGCAAGTGGCTGAGAGTGCAGCCTTAACACTGTACCCTCAAAATTGAATAACATCACCAAGTTTTTCAAAACCATCTGGTCAAGTTATCGACCTATTAGTATCAATCAGCTGAACACGTTACCGTGCTTACACCTTTGACCTATCAACGTGGTAGTCTCCCACGGGTCTTACCATAATGGAGGAAATCTCATCTTGAGGGGGGCTTCGCACTTAGATGCTTTCAGCGCTTATCCCTTCCATACGTAGCTACCCGGCTATGCCCTTGGCAGAACAACCGGTGCACCAGAGGTATGTCCATCCCGGTCCTCTCGTACTAAGGATAGCTCCTCTCAAATTTCCAACGCCCACAGCGGATAGGGACCGAACTGTCTCACGACGTTCTGAACCCAGCTCGCGTACCTCTTTAATGGGCGAACAGCCCAACCCTTGGGACCT
>ONRQ01000051.1 GCA_900320285.1 uncultured Eubacteriales bacterium
CCGAAGAGTCTGTCATTCTCACCCTTCATCTCTTCGAATGCTTCTGCGATGGCATTACCTGTAACATTGTAGTGCCACATGTAGTTGCCCATCTGCTCGAACTGGTTGAGGATCCAAACGTCTTCTCTTGTCTCTCTCAGCTCGTGAGTCTTGTCGAAGATTTCCTTTACGTTGGACTCTGTTCCAGGTGTTGCGATTACCTCGCTGGCGATGTTCTTCAGCCAGTCGAATCTCTCCTTGCTCATTCCTTCAGGAAGGATGGCTACGGAGTAAACTCCGAGAAGTGCACTGTCGAATGCACCGCCTCTGCAGTAGTTGCCTGTAGAAGGCCATACTGCCTTGTGATAGCCTGTATCGAACTGTCCTGTTACCAGCTCAGGAACGAGGCAGCCATAGGAAGCTCCCACTTTGTGGCAGCCTGTAGGGAACCACTTGCCGATCATGCAGATTATCTTGCACTTTACGCCGGAGAGTTCAGGCGGGATAACGATGTAGTTAGGACCGTGGAAGAGTCCGCCGGATTCCTTCTGCTCATTCTTCCATGTGATACGGAACAGGTTGACAGGATCTACATCCCAGAGACCTGTCTTAGCAAGCTTGTCAAGAATCTTCTGAGGCACCTTTTCAGGATGCATCATCTGCTCATATGTTGGCAGGATGATGTTCTGAGCCTTCGCTCTCTCGATATTATTCTTGCGTCCTTTTTCATTGATAGTAAGATCAAGCATTTTCACACCTCCGTAAATTATGCTTTTGACTATATATATCTGAAAAGTGAAAATAATTATCTAGTATATTTTTATGATGCCAAAAAATCTTTTATATGTCAATAAAGTTTTTTAGTGACGCTTTGTTTTTATTTATTCAGTTTTTCGTAGACTGCACGGAATTTATCGATATCCGGTTCGAGTCTGATAGGCTCGCCTGCAGCCTTGATGCCGTTGGCAGTATCCTTGAGCCCGTTTCCTGTTACGATGGCTACTACGCTTGCATCAGCAGGGATCTTTCCTTCTCTGCAGAGCTTTGTAAGTCCTGCCATGCCGGTTACGCCTGCAGGTTCTCCGAATACTCCGCACTCTCTGCCCGTGACTCTCATGGCCTCAAGGATCTCATCATCAGTTACTTCAACCGGGATGCCTCCCGACTCCAGTATCGCATTGATAGCCTTGTCAGGATTGCGAGGTACGCCTACAGAGATGGAGTCAGCAAGAGTGTTCTCTTCCATCGGCTCCCAAGGTTCTCCGGTGCGTGCCGCCCTGTTGATAGGACATGTATTGACGGACTGTACCGAGATGATCTTCGGCAGCTTGTTTGTGAATCCTGCGTTGTAAAGGTCTTTGAATCCTTTCCAGACTCCGCCGATGGTGCATCCGTCGCCGACTGAGAGGGCAACGTAGTCAGGGACCTCCCATCCCAGCTGCTCAGCTATCTCGAGGGCTACAGTCTTTTTGCCTTCCATAAGATAGCAGTTGATAGCGGCATTTCTGTTGTACCAGCCGTACTCGTCTATCGCTGCTTTTGAGAGTTCGAATGTCTCTTCATAATTACCCTTGACTGAAACGACTGTTGCTCCGAAGATGAGGAGCTGAGCTACCTTGCCGATTGGAGCTCTTTCAGGAACAAAGATGTAAGTCTTGAGTCCTGCCGCAGCGGCATTGCCGGCCAGCGAGCTTGCTGCGTTTCCTGTCGAAGAGCACGCGATAGTGTCATAGCCTGCCTCGATTGCCTTGGCAACTCCCATGGAGCTTGCTCTGTCCTTGAGTGATGCTGTCGGATTGAGGCCGTCATCCTTGAGCCAGAACTTTCTGATTCCAAGCTTTTCAGCCATTCTCGGCTCCTCATAAAGAGGCGACCAGCCTACTCTGAGAGGTGGCTGAACAGTATCCTCCTCTACCGGGAGGAACGGACGGTAACGCCACATCGTGTAGTTATCACTTGACGATATGTCGTCAGGCGTGAAGTTTTCTCTGATGTAATCATAGTCATAAATTACATCGAGAATACCTCCGCATTCGCATGTAGTAGCGTCAGGAAGCGCTTCGTATTCCTTTCCGCACTTTATGCACTTAAGACATTTAACGTTTTTCATGGATGCTGTGCTCCTTTCACTGATTAAATTTGTCTCAATATATCTCTAGCCACGAACACACCGCTTGCAGAAGCGTGTGAAAGTGAATGAGTAACACCGCTGCCGTCTCCAATCATGTAGAGGCCATCGTATTTTGTCTCCAGACGTTCATTCACGCTTACTTCCATGTTATAGAACTTGACTTCGACTCCGTAGAGCAGAGTGTCATCGTTCGCTGTTCCCGGGGCGATCTTGTCGAGCGCATATATCATCTCAATGATACCGTCAAGTATCCTCTTTGGCAGCACAAGACTCAGATCTCCCGGCTCAGCTTTGAGAGTCGGTACCACGAAGCTGTCAGCCAGTCTCTTGTAGTTTGTTCTCCTGCCGCGGATGAGATCGCCGAACCTCTGCACTATGACTCCCCCGCCCAGCATGTTGGAAAGTCTGGCGATGCTCTCGCCGTATCCGTTGCTGTCCTTAAAAGGCACTGAGAAGTGTTTTGATACCAGCAGAGCGAAATTAGTCATGTTTGTCTGCTTTGAAGGATCTTCAAAGCTGTGGCCGTTTACCGTGACTATACCGTTAGTATTCTCATTGACGACGCTTCCGCGCGGATTCATGCAGAATGTTCTGACTCTGTCTTCGAATTTCTCCGTCTTATAGACGATTTTGCTTTCATAGAGCTCATCTGTAATGTGTGAGAAAAGCTCAGCAGGAAGCTCGACTCTTACACCGATATCAACTCTGTTTGATTCCGTTGGTATGCCGAGTTCATGACAGATTTCTTCTATCCATTTGCTTCCGCTTCGTCCTACCGAAACTATGCACTTTTTACAGGTAAACCTGCCTTCTGCAGTGATAACGCTATATCCGCCGTCGATCACTTTTATGTGTTCAACAGGAGTCCTGAAGCAGAAATCCACTTTGTCCTTGAGTTCATCGTACAGATTCGACAGAACAACGTAGTTGATGTCTGTTCCGAGATGCCGTACAGATGCATCAAGAAGTATCAGATTGTTCTGACGGCATAGCTTTTTGAACGATGAATTGGCCGTCGAATAGAGTTTTGTTCCCTCTCCGCCATGCGACATGTTTATATCATCGACGTATTTCATCAGACGGATGGCTTCATCCTTGCCGATATATTCATGGAGAGTGCCTCCGAAGTCGTTAGTTATATTGTATTTTCCGTCAGAGAAAGCCCCTGCTCCGCCAAAACCGCTCATAATGGAACAGCTCGGGCAGTTTATACAGGATTTTACCTTTACTCCGTCTATCGGGCACTTTCTTTCCTCGAGCCTTTTTCCGGCTTCGAATACAGCGACTTTCAGCCCATTGCTTTCTTTTGTGAGTTCATAAGCTGCGTATATTCCGCCAGGTCCTGCTCCGATAATAATTACATCATAGTCCATTCATTTACCCCTCTTAGTTTTTATCATTGCTTGCTCTGTTGAGCAGCATCCAGAATACGGCAGCTGCTGCCGAAAAACCTATGATGGCATAGAAGTTAGTGTTATAGCTTCCGCCTGCTGACTCCAGCAATGCCGAGGAGATCATAGGTCCTATCGTGGCAGCCGGGATCAGACTGAAATTTGCGATACTGAAGTTCGTCGGGAAGTTGGCAGGTCCGAAAGCCTTGTTGATATAAGCCGACGTGATAGTCGGGCATCCTCCGTAAGCCAGTCCCACAAAAACGAGTCCGCAAAGTATGAATATATATGCGCCTGTCATTCCGCCGAGCGTCAGCAGTACACCGGCAATCAGCATGAATGCGTTGTTTACAAGAGTTGAAGTGAACCTTCCGAATCTGTCAAAGTTGTTGCCTGCGATGATTCTTCCGGCTCCGTTGAACAGAGAAACTATCATGCCGAGTATCGCTGCGCCTCCGAACGCCACCGAGATATTGGCAGCACTGTTGATGACCAGAAGCCCTGCTGAGTTGAGCAGTATAGCCCAGATAGTGAAGAACCAGAACTGCGGAGTCTTCAGCATCTCACCGGCTGTATAGTTTTTGACTGCTGCTCCGGTAGCTTTACCGGAACTTTTACCCTTCGATGCGGATGCAGCAAGAGCAGTCAGCTCAGCTGAGTCTTCTGTTCCCGGGGCCTTGATAATTATCGCTGCGAGCACACATATGATGCATATCACAATGCCCAGTATCCTGAATACCGGAAGTATGCCCATAGATCCTATCATTGAATTCACGACAGAACCCAGTACGAGTCCGCCCAGGCCAAAGCCCATCAGCATGATGCCGGATGCAAGTCCTACCTTGTCAGGGAACCACTTGTTAATGGTACCGATAACGCCGTTATAAGCAACGCCTACACCACCGCCGCCGAAAACTCCGTAGAAGATATAGAGCATCGTAAGACTGGCTCCCGGAGAATCAGTTTTAATAGTCGAAACCATGAAGAATCCGATCAGCAGCATAACAGCGGATATCAGCATCCTTGCTCTTATGCTTAGCTTTTTACTCAGTACGCCGCCTGCGAATCCCCCCAGGCAGAAGAATATCATCGATATAGTAAATGTAAGCGACAGCTGCGATATACTCCAGTCCGGGAACAGCTCTCCGATCGGTGTCCTGAAAATCGACCATGCGTAAATCAGTCCCAGGAAAAGCAGTGTGAGCGTACCCATCCCAAGATATATCCATCTTTTGCTGTTCATTATTTGATTGCCCCCTCTGTGTTTTATCTCATACATAGTTATTTTAGCATATCCGGCGCAGAATGTGGTAAAGTATACTTCAGTAAGTACACAGATGATCAAAGGGTGATAAATGAAGGCTGGAGCATACAGCAACCGCGATATATTCATGCAGGGATACAGACACGGCATTCCGATAGGACTCGGATATTTTGCCGTGGCTTTTTCTTTGGGCATCGCAGCCCGCGACTATGGTTTCAGTGCTTTTCAGGGCTTTTTCGCAAGCCTTATAACTTACGCTTCGGCAGGCCAGTACATGGGCTTCGCGTTATACGCCACAAACACTACTCTGGCAGAACTCGTGCTGCTGATGTTCATCATTAACGCGCGTTATATACTTATGGGCTTCGCTCTCAATCAGAGGATGCCCGAAGGAACGCCGCTGCGTACCCGTCTGCTGGTAGGCAGCTGCATCACTGATGAGATCTTCGGTATAACGATAGCAAGACCCGGCGTCCCTACCCCTTATTACACATTCGGGGCGCTTATTGCCGCAGTCCCTTTGTGGGCTCTGGGCACAGCTCTCGGCATCACCATGGGCAACATACTCCCTGCCAGATTAGTAAGCGCTTTAAGCGTTGCTCTTTTCGGCATGTTCATTGCCGTCATAATACCTCCAGCCCGCAAGGATAAAGCAGTCCTCGGAGCAGTCGCGGTCAGTTTCGCGCTCTCATACGCATCCGTTCACCTTCCTGTCGTATCCGGTCTGTCACAAGGCAACCGCACTATACTGCTGACGGTAATAATAGCGTCTGTCTTCGCAGCACTGTTCCCAAGAGAGACCGGTGATGTATCTGAAGGAGGTGAAACGAATGAAGATTAATGTATATCTTTATATCTTCGTAATGGCTTTCGCCACCTGGCTTATGCGTGTGGCCGCATCGCTTATAATGAAAAAACCGGTCAGAAACCGGTTCTTCCAATCATTCCTTTATTATGTTCCATACGTGACCCTTGCGGTCATGACTTTCCCTGCCATCGTTGAGGCAACTCAGTCGCCAATTGCCGGAGCTGCCGCACTTATAGTGTGCATAGCGGCAGCCTGGTTCGGTCAGGGACTCTTCTCCGTCGCCGTCCTCGGCTGCGCTACTGTACTTATTCTGGAGCTGTTCCTTTGATACACTTGCAGAGCTATGATCACGCTTCTTTTCCGATCCTCTGCAGCACATGCATGATCCTTCCGGCATTTTCTCTGAGCTGCTGCGCAGAGACCGTGCCGTTTTTTAATCCCTTTATTATCTGGGCATAGTCTCCTTTATTCCCCGGCATGAACAGGCTGCAGCCCGCCGCGGCCACTCTGGCGGCGTCAGGAGTACCGTATTTTGAGCCCTTTGCAAGCAGAAGATCTCCTCCAATGACCCAATCGGTCATGATGAGGCCGTCGAATCCGTATTCGCTCCTCAGTATCTCTGTCAGCGCCCTGCTTTCCGAAGTGTGTACGCCGTTCAGCAGGTTGTACGAGGTCATCAGAGCCATAGGATCTGACTCGCGCACGCATTTGCCAAATCCCTTCAGGTATATCTCGCGTAGAGCCCTCTCGCTCACGATGCTGTTGCTCGCGTAACGGTTGGTCTCCTGATTGTTTGCGGCAAAGTGCTTTATCGTCACTCCGCGTCCCGGATGCTTCTGCACTCCCCTTGTGAGTGCGGCCGCGAATTTTCCGCTGATGAGCGGATCCTCCGAAAAGTACTCGAAGTTGCGCCCGCAAAGGATGTTTCTGTGTATGTTGAGCGCAGGAGCCAGCCAGAGGTCTATACCGAAGATATCCATCTCGCTTCCGACTATGTCGCCGCACATTTCGGCAAAGTCCGTGTTCCAGCTCTGCGCTATGGCGGTGGCGATAGGTATCGCGGTGCAGTACTGCTCTATGACCCGCGCGCCTTTTTTGACTTTGGCTTCTCTTGTAAGCGCGTTTCTGAGAACGTTCGGCAGCATTTCGGTCATCGACTCCGGTATGGCTGAGCCCAGGACGTGCGCGCCCTTTTCGTCTTCGAAGTAGCGGCGGGCTATCCTTATTCCGGCCGGACCGTCAGACATTATAATGCTGTCTATTCCTCTGTCCTTGAAAAGGACTGTCGACTCGCCCGCCGCGCCTACGACGCTCTGAGCTGAATCTCCTATGACAGTAGCTATACTCATTTTGGATGGGTCGAAATTGCCGACGTTCAGATACGCAAGTTCCTCTGCCGTGAATCCATCCAGCAGACTGTCATCCGCCTTCGCGGCGCCCCATTCACCCGGGAGCATGGTCTCGCACTCCGACAGATCGAGATCCAGGACCGGCAGGCCCACCGTGCTGAAGTCCCTTATGCCCGGGCTCCTAAGATCGTCAAAGTCAGCGCCCTCAAAAAGTCTTGCCGATCGCCTTACTATGAAATCTTCATTGAGTCTGAGCACGGCCGCCGGTTCAGCGTTCCTGCTGTCCGCGCCTGCCAGAACGATGTACTCGCCTTTTTCAAGTATATAAGCAGCCACCCTCGTATCGAACGCGGCGAGTTCTCTTATGTCAAAGCTGACCGTGATCGTCTGACTCTTTCCCGGCGCCAGTCCTTCTGTCTTCGCGAAGCCTGCCAGGCTCTTGTTTTCCCTGCCAAGCCTTCCCTGAGGACATGAAACATATACCTGAAGAGTCTCCTTGCCTTCCAGTATATCCGAACGGGAACAGAGGTTCAAGGCCGAATGAGTCGTAATACCTGTATCCGACGAATATGCCCTCTCTGTAGCGCGAGTCGTCCCTTTTGCCGAAGTCTCCGGCGGTGCAGAGGTCCTCTGTCGCGGCCCATGTGGTGGTGAGTTTGCCCGAAGGATAAGCCTTGCCTAGGAGTATGTCCGCGAGCGCGGCGCCTGTCTCGACTCCGAGCTGTGACAGCACAAGGATATTCCCCGCTTCCATCACAGGGGACAGATCCACAGGACCTCCAGCGTTGATGACAAGCATGAATTTCTTATAATGATCGTTCAGAGCAAGGATGTCTCTCACCTCACTGTCTGTGAGCCTGAAATCTCCTTTTTCAGGGAGGCGGTCATTTCCCTCTCCCGAGATCCTCGACACGACATATATCGCAGCATCCGCATTGAACCTGAGTGGTATGCTGTATTCAGGCTCCTTCATTACTGCACCCATCGAAGCAGAGAGGATATTCATCTTTTCCTTTCTCGCCTTTTTCCTGATCCCGGCTATGAATTCTGCTTTTGCTTCGTCTCTGTAGCTGCCGTAGGCTGTCGACCAGTCCATATTGGAAAGCTCAAATCCCGCGTTCATCAGCGCTTTCTCTATATTCACAAAATACCTCGAATTGACTTCGCCGGAGCCTGTACCTCCTTTTACGGTATATCTGACGCCACTTCCCACTGCTTCGATCCTGCAGGGACCGTCAAGCGGAAAAGCGCCGTTTTTCTTAAGCAGTACAGTGCATCCCGGAAGATATCTTCTCAGCTTCCCGAGGTTTTCCTTTTCATGAATATTCATACAGATTTCCTCCTGAACAATTCTTCTTTATACTTGCCCGACATATTCATTTAGGATAAAATACTTCCGTTATGTCAGAATTGTTATTTGATTCGTTGATCGATACTGTCAAAGACACGGTAACGCTGATCCCGTTCCTCTTCATCACATACATAGTGATGGAGTGGCTAGAACGCAAAACAGAGGATCAGTCTGTTGCCATGCTTTCAAATATCGGAAAATTCGGCCCGGTCGCAGGAGCTGCAGCAGGTATCATACCTCAGTGCGGCTTTTCTGCCGCGGCGGCAAGTCTGTATTCCGGAGGCGTCATCACCGTTGGCACAGTGCTTGCGGTATTCCTGTCCACTTCGGATGAGATGGTGCCGATCTTCATCTCATCTGCCGTCAGTCCGGCAGTGATCGGAAAGCTGCTGCTTACAAAATTCATCATCGCTCTTATCACAGGCGTCGCTGTGGATATGACCGTGAACCTTGTAAACTATACTTTCAGGACACACAAGCACATCCATGACCTCTGTGAGCAGGAGCACTGCGGATGCGAAAATGAGGAAGGCGGTATCATCCGTTCTGCCTTCATACATACAGCCAGGATCACAGGATTCATTTTCTGTGTATCCCTGGTTATAAGCCTTCTCGTCGAAACCATAGGCGAGGATGCACTTGCTTCATTCCTGACAGGGATACCTGTCCTTGGTGTATTTCTTTCCGGACTGATCGGACTTATTCCTAACTGTGCCGCCTCGGTCGTGATCACCAGCCTCTATCTTGAAGGTCTGCTGACTGCAGGTCAGATGATGGCAGCCCTTGAAAGCGGTAAGTATGATTTGAATCACGTAAGTCTTTTGATTACACAGACTGGTGGTGGTTGTCGTGCTACTAACTATATCGGCTTTATCCGCCGTGCCTTGAACGATGCAGGCTGGGGACACATTCCTGTA
>ONRQ01000006.1 GCA_900320285.1 uncultured Eubacteriales bacterium
TGCGACCTAACATCAGGCTCGGGAGATAAGGGCACACCTGTCGTATACATCCAGGGATACTTCGACAACTATACAACAGGAAAATAAATAATAAACTTCAGATAAAAGATCCCGCGGCTATACATGATGCCGCGGGATCTATATTTTTTTGATTCAGCCTGATGGGCGCTGCTGCCATAGTGCTTTAGATGCTAGTCCCAGAGATTGAGAGGGTAAGTACCGTCGGCCTTGAGAGCCGCGAATTTCGCTACCACTTCAGGCTTATCCTCTTTATATGTAACGCCGAACCACTTGTCGGAAGAGGTGAGAACTTCGTAAGTCGCTGAGCCGTCGGCTATCTGCTCATTGATCGGGGTCTGGATATAGTATTCACCCTTCATAGGATTCTCTGTCATGATCCTGTCAAGAGCCTTGACAAAACCTGCCTTCAGGACATCCATATATTCAAGCCCGAATCCCCATAGATTCATCGAAACCGGAGAGTCTGCCGGTATGACCTCCTTGCTGCCATCCGGAAGAGTGTCCGTGACTGTGCCGTCAGCTTCTCTGCCGACTTTGAGGTGCTCAACTATGTCTGTGAGCATGCCGTCTTTGGCCTTGCAGATACCGCGCGATACGGTACCGTTCTCTGAAAGAGTTTTTTCCACTTCGAATCCGACCATGCAGTTGTGAGATGCATCGGCTTTTGTTGTAAGGAATTCATATATCTTTACAAAGCCTTCCTTGCCGTAGTAGTCATCCGCATTGATGACCGCGAACGGAGCATCTATGATGCTGCGCGCCGAAAGTACGGCCTGACCTGTTCCCCAAGGCTTTGTGCGCCCTTCAGGGAGAGTGAACCCCTCAGGCAGATCAGTACCTTCCTGGAAAGCATAGTATACCTTGTACCTTTTGCCTGCACCATTTTCAATATGCTCTTTGAAAACATCCTCAAAGTCATGCTTGATTATGAAGCATACTCTGCGGAATCCTGCCTCATAAGCGTCATAAAGGCTGAAATCCATTATGATGTCGCCCTGATCCGTTATCTTATCAAGCTGCTTGTTGCCGCCATATCTGCTTCCCATGCCGGCAGCCATAATGACTAAAAGCGGTTCCATTTTCTTTTCTCCTTTTTTACTTAAGTGCTGCCTGCAGACGTGCGCGAACTTTCTCTTCGCCCATTATCTGCTGGATTGCCCATACATCAGGTGACTGCGCGCGCCCCATAAGTGCGATCCTTATGACTGTACTGACATGTCCCACATGCCCTTTGTAATCTTCAGGATGCTTTTTGAAATCCTTTGGTTTTGCGGCGTATCCCATAGATACAGCGATTTCTCTTATCTTTTCGAACCACTGTCCGTTGTCATCGGAGTGATCGTAAGAATCGAGATAAGCGTTCAGTATTGCTTTTGCGTCCGCTGCCGCCTCTGCCGGATATTCATCCTTGATCTCGAATGATTCATCGAAGAAATAGCCGATGAATTCCATTATTTGCTTTGCATATACCAGGTCGGCTCTCGGACGGGCATCGTGTCTGCCGAGGTCAAGAATTTCCGCAAGATGATCCATGTCCGCAAACATATATCCGTACTCCGGCGCGAATTCGTCTGACCATGACTTCAGCCAGAAAGCCAGCTCATGCGCGTCTATATGCAGCAGCGTGTTCTTGCTTACATCGTTGAGCTTATCAAGGTCGAAAAGAGCTCCGCTGCTCGACATCTTCTCTGTCGTAAATCTGAAATCCTCCGCAGGAGCATCCGGATTCTCTATGCGCCACTCCTCATAATTTGAGTTGAGTATCGTGAGCAGATATTCTCTGACAGCTGCCGGGTGGTAGCCTTCGTTGCGGTAGAAGTCGAGCGAAAGCTCAGGATCCTTACGCTTCGAAAGTTTGCGCTTGTTCCCGTCCTCGCCGATCTTCATGAGCTGTGCCGTGTGGCAGTATACCGGAAGATCCCAGCCGAGATCCTCAAAAAGTTCCACATGGATAGGAAGGGAAGGCAGCCATTCCTCGCCTCTGACGACATGAGTAGTACGCATCAGATGGTCATCAACTACATGTGCAAAGTGATAGGTCGGAATACCTGTCTGCTTTATGATGACCACATCAAGGAAGTTGTCAGGCACTGAAAGCTCGCCCCGAATGGCATCGTTAACAGTGTGCCTTGCGGTTTCTTCTGCGGATGCATTAGGTACACCATTCGATTTGAGCCTTATGACGAACGGCTCGCCAGCCTTGATCTTCGATACCACCTCGGTCTCAACAGCTTCATCCTTGTCCCAGTCTCTGTATTTAGACCATCCTGCATAAATACCAGGAGCGATTTTTTCGCTTTCCTGCTTTTCCCTGATGGCGCTTATCTCTTCTTCGGTCAGGAAGCAAGGATAGGCCAGGCCTTCTGCCAGGAGTTTCTTAGCAAATGTGCGGTAAATCTCACCGCGATGGCTCTGAGTGTAGTCGCCGTAATCTCCAATATCACCGTTTTCGGTCACACCTTCATCAAAGCGGATGCCGAAGAAGTCGAGGGAGCCTATGATGGTCTCCACGGCATTTTCGACATAGCGCTTATCATCCGTGTCCTCGATTCTGAGGAAAAATGTACCGCCGCTCTGGTGCGCCAGCCTCTCGTCTACGAATGCTCCGTAGAGATTGCCCAGATGGATGAATCCCGTAGGGCTTGGACCGAGTCTAGTGACCATGGCGCCCTCAGGAAGATTCCTTGGCGGATACATCGCTTCGTAGTCATCAGGAGTATGCTCCAGCGACGGATAAATGAGTTCGCTTAATTCTGTATAGTTCATAATAATCTTGATTTCCTTTATATAAGTGTAATCTGACTCATGTATTCTAACATACAAAGAGCATCCAATTCACGCAAACCTCCAATTATCATTAAAAAGAGGGCTGCCATGCTGATAAAAGAAAGGATATGTGGGCCTCTGAATAAAAGGAGTGTGTGTTATTTGTAATATTGTACAAAAGAAAACGCCAAAAAACGTAAAAAAACAGTACACACGGCATTGACTGAAAAAGTGGATGAGAATATAATTGGAACGATTTTTGTTTAGTAAACACATTGAAATATCAAGCAAGAGAGGGTCGGATACCGCTTAAGCACGGCGGACCAGAGACCTGACAAGAAGGGAAAAAAGATGAAAGGTAATTTAATCATTGGACAATCCGGCGGACCTACCGCAGTAATCAACTCCAGCCTTGCAGGAGTTATCAAGGCATGCTGGAAGCAGGGCATCAGACGCATCTATGGAATGCATTACGGTATTGAGGGCTTTCTGAACGAGGACATCGTAGACATTGAAGACTATATCACAAGCGGACAGGATCTTTCCCTGCTCAAGAGAACTCCGTCTTCATTCCTCGGCACATGCCGCTATAAACTGCCTCCGATTGAAGGCAATGAGAAGCTCTATGAAAAGATCTTCGACATTCTCGACAAGAAAAATATCGAGTATTTCCTCTACAACGGCGGAAACGATTCGATGGATACAATAAAGCAGCTTGCTGATTATGCGGCAACTCATCAGAAGAAGCAGAAATTCATGGGAATACCAAAAACCATCGATAACGACCTGCCTATGACTGACCACTGCCCGGGCTATGGCTCAGCTGCGAAGTATATCGCAACTTCCATGAAAGAGATCATCAGGGACAATGAGAGCTATGGCGTATCCAAGCCGACGATCTGCATCGTAGAGATCATGGGACGTCATGCAGGATGGCTTACAGCTGCAGCTGCTCTGTCGAAAGACATTGACTGCTCAGGTCCTGACCTGATCTATCTTCCTGAAGTCACTTTTGATATCAATGACTTCATCGAAAGAATAAAGAAACTCGCTAAGACCAAGAAGTCAGTCGTAATTGCTGTATCCGAAGGTCTTAAGACTGCAGACGGTAAGTTCGTATGCGAGCTCGGAACTGTAAATGATCACGTAGATGCGTTCGGTCACAAACAGCTCGCAGGTACTGCAGCATATCTTGCCAGTCTCGTAACTCAGCAGACCGGTCTCAAGTCACGTTACATCGAGTTCTCCTCGCTGCAGAGATGCGCTGCCCACCTTGCTTCAAGAAGCGACTCTGATGAAGCATACAACGTCGGATATCTCGCTGCAAAAGCTGCTTTTGAAGGCAACACAGGCAAGATGATAACCATTCAGGTCAACAGCAGAGAACCATATGTAGAGACATATGACATGTTTGACATCCATGAGGTAGCGAACGTAGAGCGTAAGGTACCTCTGGAATGGATAATCAACGATGGTACATATGTAAGTGACGAGTACCTCAAATACGCAAGGCCGTTCATTATCGGACGCGTTCCTCCTTATACAGCCGGCGGGCTGCCTGTTCATCTGACGATGACAAAGAAGAGAAACCACAAATAAAGAACGGAGCTTCATTTGGCAAACATCGAGATAAGAGAAGTAAAAACAAAGGCGGAGAGGAGAGTCTTCGTAGACTTTCCTCTCCGCCTTTATTGCAACAATGAAAACTTTGTGCCGGCATTTTACGGCGATGACATCGACGACTGGGATGAGAAGAAGAATCCTGCGTTCGAGTACTGCGAGGCAAAGTCCTGGCTTGCGTACAAAGATGAAGAAGTAGTCGGCCGCATAGGTGCCATACTTAGCCACGCTTCCAACGAGAAGTGGGGCACTAAGCGTATGCGCTTTTCACAGGTGGACTTTATAGATGACAGAGCTGTGTCCAAGGCACTTTTTGATGTTGTAGAAAACTGGGCGAAAGAAAAGGGCATGAATGAAGTGCACGGACCGCTTGGTTTCTGCGATCTGGACAGGGAAGGCATGCTGGTGGAAGGCTTCGACAAACGCAGCATGTTTTACACTTACTATAATGACCCTTACTATATCGACCATCTCGAGGCATTAGGTTACGTGAAAGATACCGACTGGATCGAGCATCTGATCCCGCTTAACGGCTGGGACGATCCCAATTACAAAAGGCTCAAGAGGATTTCCGACGCCATGCTCAGGAGGACGGGGTTTCACAAGCTGGAGGTAAAGCACAAGGCGCAGTACAAGCCGTATATCAAGCAGGTTTTTGAACTTGTAAATATTGCTTACGCGCATCTTTACGGAGTTGTTGAGCTGAACGAAAGGCAGATCAAAAAGTATACAAACAAATTCCTGCCGCTCGTCGATCCTGACTTTGTCTGTCTGATAGTAGATGATAACGACAAGCTTATGGGATTCGGTGTTGGTGCGCCGTCAACAGCAGAAGCCATGCGCAAATGCGGCGGACACCTGATGCCGTTTGGCTGGATAGGCCTTCTGAAGGCGCTTATGCAGAAAAAGGATACTCTTGACCTTCTGCTCATAGCTGTAAGGCCTGAATATCAGAAGACAGGACTCAACGGAGTCATCATGGAGCACCTTTTCACAGGATGCAATAAGAACGGCATCCGTAAGGCAGAGACAGGGCCGCAGCTTGAGTGGAATACAAACGTGCATCATCAGTGGAAGATGTTCGATATAGAGCCTCACAAACGCAGACGCTGCTTTGTAAAACAAATATAGGTAAAACAGGAGCCCGGGTTTCCGGGCTCTTCTGCTTATATCGTCGGATTGTACATTTATGCATATATGTAGTCTTTCTGTGCGGCTCGTTATAATGAAGCAATTATGTATTATTTGTTGAAGATTAAGACTGTTTCTAATAAAATTAATCAGTTAGAAACTTTATTTTCCGGAAGGTATAGAAATGGAATTCAACAAAAAGAAGGTCGAACGCATTCTGATGACGGTTGCCGGCAATTTGCTTTATGCCAGTGGTGTAAACCTGATGATAAACCCTATACACCTATATAGCGGCGGGTTTACCGGAATCGCTCAGCTGATAAGGCTTTTCCTTACCGGATTTCTGCATATCCCGGAGATTCCCGGCCTGGATTACATGGGAATCATATATTTTGCCATAAACATTCCGCTGTTCTTCATGGCTTATAAAGTGATGGGACGCAAGTTCTGTATTACTACGCTCATATCTATAGCCATGGCTTCGGCTTTTCTGGCTATCATACCGGTGCCTGAGGTTCCTATAGTTGAAGACCGCATACTGGCTTCAGTAGTGGGAGGACTTGGCAGCGGTGTAGGAGCCGGACTGGTATTGAGAGCAGGCAGCTCACAGGGCGGCCAGGACGTCATAGGAGTATGCCTCGCGAAGACACACCCTAATTTCAAGGTGGGTACCATAGGCATAATTATCAGTGTCTGCATCTATACGATATGTCTGTTTATATATGACATACCGACGGTGCTGTATTCCATCATATTCGCAGTCGTTACGGGACTCGGTATTGACCGGGTACACGCGCAGAACATAAAGCAGGAATGCATGATCTTCACCAAAAAGCCGGGCCTTTCGGATGCCATACTGCATGATCTCAACAGAGGTGTAACTGTATGGGACGGCGTGGGAGCCTACACCGGAGAGGACACCCAGGTGCTGGTGACTGTAATCAGCAAATACGAGGAGCCACATCTGAAAGAGATCATCGCAAAACATGATGAGAATGCCTTCATGATAATAAGCGACAACATCAGAGTGGTAGGACTCTTTCAAAAGAGATTCACGGAGTGATAAAATATATACATGGTAGTTTTTAAAGTTTTACTGATAATATTGATAGCACTGCCGGTCATCGCGCTTGCATCATACTTCTATTCGCAGATGCTCAGCTACATAAAGGTCAAAAACGAAATCGAGAACGAAGCGATCAGACAGAGTGTTGCTGAATCGAAAACCGTTAAAAACAACAGAAAGAGCATCAGAAAGAGCAAAAAGAAGGAGAAGGAGAAGCAGAAATGAGGGGTTTGTTTATTACCCTTGAGGGCGGCGACGGTTCAGGTAAGTCTACACAGATAAGAAACATAGAAAGGTTCTTCACGGAGAAGGGCCTTGTTGTAATGCATACAAGGGAGCCGGGAGGTCCGCGAATAAGCGAAAAGCTCAGGGAGATCCTTCTGGATACAGAGAACAAAGAGATGGAGGCCGTAACGGAGATGTTCATTTATGCGGCTTCGAGGGCTCAGCATGTGAGAGAAACAGTGGTTCCGGCACTGGAACGCGGAGAGATCGTAATATGTGACAGATTCGTAGACTCTTCCATTGCATATCAGGCTTACGGCAGAAAACTTGGCGGTATGGTGGCCGAGGTCAATAAGTACGCTACCGGAGGTCTCAGTCCGGATCTTACCATATGGCTTGATATAGACCCGGAGACTGGAAAGGCCAGAGCATCGGGCGATAAGGGACCTGACAGGCTCGATCTCGAGTCCTCCGAATTCCATGAAAGAGTCCGTGAGGGATATAAGTCGATTTCTGAGAAAGAACCGGATAGATTCAAAAGGATCGACGCTGCCGGTTCTATAGAAGAGATAAAAGATAAAATTTACGGCTGTCTGGAGGAGCTCTGCAGGGAAAGATGCATCTGAAAGCCATCATCAAAAGCATCGCGGAGGGATCGAGTTCTGCTCACGCGTACATAGTCGAAGGCAAGTCGGGCAGCGGAAGAGATGAATTCATAAAGAAACTGTCCATGGGTCTTGAATGCCGAAGCGGCGATATATCATCGAGGCCGTGCGGTCACTGCGATGCATGCAGGCAGGTTGCGGCCGGCTCATCTATGGATGTAGTCCGGATGCAGATGAGCGGAAAAACCGGTTACAGGACAGAGGACGCCAACGCATTCAGCAGCAGACTTGACATGGGTGCGTACGGAAGGTATCTGATCGGCATTATCGATGATGCCGACAGCCTTAGCGAGACTGTGCAGAACAAGCTGCTGAAAACCCTTGAGGAGCCGCGGCGCGACGTAATACTGCTTCTGGGAACGGCCAATCCGGATCATCTTCTGAGCACGGTAAGGTCAAGATGCAGTGTTATAAGACTGCAGGCGCAGCAGGAAGTCCCGGACGGATCCGAAGACGAAAAGGCAGAAGATTTTAAGGCTGCTGCTGCGATGCTCGGAGGTGAAGGCGCATTCTGCGAGTTCAGGGAAGCTATCGAAAAGTGTGTCAGAACCCGAAGCGACGCACTTATACTTATAGATTATGCGGAAGAAGAATTCCGAGAAAGGATGATGTCGGGAGACTCGCCTGCTGCAATGGCTGAAAGGCTTGAGCTATGCGAAAAGGCGCGCGCTGACATCGAAAGGGACATGGACAGAAACAAAGCTCTTAAGAGACTCCGCCTGGAGCTCACGGGGCACTGACACGGGAGGAGATACGATAATGGTTGAAATAGTCGGAGTAGGGTTCGCCAAGACCGGCAAAACATATTACTTTGACCCGGTAGGGAAAACATTTGAGCTTGGGGACATGGTCATTGTCGAAACGGCAAGAGGCATGGAGCTTGGTCATATTTTAATTGCAAACAGAGAGATCGATGAATCGGAACTGGTCGCAGAACTGAAACCGGTAGAACGCAAGGCAACTGATGCAGATCTTAAGAAATACCATGAGAACCTTGCCAAAAGGGAAGACGCTCTCAGGGTATGTGCCGAAAAGATCGAAAAGCACGGACTCGATATGAAGCTCATCGATGTTGAGTTCATGATCGACGGTTCCAAGATAGTGTTCTACTTCTCTGCAGATGGCAGGGTGGATTTCAGAGAGCTTGCAAAGGATCTTGCAGGGCACTTCAAAAACAGAATAGAACTCAGACAGATCGGGGTCAGAGATGAAGCAAGGATGCTTGGCGGCATCGGTATCTGCGGGAGACCTCTTTGCTGCAGCAAATGGCTTTCGGATTTTCATCCGGTTTCGATCAAGATGGCAAAACAGCAGAATCTTTCACTCAATCCTTCGAAGATTTCCGGAACCTGCGGAAGGCTCATGTGCTGCCTCAACTTTGAGGATAAAACATACAAGGAACTCCGCAAGGGTATGCCGAAAGACAATGAAAGAGTCGAGACGCCTGATGGCCTTGCTAAGGTAGTAAATGTCGATTACTTCAATGGAAAAATCAACACGCGCGCCATCGAAAAAGACCCTGAAACAGGCGAGGAGGTATTCTCCCAGGAGATCCATTCCTTCGGAAAAGATGAGATAAGACGTATCGGCAGAAACGCCGGAAAAGAGCGGACAGAAGAAGTTCCTCTGGAAGTAATGTTCGATTCCGAAGTAGATGATGAAGAGATACGCGAACTCGAAGAGCTGATGAGAGAGTTCTGATGGAAAGAATAGACGATACCGGATTCGGAGGCATCAGAGTCATACAGAACAAAGGCTCAGGCTATGGGGTAGACGCCGTGCTGCTCGCGGCATTTGCAGCAGGCGAGACCGGAGCTAAAGGGTTGCCGAAGGGCAGCGCAGCACCGCTCAGTATAGCTGATCTGGGTACCGGATGCGGAGTGGCAGCATTCATACTTCATCACAAGCTTGGCGGAGCGGTGATGACCGGATACGATATCAGCGCCAATGCAGTAGACAGGGCTCAAAGAGCCTGTGTCATGAACGGACTGGAAGAAGATATATCTTTCATCTGCACCGATATAAACGATATCGAGGCATCAGCCGTTCTCGATGCGGTGATAACCAATCCTCCGTACTTCAGGAGAACGCCTGATGAACCGGGAGCAGCGGAGCCGGATGAAAGGTATATCGCAAGGCATGAGACAACTGCGGATATCTCGGCTTTTGCTGAAACTTCGGCAGGACTGCTGATGGATGGCGGTCATCTGTACATGGTACACAGGCCTGACAGACTGGCGCATATAATCAGCGGACTGAGAGACGCGGGAATAGAGCCCAAGGAGATGCAGTTTGTGGTTCCGAAGCCGGGCAAGGCTGCGAATATTGTGCTCATACATGGAATAAAGGGGGCAGGAGCAGAGCTGCGGATGCTGCCGCAGATAACCGTACATACAGCTGACGGCGGCTATACTGACGAAATACTTAAATACTATGAGAGAGTATGAAAGCCCGATGTTGAGGTTCCGCGGCAGCCGGAAACTGAATCGGGTTTTATTGTATCCTTTTTTGCTTTGCAGAGGGCGCTTTGCTTGAATAGAGAGGCGCTTCAATATATAATAATATCAATAAGTGCGGGCATTTTCGGATGGCCTGCAACAGAAGAAGATAAGGAGAACACATATGATTTCGGTAAGTGTGAAAGGTGTGCTGATCGGAGTGCTTCTGATCGCGCTGATAGTGCTTGTGGTATTCCTGATCGTACTGGTCTCGAACCTGACTGATACCGTCAAGAAGGCTAACGCAATAATCGACGGAAGCACAAGTGCTGCAGCAAGCGCAAAGGCAAAGATCGATAATGCTTCCGATGCTGTCAAGGGCAGTGTCTCAAAAGTAACAGGCATTGCGACCGGCGTAGTATCTACAGGTACGCAGGTTGCCGGCAAAGTGATCGATAAGGTTGTCAAGTAAGAAATAAGGAGAATCAAAATGACTATCAATCAGACACTTGCATTCTGCCTTGTAGCCGTTCTTATAGGATTCCTTGTTGTTCTGGCGATCCTGGCTAAACATACAGTAGAACTGTTAAAGAAAACCAAAACTCTTACTGACAAGAGCACTGAAGCCGTTGATGATGTCAAGGGCAGATTTGATAAGCTGAGCGATGATGCACTCAGTGCAGTTGGCGCAGTAGCTGCCGACACATCCGGAGCTGTCAAGCTGATCTCTGCCGCCGGCGTCGGACTTACGGCACTTGGTTTCGGAAAGGTGCTGTTCAGACTGTTGACAGGTTCGGGCATCTCCGCAATGTCGACTGCCAGAGAACGCAGAAGAGCTAAAAAAGAAATCAAGCTTTCAAGACAAACCATAAGAGAGCTTAATAAACAAACGGAGCTCGAGAAAAAGGCCCGCAGGAAAGCAGCAAAAAAGACTCAGAAGTATCAGAAGCAGGATGCCAGGGCGGCAGCAAAAGCAGCAAAGCAGGCAAAAGTAACTGCGAAGGCAGAAGCAGCTGCTTCTAAGAAAGCTGCGAAAACCGAAGCAAAGGCATCAAAAAAGAGAGCGAAAGTCGAGAAGAAAGAGGCGGCTTCAGCTAAAAAGGAAGCACTCAAAGCAGCCGCTGCCGCTGCCGCATTAAGCGCAAAGATAGCGAAGACTGAGCAGAAAGCTGCGGCAAAGGCAGCCAGAGTCGAGAAAGCTGTAGCAGCAAAGGCTGTAAAGACCGAAAAAGCAATTGCTCAAAAGGCGGCAAAGGCCGAGAGGCAGGCTATTAAAACTGCAGCCAGGGCTGAGAAGAACGCAGCTCTTCTTGCGGCGAAGCTTGACAAAAAGGCAATAAAGGCAAAAGCCAAAAAAGCTGAGAAGGCAGTAAAAAAGGCAGGTCAGAAAGCGGAAAAAAAGGTCCGTAAGGCCACAAAGCCGATCAGGAAAGAGCAGCAGAAACTTAAGCTGGCAAAGAAGGGCGCTAAGGTCGCTGCTGTTGCTGTCAGGACCGAGGCGAAGATTGTTTCAAAGGCGGCAAAGGGAGCCGGAAAACTTGTAAAAAAGGCTCACGCAAAGCATGCCGACAAAAGAGCCGCAAGGAAGGCGGCAAAAAAAGCTGCTGCTGAAGCAGAATAAAAATACTATCGTTACAGGAGGCCGTTAATGGCAAAAATCCTAGTTAATAACAGCGGACCGCTTCATGGTGAAGTCTGGATAAGCGGAGCCAAGAATTCGGTGCTTCCGCTTCTTGCCGCAACAATAATGACAAAAGACACCTGCGTGATCGAGGATGTTCCCGATCTCGCAGATGTCAGCGTTATGAAGAAGATGCTCTCTAAGTACGGAGCACAGATCGATGATGCCGAAGAAGGTACCATCAGAATCAGTACGCCTGAAATAGTATCCTGCGAAGGTGACAGGGATCTTGTGCAGGAGATGAGGGCGTCTCTTTTTACTATGGGACCTATGCTCGCCAGACATGGCAAAATAGTGATGCCGATGCCGGGCGGATGCACCATAGGCAGAAGACCTATAGATCTTCACCTGAAGGGTTTCAGGGCCCTCGGCGCTGAAGTTGTGGAAGATATCGAAAAAGAGCTGGTCACGGTGACAGCAGGACCGGACGGGCTTAAAGGCGACGTCATCTATCTTGACTTTCCAAGTGTCGGAGCAACAGAAAACATTCTCATGGCGGCAACCACCGCAAGAGGCACAACAATAATAGAAAACGCTGCAAAAGAGCCTGAGATCATCGATCTCGCAAACCAGCTTAATAAGATGGGCGCAAGGATCAAATACGCCGGTACCGATATGATACGTATCGAGGGCGTTCAGAATCTCTCGGGATGCATACATGAGGCTATCCCTGACAGGATAGAGACCGGAACGTTCATGCTTGCTGCAGCTATAACACGCGGAGACATTCTTATAAGAAACGCACTTCCGGGCCACGTAAGGCCTATAATGGCAAAGCTCAAGGAATGCAATGTAGATGTTGAGGTCACTCCGGAAGGAATATATGTGGATGCCAGGGACAGGGAACTCAATGCGACAGACATAAAGACGCTCCCTTATCCGGGATTCCCGACAGATATTCAGTCGCCTTTCATGGCTTTCCTTACAACCGTCAACGGCAGCAGCGTCGTAAGAGAGACCGTTTTTGAAAACAGATTCATGCACGTTGTTGAGCTCAACCGTATGGGAGCTGACATCATAACAGAAAACAGAGAAGCTATAGTACCGGGAAATAAACAGCTCAAGGGCGCAAAGGTAAGAGCTACCGACCTCAGGGCGGGAGCTGCCATGGTGCTCGCGGGCCTTTCAGCAAAAGGGACAACGGAGATAAGTGAGATATATCACATCGAAAGAGGCTACGAGAATTTCGTAGGCAAATTCAAGGCTCTCGGAGCCGACATCATGAAGATTTCTAGCGATTGAACAGAGTAAACGGAGGACGTCATGCATGATATCAATTATCTCAAGCTTCTGGCTGAGAAGTACCCAAACCGCAGAAGCGTAAGGACCGAAATTATCAACCTCAGAGCGATCCTGGCTCTTCCGAAGGCCACCGAGTTCTTCCTCAGCGATATCCACGGCGAATATGACGCTTTCCATCACTTCGTCAGAAGTGGATCGGGAATGATCCGCATGAGGATAGATGAGGTGTTCGGAAACATTCTGACCGAAAGTGAATGTGATGCGCTTGCTTCTCTCATATACAATCCTGAAGCAGAGATGGCAAGAAGAGAAAAAAGCGAGAACGATTTTAACGCCTGGTGCAAGGTGTCGATCAGAAGACTTATAGCCATCTGCCGGGTAGTGTCCAACAAATACACCAGGTCCAAGGTAAAGAAGCGTCTCCCGATATTTTCATCGTATATTATGGATGAGCTTCTTTTTGCCGATAATGTTATGGACAGGCATAAATACTATGATGAGATCATCGATACCATCGTGGAGTACGATGCCGCAAAGGAATTTATCGTAGATATCACAGAAACCATAGCTAATATGGTCGTCGACAGGCTCCATATAATCGGAGATGTATTCGACAGAGGTCCTAAATCCCATGTAGTACTGGACTATCTCATGGCTAACCGCGGTGTAGATATCCAGTGGGGTAATCACGATATCCTCTGGATGGGCGCTGCCTGCGGAAACAGAGCGTGCATCGCTACTATGATCCGCATCAACGTCCGCTACAACAATTTCGATATGCTCGAAGTAGGTTACGGATTAAACCTGCGTCCGCTGGCTTCGCTGGCTCAGCATATCTATAAGGACGATCCATGTGAGTTCTTCAAGCCTAATGTGCTTGAAACGAATAAATATGACCCTATCCCACCTGAGCTGGCTGCAAAGATGCATAAGATGATCTCTATCATTCAGTTCAAGATAGAGGGTCAGGAGATCCTGGCTCATCCTGAGTATCACCTCGAGCACAGAAATCTTCTCGGAAATATCGATTTCGAAAAAGGTACTGTCATGGTCGATGGTGTTGAATGGCCGATGAGAGACATGAACCTTCCGACAGTTGATCCGGAAGATCCATATAAACTGACCGAACAGGAAGAAGAAGTTATGGTCGCTCTCGAGTCTTCGATACTCAATTCAGAGAAACTCCAGAGACATATAAACTACATGTTCACGCACGGAGCGCTCTTTAAGATCATGAACGGCAACCTCTTGTATCACGGCTGCATGATCCTCAACGAGCGCGGCAATTTCAAAGCCGTTGAGATCGACGGTAAAAAATATAAGGGCGCCGCGTATATGCGCAAGCTTGATCAGATGATCAGGGATGCCCGTGGAAAACAGACTGACGGCAGAACGTCTGCAGAAGCTGCATCAATAATGTGGTATCTGTGGCTCTCCGAAGACTCGCCGCTCTTCGGCAAGGACAAGATGACAACGTTCGAAAGATACTTCATCGCCGACAAATCCACCCATAAGGAGAATAAGGTCCCTTACTACAGGCTTATCAACAATGAAGAACTTGCAGTCAAGATCCTTAAGGATTTCGGACTCGATCCTGATCATGGAGTCATACTGAACGGACACGTACCGGTCAAGCTCGTAAAGGGAGAAACTCCTATCAAGGCGAACGGAAAGATCTTCATTATCGATGGCGGCATTTCGAAAGCGTATCACAAAACGACAGGTATTGCCGGATATACAGCCATAATGACCTCAAAGCATATGTATCTCGCCGAACATCAGCCGTATGAGCCTATGCGTGAAGACGGTACTCAGGTCTTCCACAGACCTGTTATGCATCTGGTACATACCGAACCTGTCAGGCTCAGGATAAGAGATACTGACAACGGAGCAGAGCTCCGTGCACAGATCGCGACTCTTGAGGAACTGTACGATCAGTTTGTCGGCGGCGGTATCAGAGAGATTTATTAAGCGAAAGGGTATAAGACATGGCGGTCATATTGAAAATACTTGGAGGAGTGCTACTTGCCTGCTGCGTATGGTACATACTCCTGCTTTACAGAAACAACAGAAACAAACTCTGAATCATGTCGGAGTTAACATAAGCAACTAAAAGATAAAGGGGACAGAAAATGCAACTGGATAGCAATCTTATGGCGCTGGCGATAATACCGGGCCTGCTGATAATCATTTACGTATATAAAAAGGATAAGGTAGAAAAGGAACCTGTCAGACTGATAATCAAAATCATACTTCTGGGTGTCCTTTCCTGCTTTGCTGCTGCGTATCTTGAGATGTTCGAGAGCCAGTTCCTGCCTCAGTATCCGCAGGGATCACTGGAGTATGCGCTGACAACTTCGTTCTGCATGGCAGCATTTGTAGAGGAAATCGTAAAATTCCTCGCCATGAAGATCGGATCCTGGCGGTATCCGGGATTCAACTACAGATTTGACGGCATCGTTTACGGAGTATCGGCTGCGGTCGGTTTTGCCATCTATGAAAACATCAATTATGTCGCTATGTACGGCCTGCAGACTGCCATAGTAAGGGCGTTCACGGCCATTCCTCTGCACGCTTTCTGCGGAGTATTCATGGGAGTTATCTACTCATATTCCAAGAAAGCATCTATCCTTGGCAACAGGGGAGCTTCCGCCGGATACACATTGCTTGCACTTCTGGTGCCGATGCTGATCCACGGAACTTATGATACATTCGCGTTCCTGGGCGAGCAGGGCACGATCCCGCTGCTCATCTTTGTTGTAATACTGTATGTTGCTGCAATCGCTACTATCAAGAGAATGTCGGCAGCTGATTACAGGGCGGGATTCTATCCACAGGCACGCGTTATCAATTACGATGTTGATATTTAAAAATAAGGGTGGTCAATATGAGCAATACAAGAGAACATCTTACAAACGAGCTTCTGTATCTTTTCAACACCGGAAAGCTGCATCACGCGTACAGGACTTTCGGAGCGCATATTGCGGACGGAGGCGTTCAGTTTACGCTGTGGGCACCAGATGTGAAGTCGGTCAGAGTGACCGGGGACTTCAATGGCTGGGACGCATCTGCTGTGATGGAACATATCGGTGATACAGGTGTGTGGACATGCTACGTTCCGGGAGCAAAAGCCGGAGATCATTACAAATACCAAATCGAAACCGCAAAAGGCGATATCCTATTCAAAGCGGATCCGTTCGCGTTCATGTCCGTCAAAAGGCCGGGAACCGATTCAATTGTGACAGAACTTTGGTATGAGTGGCATGACGAAGAGTGGATGAAGGAGAGGGAGTCGAAAAACAACTTCACTTCTCCTGTGAATATCTACGAGTGCCATCTGGGATCGTGGAAGCGCCCTGAGGGTCCGGAGGGTAAGGAAAATTTCTATTCATACAGGGAACTTGCCGACATGCTTGTACCTTACGTGAAAGAAATGGGATACACCCATGTGGAGTTCCTGCCTGTTATGGAACATCCGCTCGATGCTTCATGGGGATATCAGGTTACGGGTTTTTACGCTCCGACATCAAGATACGGATCGGCACATGGCCTTAAGTATCTTATCGAAGCTTTTCATAAAGAGGGTATCGGAGTCATTCTTGACTGGGTACCGGGACATTTCTGCCCTGACGACCACGGCCTCAGGGATTTCAACGGAGATAAGCTATATGAAAGCATTGTGCATCCGGACTGGGGCACATATAAATTCGACTTCGGCAGACCTCAGGTGAGGAGCTTCCTGCTGTCGAACGCGATGTACTGGCTCGATGAATACCATGCTGACGGACTGAGAGTAGACGGCGTCACGAGCATGCTGTATCTGAACTTCGGTATCAGCGACAAATCAAAAATGAGATTTAACAAATATGGCGACGAGACCGACCTGGAAGCGGTCGAGTTCCTTAAGGAATTCAACTACATGATCGGCAACGAGGTCAGAGGAGCTGTTACGGTCGCGGAAGAGAGCACGGCCTGGCCGATGGTGACACAGCCGCCTTCAAATGGGGGCCTGGGATTCCATTTTAAGTGGAACATGGGCTGGATGAATGATACACTTGAGTACATGTCTACCGACTTCCCTTGGAGAGAGGGGGCTCACAACAAGCTGACGTTCTCCATGACTTATGCCTACAGCGAAAACTATGTGCTCCCGCTTTCACATGATGAGGTTGTACATGGTAAAAAGAGCCTTATTGGACGCATGCCTGGAGACATCTGGAGACAGTTCGCCGGCACAAGGCTTCTGGCGATGTATCAGATGACATTCCCGGGCAAAAAGCTCAACTTCATGGGGCATGAGATAGCGCAGTTCATCGAATGGCGTGAGTACGAGGGACTTGAGTGGTTCCTGCTCGGATACGAGAACCATGAAAAGCACCAGAAATTCATAAAGGATCTCAACCACATTTACACAGATCATCCGGCGCTGTGGTCAGATGACAACAGCTGGGAGGGCTTCAAGTGGATAGATCCGGACGACAGAAGGCAGAAGGTGCTTACATATTACAGACGTGCCAGATCGACTTCCAGGGACGATCCTGGTGAACTCCTTATATGCGCTCTCAACATGGGCGTTGAGGCGTTCGACGAATTTGAGATAGGTGTCCCGGAACCGGGTTACTATAAAGAGATAATAAACTCCGACAATGTAAAATATGCCGGAAGCGGCAGGGTCAATACACGTCAGGTACGTGCAAGAAAAAAGCCAAGACATGGCATGCCGTATTCGATCAGGATAAAGATGCCTGTTGTCGGAGCTGCAATATTCCAAAAAAATTATAATAGAAAGGGTCATTAAAGGATTCAGATGATAAGAAACAAAGACGATTTCAAAACAGAGTACAAACGTATTGCTAACACGATGTTCAGAAGAGATCCTGAACATCTGGACGACAAGGACAAATTCGCAGTTCTCGCAAGACTTGTGGAACGCGAAGCACAGGAAAGAACAGGCGCAGTAGAGATACTGTCGACCAACAGAAAAAAAGAAGATAAAAAAGTTTATTACTTTTCGATGGAATTCCTTATCGGAAAGCTGATGGAGAACTATCTGCTCAACCTCGGCATACGCGATTACGCAGCTGAAGGTCTGGCAGAGATGGGCACTTACCTTGACACATTGCTTGAGGTAGAGCCGGATCCGGGACTCGGAAACGGCGGTCTCGGAAGACTTGCCGCATGCTTCCTCGATTCAATGGCAGCTCTTGGCATCAAGGGCGACGGCATGGGACTCAGATATAAATTCGGTCTCTTTAAGCAGAAAATAGTCAGCGGGCATCAGATCGAAGTGCCTGACGCCTGGCTCGACGAAGGCTATATCTGGGAGAGAGCAAAGCCTTATGATTCAGTGATCGTTAAATTCGGAGGAAAAGTCGAGAGGTCCTTAAAGGACGGCCAGATGGAGTACAAGCATGTCGACTATACGACAGTCAGGGCTGTCCCTTATGATGTGCCTATCCTTGGCTTCGGCGGCCGCACCGTAAACACACTTCATCTCTGGGATGCTCAGCCGGTACACGACACGATCGATATGGATGCTTTCAATGCCGGAAACTACAGTGAGGCGATGAAGGAGCGCAGCGAGATTGAGGCGCTTACCAGCATTCTTTATCCTGATGATACCAACGGTATCGGCAAACAGCTCCGTCTCAGACAGGAGTACTTCCTTGTTGCCGCAGGAATCGGCATGATAATCAGAGAGTATAAATCCCGCTACGGAACTAAGCAGTGGGATAAGTTCGCAGACAGGATACAGATCCACATAAACGATACACATCCTACAATGTGTATTCCTGAGCTTATGAGAGTGTTCATCGATGAGGAAGGTCTCGAGTGGAAGGACGCATGGAAGATAGTAAGAGCAACGACTTCGTTCACAAACCACACGGTTCTGCCTGAGGCTCTTGAGAAGTGGAATATCCCTCACTTCCAGCAGCTCCTGCCTAGGATCTACATGATAATCGATGAGATAAACAAGCGCTGGCAGGAAGGACTTCCTCTGGAAGCCGATGACTGGCATACGCTGAGCCGCGAGACATCACCTCTCTGGGACAATGAAGTCAAGATGGCCAATCTGTCCGTTGTCGGAAGCCATTCAGTCAACGGAGTATCGGCTCTGCACAGCGATATCCTTACCAAGACGATTTTCAGCAAGTTCTATGAGCTGCAGCCTAACAAGTTCAACAATAAAACCAACGGAATAAGCCACCGCAGATTCATGATGCAGGCAAATCCGGGGCTGGCACAGCTGATCGACAACACCATAGGTACTGACTGGCAGACAGACTTCGAGCAGATCAAAAGGCTTGAAGAATATGCTCAGGACAGCGCATTCCTTGAGGAGCTTATGGCTGTCAAGAGACAGAACAAGGAGAGGCTTGCTAAATATATTGCTGACCGCATGGAAATAGAAGTCGATCCTGATTCGGTATTCGACGTACAGGTAAAGAGAATACATGCCTACAAGAGGCAGCTCCTTAACGGATTCAAGATCCTCGACCTTTATAACAGGCTCAAGGAGAACCCGGATCTGCCTATCAACAACTATACCTTTATCTTTGCCGGCAAGGCTGCACAGGGTTACGCATTTGCCAAGGAAGTTATCAAGTTTATCAACAGCCTTGCAGACATGGTCAATTCCGACCCTGTGGTCAGCAAGAGAATCAAGGTGGTATTTATCGAGAACTTCTGCGTATCCAACGCGCAGCTGATTTACCCTGCAGCTGACATAAGCGAGCAGATCTCGACAGCAGGCAAGGAAGCCAGCGGCACCGGAAACATGAAGTTCATGATGAACGGAGCTGTGACACTTGGCACAATGGACGGCGCCAATGTTGAGATCAGCCAGCTTGCAGGCCTTGACAACATCTGCATCTTCGGATACTCGTCGGAAGAGACAGACAGCTATTACAAGCACGGAGGATATTTCTCACAGTATGTCATCAGTGAAGATCAGAGACTTCAGCGCATGACAAACCAGCTCATTGACGGAACGTTCAGCCGCAGCGATTACAACTTCTGGGGCATCCATGACGCACTGATCAGGAGCAATGACGAATACTTTGTTCTCGGAGATTTCGATTCGTATGTAAAGGCATGGGAAAACATGGACAAGATCTATTCGGATAAGGAGAGATGGGCACGCATGTCGCTGGCCAACATTTCCAACTCCGCATTCTTCTCCAGTGACCGTACCATCTCAGAATACGCAAAAGATATCTGGAATATATAATTTAATAACACAGGAGGCTGATGAGTATGAAAAAGAAAAAAATGTTAGCTATGCTCCTGGCCGGAGGGCAGGGCAGCAGGCTCTATGACCTGACTACCGCCATTGCCAAGCCGGCTGTATCGTTCGGAGGCAAGTATCGAATAATCGACTTCGGACTCTCAAACTGTGTCAATTCCGGAATTGACACAGTGGGCATACTGGTACAGTATAAGCCGCTTGTCCTCAACAGATACGTTGGAACAGGCGAGTCATGGGACATGGCAGTAGAAGACGGCGGCGTACACATACTGCCTCCTTATGCCGGTGCGACCGGCGGTGAGTGGTATGAGGGCACAGCAGATGCCATTTACCACAACATAGACTTCATTGATATGTATAACCCTGAGAATGTACTGATACTTTCGGGCGACCATATCTACAAGATGGACTACAACCTCATGCTCGAGGAGCATGTGAAGAATAATTCCGACCTTACCGTATCTGTCATCGAGGTACCATGGGAAGACGCGAGCAGATTCGGCATCATGACTGCTGACGATCAGGGCAACATCGTGAAGTTCTCCGAGAAACCGAAAGAACCGGACAGCAACCTGGCTTCGATGGGTATCTATATCTTCAAGTGGGATGTCCTGCGCAAGGCACTGCTCGAAGATCACGAGAAAGAAGGCTCGTCACATGACTTCGGAAATGACCTTATTCCGAAGCTGCTGGGCGAAGGAAAGAAACTCACGGTATACAGGTTTGCCGGATACTGGAGAGACGTCGGTACTGTCCAGAGCTATTATGACAGCCAGATGGATCTGATGGACAACGTAGACAGCATCAACGTTTTCACAGGAGATGACAGGGTATTCTCCAATGCCAACATGTATCCGCCGCAGTATATCGGCCGCGAAGCAAATATCCACAATTCGCTCATCTGCAACGGATGCACGGTTTACGGAAGTGTCAACCACTCCATACTGGGCTCCGGCGCTGTCGTAAGTGCCGGTGCGGTAATCGAAGACTCTATCGTTCTTCCTAACGCATGGGTAGGCCGCAACTGCCGCATCTCGAAGGCGATCATCAATGAAGGTGCTGTTGTTGAGGATAACGCAGTGATAGGTGACCCTAACGGTGAAGTACAGGTTTACGGCAAAACCAATCTGTCGATATAGGAAAGGAGGATACAGGAACATGAAAACGATCGGACTTATTTCCGCAAACTATGGAAGCAGTGAATTCGGCGAACTGCTCGAAAACAGGACCCTGGCATCGCTCCCTTATGGTGGCAGATACAGGCTCATCGATTTTGCACTTTCTAACATGGCAAACGCAGGCATCACTACTGTCGGCGTAATAGCGCCTGCTGATTCAGGCTCGCTTATTGACCATATAGGAGTTGGTAATCCATGGTCACTTGCCCGTAAAAGAGGAGGACTGTTTGTAATGCCGGGCTCGGTATACGGCATGCAGAAGTCAGGCAGCAGATTCCTTATGAGAGATCTGCTCAAGTGCGACAGATTCTTCTACAAGGACGATGCTGACTACGTAATAATGTCCGGAAGCACGGATGTCTGCAACATGGACTTTGAGCCGTTCATCAAGGCTCATGCAGAATCCGGAAAGCCTATCACAATGATGTACAAGAAGGTTCCAAGAGGAGAAGAGTTCCATGGATACTTCCTTGATATAAACGAAAACGGTGATGTGACCGCTATCCACAACGAGAGCAATGGATGGTCCAATTATTTCGCAGACTGCTTCATTATCAACAGAACGTATATGATCGACTTCCTGAAATGGTATAAAGCGCTCGAGTATATGGACATGATCGAACTGATCCGCGATAACAAGGACAGCATCGACATCGGCACTTTCGAGTTCAGGGGATATCTCGGCAAGATCAAGAATCCATGGGAGTTCCTCAAGGTAAATCAGGGAATGACAGATTACGACATCCGCAATGAGGTGTTCTGCAACCCTATTAGACCGATCTTTACAAAAGCACAGGACGAGGCGCCTGTATTCCACTATCCTGAGGCAGATGTAAGGAATTCCGTAATTTCGACAGGCTGCATCGTAGAGGGCAGGGTGGAAAACAGCGTTATCTTCAGAAGCTGCCACATCGCCAAAGGCGCTGTGGTTCGCAATTCCGTGATCATGATGCACGGCACTATAGGCGAGGGCGCTGTACTTGACAACGTGATCGTAGACAAGTATGTAACGATCAACCCTGGAGTAAAGATCTACGGCGGAGAAAGAGAACCTGTAATCATAGGAAAGAATTCAACAATATAAATAAAAACGGGGTGTGAAAATGGCTAAGAAAAACATACTTTTCGCGGCATTCGAAGCCTCACCATTCATCAAGACCGGCGGCCTCGGAGATGTATCCGGGGCTCTGCCTGTCCATCTTAAAAACGATAAGTATGACGCGAGGGTCATTCTGCCGCTGATAAGCTCGATTCCTGAGGAATATAAAAACAGAATGAAATTCGTGACCAGCTATGAGGTACCATTGGGATGGAGAGAACAGTACTGTGGACTCTACACACTCATGAAGGGAGGAGTCAAGTATTACTTCCTTGATAACGAATACTACTTCAGGCGCGGTCAGGTTTATGGTGAATTTGATGATGCTGAGAGAGTGGCTTTCTTCTCGAAAGCAGTACTCGAAACTGTAAAGTATATAGCAAAGAACTTCAAGCCTGATATCATTCACTGCAACGACTGGCATACTGCATTGGTTCCGGTCTTTCTAAAAGAGCTTTATAAAGAGGATCCTCTGTTCGACTCAATAAAGACTGTGTTCACCATTCATAACCTGAAATTCCAGGGAATGTACAACAAGTATGTGCTGGGAGATGTATGCGGTCTGGCAGATACTCCTGCCGAGGAACAGATGGCGCACTTTGATGCGGTAAACTTCCTCAAGGGTGCTGTGATCTATTCAGACGCCGTTACAACTGTCAGTCCTACTTATGCTGAAGAGATATGTACTGCAAGATACGGCGAAGGTCTCGAGGGACTGTTTCAGGAGATGCACAATAAGCTGAGCGGCATTATAAACGGAATAGACCGCAGCAATTTTGATCCTGAGACCGACAAAGCACTCGTAGCCAACTACAATGAGAAGAGCCTTGACAAGAAAGTACAGAACAAACTGGCGCTTCAGAGAGAGCTCGGACTTGAAGAGGATCCCGACGTTCCTCTGTTCGCAATGGTGAGCCGCCTTACAACTCAGAAAGGAGCAAACCTTATTGCAGAGCTTATGCCTGAGTTCAGGGAAAGGAACATGCAGCTCGCCGTACTCGGAACCGGAGATTATCTGTATGAGCATGCGATAGCTGACTTTGCTTATCACAATCAGACCAGATTCGCGGCACGCATTGCTTTTGACGAGAAGCTCTCAAGAAGGTACTATGCCGGAGCAGATGTGTTCCTGATGCCTTCGGATTTTGAGCCTTGCGGACTTGCACAGATGATATCCATGCGTTACGGCACTTTGCCTCTCGTGAGAGAGACTGGCGGTCTGAAGGATACTGTAAAAGGATACTGGGATTATGGCAATACAGCTAACGGCTTTTCGTTCAAGGATTTTGACGCAAACGGTCTGCGCAGCGCAGTAGACCTGGCAATCGATCTGTGGTTCAACCAGAAAGAAACATGGACTGAGCTGCAGCAGAATGCACTTGGAATGCATTTCGGATGGGAAGAACCGGCTGAGGAATACCGTGAGCTGTATGATAGCCTGCTGAAAGAATAAAGATGAAAATAATACACGATTCAAGAAACGCGGAATACAGAGAGCCCTTCGGAGCGGCGCAAACCGGGACGAAGGTCTCTCTTGCTATTAAAATTAATGATCCAACTCCCGAAAGCGTTAAACTCATGCTTTGGCATGGAGATGATCCGGATATCGATTATCTGGAAATGAGGGAAGAGGGTGACGGAAGATACGCAGCGTCTTTTTCGCTGCCTGATGAAGGCTGCCTGGTCTGGTATGCATTTGAGATAGAAATCGAGCACGATGACAGCAGGGCGGTCTTTTACTATGGAAACAACACCGAAGATCTTGGCGGTGAAGGACGGGTATATGTAGACGATCCGCACCGGTATCAAATCACGGTGTACAAGGCTTCTGAAGTGCCTGAATGGTACAAAAACGGGATAGTCTATCAGATTTTCCCGGACAGGTTCGCCCGCGATGAGGGCTGGCGTGAAAGGACAGAAGCTGCAAATAAGAAAATAAATGACAGACGCAGGGATATGAAGCGGATCATCCAGGAGGACTGGACCAGACAGGCCTTTTATGTCCGTGATGAGACCGGCAAGGTGGTTGAATGGCCTATGCCGGGCGGAAGTCTTAAGGGAATCGAGGAAAGACTGGATTACCTCAGATCGCTTGGTGTCACCTGCATATACCTGAATCCGGTCTTTGAAGGTTCTTCGAATCACCGCTATGACACGGGCGACTACATGCACATAGACGGGGCACTTGGTACGGATGCTGACTTTGAAGATCTGGCAGCTGCAGCAAAGGACAGGGGAATGCGCATCATACTCGATGGCGTATTCAGCCATACCGGAGCTGACAGTATTTACTTCGACAAAGTGGGTAACTACGCAAAAATGCATCCGGGTGAAGAAAATGCCGCCGGAGCATGGGCAAATGAAGATTCTCCTTACAGGAGCTGGTTCAAGTTCGATAAGAACGAACGCTATGGCTACAGCAGCTGGTGGGGTGTGGAAGATCTGCCTGAAGTAGACGAGAATGACCCCAGCTACAGAGAGTTTATTCTCGGAGAGGACGGAGTCGTCGCTCACTGGATGAAGAAAGGTGCCTCCGGATGGAGACTTGATGTTGCGGATGAACTTCCGGATTCGTTTATAGCAGAGACTCGTGCAAGGATCAAGGCGACTGACCCTGAAGGCCTTCTGCTCGGAGAAGTCTGGGAAGATGCCAGCAACAAGATCAGCTATGGCGAGCGCCGCAAGTACTTTATGGGTGATGAGCTCGATTCAACGATGCACTACCCGCTGAGAGACATTCTGCTCGATTATGTCAATTACACCATAGGCTCAGCCGGAGCTGTCGACAGGCTCATGAACATTGCGGAGAACTATCCTCCACAGAATTTCTATGCAACACTCAACCTGCTGGGAAGCCACGACAGAGCACGCATCATGACCATGATGGCAGCTGAAGAAGACTACAAATCAGCTACAAAGAAGGTCAAGCTGCTTTCTACGCTTCAGTATTGTCTGCCAGGTGTTCCGTGCATCTATTATGGTGATGAAGCAGGTCTGATGGGCGGAACCGATCCGGCCAACAGAAGCGGTTATCCGTGGGGCTTTGAAAACCTCGATCTGGGATATCACTACAGGATGCTCGGCCTTCTGTATGATGAGCATCCGGCGCTAAAGGACGGCGGATTCGAATTCCTGTCCGGAAGGTACGGAATAGACGAAGATATACTTGCCTTTACACGTACAGGCAGGGATGCCGCAGGTACGGAAGAGACAATACTTGTGCTCGCAAACAGAAGGTATGAGCCGGCTGAGATAAATCTTAGCGGAATTGACGGGCTGAAATGCGGATATGCCTTGGAGTTATTGACTTCCAGAGAGCTTCCTGTTGATGAGGATGGAAGCCTCGGCATCATAAAAATGGAAAGCCTCTCCGCGATGATGATAAGTCTGAGGGCGGAAAAACCTGAGACCGAAGACCTCGGGAGGAGCGCAGGCGTTATCTGTCACATAAGTTCGCTTCCGGAGGGTAAGCTGGGAAAGGGCGCCAAAGATTTTGTAGATAAGATCGCTTCTGCAGGATTCACCATCTGGCAGGTTCTTCCGGTCAATCCTGCAGGAATGGGCAATTCACCATATAGCAGCTATGCTGCATTTGCCGGGGAACCCGCGTTTGTTGATTTTGAAGAGCTTCCTGATACAGAAGGGTATTACTCTTTCATAAAGGACAATGGCTACTGGCTGCATGACTATATCGCATTCAATCTGTTAAAGGAAATGAACGATAAAAAGCCGTGGTATAAATGGCCGGAAAAATACAAAAATGCTGATCCGCTTACATTTATAAGCACGCTTTCAGAAGAGCAGAAAATGAGGGCGAGCCGTCTTGTTGGTGAGCAGTACTGCTTCTATTCACAATGGAAGGAGCTCAAAGAATATGCAAACTCAAAAGGCGTACGCCTGATGGGCGATCTTCCGATGTATATGGCGGCGGATTCAGCCGATGTGTGGGCAAACAAGCATCTCTTCCGTATGAATGATACCGGTACACAAAGCGTACATGCGGGAGTACCGCCTGATGCCTTCAGCAAGATAGGCCAGGACTGGGGAAATCCGCTGTATGACTGGGAAGTGCTTAAAGAAGATGGATACGGATGGTGGCTCAGGCGTATACGTCAGTGCGCAGAGCGTTTTGACATACTCAGGATAGATCATTTCAGAGGCCTGTCTGAGTACTACGCGATCCCTGAAGGAGGAGAACCGAAGGATGGCTGCTGGCAGCACAGCGCCGGACTGAGATTCCTTGCCGATATGCGCGGAATGCTCAGAGCAGAAGGCTTTAAGATGAAGCTTCTAGTTGAAGACCTCGGACACCTCGATGATGGAGTTAAAAACCTGCTGAAACTCAGCGGTCTGCCCGGAATGGACATCTGGCAGTTCTCTGCTGATGAAATGATGAGGATGTGCGAAGAGGAGCCTGAGAAGGCAGAAAACAGGGCTTTCTATACTGGCACTCATGACAATAACACTCTTGTCGGCTTCCTTAAGGAAAGGGCCGGCGGAGAGAGGTACGAAGACCGTGATCATATAGAAGGCGACTCATCAGAGATGGGGAGCACTGTTGAAGCGCTTGCAGTTATCCGCAGGATCTACGAAAGTCCTGCAGTTCTTGCAATGGTTCAGTTGCAGGATGTGCTCATGCTCGGAGAAGAAGCCCGTATGAACGTACCGGGTGTACCGGAGGGTAACTGGACATGGAAGATGCCGGGCGAGACGGTTGAAGAAGCATTCCTTGAATCTGAGTCACGCCTGAAATGGTTCAATGCTTTAGCTGAGAGAACCGGACGTAAAGACAGTGAGAACGGAGAAACGGAATGATCCGCAACATAGTTTTTGACATAGGAAACGTACTCATAGGGTTTGAGCCCATGGACTACCTTACTTCGCTTTTCGGCGAGAAAAAGGCTGTCCGGATAGCAGAAGCGGTATTCGGGTCCGGATACTGGCAGGAGCTCGACATCGCAAGGCTCAGCGTAGAAGAGATCCTTGAACTCTTCTATAGTGGCGCGCCGGATCTTCGAAATGAGATAAAAGAAGCCTTCTATCGCATAGGCGAGTGCGTTACCAGGCTGGAATGGCCGGTACCGCTGATAGATTCACTAAAAGAAAAAGGGTACCACGTGTATTTCCTTTCAAATATGTCCGAGCATGTGAAAGCTTCAAATACCGCTGCCTTCGATTTCGTCTCTCACATGGACGGAGGCATATGGTCATGCGATGTACATACCATAAAACCCGGTGCGGAAATATATAAGCTGCTTTTTGATAAATATGGACTCGTCCCTGAAGAGAGCCTTTTCATCGATGATCACAAAGAGAATATTGCTGTCGGAAAGAAACTCGGCATGAAGGGGATAGTCTTCAAAGACCATGACCAGCTTGTTGCCGATCTCGACAAGGCGCTCACCAAAGACGCCTCACACGACAGGATAACGGTACTGTGCTACGGTGATTCCAACACATATGGCTATGACCCAGATACATGCGGAAGATATCCGTACGGAAAGCGCTGGACCACCTTGCTTGGAGAGAAACTTGGCGGCAGGTACGAGGTGATCCCTGAGGGCCTGAATGGCAGAACGACGGCATATGACAGACCGGGAGAAGCATGGAAAAACGGGGCAAGCAGCTTTACAGCCTGCCTCGGGACTCACAAGCCTGTGGACTTCGTAATAATTATGCTGGGCACCAACGACTGCAATGAAGAGCTTGGTCTGTCCGCTGAGGACATAGCAGACGGCATGGAAACTCTCGTAAAGATGGTTGAGAATGAGACTCCCGCGCTTCAGGGATATGTGCCTGAGATCATAGTTGCTGCTCCGGCTGCAATACAGGGAGATATTGAAAAGTCGCCGTTTGCTTGTAAACTCACATCCGGATCAGTGCAGAAATCTGTCGATATCGGACCGCTTTACAGGGAGATTGCAGAACGTCACGATGTGAAGTATGCCGATGCGACAAGCGGCATAGAGGTATCTCCTGACTGTGAGCATCTGACCGAAGAAGGGCACAGACAGATCGCGGACCTTTTCTATGAAGTGATCAGGGCGATACCGTAAGCAAAGAGAGGAAAGAATGATAAAGTTCAGTGAGATCCCGTATACACGGCCTGAGATCGGAGAAGTTAAAGACGAATTACAGAAGATTACAGCAGAATTCAAAGCTGCTGCATCCTATGAGGAAGCCAGAGACGTATTCATACGCAAGGATGCTCTGGAGCGTCACATCGAGTCTGTGTCGACAGTGGCTCAGATCCGCCACTCAATAGATACCAGAGACGAGTTTTACGAAAAGGAAGTCCTGTTCTGGAACAAGGCATTCCCTGAACTTCAGGAATACTTTCAGATATGGACGGAAGCTCTTCTGACTTCGCCTTTCCGCAGCGAGCTTGAATCGGAATTCGGGGATGTAGTGTTCCTTAACGCCGAGATCGAGCTCAGGACTTTTGATCCTTCGATAATTCCTCTTCTGCAGGAAGAAAACGATCTGACAATGGAGTATCAGAAACTCCTGGCAAGTGCACAGATACCTTTCCGCGGCAAAATCTATACTATAGCCCAGCTGGGACCTTTCAAAAGCGATGCTGATGATGAAATAAGGCTTGCGGCATGGAAGGCAGAAGGCAGCTGGTATAAAGATAATCAGAAAAAGCTTGATGAGTACTATGACAGGCTTGTTGAGATACGTCATGAAATGAGTCAGAAACTGGGACTCAAGGATTTCGTGGAGCTTGGATATTACAGAATGGTCCGCAATTGCTATGACAGGAATGATGTGGATAAGTTCCGCGAGGCAGTACGCAAATATATAGTTCCGGTAGCTGACAGCATCAGAAGAAGACAGGCAGAGAGACTGGGAATGCAGTATCCGCTGAGTTTTGCCGACAATGCGCTTATGTTCCGTTCAGGAAACCCGAAGCCTTCCGGCGATGTAAACGACATACTGGGGGCAGCCAGCAGGTTTTATGACACACTTTCGCCTGAGACCGGCGAATTCTGGAGCATCATGATGGAAGGAGAGCTGCTTGATCTTCTTTCCACTGAGGGAAAAGAAGGCGGTGGCTACTGCACAAGCATACATGATTATGAAGTACCGTTCATATTCGCAAATTTCAACGGTACGAGGGGGGATGTAGAGACCGTTACGCACGAAGCGGGTCATGCATTTGCCGACTGGATGAACAGGAAACGTATACCTGTGGAGACAGTCTGGCCAAGTCTGGAAGGCTGTGAGGTACATTCGATGAGCATGGAGTTTTTCGCATGGAAAGCAGCGGAAGATTTCTTCGGGGATGACGCAAGAAAATTTCTCTACAGTCATCTGGCGGAATCGTTTATGTTTATCCCATACGGCACAATGGTAGACCACTTCCAGCACAGCGTTTTTGAGCATCCTGAGATGACTCCGGCTGAACGTCATGCTGAATGGAAGAGACTGCTTGGAATATATATGCCTTGGCTGAGGCTGGACGGCGAGATTCCGTTCTATTCGGAAGGCGAGGGATGGCAGAGGCAGCATCATATATACGTCAGGCCTTTCTACTACATCGACTACTGCCTGGCACAGACTGTGGCGCTTTGTTTCTGGGCAATGATACAGAACGATTACAATGACGCCTGGGAACACTATATGGCGTACACTAAGATGGGCGGCTCGAAAGTGTTCACAAAACTTCTCGAAGATGCCGGACTGCCAGGTCCGTTCGATGAAGAAACGATCAGGGCAGTCTGCAAAAGGGCCGATGCATATCTTTCGGCTTATGACCTTACAGGTATCAAGTGATCCCCGTAAGGTAAAATTCCATTAGTTTTTCTTATACAGAATATCCATATCAACATCTCCGTTAATGCCGGAGATCTTACCGGTGCAGCTTGCCTGCCACAGAATATACGGACCTTTGTAGTCCGTTTTTTCTGTGTAATGGGCAAGCCATACCGGCCTTATGTCTGTATTCTCCCATATCTTTTCCAGATAGTTTTTGCTTCCGTAGAGCATGCATCCGTAGCCGGCCTGTGACAGCTCGTCTGCGAAGGCATCATAAAGCTTGTTGAGCTGATGCAGGCTCATACCATAGTCCTGGAAGTTATCGAAATCCTCCCAGTCAAACGCCACAGGAAAATCAAGATTGCCGCCATCAAGAGTATCGATGATCCAGTCGGCCGACTTGCGAACCTGTTCCTCTGTGTTGTCAGTGCAGTACAGATAGACACCGGTCTTGAGCCCTGCTGCTTTGGCACCCTGGAGATTGCGGGTGAATGTCTTGTCGATTTTGATCTCGCCATCGGATGTATATCCGATTCTTATGATAACGAACTCGCAGCCGGCTTTCTTTACGGCCTTGAAGTCGATGTCGTCCTGCCATGCCGAAACATCTATTCCGAAAGATTTGCCTTCTCCCTTATTTGCAGAAATGAAATCCGCGAAATTTGTCTTGTCCGCCGTATAATCGGCAGAAGGCAGTTCATCCGTGACTTCTACCTTAAGATCCCACTCTGTAGTATTGCCTGACGAGTCCGTCACCTTTACATGAAGAGGGTACTCTCCGTTTTTTTCCATGTTGACGTCGCCGTCGACTGATAGCAGAGGCGTAGGGTCAGCATTATCTCCATACGCGATCAGATCGTTGATGTCAAATTCAGTACCGCGCTCGAGTAACGCATTGTCCCAGCTCCATATTTTCAGAGGAGGGGTGCTGTCGGTGACGGTATAGGACAGTTTAAATTCTTTTGTCGGATTAAGAAGACCTCCAAATAAAGACTTTGAGGCCGTATATACCATACCTTTGTTGCCGACTGACTCGGTGTCCAATGAATCATACTCGGGATAAATATCGCCTGCTGATTCCTTTACATAGCTCATTGAAGGAGCGCTTTCACCGAATTCAAGGGCCGGTGAATCCTCGGTAAATGTGACCGAAAGAGAATCGTAGGCAGTTTTATAAAAGTACGCTACAGAGCCTGCTATGGCAGCAGCAAGTATGAGTATAAGGATAAGCATGGCTTTCAGCAGCCCGTGCTTTTTCTTTTTTTTGACTACTGGTTCTTCTTTATATCTGTCGCTTCTCATTAAGCTTCCTCCGGCAGTTTGATGGTATTATCAATATGCATAATCGTAGTATTAAAAAGCCGCAAAGTCAAATTTACATATGGTACAATACGCGTATGACAAAAGACGAACTGATAACAGCAAGAATAGAAGACCGGATCTCTCAGTGCCGCGACGGTTATTACGTGACCAGTACAGGACTGCTCGATACACATGAGCAGGCTCTGGCCATTGCATCATCGAGGCATGCGGCAGGCGTCAGAACTTTCATGTATGGAGGATACGATGAAGCCGAACGCAGGATGCTTGTCTGTGTTCCGAAGGATCTGCCTGTAAGTGACGGGGAGGCTGTTGAAGGACTGCTCAGGGTCTTAAGAGTAAAGCTTCCTGCCATATCCCGTGAACTCAGCCACAGAGATTATCTAGGGTCGCTGCTTGGACTTGGCATAGAACGGAGACTGACAGGAGACATCCTTGTAAGGGATGGCGGCGCAGATATCATTATAGTTCCGGGAATTGAGGAATTCCTCCTTAAGGAGCTGCACCGTATAGGCTCCGTGGAAGTGAAGACCGAAGCTGCTGATGTGAGTGAGCTTATAGTGCCTGAGGCCAGGGTCGAATATATAAGAGACAGTGTCAGTTCCATAAGGCTTGACAGTGTAGTATCTTCGGCATTCAGGCTGTCCAGAAGCAAGGCTGCTGAAGCGATACGAAGGGGATTGGTATCAGTAGATCACGCCGAGTGTTTAAAGCCCGATGCAGCCGTCCCTGAGGGATCAGCGATCGTTCTTAAAGGGAAGGGAAAGGCTGTTCTTGAAGAGACAGGAGGAGAGTCCCGGAAGGGGCGTATACGCATAGTCATAAAGCGATTTATATGATGAAAATAATAAAGAACCCGCAGGACAATTTCTGCGGGTTCTTTATTCAGATGAGTTGGATGAATATATTATTTGGAAGAAACTTTACCCCCGTTATTGCTTGAGATCCATCCGATCCAGGTCTTACCTACGTTGAGGTTCTGGAGTACATAAGAGTTTGCCAGAGCCTCTTCTTCACTCAGTTCTTCGCCTTCTTCCGGTTCAGGAGAAACGATTACATACTTGTTGTAAACCGGCCATTCTGCATTTTCGTCTGCTTTGACAGTTTCTATTGCTGATGCCAGATTCTCGTCGTTGGTAGTTTTTGCGGTTTCTGCATCAGTAGCAGGATCGATAAGCTCGAGCTTGCCGTCATTTATCTGCCATTTGATATCTTTTACTGTTCCCTTGCTGAAGAGCTTGCCGTCGCCTCCCTTGAGCTTGTAATCACAGTAGGTTACGCTTCCGGCGCTTCCCGGGCCTTCATAACCTTCTTTTGTGATGTATTCTGTCTCATCGGAGAGTACAAGCAGGTTCTCTCTGGCGAGGTCATTCTCAAAACTGCTGGAGTGATACATTCCGTCTTCTTCGCTGTAAGTCCAGTATGTATCCTCAAATGCTTTTTCGGAGTACTTAACGCCTACCTGTGTAGCTGCGGTTTCACTGACTGGCTCTGTGACCCTGTTGAAGGCGAGCTTTGTGTATTCCTTTGGCTCTGTCCTGAAGCCTTCATTCTTAATGGTTGCAGGGACTTTTTCGCCGTAGATGATACCGCGGTGCTCAACATTGACTGCTCTGGTGGTATCTCTGCCATACATGCCTTCCTGGTCATCGAGATACATCTGGTCGATATGGTCGACCTTGTCACGCTTGAATACCGTCTTGGCTCCGATATAATCTCCCTTTGAATGGCTCATTCCCCAGTGGATAAAGATGGAGTCGAAGAGCTCGGAGAATTTAACGAAAGGCGGACGTGCGCTTCTTGTAGGTCCGATGATCTCAGGAAGCTTTTCATAGTCAGCGTAGAGCCAGAGTGTTCTGGTTATTCCGCCCTCTACCTCTCCCTGAAGAATGATGTCAGGCGAGTAGTTTTCGTCATCCATTCCCCACTGAGGTCTTGCATCAGGTGCATTCTCAACTACGAATGCCGCGACACGTCTTCCGGCTGCAGCTTCATCATAACCTTGCTCAGCTGTAGCACCTGTCAGAGAGTTGCTTGGCGGTGCCTCAGGCTCTTCAGGATCCGGCTGACCGCAGGCCGAAAGGAGAGTAGTGCCAATCATTGTGATGCAGAGAAGCATCACGAGTAATAGTTTGCTTCTTTCTTTTTTCATATAATTACCTCCTGACGCTATGTCAGTAAATATTCGTACGTAGATATCATACATTATACATAATTTATTAGTCCTGCATCTTAACACAAATTCATAGAATATGTTATAGTATGAGGCGGTATTAAAGGGACTGAGATTTGTTTCAGGGGGTATATAGCAAAATGAAAAGAATTCTTACGGTACAGGACATTTCATGCCTTGGAAAGTGCTCCATCACGATCGCGCTTCCGGTCATCTCGGCACTTGGTGTTGAGTGCGTTATTCTGCCGACGGCGGTTCTTTCCAACCATACTCTTTTTAAGAGCTTTACGGTTAAGGACCTGACAGATCAGATCGAGCCTATATGCGAGAAGTGGCAGGATGAAGGCGTTGAATTCGATGCGATATATACAGGCTATCTGGGCTCCATCGAGCAGATCGATATGATGAAAGATCTGTTCAGAAAATTTGGCGGGGGCGAAGACAAGCTCATTTTTGTTGATCCTGTAATGGCAGACCGCGGAAAGCTTTACCCGGCCTTCGATATGGCTTACGCTCGCAAAAATACCGAGCTTTGCTCATGCGCTGATATGATAGTCCCGAATATTACTGAGGCCTGCATAATGACTGATACCGAGTATCGCGAAGAGTACGATGAGGCGTACATTAAAGAACTGCTTTCAAAGGTAGTTAACCTCGGCGCGCGCATCAGTGTGCTCACAGGTATTTCCCTCAGCGAAGGCAAGACAGGCATAATGGGATACGATAAGAAGAAAGACGAGCTGTACGTCTATCAGAATGACAAAATAGGAGCGATGTTCCACGGAACAGGCGATCTGTTCTCCAGCACTGCTATCGGAGAGATGATGCATGGCAAGGACTGGAAAGATGCTATGAGGATCGCGGCAGATTATACCGCTCATACTATTAAGGTAACTATGAATGACCCTAAGAAACCTTGGTATGGAGTAAACTTCGAGGAGACCATCCCGGCGCTGGTCGCAATGGAATAATCCGTATTTGTTATTGAAGAATACAATCGCTCATATTATAATAGTCTCCGTGATCATAACGGCTTTGCCGTAATGATGAGACTATTGATCTTCGTCGGCAGGCTCCTACGATAGAATAGTCTCCGTGATCATAACGGCTTTGCCGTAATAATATGAGTTGTGGGGCGTTAGCTCAGCTGGGAGAGCGCAAGGTTCGCAATCTTGAGGCCAGGGGTTCGATCCCCCTACGCTCCACCACCAGACCCGTTGAAAAATCAACGGGTCTATTCTTTTGGCGGTGGTTAGATGTGATTAGATAGTGATTAGATGGGTCAGAATCGTACGCTATGCCAGTGATTGTGCAATTTTTTCATAGCGTTCCTCATCTGTTGTGAGATCATAGCAATAACACTGCTGGGTAGTGCGCAGATCCTTGTGACCGAATTCCTTCTGTATGATGAGATCATCAACACCATTTACATGCAATACTGATGCGACAGTCTTACGTGTTTTATGAAGGCTTCTTTGCGGTATTCCAAGTTCCTCGCAATAGTTATTGATCATCTTGCCTAAACCGGAATAAAAGCTTTCAAATCCTTCGTTCACGCAGAAGATGAATCCATCTGTCGGCATGTCCAGCCGCTCTCTTTCTTCACGGACCTTTTCTATGATATCCAATGCGGCAGGGACGACACTCACGGTTCTCCAACCTTCACCGTCTTTAAGACGTCCTTTCAGACACTTCATATCGTGACTATAGGAGTCATGCAGTATGATTTGCTTGCCGTTGATATCATCAAATCTGAGCGCAGTTACTTCTCCGCGTCTCAGACCAACATACAACAGGAATGCTATTGCTAAAGGAATAAATATCTGCACTCTATCTCTTTTTTCTTCAAACTGCTTGAATGCATACTGTATCAGAGCATCACGCTCATCAGGGAAGAAAACCTCTTGCTCACTTGGTTTTTTCACTTCAGGCTTCAGTACTCTGCTTTTCGGAATCTTGATTCGATCAAAAGGGTTACTGCTGATGATTTCGATTTCCATGGCATATTCCAGCATCTGGCGCATGACCAGAGAGAAATTGTTATACTGATGGGCGTTCATTTCCTTTGAACGAACCTTTTTCAGTATCCATTCCTCTATGTCAGCCTTTGTAAGTGAGCATATAGGCTTTTTTGTGATAGCATCGCCCTCATACAAAGATTTCCAGGTTGTTTTATCCCTTTTGATAGTGGAATCTGTAACATATATGCTTTTATGCTGTTGCCACTCATCAAACAGCTCTTCCAGTGTAATCTGAAGTCTTTTTCTTTGCTTTTCGGCTTCTGTATAGAAGTCAAATAGCATAGATATCAATTCATCATGAGATCCTCTTGAAACAAGTTTTCTCCCGTTAGGCTTTTCTGCATCAGGCAAGTATGTTCTCCAGCGTCCATCAGCTCCTTTCCAAATACTAAGTGAATGATTTTTCTGTACATAATCAAGTTTCTTTTTGCTCATAAGTTTATGCACGCCATCTTCATCAAGGATACCATCGTCAATAATTGATGACAATAATTCCTCGGCTGTAAATGGCGTGACAAAACTGAGCGTGTCGGTCGTGACAGCCGTGACAGTGTTAGCGGGAGTTGTCCTCCTTGCTGTCACAGCTGTCACAGATTTCAAAGGACAGTATCCTGCCATCAGCATGTGTCCTGCTGTAGCTGTATGCTATCCCTTCATCCAGCAAGAGGCTACTCTTGTACTGGTTGACATATTTTGTGATGACATTGGTGCCGACCGACTGATCACCAAGTTCATTAAGCAATTCAGTAGCTGAACTCTTCCATATCCTGTGTCTTTGAGAGATAAAAATATACTGCATGATTATACCTATCCTTTCTCATTCAAAAAAGGCCCCCCTTAGAAGGGAACCCCTGATAATAATGTTTTTAACGTTCTTCTCTGTCTCTGTGATCCTTTCGAATGGTCTTAATATGATCACCGCGGCAGTGTTCAAGTTCGGTTTTTATGTCATCACGGACCTGGGTACTACGTTCCAGTGTGAAATCAGCAGTCCGTATATCCTTGCGCAGTTTACTGATCTTTGCAGTTAATTCGCCTCTTTCAGCCTTCCATTGTTCTATCTGATCAGGTTCTGAAGTACGCCTCAATTTATTTCGTATCTTGTTTCTCGTTGCAGAAAGATCGTCCATTTTCCTTTCTGAATCAGAAATGAAAGTCTTAACATCTGCATCCGTTCTGAGATGTTCCCGTGCCATAAGCCTGGCGCAGGCGGAGTATTTATCACACATACGCCCGGCTTCACGCATCTCAGGTGAAAGCGGCCTATGTTTTTTCTTCGGCCTGTAACCGAGAAGATACAGATAATGAAGATAAAGTCCGTATAAGCCTCCAATCTTTCGTGCAGTCTTCCTTGTCCCGTTGACATGGATACGCGAATGCTTCGGAGGCATCATGGTCATAAGATGCTTTTCACGGTTGACTGCTACGATCTCGTAATCATTTGCATTGACTCTCTGAACTATCCTGTCTAGTTCATAATCCTCACCAAGCCGGTAAAGCCTTACAGCCTTTTGAGAATTAACCGACCTGATAGTCGGATACTTTCTTGTATAACTGTAGCTGATGATATATCCCTGTTGCTTCATCAGATTGATGAAAGTGGGGAAATTGGTACTGAGTGAGATTGCTTTATCTATAGCTTCACGCATCAGATTGTATCTTGTAGGCTCACCGTTTTTCTCTGCAAAGTGGATCTGTCTTGGAGTTTTCCCTCGCGGCTTTTCTATGACTGAAAGCCCATTCTCCCTGCATATCTCATCAGATAATCTGCGCAGTCTGCTGTATGCAGCCTTATTGTCATTGAATTTCTTCCCATCTATGAACGAGACAGAACAACATACAAGGTGGTTATGAAGATGATCACGATCCAGATGAGTCGCGACCAGCACCTGGTATCTGTCTCCCCACATCCTGTGTGCGAGTTCTACTCCAAGCTGATGACATTGCTCAGGCGTTACTTCGCCCGGTTTGAATGACTGATAACAGTGATAGGCGACATTACCGCCGGTCTTCCCGAAGAGCTTTTGAGTATTGATCATTTCGTCAAGCGCTGTATCAGCGGAGCAATTAACACCTGTTACATAGCATGCTTTTTCAGATTCTCCTGTAGTATCAGCGACCGTTTTGTCTCCATTCATCGCGTACCTGATGACTGAGGCCAGATCATCTTCTGATGTTTTTTCAGGATTGGATGCATAATCAACGACACGTTTAAGGCTGTCTCTGACAGGCCAGATCTTAGTCGTTGCCATCTGCTTTTACCTCCGTCTTTGGGTAAATATGCCTCATAAGCTGCAGAGTCTCAACCATTATTCTGAGCAGATCTGCATAAATGTCATCACAGAATTTCTGCATTATTGGGTCAGAAGATCGTCTTTTCATGTCGCTTACGGCTCCGATCACTTCGTTGATTCTGAGAAAACTATCTTCGATTTTTTTCGCAGGAAGCTCTTTCGGTACGACCTTCATTGCTATCTGTCTGAGGTATTCTGAGACGCTCAGGCGACACTTTTTTGCATTGCGTTCTATCTTTTCCTTTTCTTCCGGGGTCACTCTGATGTTGATCCCGAGATTCCTCTGTCTGTTTGCCATATAATATTTCCTTTCCTTAGACAATTATTTTCATACATGATTCTTTTGTAATAACTGATAGGGGTTGCAGGGGCAGAGCCCCTCCCGGTATTGCCACATGTGGCAGTGCCGCGGCTATTATCACGGGCGGAGTCTCCGGCTGGCGATACATAGCCTATGCTCGCTACTCTTATGGACAGACCTCCGGCTGCCCATAGTGGCAACACCCGTGGCGATACACGGATGTTGTTCTTTTAGAAAGCTGGCAATACAAGGTGGCAATACTTGCATGCTGCCTATATGACGGCAATGACGCTAATGACGGCATCTCGCTCCTAGAGCAGAGAAGCGTCATAAGCGTCATGAGCGTCATCACTATAAGCAGAGTCCAATTTGACAGATGCGTCTGTTAAACTTTCTGAGCCAGTGCAGGAATCATCTGCGACCGTGAACACATAGTTGCGCTCGCTGGATACGCGTGCACTGCTATAGGTGATCCCAAGTGGGAGCAGCACTTCATCATGGAACTTCGAGAGCGCCCGGCTGAGAGCATGCGGCTTGACATGAGGAAGTCCGATCTCTTTGAGCAGTGCTGACATGGTGCCTGTGAATCCTCCCTCAGCCATCAGGTAGTCGACCACCTTATATACGATTTCAGGGACATTCTCTCTTGCGATGTCTTCCTCTGACTTCTCTTCGATGACCTGCCACTCGGGATGCTGCCACTGCATCACAAGTTCAATATCTGGTGCATCACGTCCGCTTACACTGAGCGTGCCGTCAGTGCCTCCGCGGTTTTTCCGGAGAATGAGAATCATGTCTGCTGTTCCGGTTACTGCTGATGAACCAAGCACATCATTATTGCCATCTTTCGAATCGTGCTTCTTGCGTGTATGGTGGACAAACACAATCGCAATCCTGCGATAATCAGCGATCTCCTTGAGCCTTGCAAGTTCCTCATACTCGCAAGCATATTGATTGGCATTCGATGTTGGGTCACCGTGCCGGATCTTCTGCAGTGTGTCAACGATCACAAGTCTGACTCCCGGATTACTGTCCAGACACTTTTCCAGATCACTGATGAAGTCTCCGGATGGATCCAGCAGTGATGTGGCATATATCATTTCTTTCGGTGGAACAGTACCAATATCCAGTATCCTGCATTTGAGCCTTGCATCTGTGTCTTCAAGTGCGTAGTATGCAACACCGCACTGTTTGACATCATGACCGAGGAACGGCTCACCCAGGCTGACAGATAATGCCAGCCTCAGCATCAGCCAGCTTTTACACGACTTTGGAGCACCTGCTATTATGGTCAGTCCTGTTGGGATGAGACCATCGACTATCATGTCAGGCTTGCAGCCGCCGACAGGATTATAGAAGAGTTCTTCTGCGCTTTTGAAATTAGTGGTAATTTGTTTGTTTTCAGGCATAAAGCCTCCTTTCCCGGCATCATTGCCGTTTCTTCTTGCTTCGTTTGGAATTGTATTCAGGGCATTGTATTATCACTACTCTGAAGCTTTGCTTACAGTCGCGGTCACATTTACGGCACAGCTCGTTATATGTGATGCGCCCGCGATCATTCAGGAAGTAGTTCCATTCTTCCTTGTCGCGCTTTGACATTCTTGGCATTGGTATCACCTCCGATCTTCATTGAGATAATTGATATTTAGTAATAACGTGCAAAACAATAACGCCTCTATACCCAGTGATAAGATGTACGATCTCGGGGCGAAAAGAGGCGTTTTTTCCTGGTTATGACCATGTTTTTTGCAAGCAGAATACATCCGGCCGACTCATATATCCTATGCGTGCGTAAGGGGAGATTTTGATGTGTCTCGTTTTTTGCCCTCAGTCATGGGATGACTGAAATACATGTTGAAACAGGGAGGTAAAGGCCTTATAATAAACACATGTTCGGAACAAATGTTTATTTTTACGGTCGACACACTGAATGCTTCTTAATCTCCCTCTATTAATAGGGAAAAAATAAGGGGTAAAACGGAACTAAAATTTCTGAAATCGCAAAAATATTTTCAGAGGATAAATAAATGGCAGGATTATCTCGCGAAGCATGGTATGAAGAATACATGCTCATGATGGATGAAGAATATGGTGACTATGGATTCAAGGATGATCCGATAATTCTTGAAGAGATTGCGCTGGAGGAAGAAGAGGAAAGTGAGCCTGTAAAAAAGTACGTTATAGTCAGCGATGATGACGAGGAATGCAACGTACCCGCTGAAGTCGTTAGACTGAAGGACATACAGGTGCCGAAAGGTGTAAAGAAACTCAAACGTGACATCAGGCATGAGATGCTCAGAAGGATCGAACAGTCTGCACGAACAGTAACTGACTTCAAGCGCCTTAATGACTGGTATGATTTTCTAGAAGAGAATGAAAAATCCAGGGTCAGGAAGCATGAGATCCTTAGGAATGGCGATGATTTCCCTCTTGAGTATGGCGAAGATGAGGACAGTTCATTCACTGCAGGTTGCTTGAGCAATGTTATAACCAGGCAGATGCGTAAAGGAGACATACTGGACTTTCTGTACTGCAAGCCGGATACTATAGATCAACTTGTGACAAAAGACTATATGATACATTTCATGCGAGCTTTGGATATGGATGATAGGGAACTATTCTATTACAAAGTCCTGGAGAAATATTCAAATGCCGAGATCGCAGAGATGCGGGGTCAGACAGACAGAGCGGTAAGGAAGGCGTGGGATAAACTGGAGTTTCATCTGAAGCAGCGGACTATGGGCCTCCTGATTTTTAGAAGCGATAAGGATTACTCTTTTACAGGTGATGAGCAGAGATTCTTTGATACCTGCCGGGAACAGTATGAATACAGAGGTGCATAATGAAAAGACTCTTTAAATACGCAAATTCATTCTGGGTCAAGTATAGTGACTATGTAATTAATGAGACTGCAGATGGCAAGAAATATCTTCAGCCTGCGCCAAAAGCCATGCCTCAGCCATACGATCCAATTGATAAATTTGAAAGCATTGCTTTGGATGCGGTTAATGTTGGCCGCCTTTGTATGAATCTGGAAGCAACAGAAAGTGAGAAACATGATGCGATACGAGAATTTACATTGAAGTATGGTCTGCTGGGCATTATGACAGCTCTGCCGACAACTCCAAGATTTCTCCAGTATGAGAACGCTTTTTTCCCTGTAAATCATTTTATACGGGAGGAGTCTATGCCGGTGCTGCCATATATGGACGAATTTTATCCTTTCGGGAAGCTGGACATCCATAAAAGGGGCCCTGGTGAAGGCTACCGTTGGGATCTTGAGGGAGATAAGGAGACTGTGCTGCTTGGAACTCTGACTGATGGGCGACCTCTTGAAACACACATGACGTTTCAGCGCGAATATGCAGAGAGATTGGATTGGATGGAAGAGCAGTTTAAGGACTGGGCGTTCAATCTCATGGTCATATTCTTCTATTACGAAGATAAGGACGGATTTACGGAAAAACAGAAGGAATTCCATAAGCAAAGTATGGCAGCGTTTGATGGACTGACTCCGACATACCATATCGGGCTTATGGATGACAGACCGTATCTTGTTTGGAACTTCAATTCATTGCTTCAAGGAATACAGCTTATGTTCAGCATGATGCTGACTGATGAAAACAGGCCTATCAGAATGTGTAAGAATTGTGGTAAAGCATTTATAGCCAGACGCCACAGAGATAAATTCTGCAGCAAGGAATGCTCTGAAGAGTGGAAGAGAAACACCGACTAATGAAGTATTATTTCTCATTGAAATCATAATCTTCTTTTATTGTAATATTCATCGTTTCAGATGCTTCTTCTAATGTCGAGAAGATTCTTATATTCTCGAATTCTTCATCCGGGTGACTTAGATCTCCGATTTTGTGACCATCAATATATAGAGTATAGCAGTCTCCCTGATCAATTAGGAATGAATTGTCAGGATTCATGTTAAGGTCATATTCAAGGCTGAATGAAGTTGCAGCTGCTTCAGGATCAACGCCCCACGGCTCCGGAATTATTATGAACGACAGGATAATAATTATCGGCATCAATATCAGAGCCCAGCGCATTGTTCTGGTCAGTCTTTTACCATCACGCTGCCTGTCTTGAAGAATTGTTTTAATTCTAACCCTGACGATGTTGCTTTCAGCGTGAGCGAAAGGGATAACTGCTGCATGAACAGAGCATTCGGTGCCGAAAGCTTTTTCCATTACTCTCTAAGCAGATTTTTCTACCGCTATTCGTGTTACTGGTCCTTTTTTGTCAATCTCCCGAGAATAAAGATACCTGCAACAAAGATGGCATATATGACTGTTGTAACAATCAGCCACTTCGGGACTATATGTGTGTACGACTTAATGCCTGTACATCCTATGACGCCTATCAATATTCCGAGGAAGTTCAACAACCTGAACCTATAAGCTACAGCTCGTTCTAATAGTTTAATCATAATGTCTACCTCTCTTCATTAGAATAAATTATTCAGTTCTGATCGTGTTTTATATGACGATTGGCTTCTAGGCATTGTCTTATCCCTTTAGAACAATCTTCTGATTTTCTATTATTCTATCTAAAAAGGATTCACGGTTGTTATCACTACAACAAATATCCGAAGTGATCGTGCCATCTTTCAGAAAAACAACACGCTTACAGCAACTCGCTACACTAGGATCATGTGTGACTAGTACCACTGCTGTATTAAGTGATGTATGAATCATCTCAAAATACCTCATTACTGTTTCAGCTGATGCAGAGTCAAGATTTCCGGTAGGTTCATCCGCCAGAATAAGCTCGGGATTATTGATCAGCGCACGACAAATTGCGACACGCTGCTTCTCCCCACCAGAAAGCTCGAATGGTCTCTTATCAAGCAGTGATGATATCTCTAATTTCCCCGAAATATCCATAGCACTTTTTATGCAGTCATTGGTTTCTTCGTGGTTCAGTATCTTAGGAAGCATTATGTTTTCCAGAACAGATAGACTGTCCATAAGGTAATAGTCCTGATAAACAAATCCGATGTTATTCCTATGGATTGCTGCAAGCTTGTCGCCTGTAATGTTTCTGCTGTTCTCGCCCTTATACATAATACGGCCTGTAGTCGGTCTGTCCAGCAGGCCAAGCAGCTTAAGTAGTGTAGTCTTGCCTGAACCTGATCTGCCCATAATGGCAGTCAGCTCGTTATTATTGATGCTGAGATTTATGCCATTAAGCACCTCGATTTTCGTATCGTTAACAGTAAATGAACGATAAAGCTCTTCAGCTCTGATAAGTTCTTCTTTATTGCCCATTAGACATGATTTCCTTTCTAATTGTGACTGCGACCAGCCATGTACACAAAACATTAACTATGATCCAGCCGGCAAACAGGGTCGCATACATTTTGGTGCAGCTCGCGGCAAGTTCGCTGTTGTACATTCTGACTCTGTATGTGCCTGCGGCGAATACAACGCTTGAAACGATCAGTATAATGGCTGGATATACAACAAAGACACTTATTTCACGCTTTAATATTCTAATGCGTTCTTTGACAGGCATGCCCATGCTGCGGAGGAACTTATCCCTGCCTTTCTTCTCTTTAAGCTCCATCTGGCACTTGGAATAAAGCAACAGGATTCCCACTAACAGAAAAATTGTCATAATAGAAATATTGATAGAAATACGAGCAGCGCGTTCTACTACCATCTGCTTAATTGCGTTCTCTGACGAGTAGTGAAAATGCACCGAAGAGTCATAATTTCCAATATACTGGTGATCTTTTTCCATAGTATCAAGCTCTTTATCCAGTTCTTTCACATGAAATTCATCTGTATTTATCAGCACAAGTTTTGTTGGCCCTTGCACAAGCAGAGGCTCAGCATCATCTCCCATGAAAGCCATAAAGGCCTCAACTGAATAACCTGTTGCTACGTCTACATTCATCCATTCATCCTGTGCTTTCTCAAAATATCTATCAGAGAAAACAATGATATTCTCACACTTAGGCGTGCTGTAACAGCCTGTTATGCTCGCGATTTCCTCTCCGGCAATATCCTTCTCGCAGTAGGTACCATGGTATTCATCGAGGACACGTATACACGGCACTCCGATATGGAGATCAGGTTTTGACTTGTTATAGCGCCAGTCAACAGGCTGCGCCTTGATTGAGCGATCCTGCTGATGGACCACATAGACATTGCTACCATCATCTTTAAGACCGAGATCCTTGGATACATATGACGGATCGATTGCCTTCTTCAGTTCATGATAGGTCGATTCGGAAATGCCGATCTGCTGCCCCTGGATCGTTATTTCGCTTATCCTTTCAAAACGTTCCGTCTTATCCAGATTAGTGACCCGCACCATTGGGTATTCATGTATCTCAATATCACTGTCCTTCTTCAGTCCGTCAAAGTATTTTGTATCATTCTCATCCGCAAGGCACATGATATCGTAAGGGAATAGTTCGTCTGGCTGCTGTGCATTGACTATCCCTATAATTTGAAATCCAGAACTAAAGCATGCGAGAAAACTAATCAGGGAAAATGCCAGAATATACCTCGTCGTTGTCCTGAATCTGTTATAGAACTGATCGTTAATCAAAAGATTTCTATAATATTTTTCAGGGTTATTTTTACGCGTGTATGTCATAAGCATAGACGCCGCATTTCTCCCTATAAGATATAGTCCTATGTAGAAAAGAGTTGCCAGATAAAGTGCCTCATGATATGCAATCCGGGTATATGCAGCATATGCTGCCACACACATTACCAGGCCGGACACAATCTGCAGAACAGGAAGCCTGCTGCTCAATTTCTCTATACGGGCTGATTCATGCATGCTTGTGATCACTCTGAAGTCGGACTCAAGTTCACCTGTAAGCAGGATACTCAACACATAGGCAAGCAACGCCACAATGCATATTATCGGATACGTAAAAAGGGATATCTTGCCAAGTTCAAAGTCAATGTTCAGGTATGAGATTAATAATCGTCTTAAGATTGATGAAAACAGAATTCCGAGCAGCAGCCCAGGTATTATCGAGCACAGGTATGTCACTCCGCCTTCGATAATTACCATGCGTCTGCGATCCTTAACAGAGGCTCCCATTCTTTTGAACAGAATGTATTTCGGTACTCTCTTCCCGAGATAAGGAATAAGCGTAGCAATCAACAAAACCACGCCGCATAAGAGCATAAGAGAGAAACCCGAAACAAACATCCTGCTTATACCATCTTCACGCATGAAATATTCATCAGTATTCTGACTTGCGAATATCTGAAACCCAACCGCACCAGCAGTAAACAATGATATCAGAATCGTTTCAGAAATAATCAGAGAAGCAAGCTCCCGCCGATTTTCCCTCAGATCCTTTAATACGATGGTTAAAAACAAGTCCCTATACTTCAATTCTTCCATTTTGTAATACCTATAAGTTTGTTATCTTATCTACGTCAAAACCTTCATCCAGGCTTCCAATTCTGCACGCCTCCGCAGTTTCACATACCTTCTCGCAAGGAAGCAGTATCTGTTTTTTCATTAAGATAATCATAAGTCTCTTTGTCTACCTCACAGATTTGTCCGGTATTAACATCGTAGCAATAGTATGCCGATTATCCCTTTTCCTTATTTCACATCCTGAACAGTGACAGCATAGCAGCCATCCGGCGGTGCATTATCAAGCACTTTATTGAACAGGTCGTAGTCACCAAATCCCATCCAGGGATTGTCTGCTCTGTAAAACAGAACTATAGCACACTCTTTATTCAGAGGCTCCTGATAACTGTTTACCACCGGTGCCGTTCCTTCTTTGTGTGTGCTGTCGCCTATTTCCGCACTGTATTTTATGCTTTTGCCGGCAGAGACAACATGCACATATAGTTCCGACGAAGGATCGCCCGTGATAAACAAATATCCGTCTTTTGCATTTATTTCCTTACTGTACTGTCAATTTCGATCCACTCTTCTTGTCCCGGTCCTTTGAGTGTCACGGTCAGGCCCTTCTTCGTGTGGAACTTGAACAGCCCTGACATTTTGCCTGCATCATTGACTTCCGGATCAACTTCCGCAATCTGAGCCAGCACTTTGTCATCTGGCTCGATCATTTTTATACCAGAACTGTTGAAGTCGACGACATATTTTATGCCTGACCCTAGTCCTCCCCATACCGTATAGCCGTTCCAGATGCCAAGTGCCAGATAAATCAGCATTACAGCAATGAAGACAACCTTGAGCTTTCCGCCCTTCTTGAGTACAGTGCCTATGGTGGCGTACTCGTCGCCCTCTTTCTTGTTTGCTCTTATGTCGGCTGGCAGCGGTTTATCGTTCGAATGCTCCGAGAACTGTTTGTTCTGTATCACGGGAGCTCCTGCAAGCATTCCGAGAAGAGTGATAGCCAGGTTGAGCTGCCTCACACTTATTTCTTTTGTTTCAGCGAAGTGCGCACCTTTCTGTTCATTCTCATATATATGTTTCAGATATTTCGGTGAATCGATGCTCGCGAAATCAGTGGCCTCTGCTTCTATTTTTCCGCACAGTTCCATC
>ONRQ01000019.1 GCA_900320285.1 uncultured Eubacteriales bacterium
CAAAAAAACACAAAAAGAAATAGAGGCGTGCGACCGGCATACAAAAAAGATAGAGCCGTGCGCGAAGAACAAAAAGCGCCGCGCACGAGGAACTATAGAAAGAAGTAGAGGCGCATCCGAAGAGCATAAAACAATATACTGCACCTTAAACGACACTATCTACAGCACTATCTCAGGAATGTTCCGATCAGGGGAAGGGGGCAGAGATGAAAAAAACCGACAGCCGCTACAAGGCATATGTTCAGATCCTCAAAGAAGAACTCATGCCGGCGATGGGTTGTACTGAGCCGATCGCCATCGCCTATGCAGCCGCGAAGGCCACGGAGACGCTGGGCTCCCGCCCGGAGCGTCTTCTTGTCGAGGTCAGCGGCAACATCATCAAGAACGTAAAGAGCGTAGTGGTACCTCATACCGGAGGGCTGCGCGGTATACAGGCCGCCGCGGCTGCAGGAGCCGTAGCAGGTGATGCCGGCGCCGAACTTGAGGTCATCTCAAACGTGACTCCTCAGCAGATAGAGGAGATCGGCAAATATCTCAAAGAGTCTGAAATAGAAGTAAGGCACGTGGACCACGGCCACATCTTTGACATTGGCGTGACTGCGTTCAGGGGCGCGGACTCGGCGTTCGTCAGGATAGTCGATCACCATACAAACATCGTGATGATCCGCCTGAACGACAACATCATATCAAGCAAGGACGTGAGCGAATCTAAATCCGCCGGCCTGACCGACAGGGACTGCCTCACGATAGAGGACATAGTGGAATTCGCCGATATCGTGGACGTTGAAGAGGTGCGCGAGGTCCTTGAAAGGCAGATCCAATACAACATGGCGATCGCCGAGGAAGGGCTTGCCGGCGATTACGGCGCCAACATCGGAAGCACCATCATGCTGGGCCATGAATATGACCTGAAATACGTGATGAGAGGCTACGCGGCAGCGGCCAGCGACGCCAGGATGAACGGCTGCGAACTGCCTGTCGTGATAAATTCCGGCAGCGGCAACCAGGGCATCACCACAAGCGTACCCGTTATCGTCTACGCGAGAGCGCACAACAAATCAAGCGAAGAACTCCTGAGAGCGCTCTGCGTATCCAACCTGGTCACCATACATCTTAAGACGGGCATCGGAACGCTCTCCGCGTACTGCGGAGCCGTCAGCGCGGGCTGCGGTGCCGGAGCGGGTATAGCCTACCTGCAGGGCAAAGGAGTCGACGGCGTTGCTCATACGGTTGTCAACGCGCTTGCGGTCAATTCGGGCATAGTATGCGACGGAGCAAAGGCAAGAGCTGCGCGGCAAAAATCGCCGTGTCAGTCGAGGCGGGCCTGATGGGACTGTCGATGTTCAATAAAGGCAACCAGTTCTTCGGAGGCGACGGACTCGTCAAGAAGGGTGTTGAAAGCACCATAGACACAGTCGGAAAACTGGCAAGGTTCGGCATGAGGGAGACGGACGAAGAGATCATCCGCCTGATGTTGGAAGACTGAATGAAAAAACTGAAGGGCGCTGGTAAGAATACTGAGGATGATTGAACAACATACCGAAAAAGACTGAATGAAATACTGGAAAAGCGGAAGAAGTCCGAATATATAACAATGGCCTTTGCTTTGGTCTGATGTTCGTAACGGAAATTGAATTATTACGAACAAACAGCATGCAGAGTATCTGGTGTTCGTAATGATGGGTAGATTATTACGAACAAATAGCATGCAGAGTATCTGGTGTTCGTAATGATGGGCGGATTATTACGAACACAGCAGGGTGATTGCCTTGATTGTTCGTAAAATAAGAGGTTTGGGAATAGCCATAACGGTGTTTTTTACGAACAATGGCCTTGGGTGTTGGTTAATGTTCGTATTATAGAGAGGATTGTTACGAACATGAGGATATGACAAGTTCGAATGTTCGTATTATTAGAAAGGTGGCTACGAACACAGCGGGGTAACTGCCTTAAATGTTCGTAAATGAAAGCGGCGCCTTGCACAAGTCTGATGCTGCCGCTTTTTTATGTGGCACGAATCCATAATATTAGTCCGATTTTGAATGAACCGATGAAATCGGACCAAAAACAAACGCAAAAGATCCCGCAAATTAGTCCGATACCAGAAGAAGTACCGAAATCGTACTAATTCTATAAACAAAACACCGCACAAATTAGTCCGATACCGCAGCAACTTGCGATATCGGACTAACTACATTACTCATAATGCCGTATTACTTGGTAAAGCCTGCTAATAGCAGCCGGCCGGGCCCAATGGATCAAAACCAATGTCTTTTAAGCAGTCTACGACTCTAGTAGCCTGTGGTTTTTTACGCGATCTCGAGGGCGATCTCCATCATCTTTGTGAAGGAGTTCTGGCGCTCTTCTGCTGTCGTATTCTCTTCAGGATAGTTGAAGGAATCGGATATGGTGCAGATGCAGAGGCCGTTCTTGCCGAGCCTTGCAGCATTGCAGTACAGCGCTGCGGATTCCATCTCGATTCCGAGAACTCCCATCTTTGACCATCTCATTGCGGAAGCTGCATCATCGTAGAACATATCCGACGAGAGGATGTTTCCGACCTTGAAGTTGGCGCCGGATGCTCTTGTTGCTGCAACGGCTTTCTCAAGGAGTTCGAACGAAGCGATCGGAGCGAATGTGCCAGGGAGCTCATACTGATTTGCGTAGCTGCCGTTTGTGCATGCTGCCTGCGCGATGACGATATCGCGGACGTGGAGCTCAGGGTCTATCGATCCGCAGGATCCGATCCTGATTATGTTCTTTACATCGTAGAATGCGAAGAGCTCATACGAATAGATACCGATAGCCGGCTGGCCCATTCCGGAAGCCATGACCGATACCTTCTTGCCCTTATATGTGCCGGTGTAGCCCTGCACGCCGCGTACGTTGTTCACGAGTACAGGATTCTCAAGGAATGTCTCTGCGATGAATTTGCTGCGGAGCGGATCGCCCGGCATCAGGACTGTTTCAGCAAAGTCGCCTGCTTTAGCGTTTATATGAGGAGTAGGAATTGGCATAACGGGTCTCCTTTCTGTTGAGTTTTCTACTGTGTTTCTTCTGTGATTCTTCTGTTATTTATCCAGTGAGTCATTTGTTTACAAAGTTATATTATCACAAATGTTAACACATATAAATGGGATAGCACGGCATATGCTGTGCTTCCCCGTGGAGGTAAACCCTGGGTCCGGGTAAGACGCGAACGGCCGGGCCGGTTCAATGCCTGCAGGCCCATTTTACATATTTTTAGTCTTCGAGCATGAGGCGGATGATCTCTTCATCAGTCTGTTTCATACCGAATCTTGCCAGGCGGCCGACTGTATCTATCGTGCTTTCGACACCGTTCTTTACCAGGCCGTCTCCGCCGAAGAACGCGTTGCCCTTGTTGTACATCGACAGTCCCATGAGGCCTGCTTCTACAGCCACCGAGATCTTCGCAGCACAGCTTGCCTTGGCTCCGTCGCAGACAATGCCCGAATTGATAGCGATGGCATTGACTACTGTGTGCGCTACGGCTTCGACTCCGCCGCCCTGCAGGTACGCTATGCCTGCACCTGCTCCGCAGCCTGCGCTTACAGCTCCGCAATATGCGGAAAGTCTGCCGATTCCGGTCTTGAGATGGGTCGTGACGAGGTTGGATACGCATAATGCACGCAGGAGTTCTTCTTTTGACTTGTTGTGTGCTCTCGCGTAGACGATGACCGGGACACTGGTAGTAATACCCTGGTTGCCGCTTCCCGAATTGATAACGACTGGAAGCTCGCAGCCGTTCATACGGGCGTCGCTCGCCGCAGCGGCATATGATCTCATGACGTACTTGAGATCATACTCGTGACCCAGCAGCATCGTGCTTCCTATGTTGGCGCCGTAATCACCCGCAAGGCCTTCTTCAGCGATCGCCATATTGTAGCTGATCTGTCTTTCGAGAGTCTCGCGTACATCCTCTACGTCAACGATATCCGCAAACTCGACTATGCCCTCTATAGTAAGGCAGCTCCTGTCAGTCAGGCCTGATTCTTTTGGCTCTTCAACATCCTTCGAGAACAGGACATCTTCATTGTGTTTTACCAGAACAATATTTGTGTGGTAGTCCACTATGCGTACACAGGCGGAATCCTCTCCGGCATATGCGGTCACGGCGATATCAAAAATATGGCCGTTGTCGACATGCTTTACTTCGATTGGCGCTTTTTCGAGAAAAGCTCCTATCTCTTCGATCTGAACCGGAGTCACATTTGAGATGACCTCGAGCTCTGCGTCGGCGTCGCCTGCGGCGGCGCCGGCTGCCGCGGCTGCAGGTATGCCGCGAAGGCCGCCGGTGTGAGGCACCACGACGCTCTTTACATTCTTTATTATGTTGCCGCTGACTTCGACCAGCAGGCGCTCAGGCTTTGTGCTGAGCACTGCGGCAGCCTTAGCCGCGGCGTAGGCGATGGCAATAGGTTCAGTGCAGCCCATCGCCGGCAGAAGCTCTTCTTTCAGGATCTGCACATATGCTGAATATCTGCTGTCAGTTTTTTCCATGATTCCCCCTTTGCTCTATTATGAAATGTGCTCTTTTCTCCAATCCCTTTTACGCTTTGTTATATTGCATTGCCGGTTCTGATCTTCATCTGCCCTGTATGGTTGCTTTGTATGCCGCCGCAGCCCTTTTGCACCGCCTGCACATGCACTGTATGGCCGTCTTGTATGCCAGATCGCAGAACAGCCATGGGAGAGCCTTACTTTTTGCTTTTATGCTCTTCGCGCCACTTCTTTATAGCTTCATAGCGCTCTTTGAAGCGCGGCTCAAATCCCTGGTTGCCCGGATGATAGTACTCCGTACCGCGCAGATTCTCAGGCAGGCACTCCATGTCAGCTATCTTATCCTCTGTGTCGTGCGCGTAGATATACCCCTTGCCGTAGTCGAGCTCCTTCATCAGTTTTGTAGGAGCATTGCGTATATGCAGCGGAACAGGCTCGGCAAAGTGCTCGTTGGCATCGTGCGCCGCCTGCATGTATGCGACTTCCATCGCGTTGGACTTAGGCGCGAGAGCGTTGTAGATCACGGCCTCGGTGAGGTGCACGCTGCACTCCGGCATTCCAATCAGATGGCAGGCCTGGAATGCCGCCACCGAGAGCTCCAGAGCTCTCGGGTCAGCGAGGCCGACATCCTCTGCAGCAAACCTTGTGACGCGGCGCGCTATGTACATCGGATCCTCGCCCGACTCCAACATGCGGGCCAGCCAGTAAACCGCCGCATCCGCATCGGAATTCCTCATTGATTTGTGCAGAGCAGAAATCAGATTGTAATGCTCCTCACCCTGTTTATCATAAAGCAGCGACTTCCTCGAAGTGCACTGCTCAAAGTCCTCAGTCGTTACGGTTATCACCTCGTGACCGTCAGCCGGATCATTCGAATGGTCGGCATTCAGCACCATCATCTCGAAAGTCGAAAGAGCCGTCCTGGCGTCGCCGTTGGCGAATGACGCAAGCGCGTTAATCACATCATCGCTGATCCTGAGATCCTGACCTCCGAAGCCCCTCGGGTCGGATATAGCGTTCCTGATCAGCTGTGCTATATCCTCAGGGCTCAGCTGATGCAGTACGAACACCTTGCACCTTGAGAGTAAAGCGCCGTTCACCTCAAACGACGGATTCTCGGTCGTCGCGCCGATCAGTATGATGCTGCCCTTCTCAACGAACGGCAGAAAAGCATCCTGCTGCGCCTTGTTGAATCTGTGTATCTCATCCACGAAAACTATGGTGCGAGCTCCGATGGCGGTCATTTTGTCCGCCTGCTGCATCACCGTCTTTATATCCTTTATCCCGCTCGTAACGGCACTGAATGTGATGAACTGCGCGTCCGTCTTTGCCGCGATTATCTGCGCCAGCGTAGTCTTGCCCACCCCCGGCGGTCCCCAGAATATCATGGAGGAGACGCTGTCGCGCTCAATAAGATTGCGCAGTACCTTGCCCTCTCCCACGAGATGCTGCTGACCGACGAATTCATCAAAATTCCTCGGACGCATCCTCGCTGCGAGCGGCTGATTATCATTATTAGCTGTGTCAAAAATACTTAACTGTCCCATTCTGTTTTTTCTGATTGCGCATTATCTGTTTTTTCTGATTGCACATTTTCAGCTTTTACTGATTGTGTATTTTATGCTTTTCTAATAGCACTTTTTTTCTTTTCGGGTCGCACCCCGGCAGCGCGTTATTCTTCTATCTTCTTCTCCATAAGGACCAGGTCGACATCCCGTATTCCGTTGAACACGGTCGGAACTATATCTGTCTCAACATATCCGAGCTTAGCGTACATCTTACGCGCCCTCTTGTTTCTGGCATTGGTGTCTATCCTGAGCACCTCGCAGCCCCATTCCTTCCCGGTCTCTTCATAAAACCGCACAAAAGCCGGGCCGATGCCCAGTCCTCTTGCATCCGGATCGACTGCCAGCGTGTGCAGGACGCATACCTTGTCATCCGGCGCCTTGTACTCCCAGTCACAGTCGAGATACACATTCACCTGAGTTTTATTTATGGTACCGGTCGCTACAATTTTCCCATCATATTCGGCCACATACATATCGTCACGCTCAACCGACCCCTCGGCTACCTCCCTCACGGGATAGATCCCTCTGACCCATCCGGTAGTGGTCAATCCCGCCTCCTCTGCATCGTGGGAGCGTTCATATATCCGCACTATATCCTCTATATCATCTCTTGTTGCTTTTCTGAATCTCAATCCATTTTTCATTTATATATCTCTGGCCATTTTATACACTTCGTATCCGTCAGTGCTGACCGTTTCCTCCACTATCCTGAAGCCCTGCTCATTCCAGAATTTCAGAGCCTCTTCATTCTTCTTTGTTACGGCAAGCGACATGTAGTCGTATCCCGCTGCCTTCATCGCCGCACGCACATCGGCAAAGATGCCCGAGCCTATGCCCCTTCCCTGCAGCTCTCCGTTTACCATGAGCCATCCGACGAATGCGTCATCACTCTCCGGATATCCGGTGATCAGATCCATGACCGCGACAAGTACATCATCCTCGTTATAGAATCCGACAAAATGCTTGCAGATCGGGGAAACGCCTTCAGGAACTTCCGAAATGATCTCCGTCAGACTCTCTCGTGTAGGTATCCTTCCGAGGTACCTGTAATACCTCCTGTTGGACTTCGCCAGCCTGTATACAGGCGAAATGTCTGCCTCGGTTATCTTTCTGACTTTGTACTGCGTCGACAGTGTCTGTATATCCAGTCCGTCACTCTCTCCGGCCGCTTCAGCGCTGTTTCTTGCAGCCTCGCTGTCGATCGCCTGACGGAACTGCGTCTCGTAGAGCTCCTTGTATGTACCGCCAAGCGCTAGGAGCTCTTCGTGCGTACCCTGCTCAGCTATCACGCCGCCCTTCACCACGAGTATCCTGTCCGCCTTGAGTATGGTCGACAGTCTGTGCGCGATGACGATGCTGGTGCGTCCCACCATCATCTGCTCGAGAGCATCCTGTATAGAGTTCTCGGAGATGGAATCGAGAGCCGAAGTCGCCTCATCCAGTATGAGGATCTTCGGGTCTTTCAGAATGACTCTCGCCAGAGACAGCCTCTGCTTCTCGCCTCCGGACAGCTTTAGCCCGCGGTTACCGACCTGCGTCATATATCCATCAGGCTGGTTGATTATGAATTCATGTATGTTTGCGATGCAGCACGCCTCTTCGATCTCTTCCATCGTGGCGTCATTTTTCGCATACCTGAGGTTTTCAAGTATATTGCCGTTGAAGAGATACGACTCCTGCGTTACCACGCCGATCTGCTCCCTCAGATATGTGAGGTCGAAGTCGCGCACGTCCACACCCGCGATCTTCACGGAGCCTCCGCACACATCATAAAGTCTCGGTATGAGGTTCACCACCGTCGACTTGCCCGAACCCGAAGGGCCTACTATCGCGTACATGCTGCCGCCCGGCACCTCGAAGTTAACATCTGTAAGAATAGGATTCTCCGGACTGTAGCTGAATGCCACGTGGTCGTATGTGATCGGTTTGTTATCGACGTCAGGTTTCTTGCCGTTCTCCGGCGACACGATCGTGTTCTCTCTGTCAAAGTAGTCGAAGATACGCGTGAACAGCGCCAGTGAGCGCGTGAAATCGACGGAGATATTCATCAGCTGCTCGATAGGTCTGTACAGCCTGTTGATGAGAGCTACCGTCGCTGTGATGACACCGACCGTCAGAGTCGTGTCTATCTGCCTGATTATGAAGTATCCGCCCGCGAAGTATATGAGCAGCGGCCCCAGCTGCGTGAACATTCCCATGACCACGCGGAAGAGCTGGCCCGATCTCTGCTCCTTAAGGTTGAGGTCGGTGACTTCCTTGTTGACCTTTACGAAATCCTCGTACTCCTTCTGCTCGCGCGTGAATATCTTTACGAGCATCGATCCGCTGACCGACAGGGTCTCGTCTATCTTCTGGTTGAGCTCATCGCTCTTGGCCTGGCTCTGCGTGAGGTATTTCCAGCGCGTACGGCCGGCAGTCCGCGTCGGGAGCACCAGCAGCGGAATGACAGCGATGCCCACAAGCGCAAGCGGAGGGCTCATGCTGAAAAGCGCCACCAGAGTCGTGATGACGGTCGCTACATTGCTCACGATGTTCGAAAGCGTGCCGCTGATGACCGAGCTCACACCGCTTATGTCAGTGTTCATGCGCGTGATGATGTCGCCCTGTTTCTCGGTTGTAAAGAAAGAATGCGGCATGTACTGCAGATGCTTATACATCTGATTGCGCATGTCAAATATGATGCGCTGCGAGATCCACGCGTTGATGTAGTTCTCGAGCACACCCACCAGCTGGCTCACCGTCAGAGCGGCAAAAGCCATAAGCAGGAGCTGAATGAGGAGCTCCATGTTTTTGCCCACGAGAGCCTCATCGACGATGCGGCCGGTTATGATCGACGGGAATAGTCCGACCGTCGCCGACAGCAGTATCGCGATGAACACGAAGATGAACTGCAGCCAGTATGGCTTCAGATAACTCATTATCCTGGCAAGCAGCGCCTTCGTCACCTTAGGCATATTCTGTTTTTCTTCCTCAGTGAGGAAGTGCATCGGGCCCATGCGGCCCGGTCCCGGTCCTGCCATTTTTATACCCTTTTCTACAGGAGACAAAGCGACTGCCCCTGTCTCCCAAGCGATTTCATTATCAGTAATTGTATCATTTTAGGTTCATACTATAAAAGCGCCCTGCCTCTGAAAAGTCAGGGCGCTCAGTATTTTGTGTATTACGGCATCAGCACTCCGTTCGGCTTGCTTCCTTCATATAAAAGATGATCCGTATAAACATCCACGAATTCATTTGTCGGCACGCCGTAGTCCTTATATGCGTTCTTATATTCTGTCTTGCGCTTGCCGTCGGCTCCGATCGTTATGATCGTAGCGCCTCTCTGCGCACCGGAATAATTGATGTCTGTATACGCAAGATTGTCGATCGAATAACCATAGCACAGATCGACACCCTTGTAGTTGACCATGGCGTTGTTTACATGGTCGTGGCCGCAATAGCAGGCCTCGAGCGCGTCGATGCCTGTAGGTCCCATAGCCTCGAAGAACTTGTCTATGTCAGCGAGAGGCACATCCTTTGTGATACCTCCATGCCAGATACGGCTGTGAGTGGTTTCATCCACCAGCTCATCCCAGACGCCCGAGATGTACTTGGTATTCTTTGTATCCTTCCATCCGTTCGCCTCAAGTTCCTCATACGCAATCCTGAACTCGCTCGTCGGGATATGGAAGAACGCGACTGTCTTAGGACAGCCCAGATCCTCCAGCGAATCCGCTGCCCAGTTGACGGTAGAATCCCTTATAATGTCGTAATTCCAGTCAAGCACAGCCTGTATTGAATTATCTACATATGCATTACTGTCAACGAGCAGAAGGGCCTTCTTTATCTTTCCGTCTGTACCCTTTACGAGCATGATCTGGTTTGTGACGGAAGGGAGTCCCGCATCGTCCGTGTAATTCTGGTCGAAGATACAGTACTCAAATCTGTCATTCATATACAGCTTGCCAAGATCCTGCCTGTTGGTATATCCGAACACCTCTGTGTCGTGGTTGCCGAATACCGTTGAGAAATATACCCCCTCATGGTTGAAGATGGTGATCACATCTTTAGCCGCCATGTAATTGTTGAGCGTTCCTCCGCCGTTGTAGACAGGTCCCGGCACAGCGAAAGTGTTGTCTCCGTCAAGAATTACAAGATCAGGCTTCTCCTTCTGAAGCATGGTGATTATCTCATAGACTGTCTTGCGGTCCTTTTCACGGCTCCAGAAACCACCTCCCAGATGGATATCGGTGAGCATCATTATCTTAAGGTCTCTGTCTGTCGTGAACGTATAGTATCCCGTCTCAGGATCTATCTCAGGCACAACTCTGTCCACACCGCTGTAATCGACAGGCTCGAAGCTGCTGATATAATGCCTGAGGTGGAGCGATACTCCGTAGTTCACAAGCATGGCAGAACCGGCGAGGACTACCGCCACGATAATGATCCATAGAGGGATCTTCCACCATAGTCCGCGCTTCTTCTTTTTTGCTTCAGGAGCCATATGCTTTTCGGCTCTTTTCTCTCTGCTCATCTTTTTCCCTTTCACTGAAAGCGTCTGAAAGTACTGCTTTTTACAAATCTCACGTTACAGATCTACCGGTACCGGCTTGCTGATAGGCTCGTTCATCACCTCAGGATGCTCGAGCATGTACTTGGCGATACGAAGCGACTTCGCGTAATAGAATCCGTCTGCGAGTCTTTCGTCAATTGTGAATGTGCAGTTTATCACATCCCTAGGCTGCCATGTGCCGTCTTCCATAAGCTTCTGCTCTTTGTGGAGCACTCCTATGGTGATCATCACCGAGCATGTTCCGTAGTTGCTGAGGTGGTGATAGCAGGAGTCAGATCTGATCGATCCGAGGTTCGAAAGAAGTACGGACGAGTAGTTCGGATCTCCGGCTGTGAGCGCCTTAGGCATGACGCCGTGATATTCAAGTCTTCTGAGTGTACCGAAGAACACCTCGAGGAAAGGTCTAGGCAGATTTCCGAAGAAATCCATAAGCTTGTCGAGGTCGTTGGTCTTTTCCTTACGCACCTTGGTAACATCACCGATGATGAGCTTTGAGATCGAATCGAAGTTCATGTCAGGATCGACCTTGAGGAACATCAGCGTCTCTTCCGCTTCGTCCTCAAACTTCTGCTTTACAACGAAAGACAGAGTAATGTCAGGTCTTTCATAATAGGTCCTGCCCGAGATGAAGTAGTTCAGCTTTGGTCTGTGGTATACAGTCCTTGCTACGGCCGTGCATATCGCGTGGAAGATCTTGAGGTTTGTACCCTCCTTCTCGTTGCGCTCAGCCATATACTTCACCAGGTCAGTTACATCGAACTGCTCGGTCATGGAAACTTCCGCCTCTGTCCTCTTCGGCATGATGTAAGGCAGTATATTATGATAACCATCCGGCCATCTGACTCTCTTTCCGTCTCTTCTCTTATTTCTCATATCGATTCCTCTCTGATTTTATTATTTGCAACCGGCCGCTGACCGACAGCTTATTAACGTTATTTGAGTTCAAGCTTTCTCAGTTTCTTCTCGCTGTATTCCTCTATCTGTTTCCAGAGCTTATGCAGCTGCTTTTTATGCACGCAGAGCTTTTCAGTGCAGTTGCTGCACTTGAGGTATGCGTTGGTGTGCTCGGAAAACCTCTCAGGATGCAGATAGAACGTGATCTCCCATCTTATGAGCAGGGCGATCGACAGCACCAGAAGGCTCCACGTGTATGTCTTGCTGACGAAGAACAGCGGTGTGAACATCATCGCGAAGTCCCAGTTGTAGATACGGCACGCGCTGCAGCATTTGTTCTTCAGGAACCATGACTGGAACGGGCAGAAGAACATGATGCATATCATGTCGCACACCGAATACGCTCCGCATAGCAGTATCATGATGCCGTCATCGAGTATGCCCATCATATGCAGCATCCCGAATATACCGTTGAACACGATCCAGATGAGTACCACCAGCATCGTGGCATTGTTATCGTGCACTATTACATCCGTTTCGCCTGTCTTTACGTAGTTGCGCGCGAACTGCTTCTGGCAGCCCGGACTTTCGATCTTTGCCGGGAAGAAGCGGAATATCATCTCGATGACATAGACCACCCATACAAAGATGATGATACCGGGCATCTTTTCAAGACCGATCACGAACGGCTGATGGTAAATGAACCTGTACCTGATATATGAATATACCAGGAGCAGGAACAATATTGATCTGTATATAAGGCGGGTCCAGTGCCACACCCCGACAGGTGTAAGTTTTACCCTTTTTTTAGTCCCCATTTGTAAATTCTTCCTTTTATTCAAGGTTTCGGACTTCAATTAAAACACCTACAGTTGATGCCGGAACTATTCACTTTTTTCACTTTCCGGCACGTCTTCGAATTTCGGCTTATATTCCTCGAGCTTCTTCTCGCCCGCCATAACAGCACCGATTATAAGAGCCCATGTCGCAACACCTGCAGCCGCTCCGATGCCCTGAGCCATCTTGCGGCGTCTGTTCCTCTTCATGATTTTTTTCATTTTCTTTTCAGTCATGTCAGTCCTCCTTATCACCCTTGCTGAGCAGCTCCTTAAGCTCCTCCGGAGTTATCCGTTCAAAAATTGGGATACTCCCCTCCCTGAGTGCCGTCCTGTATGCCTCGGCAGATCTTATGGTCCACGACATTTCGTCGTAACCCTTTCTGCGTATGATTGACCTCAGAACGGGATTCTTTCTGTCTGCAAATTTATATGCTATGAAATCCGGCTTCGTAAACCTGTTCAGCATCAGATTGGTCAGCATCACCACCTGATAGAACGGAAGCCCTTCTTTGCTCTTGAAGAAGTTCTGCGCGAGCTGTCCCCTGATGACCTCAGGCCTCAGCTTCCGGTATTCGAGAAGCACACGCGGGTCGAAGCTTTCAATGACATACTCGCCCTTGTAACTGTCAAGTCTCTCAGCGACGGCCTTTGCGAGTTCCTTGTGATTCCGCTTCACACATTTAAGTTCTATAAGGAGCGGAAGCCCTGTGTCCTCGAAAAGCTCCAGCACCTCGTCGAAAGTCGGGATCATCTCGTCAGTTCCCTCAAGCCTGAGCTTTCTGAGGTTGGTGATGTCGTAAGCTTCGATGCTGCCTTTGACTCCCGTCTGGCGCTCAAGGTCGTCATCGTGGAATATCACCAGCGATCCGTCAGCTATCAGATGTACGTCGAACTCCACCGGCAGACCGTATTCCACTGCGCGGCGGAATGCTGCCATCGAGTTCTCAGGTATCTGAGGTTTATCATGATAGCCCCTGTGCGCATAGTACGCCGCTAGCTTAAAAGGTCGTTTTGAGTGTTTCATATTTTTCAAAGGTTCCTGCACTACTCATTAAGGTCTTCCATGTCCTCGTATGCTTCGAGGCCGTGTTTCACCTCCGGCGCCGCGTCACCGTGCTTCACTTGTGTCATTGTCACGAAGCTGAATATCACAAAGAGCGCCGCATACGGGAACAGCACTTTGTAGCTGATGCTCCTCATCAGGAATCCCGCGAGTATAGGCGTGACCACCTGCGCCGCCATGGACGCGGTGTAATAGTAGCCGGTAAATTTGCCGATGTCCGAGCCCTTGCACATCTCTACCACCATAGGCAGCGAGTTGACGTTGATGGCTGCCCAGGCAAATCCCACAAGAGCGAATACAACGAACATTATCGCATTGATGCTGCTGAATGCCGTGGTCAGGAAGTAGCCCGCAGCGAAACATGAAGCCAGCATAACGATACCTATCATGATCGTTTTTTTGCGGCCTACCTTATGAGCCAGACTTCCGATAGGGATATACGAGATGATGGCTCCGCCTGTAGCTATGAGCAGGCAGGTGGAGGCTCCGCCGAGTCCCTGTCCCATCACCTTATCGACGTATGTGGTGAACCAGGTCGTGATTCCGTTGTAGCCGATGAACCAGAGTGCGATCGACGCTAGCAGGAATCCGAGGCTTCTCTTTACTTTTGCAGGAAGCACCTCATTGCCGCTTCCGTCGTCTTCGGCAAGGTTCCATTCAGGATGCTCCGCCTCGAGAGCCTGGTTCTCAGCGACCAGCTTCGGCTCGTTTATGGTGAGCTTCATCACTATGATAGAGACCGCCATGATCAGCGCCACTACGATGAACAGCGGCTGGTAATTAACGTGATCCAGTCCCAGTACTTTGGAGTTAGGATACATCACTGCGGCAATAGCCAGATAGATGATGCCTCCGACTGCTCCCATCAGATTGATGATGGCATTTGCGCGCGAACGGAGCGGCTTAGGTGTTACATCAGGCATCAGCGCTACAGCCGGCGACCTGTATGTGCCCATCGAAATGAGAAGCAGCCCCAGTATGACTATGAAAGCGACCATCTTGCCTGTGCTCGCCGCCGCATAGTACGAATTGTCGAGCAGCGGCAGTATATTGAGCAAAATTACCGCGGCGAGCGTTCCTCCGAGTATGTACGGCGTCCTCTTTCCCAGTCTGGTGTTTGTCCTGTCAGAAAGCGTACCGAAGAACGGCAGCAGGAACAGCGCCAGAATATTGTCGGCTGCCATTATGGCTCCCGAGAATGTCTCATTTAGATGGAATGTCTTTGTGAGTATCAGCGGAACAACGTTGTCGTACATCTGCCAGAACGCGCATATCGACAGGAAAGCCAGCCCCACGAGCACGGTCCGCTTGTTGTTGAGTTTCATTTACAAAACTCCCTCTCTTTTCCTAATACTGCAGCTGATATAGGCAAGCTGAGTGTAAAACCCTAGTATAAACCCCTTATCTGCTCAGCTATATTTGCTTATTACGTTTTGCTAGTCCAGAAACCCCAGCTTTTCTAATACGGCCGGCAGCTCATCAAAACTCTTAAGCGTGGCTACGGCATCATTGATCTCACCAAAGCCGTACGAAGCGTAAATGCAGTCTACGCCGGCCTTATGAGCCGCATCTGAATCCTTCTGTATATCGCCTACATAAATGCCTTTGGAAGCGCCATTACGCTCCATAACAAGCTTTATGTTGTCTGCTTTTAGAAGCATTGTGCGTCCCCATTCCTCGTAATCCACGAAGTACTTCCACATGTCCATCGAGTCGAGGAAAGCCTTGATATATCCCTCCTGGCAGTTACTTACAACAGCCATCTGAACGCCCATATCCTTCAGTTTTGCCAGAGTCTCCTCTACGCCTTCGAAAAGTCTGCCACCATGCTCGGTGATATATCCGTTCTCGAACACCTCGCATTTATGCGAAAGCTCATAGCGCTCTTTTTCAGGCAGAAAACCGAAGTGTCTGTCCGCTATCTCAGTCATCGTCAGTCCCATATACTTCATGATATCTGCAGCAGTAAGCGTATGTTCTTTTCCCACTTCCTGCTCAATTACAACATTCCATGATTCTGCTACCTGAACCGAAGAATCCCACAGTGTACCGTCCAAATCAAATATAACCATTATGCCCCCTACTATGTTTAAAAGTTTTAGCTTCAAAATTATGTTGCTGCCGCTTTAATAGATCTATAGGTTTATAAGTATACAGATACTAAACTACCGCGGCTATGTTATGAATCTACAGGTCTATAAATCAATAAATACCTGGCTGCATGGATTGTAACTATATAGCTCTCATAACGACAATCCTATAGTTCTCCCAATTATAATTAGTATACCATATCGGCCCGCCGGCACGCGCCCCCATATTATCATTTGGAGCACCACACTTTACCATCTTTGTCGTGATACAGGAGCAGCTTTATTTACTCGCCTTTGTCTTAGCACACCGGCATCTTAGAAGTAGCTTTCTTTGCCCTCTTTTCGACATCAACGGCATAGCACATGATTGAGCGGGCAGGATAGCAGCAGTAAACAAAATCGGCGGTGGATAACCGATCCACAGCCCGATTGGGATGCAGCTCAATCGCTTCAACCCAATCGCTGCAGAGTCAAAAGCTAAATCAGCAAAAAAGCGTTGTGCAAAAGTCTGTGGACAGGATGTTGGCAGTATGCCTGTCAACGGGCTGTCCATGGACTTATGCATGACGCTGCAGAGAGATCGGTTATCCATGGCCGCTCGCCTCATCTGGCTCGCGGGGCCTGCCGTCCCACTCACCCTCGCTTTACAGCTGTCCTCGCGGGTTTAATAGTTCCCGCAGGCCAGCGCGGACTTGTTATAAGGAGGGGCACGTACTAAGTGCGGGAAGAGCCCTGATAACGGGTTCATGGGGCAGGCCAATATAACCTAATTGGCTCCTCTTAAATCAAATGTATGAAAATGCATATATGGATATTCGTCCTTATTACGCTAAAACCGTCCCAACGCACGAATTTATTCGTCACTAATCTATATTATCGATAACACAAGCACGAACTTGTCTCCCTTAATTCCATTCGGAATCACCCATATATATCTCGCGATATTTCCTTTTCTGGAATCCCGATGTTCCCCTAAAGAATCACTCTGAAGAAACAATCATATTCATGAATATCTATTCAAAAGTGGGAATTATTGGTTAACTTTCCAAAGTCTCTGCAAAAGCCGGTTCGTCCTTCATATAGAAAAAACAGCCATGAAACACGAAGAAATTCGTGCTTTTTCTCAGTTTTCAAAGATAAGCACGAATGCTACCTGTAATCCTGTACATACAATGTATACCAGAACTTTATTTGAAGAGATATGAATGAGTTGCTGTAAAGACGGATCTGCTTTCAAAATCAGTTACTCATGATGCTTTTTTCGGTGCGGTACATGGAAAAAGTGCTTTCTCATGAAAATAGTGCATTTTATGTATGAATAAGGGCATTTCTCGTTTTTTGACCCAGTAGTTTCGATAGTAGAATCATGTCACAAAGTAAAAGTGTAATTCAGAACCGTCACATATTAATTCATAAATCTCTATTGTAGATATAAAGCGAGGTGTCAGAAATGTTGGTAGATGCGGAATTGAACCACAGAATTAATTATGAGCTTATGTTGCTTGAGCGTACGAAAAGGGAATATGCAATGCGTTTAAGTCTTTTAAATGATTGCTGCGGAACTATTTTGAGACGAACAAGGCCAGGGAATAGCAAGCATTTTTATTACTTTGTCAAACGACCGGGTTCTAATAAATATAGTTACCTTAAAAAGTCTGAAAGTCATTTGATTGAACGGGTTCGTGAGGCACGTTTTCTTGAGGAAGCAATCAGGCGTATAGACCGCGATATAAAACTTATGAAGTCTCTTTCAGACGGTTTTCTTCCTTTTGACCCAAGTTCAATCAGTGATAGTCTGCCTGAAATATATCGATGCAAAGTACCACCGGTCTCGGAGCTATATGATTATGAAGGAAAGAAATGGTTGGCTAGCAGACTGGAATTTCAGAAAAGATTTCCGGAGAACTATCCGGAGAAAAAGAAGCATACGACATCTGACGGTATCCGGGTCAAGACTGTCAGTGAAGCCCTTTTATATGAGAGATTAAAATCAGCCGGTCTGGCCATTATATATGAGTTGCCGTTTCTGCCAAGTGATCACGGGCCTGCTTTATATCCTGATGTTACAGTACTGTCTCCTGTAGACATGAAAACAGAAATCATCATTGAGTATGTGGGGCGCATGGATTTGTTTGACTATCGCGGCGATTTTGCAAAAAAGATTGGCCGGTATATAGACAGCGGGTATACTCCATGGGTCAATCTCTTCTTTGTATTCAGTACAAACGACGGGCATATTGATTCCACACAAATAACAAAGCTGATTGCTGATATTTTCGGAGTCAGGAACGTACTTGCTTAGTGAATGCGAAGATCAATCCGGACAGCTGTATATATTGCAAGCTAAAAGCGGTCCCGCAGAGGACCGCTTCATTTGTCGTATTTGGCAGCTTGCGTCTGCAGCTATTTAATGGCTTTATGTCTGCTGCAACTACTCATCTGCTGCATGCCGAAAGGTTGTTGTTACTTAATGGCTTCGAGTCTGTCGCAGGATGGCTCACCTGCCGCACCGCCGCGGACTATGTGGTAATACGCATAGTCTTCAGGCTTAAGGGTGCTGTTCTCGCGGAATATCTCTTCTGCACATTCTTTCTTATCCGGACGTATACGCACCGAAATACCGCAGCTCGCCGAGATGAATCTCGGGACAGGCATTATTGTAACTTCGGCCGGCTTCAGCAGCTTCTCTGTTGAGATGGCTGCGTGTGTGGATTCAAAAGTGAGAAGATAATATTCGTCCATTAATAACCCTTCTTATGTGCGCAGGTCCGGACCTGACACCCGTTGTTTTCGGATGCGCGCCCGTACCGTGCACCTTTCTTCTTAATATTATTTACAGCTTGATTACTTTGCTGACTTCCTGCATCGCGCCAAGTATATCATACATGTTGCTTACTGTGCCAACTTTCAGGTCATCTTTTATACCATAGAAGTTGAGGCATGTTCCGCATACGAGGACCTGTGTGCCCTTCTCAATGAGGGTGTTGAGGTTCTCTATGATCTGTGGCTCGTCGCCAGCCGGAAGCTTTACGCCTTCGTTCATGAAGAGAACATATGAAGGAACTCTCTCGGATTCGCTAAGTGTGAAGATAGCCATCTTAGCGAGGTTTCCGCCGAGCTCACTGTTGTTTGTTCCGATTGCGTTTGTGTTGAAGAAAACAGCGTATGTATCAGCTTCAGCAACCTGTGCGCCCTTGATCGTCTCGCCGTTTGCGAACTTAACAAGGAACTTGTCGCCGAATGGCTCGCTTGTAGCTTTTCTTCCAAGAGCATCACCGAGTCTCTCAAGGTTGCCTACCTGTGTAGGGCCGTCAACTACGATCTCAACATCCTGCTCGCCTGCTTCGAGCTCTTTCTTTGCCATAATTACAGGGATTGGGCACTGCTTGCCGCCTGCATCGATTCTCATTTTCATTACCTCCGGATTGATATATAGTTCTGGTTTCAGTGGTCCATCCAAGGCTTGTCTCAGCGACCCGTCTTCGATGTTTTCAATGACCATACATAATTAATATACTCCCTTTTTCAGAAGTGTATTATTGATAATAACTATAACGCCGGCCAAAAAAAGAAACTCCCTCCAATAGCAGAGGAAGTGGTACACCGGCTAAATCCGGCGATCTTTCGGATCAGCAGACCGCTTTGCCAGCCGGATCAGCAGGTTGCTTTGCTATCCGGATCAGCAGGTTGTTGAGATTGAACATAGTGGTATAAGTCACTTCGCTGGCTTCAGCCATTATCAGTCTGATCCCCATTTTCCCGCCGTCATTCTCGCTCGCGTAAAGTGTCTCGAACTTCTTTCGCGGATCGAAGCTCACGCAGTTGTCACGCATTCTTATTATAAGTTCGCCTTCCTTGTGTACGATCCTTGCACTCAGCATGTGATCCTTTTTATCCTTGGTGAACCCATGGTCAATAACATTCTTGGCCATCTCTTCAACAGCCAGTGACGTAAGATATGCGATCCGGGTGGACTCCCCCTTGTCAACACAAAACTGCCAGGCTTTTTCAGAGAACTCCATTACCTCTTTCTGTGTATCTATATCCGCAAATATCTCATCACTCGCCGGCACCCCGAAATTCTTAGGGAACATCCACAGATGATCTTTGCAGCCATTCATCAGATTTATGATGCCTACAAATACCGGCAGTATGAGGACCGCTATGATGTTTCCGATCGAAACTCCCGCAAATATCCCCGTAGCAGCATTGTATCCGCCGAACCGCGCTATAGTCCCGCCGTATGCAGCGCCGAATAATACAAGCAGCACATTGGAAATGAAGTACACGATAACAGGGATGATATTGTGACCGAAGCACTGGATGTAATTAGCGAACACCAGGACTATCATCTGAAAAATCAGGCCTATCGAATACGCCTTCAGCGACGATGCCGTTCCCAGTATGACTTCGCTGCTCACATCACCCAGGTAAATATTCGCTATTACACCCGAAAGCGTCCACAGTAATACGCTGCATACCGCAATGCTGATGATCTCGTATGCAACAACGTTCTTTATGACCTTCTTGAAATTCGTTTTATCCTGCTCAGCCGAGAACATTCCCGCAAGCAGGAACATTGCGGAAACTGCACTGCTCATCAGAGCATTTATAAGATAGTTGACCTGAACGGTTACGTTATAAGCCTGCAGCCCAATGGATTCTGCGGAGAATACAGAAATACCCATATTAATGATCTCCGCCTTGGCCATGAGCGTCAGACTGCACCAGACACTTATGATCCCGGCAGCCAGTCCTATCTTGTTGACCGAGATCATCTCCCTGAAAGTGGATCCTTTGAATACAGGTCTTACAAGAGATTTCCTGCAGAAATAGTAAACAAGGACGGCCGTCCCGGCATAATAGCTGAAAGAAGTATCGAGAGTTACCAGAAAGACATCAAAGTCAAACAGTAATATGCCCGTCAGATCCAGCAACGCGTTGGTCACTACCATGACAGCAACGGAAATAAGCACTATGTCGCGCTTGCCTTCTATATGCACGCCTTTTGTGAGTATCGACATCGTCGTTATAGCCGGCAGTCCAATAACCGTACCTCTGAGGTAATCCATGCAAGGAGCGAATGCATTGCTTTCAGGTGAAACGCGCAGAAACTCTACGACCGGCGCAGTAAATACAAGCGTAAGGATCATGACTGCAGCCGAAAGACCGAGTCCGAGGATCAGGGCTTCACCAAGAGCCTTGCCCGCAGTCTCCGTATCGCCTCTGCTGAGGCTTCTGATGCACATGACCTGGAAACCTACAGCGGCGGTCGTTCCGATCAGCGAAAACAAAATCACGGCAGGTGAAACAAAGCCGAGCGCCGCAGTCGTGCCCTCGTCCATGGCATTGCTCAAAGCAAAACCGTCCATCACCGACCCCAATACAGTCATAATGTTGGAAATGAAGAAAGACAAAACCAGAAAGCGGAACATTCCGGCCGTCAATGATAGATTTTTGTCTGGCAGCGATAATTTCAAAATTGGATTTAACTTTTCAGGGGAGGTCATCCCCTATTTAGCTATAATTTTAACTATTATATTTAATTTTATCACGAGCCGTCAAAAAGCGTAAATAACAATCGTCACTTTGATTCTGCAATTGAAAACGAGGACTTATTAAGCCCTCGTCTTAGAACCACCTGTTTTTACTGCTTTTGGTATTCTGATCGTTACTCTGGTTACACCGTCACTTGTCTGAATGTCCAGCGTGCCTCTGCAATAACTTGCCAGGCGGGCACTCACATTCTCAAGCCCGACACTTTTTCTGTTTTCTTTCTTCTCATAAACCACCGGATCTGACGGGACTGTGTTAGTCACTTCTATGATTATCCCGCGATTTGTTTCGAAGGTCGTAACAACGATCTCCGTTTTCTCTCCATTCCTGTCAGCACCGTGCTTTATTGCATTCTCGACGATTGGCTGAAGTGTAAGAGGCGGGATCATAAAATCTTTTATATTCAGTCTGTATTCCACATCAAAATTATGGTCACCGGCCAGCTTTTCAAGTTCAAGATACACCTTGGTATACTCAAGTCCCCGGCTGAACGGGATCAGCTTCTCCGCCATCACGTTATCCAGATTGGCTCTCAGGTAATCGGCAAAGGCAACAATAGACGCCTTTGCTTTTACTGGATCGGTATCGCACATCCCTGCAATAACCTGAAGTGAGTTGTATATGTAGTGCTGTGAGATCTGTTCGTTGCGTTTGTTATCATCAGAAATACTCCTGCTTTTTTTGTGCACAGCATTTCTGATCATTTGAGGATGATTTCCTGCCCGTTTTTTTAAGCACATAACAGGCCTCCTTTTATTCGACAGCAGCCGACTCCGTGATATCAAAGAGTCTTCCGACTGTCATCTCTGCCCACGAATACTGTGACATATACTCACCGCGGAACAAATTTACCGCCCCGCTGTCACCTTTTAAGAAGTTGTAGTAGTCGCACTCCACCTTGCTCGTGTCGATTCCCCAGGTATTCCAGTTTTTCACAATCACCTTTCCCGCGCCGACCCGCTCAAGATCCTTTTTCAGAGCACCCATAATAACTCTGCATTGCGATTTAAGGCCCTTGTCTGCTGTGCGGTCCTCCCAGAGGATAGAGCAGATCTCGGCAACCGTACAGCCTGCCCCTCTGCGGTCTATTAGATAAGCAAACGCTTCCTTGCTGAGTGAGCGTCCGAATTTTACTATTCCTTCGTGTCCGAATACCTCAAAGTTGCCAAAGCACTGTACTCTAAGCAAAGTTTCATCTGCAGACTCATCTTTCGGCGGAACCCTCAGATTGGCTATCTCATCCAGAAGTCTTTCTTTTGTTACAGGCTTCATAACGTATCCGCTGGCATGCACGCCAAATGCATCAACAGCATATTTTGAATAACCTGTAACAAATACGATGTTAGTATCCGGAAGAATGGTTTTTATTTCGGCTGCAAGTTCCAGACCGTTGTAGCCGGGCATTTCTATATCGAGCCAGATCAGATCAGGCCTTTTTTCTACCACCAGTTTCTGAATCCCGGCCGGATCACTTTCTGCGTAATGGCTTCCTTCAGGATCGATTTCCTCCATCAGATCCCTGATCTGCTTCGCAATAGACAGAACGTCATCAATAGCTATAGAGATCATAATACCCCCTCGGCGCAAAAGCGCCTGATCTTCTCTCTGTATAAAGGTTGCTTAATTGTACATTACTCAGTACAATAACGCAACATAAGTGCAATTTAAAACATACAAAAAACATCATGAAAACGCCGCATACCAAAAAGGCCAGCCACCGAGGTGACTGGCTGATTTGTGTTGTCCAGTGTTTCAGTTCATGGTTCCAATCTCATGAACCTTTCAGCTTTACTGCATCAGGCGTCTGCGCGATACAAGCATCACTGCTGATCCCAGAGTCAGTATCGTTCCGAAGATGTAGAATAATGTCGTTCCGATACCGCCGGTGTGCGGAAGTGCTACGCCAGGTGTGTTGGTGATCCTGAGCAACGCTATGCTATTGCCGCTGGCTGCTGTGAACTCCAGAGATTCCGCGTCATCAACAGAATCTGCTTTATCGGTCTTTACATCTTTGACGACTTTGTTTTCAATAGTGAATTCTATGTAGTCATAATCGCGTACATATCCATCCGGTACATAGACCTCACGCAGTCTGTAAGTTCCGTCAGTAAGTCCGGATATTCTCTGAACTTCTCCGGTAGACTCAAACGCACTGTGATATGTGATATTGCCGCTTTCTGTTTCCTTTGTTACATCGCCCAGGCCGCGGACGCTGCCGATTTCCGAAGCATACATCTCCGAGTGACCTTCGGCATCTGTCAGTTTTTTCAGTTCGAAGACAGCTCCAGGCAGTCCGGCACCGGTTTCATCAAGCTTCTGAATGTCAATGTCAGTAACCATCGACTTGTTATAGTACGTTACATGATTATCGCGGTTAGTTGCAATAGTACCGCTGATCTCATATTTCCCCGTGAAGGTCTCGCTCTTCTCCGGATCCTCATCGCTTTCGCTAAGCTTGATTTCTCTGACGATCCTGACCGGAGTATATCCGTCATATTCATGCTCGGTAATAGTATAAGTTGTTCCAACCGGTACGTTTGCGATATTCAGCACCTGGTTCTGTCTGATACTGATCTGAGCGGAAACATAATTGTCACTATCGTGATTCATCTGGTTGCCGTAGAGCACAAGATCAGGTCTGCCGTCAAACTTGACTGTCTGAGCACCGGCAATTTCCTTAAAGCCGCCTGCACAGGTTCCATTATACACGTTGCCGGCTTCATCGGTTATTCTTACACCATTCGAGCCCCTTGCTTCCGCCTGATAGAAGTTACCATCCTTATCATGGTAATATAGTCCGCTGATACCATACCATGGGACATGGCTGCCCTCTGCTGTGAACGGTCCCGGATCAGTATCGTTGTGAAGCTCAACAGTATATGTGAACTCGGTATCGTCGCCCGGAACAGGAGTTGTTCCGTCTGTGTCAACAACTATCTTTTCAAGGTGTATGTATCCGCGAAGTGTGTTCTGTATCTTCAGCGAAGGAAGTCCGAGTTCTTCGCCTGTCATGCCTGTGATCTCTGCCAGCTTGCCGTTATTCTTGTCAATAGTGTAGTTGACGCTCTGCAGGACACCGTCGACCAGCATCGGATGGTAGACAGGTGATTCGAAGTCGAATTCAAACGTCAGTCCAGGCTCTTTGATCATGTAGTCATGGCCGGTTTCGAGAATATAGTACTTAGTGCCGTTGAACGTACCCGATGGATAAAGGCTCTTGTCAATTCCCAGCGCATTCATTCTGGCCTCGCTGAGCATCAGCCCTGTAGCGATCGAGAAATCTTCCTTCCATCTTGTTCCGACAACGCATTCCTGGCCTTCATATGTTACGGTCTTTTCGCCGTCTTTTTCCCAGATATACTTTTTCTGTGCATCGTCCCAGCCGAGTGTGACATCTGTGTACTTGGTCTCGCCCGAACCCTGCATGATATCAAACGTGATCTTGTATTCCTTGCTGACCAGTTTACCGCTTTCTTCATCGAGCTCGTACAGCATCTGAGCCAGGATCTCCGGGTCTCTTTCGATATTCCAAATCTTCTCTATTGCCGATTCAGACGCTGTCAGCGGCATAGGCTCCGGTGTAGGGAGCTCAGCTTCATATGGCCCCTTGTATGTTGTTGTCGAAGTGCCGTTCTCATCTTTAGTCTCTACGATAGAGTACTCCACTTTCTGTTCGGTATTAGTCAGCACTGCGAATACTCCGTCCGGGTATTTAACGATGGATGGGAAATCCTTTACTCCGCCCTTTTCATATCCCTTGCTGGCAGTAAGATCCTCATAAGTAGATGCACTTTTATCCCAGGTGTAGCCCTTGATACCGTTGTTCAGCGCAGCAACGTAATCGTATGCGTCCTGATCAGGCCATACCACAAAGCTTGCGCTATATGTGTATCCGTCCAGCAGTGTTCCGACTCCGCTGAGATCCCATGTGAGCTTTCCGTTGCCCGACAGATCTGCGAGCGCCATCTTATACTCATCTCCGGAACCTGTAGTGTATGCCCAGTATTCACATGTTTTTCCGTCGATGACAGCTGACTTTTTCTCACCCGGATAGTCCTGTCCGTTTACTGTAAAGGTGACCTTAGGGTCTCCGTGTCCGTTTTCCTGATCCTCGGCTCTCACGCTGTACAGCTCGCCGACCGGTCCGCTGACCGTATACTTGTAGCCCTCAGCGCTTCCGTTCACCAGTGTCGTTGTCATGGCATCTGTCGTCAGTCCGTCAAGGACCTTTACTTTGCCGTATGCCATTGTGTTTGTAACCTGAGACATGATGTTCTGGAACGCATTCAGTAAAGCAGTTGTGGAATCAGCGTCGAAATAGTAATCCGCTGTGCCTCCCGAAACGTTGGAATCGCCCACATCGCCTTTTCCGTAAGCATAGTTGACCAGGCGTCTGAGATAGCTCTTCATGGTATCCGTATCGCCATAGGTGAATATTCCGTAGAACTTGTGATCTGATGTCACAGTCTTTCCTGCTGCAGTTGTGATATCATGGGCATCAACGATAGCCTTGGCATCTGGCTCTGCTGCCTTGAGGCACTTCACATTATCCTGATACCACTGGGCATTTCCGTTATCTCCGTGGATGTCCGTAGGCTCGCCGTCTGTCAGGAATACCACGAACACAGGCTCATCAGGCTGCTCTGCCTTTTTCTGGTCAGCCACTTCCTTTGCATATTCCATGGCTTCTTCCCAGTTAGTACCTTTCGCAACGCTGTTGTCATCGATTGCCTTCTTCAGTGTGCTGTTATTTGTATAAGTTGTTCCCCAGCCGCTCTCTGTATTTGCGAAAGTGGTTCCTTTGGTATCAACATTGTTCCCGTTTCTTTTGAATCCCTTGGCCTTGTCTGCATCTGTACGGCCTGACGCAAAGCTGATGACCTTGACCTCGATGATGTCATCCAGTGAAACGGTGTTGCCTTCGTCATCAGTCACCGTCTCTCCCGGTCTGTTCTTATTTGTAAGCTCCTGGATGAGCGTTGCCAGCGCATCCTGCTCAGCATCCAAACGAGTCCTTCTTGTGTAGACCGCTCCATCATATGGCGCCGAACCTGTTACGTGATAGTTGCCCCAGTTGTCAGTATATCCTGTCTGATAGTAGTACCTGTTGTTCATGTATGTCAGGACAACATTGTTGGAGTCACTGATAGTTCCATCCAGTACGCCGTAGTAAGATATGTCGTTCTTGTGCTCTCCGGTGTATTTGTCATATGTATTATTGCTGGTCATGCTGCTTGAGCGGTCCATAACGATCAGCACGTTCGACTTTGTTACATCGCTGTATGTGTTTTGCTTCGATGCTCCTCCTACGCTCAGTGTCAGAGTGTAGGTTCCGTCATTTGTGCCATTAGGATTATGATTAGGCTCAAGAGTCTTGTTTGCATATGGTTCAGGCAGGTCATCATTAGTTTTACCCTTTGCAGCGCCGGCTTTCATAAGCTTGCGGGCTGCCGGCTTGTTCACGACTCTTCCCTGGTCACTGGTTTCGTGGGAGGTGAAAATACCAACATCAGAGGAAGTTGTCAGGTCATAGCTGAAGCCGGTTGCAACGGATTTGCTGCCTTCGATCTCCGAATCGTCGATGATCTCCGCACCGTCTTTATCGAAGAACGCTACTCCGGTATCAGCGCCTTTCTCCAGCTGCATCCCGTCGTCGAAGGTTATTTCAATGTGTGCAGGTTCAGAAAGCTCTACAGGATTACCGTCATTTACCAGCTGTACGTCGAAGAATCTCGCATCATCCAGGTTGGCAAGTTTTGCTTCATCAAGGAATCCCATTCCCTCGTTGTAATCCTTACGCTGTTCTTCGATCTCGAGATACTCCTGATTGAGCTCTCCCCAGATCTGTCCGAGGTTCTGGTAATACTCATCTGTTCCATTTTTGATTTCGTTTACATCCAGCACAGTGCCTGCAGGCATTTCAGCGTCTTCGTCGAAGGAAGCTGTGACCGTGTATCCATTGCCCTCGAACACCAGCGGAGATTCAGGGGAAACGTTTTCCTCATCGATGCTCTCTTCAACAACCTCTTCAGTTGCATCAACTTCTGCAGATTCGTCAGCATCAAGTGAAACATCTGACTCTTCCTGATCCTCGTTTTCGCTTGGGTCTTCCAGCTCTTCAGGATCTTCGTCTTCACCGGCACCCTCCGTGTCTTCAATTTCAATCGGATCTTCCTGGTCGCTGCTTTCATTTACTTCTGTCTCTGCCTCTTCAGCAAAGCTGGCAGCAGATAAATCAATACCACCCTGCTCAGCCGCCTCTTCTTTATCAAGAGTAAAAGCAGGTAAGATCAGCAGATACGTTGTTGTGAATACAACAATACAGGAGAGAAGCAGAATCATCCTTCTCTGCCCATGCATGTTCTCCAGTATGTTCTTTATTAATCTGTTCATTCTCCGGCTCTTCATATGTAGACCTCCCATACATTGCCTTGCAGATTCAACCCTCTTTCCTTTGCGATAATACGCACTCGTTTCAACCTCTTTACAACTTGATAATAGCAGAATTATCGTCATTTTATCCGTCATTTTTACTACTATTGTGACCGTAAGCGCTTTGAAGCGATGACGTTTTGCGTCATTTTCTGCGAACGACCTTAAGATTAGACAATTTGCAAAAAACAATAAAAAACCGCTCTCCGAACCGCATTGCAGTCCGAAGAGCAGTTATTTAATTTGCTTCAGGATCAGATTTTGCGGATCCTTCTTCTTGAGATAAGTATTACAGCAGATCCTATCGCAAGTATTGATCCGAGCACGTAGAAGATCGTCGTTCCGATGCCGCCTGTGTGCGGAAGTTCAACTCCAGGCTCATTAGTAATCTTGATACTAATACCCTCAACCGTTGTATCCAGTTTGCTGACATCTCCGGTATCTGTAGTCACCTGCGTTATTTCACCTTTTTCAATCGTGAACTGTATATATTTGTATGTGCTTATATATCCATCTGGCACAAATACTTCATACAGTCTATAGGTTCCGTCAGGGAGGCCCTCGAGTGTCTGAATTTCTCCTGTAGTTTCAAAAGAGCTTGGGAAAACCGTTGACTTCCCATTAACAACTTTTGTAATATCCCCAATTCCTTTGATGCTAACAATCGTTGTAGCCATTGCTTCCTCATGGCCATTGACTGTCTTCAGCTGGAACACGGCGCCCTCAAGGCCAGACCCTTTTTCGTCCACTTTCTGAATAGTGATGTCCGTCACCAGACACTGGTTGGTATAGGCTACGTGAGTCTCAGTGTTCGGGACAATCTCTCCCTCAATGATTCCGGTCTCCTTATCACTCGCGTTGGTAGGATCATCGGATCCGATATTGCGCTTGATATTGATTAGCCTATAGCCCGGGCTCGCTTCAGTGATTTCCTTGATAGAATACTGTGTATTGATTGGAACGTTTGCAATATACAGCGTTTCCTTCTGGGTGATTTTTACAACCGCTGTTACCTTTTTATAGCCATCGGTATCATTGCCATCAGCTGGTGTCATCTGGTTTCCGCTGATCGTGATGGACTTCTGCTTACCGTCGACGGTATATGTGACCGTCTGGGCGCCAGCATTGTCCGGATCGAACGCATTACCTGTAGCCGGATATGGTCCCCCTTCCTCTGTCTTCACTTGCAAATTCCCGTCTACGTACTCTGCCTGGTAATAATTGCCTTCGTCGTCATGATAGTAGAGACCTTCGATACCGTACCAAGGGATGTGATTGCCTTCAAAGACAGGGAAAGCATTATTCAGTTCCACTCTGAATGTGAACTCAGTGTCGTCCGATTCCAGCGGATCACCATTATGATCGACCACAATTTTATCCAGGTTGATGTAGCCACGCAGGGTATTGAACACACTCAGAGCCGACTTTCCTGTGCCGGCATTGATATCCAGCGCTTCCATGCTGCTGATTTTTTTTGTATTACCTTCCGTAGAGAATTTAACATCCATCAGGACACCATCTACAAGCATCGGATGGTAGGTAGGCGCTTCAAAATCGAATTCATATCCCACAGACGGCTCTGCAATCGTGAAATCATGACCATCCTCAAGGACATAATATGGCTTATTATTATAAGAATAACAGGTGTATATGGTCTTATCCAGACCTTTTGCATCCATCTGTGTCTCGCTCAGCATTAGACCGGTTGAGATGGAGAAATCCTGGGTCCAGCGCTTGCTGAAAGTCTTTCCGTTATACGTCACCAAATCACTCTGATCATATGCGCTCCAATCATATTCGAAGCCGTCATCTGTATCTATATGACCAGGCAGATTCACTTCTCTGTATTCCGTTCCATCCTGTTTAATTACAAACCCAATGTCGAAAGGCACTGGGTTGCCTTTTTCGTCTTTGGATTCATACAGGTATTTGTACAGGATACTTGGATCACGGTCGATGTTCCATACCTTCTCCAGCTGGGAAGCTGTACCGGTTAGAGGCATTGGATCAGGCGTCGGAAGATCTGAGGTAAACGGACCTTCGTAAGTAACTGTCGGTTGATCATTAACAGTTTCGGTTTTGGCAATCGTATACTTCAGGGTTTGATCGGTGTTTGTGAGCACGGCAAAGGTTCCGTCCGTGTACTTGACTATCGATGGATAATCCTTAACGCCGCCCTTCCAATATGAATTTCCGTTTGAATCTGTGACCTTGTTCTCATCCGTTTCCTTGCTGGAATCCCATTCGACTTTTATGGTCTTACCCTGGGAATTCGTGATATTATTCAGCCTGTTGTTCAGGGCAGCTACATAATCGTATGCGTCCTGATCCGGCCAGACGGTAAAGCTGACCGCGTATGTGCATCCGTCCTCCAGCGCGCCAATCGCCGCCAGATCCCATGTGAGCTTTCCGTTACCCTCCAGATCCGCGAGCGTCATCTTATATTCGACCGCATCCTCTCCAGACCCAACAGTTACAGAGTAATATTTCTTGGTCTTTGGGACAGTCGTACCGTCCTCCTGCACCTCGTTATAATTATATGTTTTGCTTGGTCCGGCATCATAGTCCGTTCCATTGATATTGAAGGTGACATTTGGCTCACCTCCTTCGTTATCCTTGGCGGTCACTGTATAGACTGGGGTTCCCTTAGAAAGGACTTTGCCATCTGCGTTTACGACTCTGCCCCTGTACACCGTATACTGAAAGCCTTTAGCGCTTCCATTCACAAGGGTTGTCGTCATGGCGTCTGTAGTAAGGCCGTCAGTGATGCTCACCTGCTCATAATGAGCGGAATTAGAAATGATATTGAATATCTTATTAAACGCCTCTTCCAGTTTTGAAAGGCTCGTGGCATTGTAGAAATAATCTCCTTCATCGTCTTCATCCACTTCTTCCATGGTATAATCGGTCTCCTTGCTGCCCGTGTTTCCGTGCGCAACATTTACAAGACGCTTGAGATAGTTCGTCATTGCCTCGCCTTGGCCCCAGGTGAAGATACCATAGAACTTGTAATCGCTGTTGGCCAATCCTGATTCGTTGACGATATAGTCTCTGGCAGCTTCGTAGGCAACAATATATCCACCGCCGATATTACCATAGTGGTTGGCACCATCGCTCTCACCTGTCACAGCCGTCGGCTCACCGTCGGTCAGGAAGATAATGTACATATCTTCTCCGCTCTGGCTAGGATCGGCCATCTTCTTATTTGCTACTTCCATGGCATAGCGCAACGCGTCTTCCCAGTTCGTTCCAGGCGGAGCAAAGCCACTGTTTACACCATCCATCAGCGTATCATAATCTGTTGACCAATCGACCTCACTCGTTGCGTTTGTTTCCTTATCTCCTCTCTGGCGTGCGAAGCTGATTACAGAGATCTCAATAAGATCTTCCAGACTGATACCGTCAACAGTCGTCCCCTCGCCGTTCTTGGCAAGCAAATCATGAAGCAGTATTGACAGTGCCTCCTGTTCCTCGCTGAGGCGGGTGGTATATGTACCTGTATAGATATTGTCACCCGTATAATTCGTCACCGTAGCCTGCTGATCATCGGTATTGACATAGGTCCACCTGTAATGTGTCGCACCGGAACCGCCAGTATATGTTGTATAGTTCAGCTCACGGTAACGATCGCTGCCGTTCGATCTTACCTTGCCATAGTATCTGACACCCGGCTGAGGAACGAATTCTTTACCTCCACTGTAATAGCGACCATTATTGTTTCTAGTAGCTACCGCATTTGTATTAATAGTGCCGGACGGATAATTGTTGACCATGCTACTCGATCTGTCCATGATGATGAGCACATTGGACTTATTGATTTCCGTCGTAGTAGAAGACTTTGCACGTCCATCCACGGCCAGTTCAAGTGTGTACGTGCCATCATTCTTATCTTCAGACTTGTTAGGTGTCAGCGTCTTGGTAGCGATCGGCTCGTTAAGGTCTTCTTCTCCTTCACCAGTCTCTCCGTCCTTAGCAGCTTTCAACGCATTTGCATTTGTTTTCTTTTGAAGCATCGGATACTGCATAGGTGTCGGTGCAGAAAGGGTAACAGGCTCCGCAACCTCGTTATAAGTCTTTTGTCCCACATACGTACCAGTATCGGAAAAGCTGGCTTGTTCGTATTTGAAGGCAAGTACATTGCTTCCTTCAGTGACCGTATCCACTTCATCGATAAGCTCGACATCATCTTCCGTATAGTGGACCACGCCGGAAACCGTTTCTCCGGCCATCTTCATACCATCGTCATAGGAAATTTCAACCTGTACCGGCACAGATGGCTCGATTACCTTGCCGTCATGAAGCAGGCGGATATCAAAGAAACGGATGTAATCGAGGTTCACAAGCCCGACATCCGGCAAATCGCCCATCCATTCCTCATAGTGCTCGCGCTGCTCTTCAACCTCAAGGTATTCACGATTAATCTCGCGCCAGGCCTGTCCCAGTCGCTGATTGTACTGCTTTGATCCCTGCTCGAGTTCTTCAACAGTTAGAGTCGTCCCTAAAGGTATTTGAGCTTCAGCTGTGTACGATATTTTTACAGTATATCCATCACCACGGAATACGTAGGAGCCCTCCTCTGATTCGACGGTCACGACCGCGAACACAGAGAACCCGTCAGTAAAGAAGTTTAGCGTATCAGTTTCATGCTTCACTTCCATTAATTCAGCCTTTTCGCCGAAGTGAACGACTTGCACGCTATTTGCAATCTCCTCATCAAGGAGACGGATCTCCACAAGAACCTTTGCTTTCGGTTGGATCTCCTTTCCGTCTTTGCCCACTATGCTGATATCAAAGAATCTGGCGTTGGAATCGTCTGTCTCGCGGCCAAGCGCTTCCTGTGTTTTCTCGACATACTCTTGGTATTTTGCTGCTTCAGTGATCTCGTGCACACGCAGTTCCGCATCGTCCGGGATCTTTGCATCATCATCGTATGTAACCTTGATCTCATATGTCTTCCCATCCGCTGTAAGAACATTAGTAGTGAGCTGCGAATAGACTACAGCGAACACTGAAAAGCTATCTGCGGTGAAAGCCGCCTCAGTTACTTTACTATTCTTTACTGTGATATCTGTGGTGTCCGCGTCGAGGACCTCCGGGGTTACCTCACCGCTCTTTTTATTCACTGCAAAATGTACGATATGGACTCTTTCAGGATCTGTTACCTTAAGTTCCTTTTGTAGTTTCTTACCGAAAGAAATCTTAACATCGACTGCTGAGTCCGGCTCAACTTCATCGTTCCCATCCATAAGCGAAATATCGTAGAATTTCGCAAATGCAAAATCCAAAGGCTCTTCAAGACCCTCTTCTTTCTGTGATTTCTGAACTGCCTCAAGCGCATCACTATATAAAGATTCGTATTCTTTCTTCTGCTTTTTATCGCTTTGGTCGATCTCACGGACTGCAACGCTCATGTCTTCAGAGAGTCCGGCATCTTCACCTTCGACTGCAACAACAAAGCCATCACCCTCCTCATTTTGGAGAGTAACTTTCGATGGAGTTTTGTCTTTAGCTTCCGAAGAAGCCTCATGTTTCTTTGATTCCTGCGCAGCCGGTTTTGCAGCATCTGTTTCGACTGGTGTCCCAGTCTCTTTTTCCTCGGCTTTTATTTCCTCTTTTGCGTCTGAATCCGTATCCTCTTTTGATACAGATTCAGCCCGCGCTGCATCTGCTTCATCAGCTTCAGCCGACTGTTCTGTGCCAGGCACGTCAATGCCGCCCTGCTCTGATGCCTCTTCCTTGTCGAGAGTGAAAGCCGGTAAAATCAACATGTACGTTGTTATGAATACCACAAGACAAGAAAGAACAAGGATCATCTTTCTTTTCTCATGCATATTCTCAATCAGAACTTTTATTAGTTCTCTAATTCTCGTCTGGATATTCATTTATATATCCTTTATAACCCTTTCTAATTCTTTCCCGGAAGATCAATACTATATTCAAAAATGTAGTTTTTTGCATAAAAATTCTGTAAACGGTAAACCATCCGTGCGTAGTTGGACATCTTGGAAAATGAGATAATCCATACTGAAATACTCTAAAAAGTCGAAAAAGTCTAAATTAGTCCAT
>ONRQ01000013.1 GCA_900320285.1 uncultured Eubacteriales bacterium
CAGAGGGGTTCCTTCTATGAAAACAGGTAAGAATGCAAGACAGGAGCTTATCCTCAAACTCATACGCGAAAGGGATATCTCCACACAGGATGACCTGACCAAAGAAATGGTCGCGGAGTACATGGGAAGAGATATGTATCTTGATGATGCGGTCATGGAGCAGCTTGCCGGTTTTTTTGAAAAACGCGGCAGGAAGATGACAGAGAACAACGTCAAGCAGGCATACCTTCCGGTTGGATGTACTCCTTTTTACAATGCCTCCGGCACAGCTCCGGGATTTGCACTGAATGTTGACGGCAAGATTGCTATCTGCCTGCCGGGACCTCCTCGTGAAATGAAATGGCTGTGGGACAACGGTGTCAGAGAGTACCTTGAACAGTTCATGGACAAGAAGATGTTCTACCGGGTCATACGCACTATAGGCATCGGAGAATCTGATCTCGAGACGCTGCTCATGCCTGTCATAGACGGACAGACAGACCCTACAGTTGCTACATATGCAAAAGAAGGGGAGTGTACGCTCAGGGTAGCATCCCAGAGAGATACTATAGAAGAAGCTGAGGCTGCTGTACAGGAAATGACAGCACGAATAGACAGCCTTGTCGGAGAATACATATACAGCTACGATGACGAAAATCTCAATGAAGTAGTTGTAAGGATACTCAAAGAAAAAGGCCTTAAGATCACTTCTGCCGAATCATGTACTGGAGGACTGTTCCCTGCGTCAATCACTGATGTAGCCGGAGCTTCGGATGTTTTATCTTCTGCCTATATAACTTATTCGAATGAAAGCAAGATAAAAGAAGTCAACGTTCCACCTGAACTGATCGAAAGATACAGCGTAGTAAGCCCACAGGTCGCAGAGGCAATGGCCGTTGGAGCCAGAGCGCGTTCAGGAGCTGACATAGCGGTATCGATAACAGGTTTCGCCGGACCGGAAGCAGATACCGGCCGTGAAGCAGGAGAAGCATATATCGGTTACGCCATGGGTGATGAATCCGGATATTATGAGATCCGTACATCAAGAAATGACCGTAAGTGGAACCGCAATTACTTTCTGCTGAGGATGCTGAGGGCCGTATATCTGCTTATAAGGTAAGATATGGTCCGGTACAGTAAAAAGGTGCCGCGAACCGTAAAAAGGTCTTTATATGTCGAATAAAGGGCTATGACCGTTCGACTTACATAAACATTTGAAAATATAATATTGACAGAGTAGGTTTATCGCAGTATTATCTAAAAGAACACATGTTCTATTAATAAAACGGAGGCAATATGGCAGTTCAGAATGCAGGAAGCGCTGAAAGCGCAGCAAAAGAAAAAGCTTTACAGCAGGCTCTGGATCAGATACAGAAACAATACGGTAAGGGCGCTATCATGCGTCTCGGAGAATCCGGCCCTGTAAGCAATATAGATGTTATTTCAACAGGTTCGGTCAGCCTTGACTTTGCTACAGGCGTAGGCGGATATCCTAAAGGAAGGATCATTGAAATCTATGGTCCTGAATCTTCAGGTAAAACAACTCTCACTCTGCATGCTATTGCCGAGGCTCAGCGTAACGGCGGTCAGGCAGCGTTTATCGACGCGGAGCATGCGCTCGATCCTGTATATGCTAAAAATCTTGGCGTAAATGTTGACGAGCTGCTCGTTTCCCAGCCGGATACCGGAGAACAGGCACTTGAAATCTGTGAGATGCTCACAAGGAGCGGAGCTGTTGATATCATAGTTATCGACTCTGTTGCAGCCCTTGTTCCGAAAGCGGAGATCCAGGGTGAAATGGGAGATTCACATGTAGGACTTCAGGCCAGGCTCATGTCTCAGGCTCTTCGTAAGATAGCAGGAGCCATCAACAGATCAAGCACATGCGTCATCTTCATCAACCAGTTAAGGGAAAAAATCGGCATCATGTTCGGTAACCCTGAGACTACAACCGGCGGACGTGCGCTCAAGTTCTATGCATCTATGAGACTTGATGTAAGAAAAATAGATACGATCAAGAAAGGTGAAGAGGTTCTCGGAAACCGTACAAGAGTAAAGATCGTTAAAAACAAAGTAGCGCCACCGTTCAGGAAAGCCGAATTTGACATTATGTACGGAACCGGCATTTCTCTTTCGGGAGATATTCTTGATCTTGCTTCAGACGTAGGCATAATCGACAAGTCCGGATCCTGGTACAGCTATAAGAATGAAAGAATCGGACAGGGCAGAGAGAATGTCAAGGCATATCTCGAAGCCAATCCGGAAGTTCTTGAAGAGATCCGCGGCAGACTCATGAAGAACCTCAGGGGAACGGATGACGGTCTCAATGTTGATGAAGACGGAGTAGTGATCGAATAAAATGGAACTTTATAACGGAAGACCTCAGGACGTATCCGGCAGAACAGAAAAGGAGATACGGGTATACGATTATCTTGATGATCTGTCGATCAGTTACAGCAGGCTCGATCACGCACCGGCATTCGGCTCTGAAACAGAACTATGCGAGGAGATAGAGAGATCTCTTGGTGCAAAGATATGTAAGAACCTTTTCCTTGCAAACCGTCAGCGCACTAAGTTTTACATGCTGATGATACCTGAGCATAAAGTGTTCAAGAGCAGCGATATATCAAAACAGGCCGGCAGCTCAAGACTGCACTTTGCTGAATCTGAATACATGGAAGAGCTTTTAGGCTGTACACCGGGTTCTGCGAGTGTCATGGGGCTTATATACGACACAGACCACAAAGTACAGCTGCTCGTTGATGACGAAGTGATCAACGCTGAATATGTAGGCTGCCATCCGTGTATCAACACTTCCAGCCTCAGAATCAGTTCTGAAGACATCTTCAAACGGTTTGTAGAGTCTACCGGTCACGATTTCATAGTCGTACATGCTGAATAATAGTAAATTTCTTAAATTCCTTCTTGACCTTGCAACCGCAATGTAGTATCATCTTTGTCGGTTAACCGCGCGGAACGGGTTTTCAAGCATTAGCACCCAAGCTCCGGCGAGTCTGGTTTAAGGAGGAATTTGATATTATGTATGCTATCATCAAGACAGGTGGCAAGCAGTACAGAGTACAGCAGGGAGACGAGTTCAGAGTTGAAAAGCTCGAGGCTAACGTTGGTGACAAGGTCATTTTTGACGAAGTCGTAGCTGTAGGCGGAGACAAGCTTGTCGTTGGCACACCATTCGTAGAAGGATACTCAGTAGAGGCTGAAGTCCTCGAGCAGGGCAAGGCTGATAAGGTAATCATCTACAAGTACAAGGCAAAGAAAGATTACAGACGTAAAAACGGTCACAGACAGCCATATACGCTGATCAAGGTAACCGGTATCGGCGCTTCCGCCAAGAAGGCAGAGAAGGCCGCTAAGGCTGAGGAGCCTGCAAAGGAAGAAGCTAAGGCTGCACCAAAGGTCAGCGCTTCGATGAAGAAAGACGAGCTTCTGGCAGTTGCAAAGGAAATGGGAGTCGAGGTAGACGCTAAGGCTACAAAGGCTGACATTATCGCTGCTATCGAGGCTAAGTAATTTAGAGGAGGAAGCAAAGATGTCAAGTAAAAAAGGAGTAGGAAGTTCCAAGAACGGCAGAGACTCCGAGGCGAAAAGACTTGGACTCAAGGTAGGTGCCGGTGAATATGTAAGCGCAATGTAAGCGCAGGAAGCATCCTCATGAGACAGAGAGGAACAAAGTTCCACCCTGGCAACAATGTTGGCAAGGGCGGAGATGACACTCTTTTTGCTAAGATCGACGGAACAGTAAAGTTCGAAAGATACGACAAGAAGAGAAAGCAGATCAGCGTTTACAGCAAAGAAGCTTAAGGCTTATGGCTCCTGCACATGATGTGGGAGTCACTTTTATTTATCAGGGAAAATGTTTGTAGACAGAGCAGAAATAACCATCATATCAGGCAAAGGTGGTAATGGTGCAGTCACTTTCCGCAGAGATCCGTACGTTCCTGACGGAGGTCCGGATGGCGGAGACGGCGGAAATGGCGGCAGCGTTATTTTCATTGCCGATAAAAACTTAAGGACCCTTATGGATCTTAAGTATAAAAGAAAATATCAGGCAGAGAACGGTCAGCCGGGCATGAAAAGAAATCGCTTCGGTAAGAAGGGTCAGGATCTGTATATCAAGGTTCCTGTAGGGACTATGATCATAGATAAAGAAACCGGCCATCTTATGAAAGACCTGGTTAAAGACGGCGATACCGTCGTCGCTGCAAAAGGCGGACGCGGCGGAAGAGGAAACGTACACTATAAAAGCAGTATAAGACAGGCTCCAAACTTCGCGGAAGCCGGCGGACCTGCAAAAACAAGAGAGGTAGTACTCGAGCTGAAGCTTATCGCTGATGTCGGCCTCCTGGGTTTTCCGAATGTAGGTAAATCCACGCTTCTTTCGGTATGCACCAATTCCAAACCGAAAATTGCAGGATACCACTTTACAACAATTGATCCTAATCTCGGTGTGGTATATCTTCATGACACCAGCTTTGTTATGGCGGATATTGCCGGTATCATCGAGGGCGCATCGCATGGAGCCGGACTTGGATTCAAGTTCCTGAAACATATCGAAAGGACTAAGGTCCTGATTCACGTAGTGGATGTTTCCGGATCAGAAGGCAGGGATCCGATCGAAGACTATAACAAAATCAACGCTGAGTTGAGAGAATTCGATCCGAGGCTTGCGGATAAGCCTCAGATAGTAGCTGCCAACAAGATAGATCTGGTTACCGATCAGGAGAAATATCAGGAATTCATGGACTACATGGCTGAAGAAGGCCGTGAAGTATACCCTATAAGCGCGGCAGCAAGGCAGGGCATCGAAGAGCTTATGAACGCAGCACTCAGAGGCGTTGAGAATTATGTTGAGCCTGATGAAGAGCCTATGGTGATGTTTGACTTTGAAGCTGATGAAAACGAAGCAGATTACAGGGTGATCAGCGCTTACAAGGACGAGGATGGATCCTATGTTCTCGAAGGTAAGCAGCTTCTTAAGATCTTCAATTCGACGAACTTCACAGACAGCGGATCTATAAGATACCTGTACAACTACATAGAAAAACAGGGCGGTATCAGATTGCTGAGAGAACTGGGTCTCAAAGAAGGAGACACAGTCAGGATAGAGGATTTCGAATTCGAATTCACAGAAGACTAGGATCACTAAATTCTGCATTTTATGCACTATTTTCAGCATAAATTGAATGTACAAAACAATTATGACCGGATATCCGGTCATTTTTTGTTGTTTCCCGGTCATTTTTTGCAGGAAAACGTTAGATATAAGAATTTTAAGGGCAGTTTGTACATGTGCAGAACTATTCTTATACTGACAGCATTAAACGAAAGAGGTGAAAACTGATGGAGATCAATGCTGTTGGCAAGTTAAAGGATGCTTTAAAAGGACTTCTTGGCGATAAGAAAACACTGATAAAGATCCTTTCTGTCGCTCTTATACTTATTGCTGCTTTAATACTGAGGATCCACGATGAAAACAAGGCTGATATCACCATAGAAACAACGGACACTGCTGTAGAAGAAACTGAATACAGTGAAGACAGCAACGTCCGGACGCAGCCGATTTTTGTGGATATCGGAGGAGCTGTAAAAAATCCGGGTGTTTATCAGGTTTCGGAAGATACCAGGTTGTTCCAGGTGATAGAGATGGCCGGAGGCCTTTCTGAAGAAGCTGATGCGGATCATGTTAACAGGGCATCTTTTGTTGAGGACGGACAAAAGATAATAATACCCGTGAAAGGAAGCGAAAATAATGATGGTCTGACATCAGCAGATACAGCACCTTCATCCGCTGATACCGGACTAATTAATATAAATACCGCTTCTGCCGATGAACTCAAATCTTTAAGCGGTATAGGAGATGTAACTGCTGAAAAGATCATAGAGTACAGGTCGTCAAAAGCCTTTAAAAGCAAAGAGGATATTATGTCGGTCGATGGTATTGGAAGTAAGACTTTCGAAAAGATACAGGACGACATAACGGTATAAGTTTAAGGAGGCAATTAAAATGTACGGTATTACACCATCTGAAACAAAAATCATGAAGGATCTCGTAAAAGAACTTAATGAATTCAATACTTATATTAAAGCGGGAGCAAGTCCGTTCGGACGTGAATTTATGAGAGGAAATTACTTTTATGCTTTCAATCCTACGATGTCCACTGATAAGGACATGTACAGGAGGAATATAAGACTTTTGAATGCCATAACAGAAGTCCTTGATGAAAACTGCATCAATATCAAAAGCCAGGGATATACATTCCTTAAAGATGCTATCTGTATAGTTACTGACAGAAGATCCCTCGATATATGCATGGTGAAGGAAGTATATCCGTATATTGCAGAAAAGCACAGGATAAAGAGCAAATACAAGGTGGAGCACAGCATAAGAAATGCGCTGGGTTCAGCCTATAAAAAATGCAGGAGCACTTGTCCTGACAGGGACTGCATTGTGAACAGTTTCGATGAAAAGCCTACAAATAAAGAGTTCCTTCTGAAAGCTGTCCAGGAAGTAAGCGACAGGCTGCTGAAAGAGATAAGCGCGTGATTGAAACACAAGCCGATTTCTGCTAGAGTTTATCCTGTACTGATTAAAATGAAAGGCTGATTATACAATGGAAAAAATCAAGATCGACAGGATAAACGAACTGGCTCACAAGTCCAAAAGCGAAGGGCTTACTGATGCTGAAAAGGAAGAGCAGAGACTATTGAGAATGGAGTTTCTTGCCGAAATAAGGGCCGACCTGAAAGCGTCGCTCGAATCCATTGAATTTATTGAAGATTCAGCACAAACAAATGATGAATTTACGAGCTGAAAATGATATAATAAATGGAAATTTTGCGGACAAGGAGACATTTATGAAAAACCTCGGAGTAAATGAAGTCAGAGATATGTTCAGGGATTTCTTCGTTAGCAAGGATCACTATCCGGGTGGTTCTTCTTCGCTGATCCCGCGTAATGATAAAAGCCTTCTGATCATCAATTCAGGCATGGCGCCTCTCAAACCTTATTTTGCAGGTACAGAGACACCTCCAAAAAAGAGGATGACAACATGCCAGAAGTGCATCAGAACAAACGATATTGAAAACGTCGGAAAGACAGCCCGTCACGGCACTTTCTTTGAGATGCTCGGAAACTTCAGTTTCGGAGACTACTTCAAGAAAGAATCCCTTCAGTGGGGATGGGAATTCTGCACAGAGTGGCTCGAGATGCCAAAGGATAAACTCTGGGCAACCATCTATGAAAATGACGATGAAGCTTTCGAGATCTGGCGCGATATCATCGGAATGCCTGAGGAGAGGATCGTACGCCTCGGAAAAGACGATAACTTCTGGGAAATCGGACTCGGTCCATGCGGACCTTGCTCCGAAATCTATTATGACAGAGGACCGGAGTGGGGATGCGGTAAGCCTGACTGCAAGCCTGGCTGTGAGTGCGACAGATATCTTGAGTTCTGGAATCACGTATTCACACAGTTTGACAGACAGGAAGACGGATCGTATCCAAGACTTGCTCATCCTAACATTGATACCGGAATGGGTCTTGAAAGGCTCGCGTGCATCCTTCAGGGGGTTGATTCCATCTTTGATGTCGATACTGTTAAGTTTATAAGAGATGCTGTATGCGATATGGCCGGAGTAAGTTACATGACCGGCAACCATAAAGTCGATGTAAGCGTCAGAATCATCACAGACCATCTAAGATCGATGACATTCATGATCGGAGACGGTATACTGCCAAGCAACGAGGGAAGAGGATACATCCTTAAGAGAATCATCAGAAGAGCGGCAAGACACTGCAAACTTCTTGGTATAACTCAGCAAAACCCTCTTGTTGAACTCGCTGAGAGCGTAGTAAAGACATCAGGCGGAGCATATCCTGAGCTTGTTGAGAACCATGACTACATCATGAAGATCATAAAGATCGAAGAAGATAACTTCGCAAAGACTCTCGACAGAGGCATGGAGATTCTCGACGGGTACATGGATGAAATGGATGCATCCGGCTCTACAGTTCTTGACGGAGAGCTCGCTTTCAAGCTGTACGACACATATGGTTTCCCTCTGGAGGTAACACAGGAGATCCTCGAGGAAAAGGGTAAGACTGTCGATGTCGATGGATTTACTGAAAAAATGAATGCTCAGAAGGAACTCGCCAGAGCAAACCAGAGAGATACTGAAGGCGATGCATGGAGAGACGCTTCAGAATACAGTCATTTTGAGCCTACAAAGTTCCTCGGATATACTGAGGAAAAGGCTGAATCAAAAGTGCTGTATGTTGGAGACTACGATGAGAACCGCAAGTTCATCATCTTTGAGTCCACACCGTTCTACGCTACAAGCGGCGGACAGATTTTCGATACAGGTATAGTAAAGCACGGAGACAACAGACTCAGTGTTGTTGATGTTGTCAAGGAGAACGGAATATATCTCCATGTTATCGATCCTCAGGATACCGGATTTGCGATGCGCATCAAGCCGGGTGATGAAGTCAGTCTTGAGATCGATTCCATTAGAAGGCACCAGATCGCAAGAGGCCACTCTGCAACACATCTGATGCAGCAGGCTCTCAGAGACGTACTCGGAGATCATGTCATGCAGGCAGGTTCATATGTTGATGACAATTATCTGAGGTTCGACTTCAACCACTTCCAGCCTATGACTGCTGATGAGATCCGCAAGGTAGAAGAGATCGTCAATGAGAAGGTGGATGAGTATCTCCCGATAAAGATGGAAGAAATGCCTATCAACGAGGCTAAAAAGCTCGGAGCCATGGCTATTTTCGGAGAGAAGTACGGCGATATCGTGAGAGTTGTCAGCATGGGGGACTACAGCATTGAATTCTGCGGCGGTACTCACATCGACAACACCGGTAAAGTGGGCGGTTTCAAGATCATCAGCGAAGGCGGAATAGCAGCAGGCGTAAGACGTATCGAGGCTATTACAGGTTCCAAGGTCATCAGTTATCTGGAGAATAAGGAAGCCACTATCAGCACAGTCGCTGCAGCCCTCAAATCGAGTGAGTCAGATCTCACAAGAAAGGCTGCACAGGTCATGGCAGATATCAAGACACTTGAATCTACCATTAAATCTATTAAGTCAGATAAGATTAGCAGCTCTGTTGATGATATAATTGCTTCAGCAAAAGACATCAACGGCGTAAAACTGATCGCTATGAAGTTTGATGATGCTGACATAGAGCAGCTCAGAAACATCTCTGATGCCGTCAAAGCAAAGGCTGACAGCGTGATTATGGTTCTCGCAGCAGTTAATGGCGGTAAAGTTACATTCATCGTATCGGTCAGCGAAGATCTCATTGGTAAGGGCTGGCACGCCGGCAAGCTTATCAAGGATATCGCAGCTGCAGCAGGAGGCGGCGGAGGCGGAAAGGCCAATATGGCACAGGCCGGCGCAAAGGATCCTTCAAAAGTAGATGCAGCATTCGCCAAAGCAGAAGAACTCATCGCAGGCTAGGGATTAAGGAGGCATACAATGAGCAAAAACACCATCATGTTCGAAGGATTCAAAGACAGCCAGCTCAACAAGAAAGAAGCTCTTATTGAGATCTACTCGGCTCTTACCGATCGCGGTTACAATGCCATTGACCAGATCGTAGGTTATCTTACATCCGGAGATCCTTCATATATCACAAGTCATAACAACGCAAGAAATCTCATTCTCAAGATTGACAGAGATGAGCTCCTCGAGGAAATTCTCGTCAACTATCTCGATCTTGGCAAAAAGTAATGAGAATACTCGGACTTGATGTAGGAAGTAAAACAGTGGGGGTCGCGGTAAGCGACCCTCTTGGCGTTATCGCGACCGGTGTTACCACGATAGATAGAGTAGGTATCAGAAAAGATACCGGCAAAGTCATCGACTATATCAAAGAATATGGATGTGAAACTGTCGTTATAGGACTTCCGCTCAGCCTTGATGGTGAGGATTCTGTTCAGACTCAGAAGGTTAGAGACTTCCGTACGATGCTTGAGAATAAGCTCAGAAGTTCCGGGCCACTGTCAAAAGTAAAAGTAGAATGGCAGGATGAAAGATACTCAACAGTAGAAGCAGAAGAAGTTCTTATTGAAGCTAATATGAGCAGGGAAGACCGGAAGAAAATAATCGACCGCCAGGCCGCTATAGTTATTCTTCAGAGATATCTGGACAGGATGCCACGAAAGGAGGAAAACGATGAATGACCTTCAGATAGATTATTTCATGGCTGTAGCCACGAATCTCAGCTTCACAAAGACATCTGAGGAGCTCTTCGTTTCTCAGCCGGCAATATCCAGGCAGATATCTCAGCTCGAAAAAGAACTTGGCTGCAGACTTTTCAGGCGAAACAATCAGGGAACTGAGCTTACAGAAGAGGGCAGGCTTTACTTTGATCTATTCAGCAAATATAAAGCTGAATTTATCAATACCAAACTTAAAGCAGAACGGATCACCGGAAAAAACAAAGCCGTAATGAGAGTAGGTTTTCTTGAAGGCTGGGATCTTTTTAATATAATTCCTCCTATGATGGAGAGATTTAAGACTGAGTATCCGGACACAGAGGTCATAATCAACTGCTGCGGTGTAAAAGAACTGGCAACAGGACTGTTGACAGATACACTTGATTTAGTAGTCACCATACAGAACAGTGTAAAACTGTACAATGAGTTCGAATGCATTGATGCTGCCAGCATTGGAAAGATTTTGCTTTTTGCTGCAAGTCATCCCCTGGCGCAGAAAGATATCTCCGGACTTACTTTGAAGGATTTCAGCAATGATCTCTTCATAGCACCCTGGGAGATAGTGGATAAGATGATCATAGACGCCATCTCAAATTATACGAGGCCATACGGGTTCGTTCCTAAGCTGAGATTTGTCAAAAACCATGAGTCTACTGTCACATGCGTAAGAAACAATATGGGTGTTATGATAGCCGATGACTGGGTCTGGGCTAAAAACGCCGATGATCTCAGATGGATACCGTTCAATGCTCAGGACTCCATTTCCATTGCAAGACTGAAAACAAGGGGAAGCGATGATGTACTTGCAATGGAAGAAATACTGCTGGATATCCTGAAAAACCATAAAAGTGCATAATGTCCAGAATCACTGCAACACTTGAAATTTCAAATTTATAACCAAATGGTTATAAACAAAAACTGTATTCGCAATTATACAAAACAGGGATATGCTTGTAAAATAATTAACAAGATAAACCTGTTTTTTAATATGATTATTTCATTATATGGAGGGGGAAAATCATGCAGAAAAGCGCTAAATTGACTGCAGTATACGCACTTATCATGGACCTGCCACTGAGCCTTGTTATCACACTGGTTGCTCTTGCGCTCTCGAATATCGACGCACCGGGCAGCCTGAACGGACCTAACTACATCAGAATGGCATGCCTCGCATATGTTGTTACTTTCTTTGTAAACTTTATCCACGCTGAAAGATGGGGCTTCGCATTCGCTGCAAAGCATTCCCAGCCGGGAACTCTCAAGTTCGGAATCCTTCTGAACGTTGTAGTTGCTGCTGTATTCTGTGTCATTCTCGATCTTATCATGACAGCAGTAGGCATGATCGCCGGTGGATCATTCGCATTCGGACCATATATCGCAGCTTGCCTTAAAGGCTTTATTCCTTGCTATATACCGACACTGATCATTGCTTTCTTCTGGAATAATGTTGCTGACAAGTGGAGCAGAGCAATCTGCAACGAGCCTGCACCGCAGATGCCTGGAGCTCCGGACCACAAGTAGTAAAAATCACAAATTCTTTAAATAACAACTGTTTAACGTTGCTATAATCGAATCAACGGCAGTAAGTTATAACAAACAATCAATATAAAATACTTTGTAGAACACATATTGCAGGAGGGAACACAATATGAAGATTCTGGGAATTTCTTTCGGAACTAAGAACGGCAACAACGACACAATGTGCAGAGTCGCACTCGAAGAGTGCCAGAAGCTCGGCGCTGAAATCGAATTTATCCATGCATTTGACTGGGATCTCCAGACATGCACAGGATGCGTAGCATGCTCAAGAGGTCTCGTAATGGGCAAGGGCATGATCTGCACAAGAAAAGACGACTTTGCAGCTCTCTATGAGAAGATGGTAGAGGCAGACGGCGTATTCATCGTAGACCCTATCTATGAATCCGGTGGATCCGGACTCTTCCACATCTGCTGTGACAGAATGGGTCCTGGACATGACACAGGAATGCTCTTCGGACTCAATGAAAAACTGATCGAGCAGGGCAAGGAGCCTCTGAGCGAGAGATATTTCATGCAGAAGGCAATCTCTTTCCTCGCTATTGGCGGTTCAGACTGGGCTGTCAGATGTGAGACAGATCATGCAATGATCGCTATGAGCCCTGGCTGGAAGGTTATCGATAACGATTACTTCTCATGGTGCAAAGATGTTATCATGCAGGATGACAAGATTGAGAGAACAAAAGAGATGGCCCGCAACCTCGTTGAGGCAGCTCAGTACATCATCGACAACCATCTCATGATCCCGGGTTCTGAGAAAGTCGACCTCTGGAAGGGCAAGAAAGGTGCATGCCCGCACTGCCACGGCAACAACTTCTACATCTTCCCTGGCACAACTCAGGCTGAGTGCGAACTCTGCGGACTCCGCGGTGAGCTGGTAGTTGAAGATGGAGCTATGGTATTCAAGTTTGACCCTGCTACAGAGCATCATGCTCACGATATCCTCTCCGGCAAGGCACTGCACGGGCAGGACATCTTCGAGAACGAGGGCAGACTCATGAACCTCTTCAAGGATCCTGAGTTTAAGGCACGCAAAGAGCACTATACAAACGTAATAGCTCCTACACCATCCCCATCAAAAGCAAAGTAAGTATGTTAAACAAATGGAGCCGTTTAGTGCGGCTCCATATTTTATAAAGTGAAAGGAGTTCTAATACAATGAACAGACCTGAATTTTATCCGGTAAGAAGTATCATTCTTGTAGATCTCGCTCATGAGGATTACAGGATCAAGCTCGAGAACTGGCTCTACAGATATCATGTGCCAGACAGCATCTCGCAGTTCGGACCTTATGTAAGCAAGTACGCATTCTATCCAGCTCTTCCGACACCTCCGGGCGGAGCAAGATTCGGTACAGTAAGAATGCAGATGACAGAGCATTACTGGCTCGCAAATCCTAACGATCTCGGTTTTGCAAAGGATCATCACAAAGTTCTGACCGAGTATTTCCCGACAGATGTACTCGTATGGCAGAACAATATTCCTGACATGGGACACTCTCACGGTATCGACAAGTCACAGGAAGTCAACCTTGAGGGAGATGACGCCCGCGCAACAAAGGGTGACGAGACTGCAGGAACTGTTCCGTTCATCTTCGCTTTCGTACCTGTATGGTGGGAAGAAGACTTCAAGGGCGAAGGCCGTACTGTTGAAGATGGACCAAACTACAGATGGATGTTCATGGTCAAGTATCCGGAAGGAGTCAGCGCTGAAGAAGGCGATAAGTGGCTCAAGGAAGAGTTCATTCCTGCATGGACTTCGCATGACGGATGCACACGCTGTGTATCAAGCAAGATCAAGAAAGAAGTAAATGGATGTGACTTTGACCGTATCGTAGAAATGTGGTTCGAATGCCAGACAGCATGGTGCGATGCAGCAGCTGCAGCAGCTGAAAAGTGCGCTAAGCCTGCATGGGCTGAGACAGAGGACTTCCCGTATTTCAAGAAGTCCTACGGCATCAGCGGTATCTTCCTGTCAGACTACGCCAGAAGCGATAATCTGACCCAGTACCGCGGTTATATCACAATGAGGTAACTTTACCTATAAAAGGAGAAAACTTATGTCAAAAGGCAAATATTTCTACTCAAAAGGTGAGGGGAATGACGGCTATATAAAGAATCTTGAAGTTCTTTCGTACTGCGACATGGACGGCACATGCGGAATGTTCCAGATGGCTCTGTACAGAACTGAAGCCGGAAGATATCTGCTTTACGGTGCTTGCTTTGCTGCAGGTCCTGACGGAGTAGGCATCATGATAAGCGATGTCACAGATCCGAGGAATCCTGTATTCATTAAGAAGTGGCTGCCGTTCAGCATCGACGAATATCCTACAACTTCTATCCCTAAACTGCAGATAGCAGACGACAAGCTTATTTTCGCGCTTACATCAGGTTCGGGACCGAGCGTTCTTGTAGGAGACCGCGCAAAGATGAAGAGCCTCCAGGGCATCATGATCTATGATCTGAAGAAAGACCCTGAGAATCCTGAGTATCTCGGATACTGGGACTGCGGAGTTCCATATTCAATGGGCGTACACAGGTTCATGTATAATGGTGGTGATTACGTACATCTGTCATCAGAAGCTGACGAATTCGAAGGCCTCATTTACAGGATCGTAAGCATTGCTGATCCTGCAAATCCTGTCGAAGTAGGCCGCTGGTGGGCACCTCATCAGTACATCTACGGAGTACCGGGAAGAGAAGTAGATCACTCCGCTCCTCATAATCCGGACTTCATGGATAAAGGATGGCTGCACGGCCCTCCGTTCGTAGTAGGGGATAAGGTATACTGCGGATACTGCGGAGACGGACTTTATGTACTGGATATCTCTGATATTCATCATCCGAAGGCTCTGGGCAATCTGAAGTTCATGCCTGCATTCTCAAGCAGACTCGCAGGAGCAAGGACCCATACCGCGCTTCCGCTCGTCGGCAGGGATCTCGTCGTAGTAACAAACGAAGGCGAAAGATTCGGATTTATCAAGGACGGCGTGGTAAAGCAGGCTCAGGCAATGAACAATCTGCACATGGTAGATGTAAGTGATCCTACAAACCCTGTACTTATCGCAGAGTTCCCGTATCCTGAAGTTCCCGAGGATTTCCCTGCACCGAACTTCAACACATACATGCTTGCGGAAGGTTCAAAAGGCGGACCGTTCGGACCTCACAACGTGCACGAACCTATGAGCAACAAGCCATGGCTCGAGCAGAGGACAGACGTCGTTTATGACTGCTACTTCGCTGCAGGACTGAGAGTATATGATGTATCGGATCCTTTCTATATCAAGGAAAAGGCATACTTCATTCCTCCGAATCCTACAAAGAAGTGCTTCCCGTTCCCAGGACCTATGATGGCAATGACCGAAGACGTCGTAGTAGACGACAGAGGCAACATCATAATCGACGCGAACAGCGACGGATTCTATATTCTCCGTAAAACATACGAGGATTAATGCTTATCTAAGCTAAACCAAAGAATACACAGCCTGTTTGAGTCAACGGGCTGTGTATTTTGCTGATTTTAACAGATTTGACTTATGTAGTATAATAATAATGCGGACCAGAGAGTAGTAGACGATAAATTATTATAGTAATTAATTGTTTATACTCTTAATGATCCGAAAAAGATATATATTATGAAAAAAGAAACCCTTACTTTAGCACTGCTTATCGCAGTAATGCCGCCTGCATGGGCTGTAATCAGTCCGTATCTGGGCAACTCGGTAGGGCCCATAGCCCTTATATGTGCCGGCATATACGCTACAAACGGCAACAAATTCAAGGACGCGCATAAAATAGCCCTTGGTTATCTGGCAGGTGATATCTGGGCACTGATAGCCTTTGAGATCATGGCCCATACGCCTTTAAATCCCGATCTGACGCTGTTTTTAACGCTTGCCGTATTCGGATTCATACTTGTTATAATATCCGACAGATTCAAAGGTATCATACACATGCCTTCATGGCTGACCGGATGGGCTATAGGTATGCTGACAATGAATCTTGATACAACAACTCCGGTCATGAGTCTTACCGTACAGATTGCCTTTGCCATGCTTGTTGGTGTTTATTATGTAGGAGCACTGCTCGATTTAGTCCACAGATCATTGAATAAATGAATACACAGAAAAGCAGACGTAAATACAATAAAAAGAATATAGCACTCATTGTTCTCATCATAATTATGCTTGAGGCAAATGCCAATCTTGTTCTGGGCATAAATACCATCCATGAGAACGGGATAAAGGCTGATCTTTTCAGGATAATGTCGCTGAAATCATTGACGTCTACATTCATCACCTACACAACGGACTTCTTCTCAAAGGATGTCCGCGGTTTTGCCGAGGACTGCATTTCATTTTTCGAAGAGCACATATGGAGAGGCCCGTCTCTGTCTAAGGGCAGGGGAACCATCCAGGGACCGTCAGGCAAGGAGACATATTACAACCTGAATATGAGCGGTGTTGTCAGTATAATGAGAAGAATGGGGTATGACTACGAATATTGGGTAAGAGATGACGGTGTAAAGATGTTCGGCAATTATGTCATGGTTGCAGCAAATCTGAATCTGCGTCCGAGAGGATCACTCGTACAGACTTCGCTTGGAATGGGCATGGTATGCGATACAGGAGGCTTTGCTAAAAGGAATCCAACACAGATCGATATTGCCACCGCATGGTAATATGTATTTTTAACAAACAGTATGGTTAACAATTGAAGTTTGTCTATAAATATGATAAACTACGGTTAACAATTAAAGATAAACAAGGTCTTGTGACCTTGTTTTTTTTTATCATTAGCTTTTAATCCGATTGACATTTCACTTTAATAACAGCGAGGTGCCGGTTTGAAGATCACAATTGCAGGGGGAGGTAATATAGGAACACAGTTCGCGGTTCACTTTGCCGAAAAAGGGCATGAAGTTATCATGTTCACATCTAATCCGGGTATTTTCTCCGGGAGTTTGTCAATAATTGACAAAGAGGGAAACACTATTCACGAAGGAAAAATAAGTCTGGCTACCAATAATCCGGAAAAGGCATTCAGAGGAAGCGATGCAATTATTATTACCATGCCTCCGACCATGATGATACCGCTTTCAGAAATGATATATGAGAACACAGATGAAAGCACAATTATTGGGTTTGTTCCCGGGAATGGAGGCTTTGAGCTTGCTTTTCGCAAATGCATTGAAAGAGGAAATATATTTTTCGGTATAGACCGTGTTCCTGCCATCGCCAGACTTACTAAACGAGGCAGGGAGGTATGCTGCTCAGGATATAAGGATGAACTGTATATAGGCGCTATTCCTTCAAGTCATACGGATAAATGTGCGGCTCTCATAGAAAGCATATTTGATATCCCTTGTGTCAGGCTTCCGGGCTTTATGGCGCTAACGCTTACACCGTCAAATCCCATACTGCATACAGCGCGGCTCAAGACGATATTCAACGAATACAGGCCTGGTGTTACCTATGATTCTCTGCAGCTTTTCTATAAGGACTGGGATGATGCTTCCTCAGAGCTTCTTATGGCTTGTGATGATGAGATACAGGATATATGCAGGGCGTTGCCGGGATTCGGACTTGAATACGTAGTTTCGGAACGCATGTTCTACAAAGCCGAATCAACAGAACAAATGACAAAGGCAATAAGCAGCGAAGAGTCACTCAAAGGACTTACTACACCATCAGTCAAAGCCGAAGCCGCAGAGATAAAAGGCAGAGGCCTTGGAGGTATCAGAACAAGACGCAGATTCCTGAGCGAACGCATAGCACGCCATATTGAAAGGAGAGCATACTGGAGAGAGCGTATGGAGAAAAGAATGGCTGCGCGCTGTGACGAACAGAAAGAAGAGACGCGTAATACGTTTATTCCTGATCTTCATTCAAGATATTTCACTGCTGATTTTCCATATGGACTTTCAGTTATACAGCAGATCGGAAATATAGCCGGAGTGGATATGCCTAATATAGACAGTCTCATAGACTGGTATGATGAAATAGCTATCGTAAATGATAAGCTGATAATTTCAGATTACGGTATCAGTGATATGGATACGTTGAGAGAATTCTATATGCAATAGTGTAACATCGCAAAAATGTGTTGCGCTACAAACAGCTGAAACCCTTGAAAATCTGTTACCTTATATTTAAAGAAACACTTTTTGAACCCCAAGTTGGGGTTCTTTTTTTGCATACATGGATAACAGAAAACCAGCCGACCAGTCCATCTCCTCATTTTCTGGATACATGGCTAACAGTAGTTTTGATTAATATCATACATTCTCTTTTTCATTTAAACATCCTCCCTACAGAAACTGTATTTTATGAAATGCTTCAAAAATACACAACATTTCAGCAACAAAACATCTTGTATTTCTTATTATTATGACTTGTGAGTATTCCGGCGTAGTTTCCCGCACCTGTCCGACGTGAGGAAATCACCGTTCCGGCAGAATGGAAATCATCATTCCAGCCGGGAAATCGGCCTCATTGAATATTCCTGTTCAAAGAAACCGATAATCCAGCAGATAGGAAACCGCTATTCCTGAGATGTGGTACTGCGAACAAAACATGTTCTTATCTATCTGATATCAGATGAAATTCCTGTATGGAATTAATGTCAAGGCCTTGTCGCACAGCGATGCGAAGCAGCCTTTACATTAATGACATTCAGGAAGAATGTACCATCAGATAGATAATAATCTACGGTACCATTTTACTGGAACTGCGGTACCCAAAGACTGGAACCATAGTGCAATTTGTACAGGATTATTCACTCATATAATTGAATCATGCACCTATGGTGTAAATTCAATTAAGGAGGTCACAGTTATGACCAAGTATCGCGAGATCCTTCGGCTTACAGCCTTAGGGTTTTCACAGCGAGATATATGCAGCAGCGCAGGTGTCTCGCAAAAGACCGTTTCTAAAGTTCAGAAGCGAGCCAGAGAACTGCAACTGCCATGGCCGTTGGATGAATCCATGACAGACATCGCTCTGAGCAGGAAGTTGTTTCCCCACGAAGCTGTGCGGACCGAAAGACGTATGCCAGACTTCGAGTATGTCCGCAAAGAGTTGCAACGCAATGGTGTGACCAAGAAACTACTGTGGACAGAGTATCTTGAGGAGTGCTGTTAGCGTCGGGCGTTTTTAAATTGGCGATTATCGCCCGACCCTAACAATTCTATTCACTCCATGCATTCCAGTCACAATTGGGGCAGCGATAAATACCGCACTGTCCATCCGGCTCTGTGACAGAGGAGACAGAGAACCGTCCCCTGTCTCCTCCCTGTCTCCTCCAATTGGGGCGGTCCTGTAAACCATTTTCTTGACTATGCCAGTGACTAAGAGTAAATTATGTTAAATAACCGTGTTAGAGTCGGGCTGAAACAGCCACTCAGAGTCAGGCGATTTTAACCAATCACAGTCGGATGAAAAAAGCCAATAACAGCACATTCAAATCATAATAGAATTTGGTTATTTTGTTCTGACTCAAATTGGCGATTATCGCCCGACCCAGAGTGGTTAAAATCGCCCGACGCTAATAACCGCAATTAATTGGGCGATTCAATTGCTACTTTATCTATTCTGCAAGTTATTTCTGATAGGTTTTATAAGAAGGGGGAAATCATTATGCGGGCAGCAACAGATATCGGAGGTACTTTTACCGATCTGGTCGCGATCGATGATCAGGGGACTTTGGTGCTGGAAAAGGCGCACACGACACCGCCGAATTTTGAGCAGGGTGTCATGGAGGTCATGGAGAAGAGCGGGATCGATCTCAAGTCGATCACTGAGTTTTTCCACGGTACGACAACGATCATCAACGCGCTTACTGAGCGCAAGGGCGCGAAGACCGGCCTGATTACAACTAAGGGGTTTAGAGACATTCTGGAACTTGCGAGAGGAAACAGACCGGATTTGTTCAACATGGTTTTTGAGAAGCCGGAGCCTTTCGTTCCGCGTTATCTCAGGAGAGAAGTCGAGGAGCGTATGGCATACAACGGTGAAGTCGTCGTTCCTCTGAATAAGGATGACATCAAGGCCGCTGTCGACTATTTCAGGAAGGAAGGGGTCGAGGCAATCGCCGTTTGCTATATCAATTCTTATGCGAACGAAGCGCATGAGCGTGAGACAGCGGAGATCGTCAGAGAGCTTTGGCCGGAAGTCTATGTCAGCCCGTCTGTGGATATCACACGTGAATGGCGTGAGTATGAGAGAACATCCACGGCTGTGCTCAATGCTTATGTAATGCCGGCGGCATCTTCATATATCGACCGTCTCGACGGCAGATTGTCCGAAGCGGGAGTAGAGGGCAGCAGATATATCATGCAGAGCAACGGCGGCACGACGACCTTCGAGCAGTCCAAAATCACCCCGGTCAATGTCGTTGAGTCCGGTCCGGTAGCGGGCGTCTTCGGCGCATCGATACTCGGCAAATTCATCGGCGAGAAGAACATCATCGCTTTTGACGTCGGCGGTACTACGGCAAAATGTTCTCTGATCGATGACGGCGAGGTCAAAGTCACGACATCGTATTTCATCGAGAAGGACGAGCGCAATGCCGGATATCCTATCATGGCGCCGGTCGTAGATATCGTAGAGATCGGAAACGGCGGCGGTTCCATCGCGTGGATCGATGAAGCGGGATCGCTCAAGGTCGGGCCAAAGAGCGCGGGCGCTCTGCCGGGGCCTGTGGCTTACGGCAAAGGCGGTACGGAGCCGACGACGACGGACGCGAACCTGATAGCCGGAAGACTTTCCGCCAAGAATTTTGACATGGATGTAGATCTTGACGCGGTACGCGCAGCGCTCGCGGACAGTATCGGCGCGCATTTCGGTCAGGATGCTGACGGCGCTGCTGAGAGCATCATCAGAGTCGCGGACTCCAATATGAACAACGCACTCAAACTGATATCGGTACGCCGAGGCTATGACCCGAGAGACTTTGCGATGGTCGCCTTTGGCGGCGGCGGTCCGATCCACGGCCCGAGCCTTGCGAAGGAACTCAACATAGGAAAAGTCATCGTTCCGGTAGCGGCTTCTGTTTTCTCTGCCTGGGGCATGCTGATGACAGACATCCGCCACGACTTTATCCGCACCAAGATCATGTCGCTCAATGAAGCGCCGGTCGATGAGCTGAACGCGCTTTGGGCGTCGATGGAGAAGGAAGCCGGCGAGGTCTTCGCTGCTGAAGGCGTATCTCAGGAACAGGCTGCTTTCTCATACATCATAGACATGAGATACATGGGACAGGAACACACCGTACAGGTCTACGCTCCTGCGGTCCCATGGAAGGAAGAGGACAAAGCTGAGATCATGGAGAGATTCCATGCGACTCACGAGCATTTCTATACATTCCGTCTCGATGACACTCCTGCGGAGATCGTAAATCTGCACCTCATCGCGTTCGGAAGACTGCACAAGCCATCACTCAGAGAGATCGAGCCGCACAAAGGCGGAGCCGAAGAAGCGGTCAAGGAGATCCGCAAGGTCTTCTTCGCTGGAGACGGCTGGGTCGAAACACCGGTCTATGACAGAGACAAGCTCGGATGCGGGTTTGAGGCAAAGGGACCGATGGTCGTCGAGGAGCCGACTACCGCGACAGTCGTTTGTCCGGGACAAAGCCTCAGGGTGGACAAGTTCGGCAATCTCATCGTTGAAATGGAGGTGCAGTAATGGATAACAAGAATATAAATCCGGTAACACTGGATATCGTCAAGGATTCGCTCATTGCTGTCAGCAACGAGATATTCTATGCTTTTGCCCAGACTTCGATGAGCCCGATCATTTATGAGACGCTGGACTACGCCAGCGGCATAGCTGATGCGGAAGGCCGCCTGCTGACGCAGGGCAACGGAGTTTCCGGCTTTATCGGAATGATCTCGCCGATGATCTGCGCTGTCGTAGACAAAGTCGGCAAGGAAAATCTCCATCCGGGGGATGTGTACATCATCAATGACCCGTTCATAGGCGGAGGAACGCACAAGAATGACGTGGGCATGGTCATGCCTATTTTCTACAAAGATGAACTGATTGCTTTTGCCGGCAATAAAGCGCACTGGAGCGATATCGGCGGCATGGCGCCTGGCTCGTTCGCGACTGACGCGACCAACACTTTCCAGGAGGGGCTGTGCTTCTCGGGAGTCAAGCTCGTGGACAGGGGAGAACTGGTTGAGCCTGTCTGGGATCTTATGAAAAGCAACATCCGCTATCCGATGGTTTCGCAGGGCGATATGTGGGGCCAGATCTCTTCGCTGCGTACCGGCGAGCGCCGTATTGGCGAGCTGTGCGAGAAGTACGGAGCTGATGTTGTCAAAGGTTCCATGGAGCGTCTGATCGAGCAGGGCGAGATGGTCGCCCGCCGCAGGATGGCAGAGTTCCCAAAGGGCACATGGGAAATGGAAGAGTACATGGACGATGACGGACACGGCAATCCGGTCCATCTGAAGGTCAAGGTAACGATCACGGATGATGAATTCCTGGCGGATTTCACCGGCTGCGACCCTGAGGTCATCGGATCGGTGAACACCGGAGCTACAGCAGCATACGCCGGTGTCAAGGTCGTATTCATGTCGATTATCGGACCGGAGCTCGCTGTAAACGATGGAGTTTTCGCTCCGCTCCGCTGCGTGACGGAACCGGGCAGCGTGATGCAGGCTAGAAGCCCGGTGGCGACTTCCTGCTACTATGAGAGCATGATCTACGCGATCGACCTGGTATGGCGCGCGCTTGCGCCTGCTTTCCCGGAATCCCTCGGCGCCGGTCACCTTCTCTCGGTCTGCACCGTACTCATGGCCGGAAAGCATCAGGACTTTGGCAATGACTATCTGATCATCGAACCTACAGTCGGCGGCTGGGGCGCGTGCATGGGACATGACGGCCAGGTCGGACAGTTCTGCGTCGGTGACGGTGAGACCTACAACGTACCTGTAGAAATGGCCGAGATCCGCTATGGCATCAGAGTCGCTGAGCACAGCCTGCACTGTGACGGTGCGGGCGCCGGTGAATACAGAGGCGGCGCGGGTGCTGTCAGATCGTATTTGTCCATGAACGACAACCAGTCCTTCACAGCCTCTTTCGGCCGCAACAAGTGGCCTGTATGGGGTGCTGCCGGCGGCAAAGACGGATCGATCAATTACTTTGAATTCATTGATGCCGACGGGACACAGTCCGGTCCGCAGGGCATCGTCGCGAGACGTGTCATGAACCGCGGCGATCTTGTACGTATGACGACAGCGACCGGAGGCGGATACGGAGATCCGTTCAGAAGACCGCCGGAAAAAGTCGCCTGGGATGTCAAGAACGAGTACATCACAGCCGAGCAGGCAGAAGCGGATTATGGCGTCCTGGTAGACCCTGAGACCTACGAAGTTAAGGGCGTCACACAAGCCAGAGCCGCAGCCGAGGTATAGCCGCGGGCAATTGATGAAGGCTTTTGACGAAAACTTTGGCACGAAAGACTTTTGCACGAAAAACTTTGGACGAAGGATCTGGAACGATGAATCCGATTGCAACTTTAAAAATGGCGAACGGCAGCAGGATCGTGATCGAGCTGCTGCCGGATGCCGCTCCGAACACTGTCGCCAGTTTCATCTATATTGCTTCACGCGGCCTGATGGACGGACACGCCATCGAGCGCATCGTACCGGGCAGCTGGATCGATGTCAGCTACACCGGCTACGGAAAAGAAGAAGCCCGTTACCTGATCCCGTACGAATCGCAGCTGCACCCTGAGATCGAACCTCTGGATTCGCATCCGGGATGTGTCTGCATGGGCGGATACGGTGAAGCGGGCCTTTCAGGCGGGGAGTTCTTCTTTCCTCTGAGAGACCTCCCGGAGCATAAAGGCATCTATCCTGTGTTCGGCAGGGTGACCAAAGGGTGGGAAGAAATCCTTCGGCTTGAGAAGGTCGAAACCCTTCCCGTGACCGACTTCCCGTATCCCGGGGTCGAAGTCAACAAACCTGTTGAACCGCAGGTGATCCTGTCGGTGGAGCTCGACCTGGGCGGGCAGACATTTCCGGACCCCGTCCGGATGCAGCACCGGGACCTGCCGCTGACATGGCAGTGATAAACATACCGACCCCGCACAAGAATTGCGGGGTCGGTCTTTTAGTGAGATCATATGTACGGGTACTATGCCTGTTACGAAGATTACTTTATCTCCTGTTCAAGTTCCTCGAATTCGGGGGTAGTGAAGAATTCAGACAATGATATATCGAATCCGTCACACAGTTTTTTAATGGTGACGATCCCTGGGTTCTGGCTTTCACCGTTCAGGATGCTCTTGAGGAGCCTCTTATGGGCCCGTTCAAGATCAATCTTGAGACCAACGCGCAGTATCTGGCATCGGACAAACTCCGTTTCTGCCCTTTCTGCATTGAAAAGGGCGACCACAATGTCATACAACAGTTTCCGTTCCAGGATAAATGCAGGATACATGGTTGCAGACTCATAGAAGTATGCCCAACATGTGGAGAACCCATTCCGTATTTTCTGTTTCCAGACACCCGTGTCGGGATTTCTTGCTCGAGCTGCGGCAAACAGCTCATCAGCAGGTATAAGGGGCACATCCTTGTAGCTGCGGATGCGAAAAGGGAAGAGACCATATACTCTGAACTTGAGTTCAATATGCCTTCTGACATACAGAACATAGTCATCTTCGATACGAAAGTCCATCCAAGCCCAAAGCTCTCAGAGGATTTCAAGGCTTTTATGAATGATCTCATCTTTGATGGGACTTTCCCGGAGCCCGATATGAGGATATTGAAGAGATCCTCAGCAAGGACGACACGAGAAGAAGCAGAAGGACATTTAATTATTGGCACAAAATATAACTCTGATCCTGTTTCGTTCTTAAACTCAGTACTTGAGAAGAATGGAACAGGGGAGGATAAGCCGTGTTTCTATGATCTTAAGATATCGGAAGATGCTGTAGAGCAGGTATGCGCTTATATCTATGCTATGAACAGCGCCAAATTGCCTAGAAGGATGCTTCCGCGCAAATTCTCTGAGATAGACTACATAGTCAGTAGCAAACTGAAAGACATAAAACTCGACTATCCATACTGCAGGGATGAGATAGAGCAGTTCATAAAGCATAGATATCTCTCAGACATATACGATGAGGCTTACGAAGTATTCATGATGCAGCCGTATAATGGTAAGGATATCTACCTTGACAGGCTCGTGCCAGTTCTAGATTACGAAATAGTAATCGTTGAGCACTTCGAAATGGTTGATATTTTCCTCTTTAAGACTCTTACAAACGGGATGAAGTATGAGAGCTTTTTTAAAGAATCTTCCAAGCATGTGAGCGGATATAAGCCGTTCTAAGCCTTGATTATTAAGAGAATATAACAATAATAAATTATCGTTCTAAACGCTATCATAGCCGAATGCAAAGCGCTCTCCATATGGAGGGTTTTTTTTGCTGCTTTTTAATGATTGCCTAGTGATTACCAGATAATGCATATGGCAAGTAAGCCTGTAGGGTAGGTTTTTTGTTTGTATACATCTGAATGTATTAGATGATTTCGATCCAAATACTATGATTTTAAACTGATATTGATATTGATATTGAAATTGAATAATTATGCACGAATAGGTGCGCGTATATAACAAAAATGAACTGTTAGCTTTGTATCCTGATTAATAGGCCCAAACCTTCATAGCTGATATAGAAAACGAAACATCAACGGTTGCAACACATAATCAGGAGATTGGCGTAACAAATAATGGAGAGGTTACAAATAGAGGGGTGACAGCTTCTTTAGAAACACAACTATTCCTAAAATCATAATTTTCGGAATAGTTATACACCCGGAGCCACAAAAGCCCTTACAAATCTGTACACCTTGAAATTTCAATCGTTTTAGCCCTATCCAAATTTTTATTATTAAAATAACTATTCTCAATATATATTTTTCCCGGAATAGTCTGTACGCTCTCCTGCTTCCTTATATGTATATTATCGTTGATATTATTATTTCCTTTATAGAGGCAAATGACAGAACTGTATTCCTATATGTCATATTTCTTTCATATATTTTTCTGAAACCGCTTTATCCAATTACAACCACTGTCTGCATCACAATCTTCCAATCATCTCCTGCAAAACATATCATCTACAGTACCATATACCGCCGGCATGGCTCTTACCATCAGATAAAATGCCGGTTACAACACAGGAACAGCAGTCGCGGTATCAGCATAAAAATAAGCAAAAAAGGTCGAAAAAACGAGGCCGAAATTTCCGTTTTAAGCGATTTTTTTATAGCCTTTGGATGTCCAGTACCTTGTGAAATGGCTGCGATTTCAAGCCTTTTGTGAATCTAGTTCTTTCGGCCGATCATTCATTACGATTAACTAAAACACTTGCTAATTTGCATTGTTTATTTATCTATAACAAGTTTCGCGTCTAGCTAAAATGGTACTTATGAATTAAACTTGTCAAGTAAAAATACTAGCACTGTAATTGACAAGTAGTTTTGTGAAAACACTTGTCAATCATATATATAAACCTGCTATTGTACAAGTTTCATCCATTATTAGCGTGACTTCAGATAGTAATACTTGCCAATATTAATTAATAAATAGCAAACAAGCAAGTTTCAGACGTTTCAGCCTGCTATTCTCAAAATCACAATTACAATATTTTTCTGCAATTGAAGATCCGAAGCCTGACTGCCGGGATACAAATGCTGTCAATACTTCGGATCCGTCAATAAAACACACTTCTAGACATACGTCAGAGCGACATATGATGCTAGCTAATTAATATACCGGAATAAACAGCTTGTCTCCCGGCTGGATGTCTGCTGCATCGATATCATTGATCTCATATACATCGTATATGGCACTCTGTACATCGATGTGAGCATCCTTGTTACATCTTTCTACAATACTCCAGAGATTGTCGCCTTCATCAATCGTGACCTGGACGTAAGACCGTACAGCAGCAGCCTCGGCATTGCCGGCACCAATCGCAGTATATCCGGCAAAGACAATAACCATAATGCTGATAACTACAAACAGGAAGAACCTGAATGGTTTTACTATTCTATAATGATGTTTTCTATTCTCTTTCATTTCGTTCACCATTTCATCTATCAATAAAACAATTGAAACGTTTGTTCGATATGTAAGCATTATAAACACTTGTTCGTTTTATGTCAATACTTTTATCGAACAAAAGTTCTAAAAATATTTTAATTAATAAAAAAGCCTTCCGCTATATACGGAAAGCCTTGAAATAAAAGGGTTTCAGAGATTATTGAGTATTATTTTGTAAGGTCGCAGAACTCAGCATTGCTTACTTCTGCAAGCACTTCAGGATCCAGAATTATCTGTACTCCCCTCTTCCCTGCTGAAAAATAGATTTTTTCACTGAGTATTGCTGTCTCATCTATGAAAGTCGGATAAGTCTTTTTCATGCCTACAGGTGAGCAGCCGCCACGTATGTATCCAGTGATATCAAGTATCTCTTTTACGTGTATCATCTCTATACTCTTATTACCTGACGCCTTTGCTGCCTTCTTGAGATCGAGGGACTCAGCAACCGGTATAACAAATACGAAGATGGCATTGCCGTCTCCTCTGGTGACCAGCGTCTTAAATACTATGTCCTCTGACACGCCGAGTTCTTTCGCGGCGTGGACTCCTGAAAGATCTGACTCATCGTAATCATAGCTCGCCATCGAATAGCTGATCCCGGCAGAGTCAAGAAGTCTCATTGCATTTGTTTTCTGTATCTTTTCTTTAGCCATATTATTATTCCTTCAGTTCCGCGTCTTTCATTTCGATCCTGTCGAGAAAGTCTATGAGTTCCTTGCGCTTTATCAGGCAAACCATAAGCAAAAGTATGACTGCAACAGTGACTATGATCATCGCTGTGTAGTTCTGCTTGCCGAAAAAATGACCAACCAGCAGGCTCCCCAGCATGGCCGGCGATCTGCCTATAGTTGCAGCCAGCAGAAACGGTCTGAATCTCATCTCTGATATACCGGCAGCATAGGAAACGAGATCCTTCGGTACTCCCGGTATCAGGTAGATAAGAAACGCAATCAGCAGTCCCCTGCCTGAATTAAGCCTGCGCTGATATTCTTTTACTTTCTCCTCGCCGAAGAAAAGGTGCATTGCCTCGCTTCCGAGCAGTTTCGCAAGATAGAAAGATATAGTCGTACCAATAACAGCTCCGATGATAGAGAAAAGATATCCTCTTGCCACTCCGAACATATAGCTGGCGGCAAACTGTATCGGCTGTCCGGGAAGTACGCATATTACGACCTGTATTATCTGAAGACCGATTATAAGAAGAAACGCGATTTTCCTGTTCTGCCGGAGATAGTCTATCACGCTATAAGCTGTATCTTTACTGAATACACCGCTTCCGTATTTCAGATAAAGAAAAGCCGGTATGCCCGCAACGATAAGAACGAGCAATATCAGCTTAAGTATCGCAATGATCTTTTTGCGTGAGGATTCACTGCTCATAATGTGATAAGTCCCTTTTTATAAAGCGTATCCAGACTCTTTATTACACCAAATCTGGAGTGCCAGTATGACAGTCCTCCCTGGAAATATGCAATATAAGGCTCTCTGAGCGGAGCATCTGCGCTGAGTTCTATCGATGAACCCTGAACGAATGCTCCGGCCGCCATAACTACCTGGTCATCATAACCCGGCATGTCCCATGGCATAGGCAAAACATACGAGTCTATAGGAGAAGCAGACTGTACTGCCTGACAGAATGCAACCGTTCGCTCTGCAGTAAGGAATTTGATTGCCTGGATAATATCGCTTCTTTCAGCATCTGCAGCCGGGATCACATCAAATCCGAGTTTGCTGTATACCGTGCCGGCGAGAATCGCCCCTTTAAGAGCAGCGTTCACAACTCCCGGAGCAATGAAAAGGCCTTGCATAACATTGCGGTTCTGACCGAATGTAAGGCCGCATTCAGCACCAATTCCCGGACATGTAAGCCTGTATGAGATCTGTTCTATGAGATCAGCTCTGCCAACGATATATCCGCCGGAAAGAGCCAGTCCGCCGCCCGGATTCTTTATAAGGGACCCGGCCATTACATCAACGCCGAATTCAGTCGGTTCAACAGCGTCAACAAACTCTCCGTAGCAGTTATCAAGCAATATTATAATGCCGGGATCGATACTGTGAACGAGTTCAGTAACGGCTTTAAGGCTTTTGAGAGAAACAGCAGGCCGCCAGTCATATCCTGTAGAGCGCTGCATTGCCACTACTTTTGTCTTAGGAGTGACAGCCTTGCTAATGGCGTCAAGATCAACATCCATGTCGTCGCCAAGAGCAACTTCCTTATAAATTATACCATAATCTTTTATCGTCCCCTTGAAGTCCCCGGGGCCCAGAAGACTGCCTTCTCCCCTCTGCTTAGTGCTTCCGTCATCTCTTCCAATAACTGTCTGAAGAGTATCATACGGTTTTCCGGTAACTTCTATGAGTTCGTCTCCCGGACGCAGCATTCCAAGCAGAGCTGAAGCGATCGCATGTGTTCCGTTAACTATATTCGGACGAACCAAAGCAGCTTCTGTACCGAAAACGGATGAATAAACTCTTTCGACAGCTTCACGGCCGGCATCATCATAGCCGTAACCTGTGCTCCAGTCAAAATGAGTCGCGTTGATATGATTCTCCTGAAATGCCTTGAGGACCTTCATCTGGCATATTGCCGTAATATCATCGATACCTGCAAAGCGTTCTGCGAGAGCTTTTTCAGCTTCATCTACCAGCGCGAGCACTTTATCATCTATGTTGAATTGTTCTTTTATGTATTCGTTGTATTTGTCCATTATCAGTCTTCGTCTGTTCTTTCAAGCTCCCATTCCATGTCACTTACAAGATCGCGCTTTACGTTCATCTTATGCTGAGCATAGAGCTGTGTAGTCGTTACCTGTTCATGATCGAGCAGAGCGGCTACATCGTATATGGAATTTCCTCTTCCAATCAGAGATGTAGCGGCGGTGGCCCTGAGCTTGTGAGGGCTGTATCCTGCGCGTCTGCTTGTGTTAAGCGCAATCGAAGTGTACTTCTTTACAAGCTCTCTGATAGCGCGTTCGGTAATCCTTTTACCCTGCAGTGACAGGAAGAGTGCATCCTCAGCAGCCGAATTTTCAGGTATAACAGTATTTCTCTCGCTGTTGATGTAATCGTTCAGAACCATTTCGACTGAGCGGTTCAGAGGCATAATTGACTCCTTGCCCCTTTTGCGGTAAATCTTGAACTCGCCTCTTGAGAAATTGAAAGACGAAAGGTTAAGCTGCTGAAGCTCGCTGAGTCTGAGTCCGTACGTAACGAACATCACGAGTATTGCCTTGTCACGCAGTTTTGTTTTCTCCCAGTATTTGCGTTCGTGGTCAGTAAGACCTGTGCCGTTTGTAACAGCATCAAGCATTATCATGACCTCGTCGTCCTGCAAGGCTTTGATTTCACGTTCACCCGGCTTTGCGACCCTGATCGGATCGAATCCGTCAGTAATGTTGGTGTCTACAATACCATCTCTGTAAAGCTGTTTGAAGAGCACCGACACAGAGGACTTCTTGCGGGCCAGGGATTTGTTGTTGTTTTCGAAAACCGTTACCGTATCTCCGTCATCCACCATGTACTTACGGCAATAGTCAATGTAGAGATTTATATCCGCGGCAACAACATTATTCAACTCATCGGATTTGATCTCTTTAGGGACAGCAGCTTTGGTCAGATCTGTCTCCTTGATCAGATAGTTCATAAAAAAGCGCACATCATGAAGATATGCCAGCCTTGTCATAGGAAGAACGTTTCCCTTAAGATATGCAAAATACGGGCGCAGAAAATTCGGAAGCTCCTTTTGTATGGCTTCACATTCCATGTAAATATCGTTTTCTTTTTTGACGATATTGTCAGGCTTATCGCTCTTGTTATGCGATCTGAATTCCTTGCTGTCGTATGTGGTCTTCGCCATTTTGCTGATTTACATATTATATTCGGCTTTATGATCTTCGCCCAGAATGCGGTCGACTATTTCACCGACAGTATCGCCCTTCTTTATCTCTACCCATTGGACGAAATCATATCTTTTCAGCCAGGTGTACTGCCTTTTGGCGTAGTGCCTGGTGTTTTTCATTATGAGCTCCTTTGCATCAAAGAGGTCGTATTCTCCGTTGAGAAAACCGATGATCTCCTTATAACCGATAGCTTTCATTGAAGGAAGATCTTCCGTATAACCTCTGTCGAGGAGGTCGCTGACTTCATCAACGAGACCATCTGAGATCAGTCTTGATACTCTGCGGTTGATCCTCTCATAGAGCCATTCCCTTTGCATCGTAAGAGCATAGAACCTGAAATCGTAATCAGGATTTATCTCACACTCAGAGAGATCTTTTATACCCTTTCCGTGCTCATACGCTTCTATTGCACGGATTATCTTGCGGGTGTTGTTCGGATGAATCCTGGAAGCAGAATCAGGATCGAGAGCCTGAAGATAACTATGCATGTACTGAGCTCCGCGTTCAGCTGCGAGCTCCTCAAGCTCCTGCCTGCGTTCCTCATCATCAGGTGCCGCTCCGAAATCCATATCATAAAGAATGGCATTGAGATACAGTCCTGTACCGCCGCAGACAATCGGTGTCTTGCCGCGTGCAAGTATGTCGTCAATAGCTTCGATCGCAAGGGTCCTGTAATCGGCTACAGTCATATTGACCGAAGGATCCTCGATCGAATACAGGTGATGCTTCACTTCGGACATCGCCTGCAGGGAAGGCTTGGCGCTTCCTATATCCATGTATTTATAAAGCTGGATCGAGTCGCAGTTGACTATCTCGCCATTTATACGCTTGGCGAGATAATATGCGATCAGACTCTTGCCTGATGCTGTCGGACCCGAGATTATATATACAGTTTTTTTCATTTTGTTCTCTTTATCTCCGAAATTATAACAGGAGGAACAATCCCTCCGAAGAACATTATTTACGTCTGAACGATCTTTCGATGTCGTAACTGCTGATCCTTATGAAAGTAGGACGTCCGTGAGGACATGAATAAGGATTGTCGCAATCTGCAAGTTCTGACATCAGATCGTTTATTTCCTGTTCTGAAAGCACATCATGTGCCTTTACTGCTGACTTGCACGATTTCATGATCAGCTTATCGATGACAACCTTATTGGAGCCACCGGCCTCCCCTGCTGCTTCAGCGTAGCCTCTGGCAAAACCTTCTGCTTCGTCAACAGTCATGTAAGGAGGTATCCCTCTTACTATAAACGTGCAGTCTCCGAAATCTTCTATATCATAGCCCATGCGAATAAGATCGCCGAGCCATTCTCCGCTCATTGAGTATACATCATTGCTCACAGAGATTGTGAAGGCTGTGAGAACAGGCTGTGGTGAGTGTGCGGAGTTATTATACCCGCGCATGAACTTCTCATAAAAGATGCGTTCGTGAGCTGCGTGCTGGTCAAAAATGTAAAGCTCATCACTGTCCTGCATGATGATATAAGTGTTGAATACATAACCCTTGAAAACAAGGTCTGAAAATTCGAAAGGCGCAGGCTTCTGTGCCGGCTGGATTTCTGCTTGTGCAGGCATGGAAACAGGAGTATATATTTCTTCCTTTTCTTCAGCTGTTGCAGGCATTTCAACGCTTTCAGATGGAACATATGGTTCATGCCTGTCAAGGTTTTTCAGAAAATCACGTATAGATGTCTGCTCTGTTTCATCCTTTTGCTGAACATCAACATTTAACTGTTTTTCAGGTGCTTTTTCAATGTTTTTAACAAAACCTTTAGGAATACCCGCATCTGTCATAACAGCATAGCTGACAGCATCTGATATCTCCTTTTTAACTTCATCCTGCTTCAGAAATCTTATCTCCTGCTTACCCGGATGAATATTTACATCGATATCACATGGTTCTGCCTCAATGAAGAGGACTGCTGCCGGAAAACCGCTGAATATACGTCCCTGATAACCTTCTTCAAGACCTTTTTCTATCAAAGCGCTTGAAACGAGTCTTCCATTGACAAAGAAAAGCTGTCCTTTTCTTGTGTTCATTGTGCTTCCCGGATCTGCCACATAGCCTTTTATGTGCCCGTTTTCAACAGGAATCAGGCCGTTTCTGGCGATATTAGGATACAGCATTCTGACCACATTATACGGATCGCCGTCACCGTTTGTGGTGAAAAGCGTCATGCCGTTATTGATCATCATGAAACGTATGCCTGCATAACAAACAGCATACTGCTGTATAAGCTCAATAATTGAGGATGCTTCACGCGCATCTGTCTTCATGAACTTTCGTCTTGCAGGGGTGTTGTAGAACAGATCTTCAACAATAACAGTAGTACCGGTATTGCAGCCTGTACGGTCCTTTGAAACAACTCTGCCTCCGTGCAGTACCAGCTTTACTCCTGACATATCTTCTGCCCGCCTGGTAACCATGGTGAGCCTGGAAACAGCGGATATGCTTGCAAGAGCCTCTCCCCTGAAACCGAGAGAAACTATGTTGTCAAGGTCTGCAATACTGCTGATTTTGCTTGTTGCATGTCTGAGAAAAGCGGTTTCGGCTTCATCAAAAGAGATGCCGCATCCGTCGTCAGTTACACGTATATACGACTTGCCTCCGTTGCGTATCTCCACTATTATGGATGCCGCTCCGGCGTCTATTGAATTTTCAACCAGTTCCTTTACCGCAGAGACCGGTCTTTCAATTACTTCTCCGGCTGCTATCTTATCTGCGACAAAGCTGTCCAGTACTTTGATCATAATTCTCTGTCGTTGAATTCTTCGATGATTTCCTGAAGTTTTACAAGAGCGGAAACCGGTGTCATAGTGTTTATATCGATTTCGCCTATCTTTGAAGCAAGATGCCTGTATTTGGCCGCGTCTGAGCTTATTCCTTCCTCCGCAAGCTCATCTGACATGAACGAGATCTGCTCTGATGTTTCTGCGCTGTTACCGCGCACTTCAGCCGACAGTGTTTCGAGTTCATTCAGCTTATGCCTGGCGTCTCTTCTTATGACTTCAGGAATACCCGCTATTCTGGCAACATGTATTCCGTAGCTCTTGCTTGCAGGTCCTTCAATTATGTTATGGAGGAATACGACATCGTTCCCGTCTTCTGCTGCAGCGACAGAAAGATTGTGTATGCTCTCCTTCTCGTCTTCGAGTTCGGTAAGCTCATGATAATGAGTCGCGAACATCGTTCTTACCCTGTGTGCAGGATCTGCCAGATATGAGGCTGTTGCCCATGCTATGGAAAGTCCGTCGAATGTGCTGGTTCCACGGCCGATCTCGTCGAGTATTATAAGGCTTCTCGAAGTAGCATTTCTGAGTATTCCGGCCAGCTCGCTCATTTCTATATAGAAAGTAGACTGACCGTAAGCCAGATTGTCGGAAGCTCCGATCCTTGTAAATATGCGGTCTGTAACCCCGATCACAGCGCTTTCTGCCGGAACGAAGCATCCTATCTGAGCCATCAGAACTATGATGGCAGTCTGTCTCATGTAAGTTGATTTACCGGACATGTTAGGACCCGTTATGATAAGCATGCTGCGTTCGTTCATATCGATGTATGTATCATTTGAAACGAACATTCCTGCTCCGAGAAGCTGTTCCACGGCCGGGTGCCTTCCGCGCTTTATATCGATCACATCACCGTCGTTTACTTCCGGCTTAACATAGCCGTTTGCAGCGGCGGTTTTTGCGAATGAGATCAGAACATCCAGTTCCGCAACAGCTGCGGAAGCGCTCTGAAGTCCTGTGATATATGGTTCTATCGCAGTTCTTATCCTGCGGAATTCTTCGTATTCGATCTTGTTGATCCTGGCCTCAGCAGAGAGGACAAGATCTTCTTTTTCCTTTAATTCAGGAGTTATGTATCTCTCATTATTAACGAGAGTCTGTTTCCTTATATAATCTTCCGGCACTTTATCGATCATGCCCTTGCTGACATCGATGTAGTAACCGAAAACCTTGTTGAATCCGACTCTGAGAGTCTTGATCCCGGTTCTTTCTTTTTCTGTATTCTCAAGATTTGCGATCCATTCCTTGGCGCCGGAAATGGATTCCTTGAGTTTATCCAGGTCTTTTGAATAACCTGCCTTGATTATCCCGCCTTCAGTTATGCCCATAGGAGGCTCTTCGCAGACGGATCTGTCGATGAGCGTATAAAGCTCATCAAAGTCCCCTATCGACCCGTTCAGCTCTTTAAGCAGAAATGCTGAAGCATCTGAAAGTTCGTACTTTATATCCGGGAGCTGTGCAAGGGTCTTTTTCAGCGCTATAAGATCGCGCGCATCAGCGCGTCCTGTAGCGACTCTGGCGGTCAGTCTCTGAAAGTCGTAGATATATTTAAGGCTGTTCGAAATGTTGTTTGCCTTTACCGGATCATTTCTGAGCTCTTCCACGGCATCAAGACGCCTTCGGATCTCTGCAACTTCAGTCAGAGGTTCCCTGAGCCAGGCTCTGAGCAGCCTCCCGCCCATTGCAGTCCTTGTTTTTCCTATAACTCCAAGCAGCGACCCTTTGACGTCGCCATCGTATATCGTTTCAAGAAGTTCAAGGTTGCGGAGAGTGGATCTGTCGAGATGCATCACTCCGTCGTGCTGTTTGATGGTTACATCTCTGAACTGATCCAGGTCACCTTTCTGTGTATCTCTCAGATACATCAGCAGAGCTCCGATCGCAGAGGTCATCTCTTCCCTGCCTTCAAGGTCAAGAGGTATAAGCGATGATACATCAAACTGATCCATCAGCACGTCCCTGGCTGTCTGATATCTGTAATATGAATCATCGATACGGTCGAGATAAACGCTTAGCATGTGCTCAGAAAGAGATATTTCAACGTCTGAAGCTATCTCATCGCTGATGACGAGTTCTTTTACATCAAGTATTGAAATATCGTTCAGAAGGCGCTCAAATGAAAGCTTCTTCCCTGTTTTTTCAGTCTCATACTCATAAGCGCTGAGCTCACCGGTACTTATATCTGCCAGAGCAACCGCTGTAAGTTCATCAGATATGCAGGCCGAAGCAATAAACACATTGCTTTCACTTCTGGACGGATCGCTGATGTCGAGAGTACCCGGAGTATATATGCGGGTGATCTCACGTCTTACGATCCCCTTTGCTTCCGCCGGATCTTCCACCTGCTCGCAGATGGCAACTTTATGCCCATTGTTTACAAGCCTTACGATGTACTGATCGACCGAGTGAAAAGGAACACCGCACATCGGTGCTCTCTGCTCAAGACCGCAGTTTCTTCCGGTCAGGGTAAGCTCAAGCTCCCTCGATGCAAGTATGGCATCATCAAAGAACATCTCGTAGAAATCTCCGAGACGGTACATAAGGATGGCGTCTTTGTAGTCATCCTTGATTGCCGAATATTGCTGCATCATTGGGGATAGTTTTGCTTCTGCCATTTTGTCTCAATAAAGTTGTAGGGGGAACCGAAATTCCCCCTACCGTCAGTTCAAGTGAATTGTTCGGTGCAATACTACTTTGCGTTGTAAGCGGCAACACCCATCTTAATGAGCTCGCAAGCTCTTCTCATCTTGTCAGGTGTCAGAACGTATGCGATACGCATCTCGTTTCCGCCGAGACCCTTTGTTGCATAGAATCCAGGAGCCGGTGCGAACATTGCTGTTTCACCGTTATCGTCGAATTCCTTAAGCATGAACATCAGGAAGGACTCGATGTCGTCAACAGGCAGCTTGCATGTCATGTAGAATGCACCTGCAGGCTTCTGGCAAACGATTCCAGGGATCTTGGAGAGCTCTTCATAAGCAGCGTCTCTTCTTGCTTCATACTCAGCTTTAGCCTCATCATAGTAGCTCTTGTCCATTCTGTAGAGAGCTGCAGCGCCTACCTGCTCAAGTGTAGGTACGCAGAGTCTGCCCTGAGCGAGCTTGAGGAGTGCGCTCATGAACTCTTCGTTCTTGGAGATAGCAGCACCGATTCTTGCTCCGCATGCAGACCATCTCTTGGAGACGGAGTCAACGATGACAACTCTGTCAGCGATGTCAGGGAGCTGTCCGAATGAGTGAGCCTCAGCTCCGTCATATACGAACTCTCTGTAAACCTCGTCGGAGATGATCCAGAGATCGTGCTCCTTAGCGATGTCGCCGATAAGCTTCATGTCTTCAAGTGTAAGAACTCTTCCTGTCGGGTTGCCAGGCGAGAGGCAGCAGATAGCTTTTGTCTTAGGTGTGATAGCAGCCTCGATGAGGTCTCTCTTTGCCCAGTTGTAGCCATCCTCTGCGGAAGTTGTCAGCGGTACGAGAACACCGGAAACCTCGTTGCAGAATGTGTTGTAGTTTGTGTAGAAAGGCTCAGCGATCAGAGCTTCATCTCCAGGATTGAGAAGAGCTGTGAAAGCGAGGATCAGAGCTTCGGAACCTCCGTTAGTGATAAGGATGTCCTTTCTCTCATACTCCATGCCGAAGTCTCTCTTCATGTAGTCGATCATTGCGTCACGCAGTTCGTCGATACCCTGGGACTCAGCATAAGCGATGACCTTCTTATCGAACTTTCTGATTGCTTCCATGAAGCAAGGAGGAGTCTCGATATCCGGCTGACCGATGTTAAGACGATAGACCTTTTTGCCATGTTCTCTTTCGGCCTCAAAAGCAAATACGTTGAATCTTCTGATTGGTGAGAACTGCATTGCTGCACATCTTTTTGAAACTTCCATTTGAATCTCCTTACATAAAAATTGGTGATAGCTTTGGGGTTAAAATTGTTTAAAAATTTTATTTATTTAAGCCTGAGTGAGCTTCATTTACAACTTTGCTCACACCTACTTTATTATCGCACTTTTTACGTGAAAGTAAAAGTAAATATTCTATATTTCCTTTAGTTCCTTTTATAGGAGAATATGACAGCTCCTGAGCATAAAGGCCGTTGTCTGATGCATACCCGATAACACTGTTTATTACATCTTCATGTACCGAAGGTTCCCTTACGATACCTCCCTTTCCTACCTGCTCTCTGCCTGCCTCAAACTGAGGTTTTACAAGACAAAGAATCAGTCCGTCTTCAGAAAGTACCTGTGCCGCCACAGGGAACATGTGCTTTACGGATATGAAGCTGACATCTATCGATATGAGATCTACAGGTTCCTCTATGAGAGATGTGTCCAGATAACGTATGTTGGTCTTCTCCATATTGACCACACGCTCATCGGTCCTGAGCTTGTAGTCAAGCTGGCCGTAACCGACATCGATCGCATATACCTTACGGGCTCCGTGCTGCAGCATGCAGTCTGTAAATCGTCCTGTTGAAGCTCCCATGTCAATACATACGGCATCTTTACAATCGACGCCCCATTCATTGATGGCTTTTTCGAGCTTGAGACCGCCTCTGCTTACATACGGACATTCCTGCCCTTTTACCTGTATGTCAGAATCGATATCAAAACGCGTGCCCGGCTTGTCTTCAAGCCTGCCGTCAACGGTCACAAGTCCCGCCATGATAGTGCGCTTGGCTTTCTCGCGCGTTTCGGCAAGACCGTTATTTACAAGGAGTACATCCAGTCGTTCTTTCATATTATGTCAGTATTTTCTTATCTCGAGTGAGTCAGCAAGAGCAGTAAAGAATTCCGCGTCATTTTCATATGGAGCCAAAGCTTCCTTTGCTTCTGCCGTAAGCCTGTGAAGCTCTGCTTTTGCATTATCGATGCCGTGTACAAATGCGTAATTGCATTTACCCTGCTCTGCGTCTTTACCCAGAGTCTTGCCAAGCAGTGCCTGATCTCCTTCAATATCGAGGATGTCATCAAGGATCTGAAATCCTACGCCTATATCTCTTGCATAAACAGTGAACCTTCCGAGCATGTCATCGTCCGCACCTGCAATCATCAGCCCCGCTCTGACCGGTGCTGTTATGAGATCGGCAGTTTTGTGCAGCTCGATAAACCTTATAAGCTCTGCTGTCGGTTCAAGATTTTCGCCCTTTATATCTGCCGTCTGGCCTGCGATCATACCCGTAGCTCCGGCACGTGACATGATCTCATGCGCTGCTCTGATATGATTTCTCATTTTTGCCGGATCATCACTGTATTCAAGAGGACAGCCTGTTACGATCTCCGCGGCTGTTGACAGAAGTCCGTCTCCGGCGAGTATCGCCATTGCTTCGCCGAAAACCTTGTGGTTGGTCGGTTTGCCTCTCCTGAGATCATCATTGTCCATTGCAGGCAGATCATCGTGGATCAGAGAATATGTATGGATGTATTCCAGCGCCAGAGCATACGGAAGAGCTTCATCAACACTTCCGCCCGCAAATTCACACGAAGCAAGCAAAAGCGCAGGTCTGAGCCTCTTTCCTCCGACTTCCAGACTGTATCTCATGGCATCAGCCAGTTCGGATGCCTCATCGCCCGCATCCGCAATAAGATCTGTCAGATGCGAATTGACTATCTCTCTGTATTCATTAAAGCTGCGCATCTTTCAGTTCTCCATTTTCATACAGCTGTATCTTCTGCTCAGCGCTTTCGAGTATTTTTCTGCAGTATTCTGCTTCTTTCATTCCTGCATCGAACAGCTTAAGAGAATCTTCCAGCGTCGTAGCCTGCCTTCCTATTTCGGAAGCAGCATTCTGCAGGTCCTTCAATGCTTCGGTAAATGATTTTTCTGCCATGTCCGACCTTCCCGTCAATTCAGATCAACATTCGTGACTTTCGCGCTGAAGCTTCCGTCACTCATAACTATATCGTATTCTTCTCCGACCTTGATTCCGGCTGCTGCAGGAACGATTCTTCCGTTTTTATCCGTTACCGCAGCATATCCTTTTGAAAATACACGCCGCGGATCATTCTCTCTGAGCATGATCACAGCTTTATCAACAGCAGCTGATGCTTCAGCAAGCTTTGAGTGTATATTTGCACTAAGAAGTGCTTTAGCGCTTTCAAGAATTCTTTTCTCAGCAGCGATCTTCTGATCTATAGAGGTGAGAAGTATCTTTGTACTCCGTTCAATATCATCTTTTAGTTCGTAGGTGTCCATTACGGCCATATCAGCAGCTGCTGTAGGAGTCTCAGCTCTTGCGTCGGCAACAAAATCACTTATCGAAAAGTCTATCTCGTGGCCGACCGCGCTTATTACCGGTATCTCTGATGCGAAAATCGTTCTTGCTACTTCTTCATCGTTGAATGCGGCGAGATCTTCAGGAGAGCCTCCGCCTCTTCCTACTATCAGGGTATCTATTCTTATGCCGTTCCTGTTAAGGCTGTTGGCTGCTCTTATATTCTCACAGATACTGTTTACCGCCCCTATACCCTGTACAGCCGTAGGAAAAATAAGAATATCTGTAAAATCGTTCTTTGCAGTAATGATCTTGCGGATATCCTCTATGGCTGCTCCTGTGGCAGAAGTGATGACACCTACCCTGTAAGGAAATACCGGGATCGGCTTTTTATATTTTTTATCAAACAGTCCTTCTTTTTCGAGCTTTTCCTTTATGCGGTTGAACTCAGCCGCAAGGTCACCTTCCCCCAGTGCCTCAACGTATCTTATGCTGAGCGAGTATGTTCCGTTTCTCGGATAAGGACTTATATCGCAGACTGCGACTATCTTTTTACCGTTTTCAACCAGAGACATGTCGATCCTGGACGCGTTCTGTCCCCAGATGGCACAGCGTATCTGGCTTGATGAGTCCTTCAGGGTCAGGTAATAATGCTGTCCGCTCCTGCTGAAGCCCGAAACTTCTCCCTCAACAGCAAGGCCGCGCAGATTGAGATCATCGCGCAGCTTTTTAGCTATATATTCATTTACCTGAGTTACTGTTACCGGTTTCATATATCCTTTTCGCAAGAAGTGCGGCACCTGCAGCATTGTCTCCGGACAATTCAGGAGCACCGAAATGTATATCTAAAGATCTGTTTCTTTCAGCAATGGCACGGAATGTACGGCTTGAAGCCACTCCGCCTGCCATGTAAATACTTTGTGCACAATACTTTTCACTCAGATACTGCGCGTCTTTTATCAGCATTTCAGATACATTTGCAAAAAGCTCTGCTGTTACATCTGCAGCTGATGCAGTATCCTTTGTTCCGGCGTATCTCATGAGTCTGGTCTCAGCACCTGAGAGGTTGAAATAGCCATCTTTCATCCTTAATATCGGAATCACTCCGGTCTTTTGTATTTTTCCGGAGTCGAAATCTGCTTTTTCGAGGACCTCATATGCCATGTCATCAAGATACTTTCCTGACGGAAAAGGCATCCCGATCGCTACTCCGAACCGGTCCAGAAGCTGGCCCACCGATATATCGAGAGTTCCGGACTGCACAGCAATGCCTCAGTAGTACCGCCGCTCAGATGGAAGAACATTGTTTTAGAAGCAGATGTCTTCCCTTCGCTTTCCATTACTGCAGCAGCATGCCCTTCCTGATGTGAAAAGCAGTACATTGGGATACGGAGCGCTGCGGCGATCTCTCTGGCGGCATTGACTCCTGCAAGAAAACACGGCATGTATGAGCCTTCTATCCTTCTCGGCCTTTCTGAAACACCTATCGCACGGATACAGGCAGTATCAACAGACCCTAACAATTCTTCAATATATCCCGGAAGTCTGTTGCTGTGCATGAAAAACGCTTCTGACTGCCTCAGACCCCGTTTTCCTTCAGGCACATCGAGAAGCACAGCCTTTTGTATCAGAACTGTGCCATCGGAATCAACGACTGCCGCTGATGTTCTGTAATTTGAAGTGTCTATCCCAAGATACAGACTTTTCATACGATCAGATACTGCGGGATATCTTGCCGAGTACGGAATTGATAAAAGCATACGATCTGTCATCCCCGTACTTTTTTGCAAGATTCACAGCTTCGTTGATTGAAACACTTACCGGGATGCTTTCAACATAAAGCATTTCCGCAACAGCTGTCCTCAGTATTGCAAGATCTGTCTTTGCTATCCTTTCAATCGACCACTTGTCAAGATTTTCGCTTATGACTTTGTCGATTTCATCATGGTGATCCTGAATTGCGGCAAGAGTTTCAGAAGCCTGCTTTTTGCTTGCTGCTTTGACATTCTCGTCAATAATGGAAAGGTCGTCGACTCTGAAGTCATCAGTCATATCCATCTGATATACGAGCTGCATCGTTATTTCTCTTATATCTTCTCTTTTCAATTTGTCTCCTTCTTATCCAGACCTTCAACACGGATGTTTACTGCCTTGACCGTAAAGTCAGTCTTTTCTTCTATGTCTCTTTTGACTTTTGACTGTATGTCATAACAAAGCTGAGGTATGTTGACCCCGAAATATACGATTATTTCGCAGTTGATAGTCAGCACGCCGTTATCTTCGCTTATTTTGATTCCCGGACTCTGGATATCCATTCCTATAGCCTTCTGGATATTCTCACTAAAGCTGAAATCCGGAAATCTGCTTACGTCGTCAAATGCGAAAATGTCCTTTTCGATCAGATCGATCAGATTGATATCATCATTCATCGGATCCATCCTCTCTCTCTGTTTTTTCTATACGTATCTTTTCGATCCTTCGGTCTTTTACTGACAGGATCGTAAAGCTGTAATCTTCATATGATATCGGCTTATATTTGACATTTTCCCGTGGGATCTCACCCAGAAGATCGATAATAAAGCCTCCGACAGTCTCACTTGTCTCTGATTCGAGCTCTACGTCTGTCTCCTCCTCAAGATCATCGAGGTATACGTTTCCGTCAACAATAAATGTAGTATCGTTAACTTTTTCTATTATGCGGTCTTCCTCGTCAAATTCGTCGTCGATATCTCCCACTATCTGTTCAATGATATCTTCGACTGATACTATTCCGCTGAATCCGCCGTATTCATCGATAAGAATCGCAAGATGCTGTCTCTCTATCTGCAGTTCCCTGAACAGCGAGTCGATATTCTTTGTTTCAGGAACAAAATAAGCCGGTCTCAGGAGCTTCTTTATATCCACATTATCGAAACCCTTCTTCGTGGCATTATAAAGATAATCTTTTATGTGAAGTATTCCGACAATGTTGTCCGGATCGCCTTTATATACAGGTATCCTTGAATGTGTGAGCTCCATGAGCTCCTCAAAATACTCGCTTCTGTCATCATCAAGATCGAACATGAACACATCAGTACGAGGTGTCATGATCTCATATGCAAGAAGATCGTCAAATTCGAATATGGAGTCGATCATCTTGCGGCCTTCCTCCTTGATCTCGCCGGATTCCTGGCCTCTGTCGAGCATGGACATTACCTTGTCCTCGGAGAAGTATGAATCATCAACATCTACCTTTTTACCCATGATACGGAGGATAATGTTTGCTATGGCCTTGCATATCCATACCAGAGGCAGAGTGATGATGTATATGAACTTCTGGAAGCCTATGAGCCCTACCCCAACGGCTTCACTGTCCTGAGCAGCGAGTTTCTTCGGCAGTATGTCCGAAAGGCTTGTGTAAAAGATATAAAAGCATAGATTTAAAAGAATCAGGATCAGCAGACCGAATCTTTCAGAGCCGGTAATACCTACCGTAAAATCCCTGTATATCAGCAGCACATTGAACAGCATAAAGCATACGATTATGCTTATAAAGCTGGCCGCGTGATCGGCATAATGATATTTTGACGGTTTTGCCAGAAAGTCTGTTACTGTCTGAAGACTTTTGTTCTCAGGCTCGTCTTCCAGCATCTCCTTGATGATATTGCGGTCTATGTAATCAAGCGCTCGCTTGCATGCCACAACCAGGCCGTTGAAGACCATGATAAGAATTATCAGTATCAGAAACAGATAAGAGGGTAAACTGCCGTCTTCCATTTTTTTCTCCTTACTTCTTTTTGCGTAAAATAAAACCTTCTTCAGGTATGCGCTTAAAACGTATGCGCAGTATCTGCTGAGGATGAGGCGCGCTCTGTACCGGATTGCCATCCTCATCATACATTTCACGTATCGTTTCTTCGTAGTACGGCGTGTACGGTCCGAATACTTCCACGGTATCTCCTATTGAGAACTTGTTTCTCTGCTCTACCGTTGTAAGACCGGTAGTCTCATCAGTTTCCCTGACAAGGCCTATAAACGAATAATTCCTTGTATAGTCGCTGGTAAGATAGTTCTGGTCTTTATCTGTAGGCTTATTGTAATAAAAACCGTGGGTGAATTCCCTGTGACTCGCCTTGCAGAGTTCGTCGTACCACTTGCTGTCAAATTCATAATTCTCAGGGTCACTGAGATATGAGTCGATTGCAGCTCTGTAAGCTGTTACGACAGTTGCCACATAGTACATCGATTTCATGCGGCCTTCTATCTTTAGCGAATACACACCTGCTTCCGCAAGATCCGGAATGCGGTCTATCATGCAGAGGTCCCGTGAATTAAGAATGTAACTTCCGTATCCGTCTTCTTCGATCGGATAGTACTGACCCGGTCTCTGCTCTTCAACCAGCGCGTATTTCCATCTGCACGGATGTGTGCATGCACCGCGGTTTGCATCCCTGCCGGCCATGAAATTGCTGAGAAGGCATCTGCCGGAGTACGAGATGCACATGGCACCGTGTACAAAGGACTCGATCTCTATATCCTCAGGAAGCTCTTCTCTCATTACCCTGATCTCTTCAAGGCTCATCTCACGCGCGCATACTACTCGTTTGACTCCTTGTGAAGCCCAGAAACGGGCTGTCAGGTAGTTGGTTGTATTTGCCTGTGTAGACAGATGGATCTCAGCATCAGGGATCTGTTCCTTTATCAGGCCCATAACTCCCGGATCAGACACCAGGAATGCATCAACGGGAATATGCCTGATTTTCCCGATATAATCTCTCAGAGGCAAAATATCGCCGTTGTGAGGGTATATGTTTATTGTCATATAACCCTTGGCATTATTGGCGTGCAGCCAGTCCATCGCTTCTTCGATTTCAGGCACGGTAAAATTGCCGGCTCCGGCTCTCAGGCTGAACATTTCGCCGCCGAAATAGACAGCGTCAGCGCCGAACCTTACCGCCGTTTTCAGTTTTTCCATATCGCCTGCCGGAGCAAGCAATTCGAGTTCTGGTTTTCTATCGTTTGTTTTCATTCTATAAATCTGATTATTGCAAGCCCGTCTGCGCCGGTAAGAATTGTTACCTCAAGGTCGTCACGACTGTAAAGGTATTCAAGAAATTTCTTCATGTATTTTATGCTCGTTCTGTGTCGTTTTGCATCCTTGCCGTCAGCCTCAACTATCCATCCGCTGAGAAGAATGTTGTCACATACTATCAGCGCATTTTTTGTGCATATCCTTTCAGCAGCTTCAAAGAATTCCCTGTAATGGCTTTTGGCCGCATCTATAAATACAAAATCGAACTTCTCTGATTCTTCAGCATCTTCGAGTTTACTTACGAGTTCATCGAGTATCTCTGAAGCGTCACCTGTGCGGAAGTCTATACGCTCCCCTTCCTTCCTTGAAGCAAATTCAGCTCCGGCGGCTTCTATCATGACGGGATTACGCTCAATAGTTGTAATATGGGCTTCAGGCAGTTTCTTTGCAAAGAAAAGCGCTGAATATCCATGAGCCGTCCCTATCTCGAGTATCCTTGAGGGATTTGTAATGCCTGTCAGGAGGCCCAGTATCTCCTCGGTCTCAGTAAAAATAAGCGGAACAGACTCTTCTTCATTTGAACGCCTGAGGTTCGCAAGATCTTCATCAGCAGCCTTATGATAACTGTCGACAAATTCCTTGAAAGGAATGTCTCTTACGTACTTCATTATCCTTCGCCTTCACTTTCGGTACCGTCAGGTGCTTCTTCAGCTTCTTCAGCTTCTTCGGACTCTTCTGCTTCCTCAGCTTCAGCCTTTACAGCATTCTCATATTCTTCGACCCATGAGTTGTACTCGTTCTCATCAGCAGTAAACCTGTGGGTTCCATCCAGCGTGCTGTTAAGAACGTAATAAGTATATTCATGCTCTTCAGGATACAGTGCAGCCATGATTGATTCCCTGCTCGGCGAACAGAGAGGCTTATCCGGAAGATCATCCACATTTATAAGTTCCATGTTGATCTGATTGTGTATGACACCTGATATTTCCGCACGTTCCTTGTCGATCGAAGTCTCCTTTTCGATCATCGAAGCCATTACGAGAAGCTGTCTTGTAGTGATCCCCAGTTCATCTGCTCTTGCACTGCAGTCTTCATCATAAAAGTTTCCGAATGCATCGAGCATCATGATTATCATCATTGTTTCATCAGCATCAGCGGACAGAGTATATTCACCCGGAAGCAGGAATCCTTCTATAAGATCTGTACCTGTGAGCCCCTCCTCGTTTTCACCAAGAACCTCAAGCTGGGTAAGATCAGGATCAGCTGCGGCTTCAAGGAATTTTTCCTTGTCCGCAAGTCCGTCCCTGTCTAGCGCTGTGGCCAGCTGTGAAATTGTATATCCCGGAGGTACCGTAAATCCCTTTGAGGTCGTCAGGCCGCTCTGCAGCGTTTGCAGTATGCTGAGCGAATCCATTGACGGAGAAATATAGTATGTGCCGGGTTTGAAGTCCTTTGCGAGGGTCAGTTTTCCGAGGAGTTCAAAACGTGATGCGCTTTTTATAAACTTCTGTTCATCAAGCCGTTCCGCGATATCGCTCAGACCGTCATTTTCCTCAACGACAAAATCCGCGTAGGTCGTACGCGTTCTGTCGTAAGGCTTGGACATCATGTATACAGACCAGAGTATCAATGCAGCCAGTATAATGAGCACTGTAATGATTGTAAGCGGTCTGTGGAAACGCTTGATGCTCTTTTCTTCTTTCAAATGAGTCTCCTACTTGGATCTTCCGAGATACTCACCTGATCTTGTATCGATCTGGATCCTCTCGCCTTCATTAATGAAGATAGGAACCTGAATAACTGCGCCGGTCTCAACTGTAGCAGCCTTTGTAACGTTAGTTGCGGTATCACCCTTTACGCCCGGCTCTGTCTCAATAACTTCGAGGTCGACGAAGTTCGGAGCTTCAACAGTGAATGCGTTGTCCTTATAGAATTTGACTGTAGCGACATCATTCTCACGGATATACTTGATGGCATCCTCAACCAGGTCAAATGTCAGAGGGACCTGATCATATGTCTCCTGATCCATGAAGTAGTACAGCTCTCCATCGTTGTAGAGGTACTGCATCTGCTTTGTCTCGATATGAGCCTTAGGGAACTTGTCGTTAGGGTTGAAAGCTTCCTCGCGTGTAGCACCTGTGAGGATGTTTCTGTACTTTGTTCTTACGAAAGCAGCTCCCTTGCCCGGCTTAACATGCTGGAAATCGAGCACTACATGCGGTTCGCCGTTCATCTCAAAAGTAATACCTTTTCTGAAGTCACTTGCATAAATCATTGGTGTTTCTCCTTATAATTAAAAATGAAAAAATTATAAACTTACTTTATTTTACTTATCTGATATTGCTTCTCCGACAATGCTGAACACATCATTCATCATGGTGCCGATTGCCATCTGAGCCTGCATAGTGCCAGCGGCAATTACCATTGCTACAAGAGCAAATAACTTTTTCATTTCTTTTT
>ONRQ01000012.1 GCA_900320285.1 uncultured Eubacteriales bacterium
AGAGTGTAAGACGCTGAATCTTAGGACAAGGCGCAGTTCTCTGTGAAGCAGGAATCCCCCACCTCTAAGCATTCATGCGTAGGTGGCGGGAACGTTCAACTGAATTGCCTGTTCGGGCTGCATATTCAAGTAACTTGTTCAGATTACTTGTCCAGAAGCATGATCAGGCAGTTGTATGTGATCTCATAAATCGAATGATAATTGTATTCAACACCTGCTTCTTCCATTGCTTTTCTCTGTTTGTCGGTCACTTCTGCATAAGGATAAATACCGAACATAAATGGGAAGAATACGTACAGGATCTCTTTTACTTCTTCTGTGGACATATCCTGGCAATATTTTTCAAGGATCCCCCTGAAAAGATCCAGGGAACGTCCGTATGCACGTTTGAATGATGCAAGCAATTCCTCACGGCTGTTTGCTTCCATATCGAAGTTATTCATGGAAAGCAGTCTGAGGAGCTGCGCCCTTCTCTCAAGTGAACCCGCGATCATTTCAGCAATCTGCTTCCTGTTGTAGTTCTGATCGCTGTTCAGAATGCTTTCAAGCTCGTCGTTCCACTTTTGATACTCGCGCTCATAAAGAGCAAGGAATATCTCCTCTTTTGTATGAAAATAGTTGTATATCGTCGGGCGGGAAAAAGATGTTGCTTCTCCTATATCCTTAAGATTAATCTCCTTGAAGCTCTTCGTCTGATACAGCTGCTCGCATGCATTGACGATTTCTTCTCTCCTCTGCGCGATGATCTCAGGTGTTCCTTTGAACATGGTGTTTTCTCCTCTCTATTGGTTGACACCGTGTCAACACCTGAATTGTAACACCCTCTTGACACCGTGTCAACCAGAATTCTTCTGCCTAACAAATTAATAAAATCTGCCCATCAGTCCAATAAAAAAAAGAAAGGCATAAAAGCCTTTCTCTGACGCTGTCATGAGCAACTGATGACTTCTGTTTCAGTCAGCTGAGCTTTCCACTCCTGCTTCTTCTCCGGAATTATATTCAGTGGTTGCTGTGCATGCTGTTACGCCAACCATCATCATGACTGCCAGCAGTAATGCTATTACTCTTTTCATAATACACTCCTTGTCTGCTCCATACACCTGCAGCAGGGTCGGCTAGACCCTCTCCTGCTGCTTATTGATTAATTGCTGAGCTAATTATTGCACAAAAACAGTGTAGCTTGAAGTTTTCTTGAAGCATTTTTATTTTATTGAGTCCCGGGCGGTGTATAGGCGGTATGATTAGCCGCGTGAGCGCAGACAGAGAATTACTGCAGCTATCATCCAGATCGTTCCGCCTGCCGCGATAGCTTTGTTTGCCAGCCTGTCCGCATAGAACCATCCCAGACATATCCCCTTCTTTGCCGGATAGAACAGCCTCACCGACCTTTTATTCATCATGTCGAGCAATACATGCGATGCGAATGCTATCGCAAACGGCATGGCCACCGCCGGGAATATAAGCCACATGCATAAAGTCTCCAGTGCCAGTGCAAGCAGCGAGTGTGAGAAGCCGCGGTGGCCGGATCCTCCCGCAAACACGCAGATGATCACAAATCCTGCAAGTCCCGCAAACCACAGATACTGCCCGACCGGGGCAAACAAGACCGGCAGATGGTCGCCGCTGTGCCCGAGCGAACTCCACATTCCGGCGTCCAGCAAATGATCTTCTATCAGTGCGGCTGCGGCTACCAGCACCATCACATTTCTCCAGTGTGACGAGTCGCTCTTTTCCGATTTATTCTCGCAGTCCAGGTCACAAATCAGACAGCCCAAAGCTCCGCCTGCGATAACAGGCAGAGCCTCGGCGACCGTCGCGGGTCTTACTATTGAAAATGCCGCAGCCATTCCGACTGCAATATGAGCTTTTGCTAACATGTTGCGAGGAAAAAGATCACTGCAAATACTGTCAGTATTGTTGTAAGGTGTCTCGTAAGGTTGTAGGTTTTCATCACATGTACCTCCTTTTTACACTGCATCCTCTGTTTTGTGGGCTAAAGTGTGTTCTGACATCTACAGTGTAGCGCTCTATGTGTCCGGAAAAACGGACTGTATAATGAAAAAAGAGCCTTTGCGGCTCTTTTGCTCGTTTTTGCTACTTTTCATCTTTGCACCGGCAGGCCTATCTGTCTTCCGTATCCGCGTTCAACCCTGCCAGACCCGGGATATCTTTGGCGCTGTCGATTATTATATCAGCGCCGTACTCCTCGAGTTCCGACCTCGGTCTGAATCCCCATGTTACGCCCACTGCGGTAACTCCCGCATTGCGGGCAGTCAGCATGTCAGTGTTGGTATCGCCGAAATACAGGCATTCATCCTTCTCTGTACCAAACAGATCGAGTATCTCGTACACTCCGGTCGGGTCAGGCTTTATAGGGATAAGGTCCGTCTGGCCCTGAATATGATCGAATAGTCCCTTGCCGAATATGGTCTCCACAACACCTATGGCGCTTTCATGCGGTTTGTTACTGAAAACTGCGATCTTTACACCATTCCTCTTGAGCTCCTCAAGAGCCCAGACCATATGATCGTATGGCACAACGTGATACGCCGGATTCTCCTGCATCCAGGCACGGCACATTGGCAGGCCCTCCTCGAGATGCGATGCCGTGGTGTCGCCAGAGGCGATTAACGCCCTTTTCAGCGCATTTTTGATACCGTCTCCGGCAAAGTAATTGAAGGCCTCTACAGGCTGCTCAGCAAGGCCATAATGGGCTAATGTCATATTTACAGGTCTTGCTATGGACTCCTGTGTTGCAGCCAGAGTTCCATCCAGATCGAATATGCAGATTTTTATCATTCCAGTGCCCCTTTCTTTTTGTTGCACTTTGTACCCTTTTCCTTTGAAAATATTGTATCATTTAGTCAGAATATAAAAAAGCCGCTGCAACTCAGCGGTCATTCATTTCAAGGAGGCTGTTTTAAATGAAAAAAGATCTTGGTATCCAGCAGGCTGTTTTCCCAATGCCTGTACTGATGGTTGCTGCTTATGATGAGAACGAGAAAGTCAACGTTATGAATGTTGCCTGGGGTCAGATATGCGGTGCTGACCGCATCTACCTCTGCATCGGCAAGGGCAAGAAAACTCTGTCTAACATACTAGTGAGCAAGGCATTCACCGTTTCTCTCGCAGACCGTCCTCACATGGAGGTTGCCGACTTTTACGGTATCGCATCGGGCAACAAGATGGATGACAAGTTCGAGCGTACCGGTTACACCGCTGTTAAGAGTGCAAACGTGCACGCTCCTATAATCGATGAGTTCCCTGTTGTAATGGAGTGCGAATTCCTGGAGGAGCTCGACACTGAGTACATCCACGGTGTTGTCGGACGCATCATAAATGTCAAGGCTGAAGAGTCGGTCCTCAACGATGAAGGCAAGATCGACGTACTCAAGCTGAATGCCCTTATGTTTGACAACTCCTGCCATGGCTATTACAGCGTAGGCAAAAAAGAAGGCCAGGCATGGGATGCCGGCATGGACCTTATGAAATAATCTGATCAATAATCTGATCTTTCAGACAAAGACCCCGGACCGAAATGATCCGGGGCCTTTTGTGTGTATCTCTTTTATTGCTGCGCGTGGATGAATTCAGCGATATCGGATATAACATCTTCGCCTATGTGGCGCTCGATGCTGTAGTCTTTTGTCGCTTTGGTGATGTCGTCGTATTTGGCAGGAACGAAGCAGTGATTCAGCTCCGGATACAGCTTATAGGTGGTGTTGTCCCGGCTAGCGAGCTGTTCTTTGAATGCCTTGAAATCGTCATCCGCGAGAACCTGAAAATCTCTGCCGCCCTGCATGATCAGCACAGGCTTGCTGCTCTCGAGGAGATAATCCGAGGCTGTCTTCTGCCCCATTTCCTTGAAGTAATAAAGCGAAATGTTGCCTGCGAACTTCTTCTTTTTCGCTTCCTCGTCACTCATGTCATAAAGACCGCTGAACCTCTTTGCAAAGTATTTGTTCTCAAGCGCCAGAACCCATCCAAGCATTCGATTGCCCTTCTGTCCCTGTTTCAGCTGCCTGAGCACGATATTCTCCAGGCGATTAGGTGTACCTGCCATCATTATGAGACCTTTCGCATCCCCACCTTCGGCATCTATCCTTGGCGCGAGCATTGCGCCCATGCTGTGGCCGAGTATAAAGATGTTGCCGCTGTCGATCCGTCTGTCATTTCTCAGCAATGCGATCGCCAGTAGAACATCTTCTATCGTCTCCTCACGGACGGTCATACCGGATGCGAAGGCTTTCATCATCTTTCGCCCATGCACAAAAGTACGTTTGTCGTATCTCAGCGATGCTATGCCATGTGCCGCCAGTCCTTCCGCCAGATCCTTGAAAGGTGTCAGTTTGAGGACTTTCTCGTCCATGTTGCTGGCACCTGAGCCGTGTACCATTACAACAGCCGGAACAGGTCCGGATACGCCGTCAGGGAACTCAAGGATGCCATTGAGCGGATATTCAGTTCCCTTTCCGATAACTACTTTTTCACCGTACATCCGTTATTTCCTTTCCAGGTTTTAGTTTTACAGCCACACCTTTTTATGCAAATTCGGCGATTTTAAGCGTATACAGTGCTCAGCACTATCAGGAGCATACCACAGAAATATGTGAGGCTGTTGAGCCTGATGAGCCATTTGTTGTCATTGAACATGAATCTGTAAACATTCAGGTCGATATCCGAGATCATGAACAGGAACGATCCAAGGCCCAGCATCGCGTAGCCGGTGCCCTTCATCATTATCATCAGAGCAAGTCCGGTTATGCCGTGCATGAATATCGACGACAGATAGAATATCATTGGCCAGCGCATCTTGCCCATTTTGATCCTTTCAGGCCAGCGGCCGGAAGCGAATATCACTACGGCAAGCATCAGACCGGCTACCACGTAGGTCCATGCAAAATCGTTGAACCAGTATCCGCCCTTGTCTATAAGCACTGCCTGTTCGTACAGTGTAAAGCAGATGTTTCCCGCAAGGAAAAAATCTCCGCCGCGTCCAAAATCGAACACGAGGAAAATGTCCCCCAGCCATGCAAGTATCAGCGCCGCCATGAGCAGAAGCTGGTAGCTCGCAAACTCATATTTGTTGAAAAAAGTCACAAAGGCCAGCGTCAGGTACATCGTTGCCATCAGGTACTTGTTGATGGCCCTGTGTTTGATATTGCCTGACGTTCTGGTCTTGAAGTAACAACATAGCGCAATCAGATATATAGCTATAAATATAATCATTTTTCTCTTTCCCTACTTTAAATCGCTAAAACCAATAAAGATCCAATATCGGAATGCCCTCTACTCCGGATCATAATCCTTTGTCTCTTTGTAAACCATTGTATCATATGCGCATATATGCAGATATAGAAAAACCTCTGACCGCAGCGATCAGAGGTTCTGTGTTTCTTATACTAGAATGCGAAGTTGCCTTTTACAAATACTGGGATCTCCTCGCCGTCGTGTGTGATGCCGGTGATCTCGAGGTCTTCGGATCCGACCATGAAATCGACATGCGTCATCGATGTGTTTACTCCCAGCGCCCTGAGCTCATCCCTTGTCATGTTCTCTGCGCCTTTTATCATCGGATATGCCTCGCCGAACGCGAAGTGGCATGAAGCGTTCTCATCGAACAGTGTGTTGAAGAACAGCACACCGCTGTTGGAGATCGGCGAATCGTACGGGACGAGCGCTACCTCTCCGAAGTATGAAGCTCCCTCGTCGACTGAAATAGCGTCCTTAAGGATGTCTTCGCCCTTTTCAGCGTGAGCCTCTACGATCTTTCCGTTCTCAACCTTGAATACAATGCCTTCTATGACCGTGCCGTTGTGACTGAGTGGCTTTGTGGACACGATGGTGCCGTTTACACTGTTTCTGTCAGGAAGAGTGAACACCTCTTCAGTCGGCATGTTAGCCGAAAAGATGATACCTGTGCCGGACTTCTCTGATCCGCCCTCCCAGTAGTGACCTTCAGGAAGGTCTACTGTAACATCAGTGCCTGCGGAATTCCTGTATCTCAGTGTCTTGAAATTGTATCCGTTCAGGATGTCTACATGCTTTTTCAGCTCGTCGCTGTGATCCTGCCAGTTCTTTACAGCGTCGCCGCCGTCGACCCTGCAGCATGCAAGGATCTCTTCCCACATCCGTGCGACAGCTTCCTCTTCGCTGAGTTCAGGAAACACCATACGCGACCATGCTTTTGTCGGGACCGAACAGATGCTCCACGGGACCTCGCTGCTCATCATTTTTCCGCGATAGTACTCGAGTGCCTTACCGCTGCTTATCTGAGCCCTTTTGATGCGGTCCGGGTCGACACCTTTAAGGCTCTCCGGATCTTCAGCATATATAGTCAGGAACGCGCATCCCTCGTCTACCAGGCTGTTGGCCCGGTCTACGACCCATGAATCGACGCTGTCGAACACCTCGTCAGCCGCTCTCAGGTATTTCATACGCGCAAGCTCGTCGTCGGTCCAGCGGAACAGCACTTCCTTGCAGCCTGCATCGTATGCTGCCTCTGCGCAAAGCCTTACAAATTCGGCGCATTCGATCCCGCTTGTGATCTGTAATCTCTGCCCCTTCTGAATATTTACGCCTGATCTGATGACCAGTTCTGCATAATCCTTTTTCAGTTTTTCAAGATCCGCCATTAAAAATGACTCCTATCAATCCCACGATTCAGGTTTGAACTTGCGGTCTTTCATTTCCTCGATAAACTTCTTATACGCTTCAGTATCAGTGATCCTGATTCTGTTTTTCAGAGCCTCTTCAACAGCTGCGATCTTAGCCGGGTCATATCTGTCACCCACACGCCACTGATATGAACGCGGATACGCGTCGTCCTTGTCGAGCACGGTAGGATCCCTGAGGATCATCCTCTCATAATCGTAATACAGCATCTCATACTCTGCATTCGGATTCTCTGCGGTTTCTGCAGCATCCTCAGGCTTTCTTAAATCATTGACGTCAGGTCCTATATAGCTGGCATCCATAACGATCGTATATTCAAAATCTTTTTCGTTAAAAGTATTTTTCTTGTCCATTTCAATAACCTCTTGATCTATATTCAAAATGTGCCTTACGCACCTTACTGTTTCCCTGTTTATCTGCCGTTCACTGAAACGGCGTCTGTTACATAACTATCTGACTACCTTAACATCAATATTGTTGCTCTTGATGTAGTCCATTATCTCTTTTCTGTAGTTGTTGTCCACGGAGAGAACGATACCGCTGAGATCCTTTGAGAAGAAGGATGTAGATTCAACGAAGGTTCTTACAAATGCCACGTTATCCCATGCCAGTCTTACGGCCTGAGCTCCTGTCTTTTCTATCTCTACTCCGTTCTCATCGAGTGTGACTACTGAAGGGCGGTCATCTGCAAGATAATCGTCTACCGTCTTATTCATTCTGACAAGAATGACGGCTGTCGCTGCAGCTGCCACCCCGGCAAACACGGCTGTCAGTATCTTCATCGCGTTAAATGAACTATTGATGCCGCCATATATGCTCATGGCACAGATAAGTACCATTGCGATTGTCAGTAAGATATATCTGGTAAAATTGTCTCTCAGCTTATCCTCTGGCCTGTACAGAAGCTGTCTGTACTGAGTAAGAATATTAACAACTTCTTTATAAAACTGTCTGCTTCCCTTTTCTTTTACCTCAATAGTCATTCTATACCCCCCGCACACCGGACGGATTCCGGCCGGTGATCAGTTGTAAGTCCAGAGTCAAATAATACCACTTTTTGAGCGGGATTTATCCTTCCCTTACAGTTTATTATTATACTCCATGAAGTTAATTTGTTTGCGTTCGATTGGTGAAATTCATGTCCTGTATCAGATGGTTCTGAGCTCTGCTGTAAACGTTCCGTTTTCTATATTGAGTATTGCGTAGCCCGGATAATAGCCGTAGCCGGCCGCGCCCGGGTTCAGCAGCGTAATGCCGTCGTGTTCTGCGAGATACTGATAATGCGTATGTCCGAAAAGCGCTATGTCCGCTCCGGCTTCCTTTGCCTGATATATCAGAGTCCTGAAATCGTCCTCGCGTTTTACGTTGGACAGATGGCCATGCGTGGCGAATATGATAACACCTTCCACGTTACAAAGTATCAGCCTCTGAAGGTCTGTATTGAAATCGCAGTTGCCTCTTACCGCATAGATCGGAAGGTCCGGAAAATTGTCTTCCAGTCTGGCGAGGTCTCTTTCACCATCTCCAAGAAAGAAGCATATATCCGGCTTCTCAAGCTTTATTACAGATATCATATGGCCGACCAGGCCGTGTGAATCAGAAAATACACATGCTTTCATTAGTTGATATTCCTTCCGGTTTATATTAGACCGAGCTTTTTAAACGCCCATTCAATACCGTCTTCATTGGTAGCCGGGCAGACCATATCGCTCCGTTCCTTGAGGAAATCGCTTCCGTCTCCCATGCACACGCTTGTGCCGACTGCTTCTATCATCTCGATGTCTATCCTGCTGTCGCCAAATCCAATGGTGTCAGCTATATCAAATCCAAGAGCATCAGCTGTCAGGCATACGGCGCTTCCTTTATTGAACTTGCGGTTGATGATTTCACCGAAATAGCAGCCCGGTTCGGAGAAATCGTGGACTATGAATTGCAGTTCGTCTCCAAGCGCCTCTTTTGCAGGGGCTATCTGTTCCACGTCGGAGCAGGTGAATACTACTTTATACAATGGGCATCCGTCATATTCGTGCAGCGGCTTTGGACCCAGCCCGATCCACACAGCTTCTATCATTCTGAGCAGATATTCGTTTCTGGAATCACCCTGCTTAAGATACTCCTTTGCACGCTCATCACTGTAAGCGGCGTCTTTACCCTCGATTGAAAGGAAGACTCCCTCATCCGATAACAAAGTGATCAGCTTATCCTGCTGTTCTTCTGTCAGCGGGCAGTCATACAGCACATCATCGCCGGCGTATACGTAGCCGCCGCAGCTGGCAATGCCACCGTCAAAGCCGTATTTATGCAGAGGCTCCAGCATATTGTAGTTGCGGCCCGAGCACAGGAATACCTTGTGTCCGTTCTCACGGGCCTTCTGTACAGCCTTTACCGCGCTCTCAGGCGGTATGTGCCCTCCCGGAACTGTAAACGTACCATCTACATCCATAAAAATCAGTTTGCGATTCATTATTTATCCCCTAATTATTCATTATTTTTTCGTCCGGACCGGCTTTTGATTCAGGACCTCTGTATTCCAGACACATCATGGTCAGATCATCGAACGGTTCTGCTTCTCCGACAAATTCATCAACCGCCTGTCTGACATTCTTAAGTATCTGCTCCGGACCTGCAGCCGGTTCTATATTGAGCGCATCTGTCATTCTGCCCGTTCCGAACATTTTATCATTTTTATCAGTAGCTTCAGGAACCCCGTCAGTATAAAGGAACAGCTTATCACCTCTGTTGAGCTGCATTTCGAAGTTTTTGTACTGGACCCCTTCCATGCCGCCAACAACAAATCCATGCTTTTCCTTCACAATTTCAAAGACCTGGTTGTTCCTGTATACTGTATGATCCTCATGACCCGCATTTGCGTAGATAAGGTGTCCTGTAGATACTTCAAGTATTCCAAGCCATACAGTCACGAACATTTCCGCCTTATTGCTTTCACATTGCCTGTCGTTTACGAAGCTCAGTATTTCAGCAGGTGTGCCTCCCATCTGTGTTCTTTCCGTGATAAGTATGTTTGTTTCCATCATGAACAACGCGCCCGGTATACCCTTGCCTGATACATCAGCCATCACCAGTGCCAGGTGGTCATCATCAATAAAGAAGAAGTTGTAGAAGTCTCCGCCGACCCCTCTGGCAGGATCCATTGAAGCATAGATATCAAATTCGTGACGGTCAGGGAACGGCGGGAAAACTGCAGGCAAGGCGTCGTTCTGTATCTGGGCGGCGATTGAAAGCTCTGCTCCCATCCTTTCTCTCTCTGCTGTAACGGCAGTGAGATTTTCGATGTATCTGGTCATCTCAGTTTCCATGAAGTCGATGGATCCTGCAAGATTCTCCAGGACATCATATTTGCTTATCTCGCCCAGAGGTTCGCCTTTAGTGTTCTCCTTTGCAAAACGTGATGCTTCTTTTGAGACCTTTTCGACAGGCTTGATGATCGATGTACTGATAAACCTTGATGCCAGTATGCATACCAGTATTTCTATCAGGGCAACACCGATAAAGATCGTCAGAAGATATGGCAATGTGGCATCTACCATTTCCCTGATCGGACGCTGTACGCAGAGCAGAGCCGTTACCTTCCCTTCCGAATTCTTTACGGGAACCATTGTCGTCATATGAGGATGCGATCCGTCGCCCGGGTCAGTACGGAAAACAGTTTCACATTCCGACTGCTGCTTATAGATAGCTTTGTACTTCTCACTATACTCTTCGTTCGTAGTGTTTCTTTTATGTCCGACTTCCCATTCTGTGTATTCAGAGTCATCCACGCTGTTATTTACGGAATTGAAGACAGATTCAAATCTGCCATAATCACTCGTATCGACCTTGATCACATAAATCAGAGAAACATTCATTCTCTGACAAATGATATCCATTCTGCTTTTTGTAGCATCATACTCTTCCTGCTCCTCGCCGGCGAGATACTGATCGATATGATCTCCGTTCACCAATGACGCTGCCGAATCAGCCATATGATGTGTGACTGAAGTATATTCATCCTTGAATGCATCGGTAAAGTTATTGTATCCAATGATACAGACAACGATTGCAAACAGCAGGATTATGCTGATAAGACCGCCGATGACATTCGCTTTCATATTGGAACGTATTTTTTTAATGATTTCCATAATTTCTCCAGTCCTGCTGAATACGGCAGCGGTTTTGAGTTCTGATTATCTAAACTTTGAATTAAAACAACTGCCCGGGCAGTTTAAGCTTTTCTTTAGGCGGAAAGTCTTTGTCAAACGCTTCGACCTCCGCATCATCCACGTAGTATCCCTGTGGTGTCTGATATACACCGGTCACATCATCAAGATATCCCGGTATCAGCTCCATGCAGAGAAAGAACGAATCGTCGGCGCCTTCAGGCAGATCATGATACCTGATGCCAAATCTGCGGGCATAATCGAAACCGCTCTTTCCGTAGAAATCTATGTTGCCTTCAAACAGAACTGCGCCGAAACCCAATTCTGCAGCTTTGCCCAGTGAATAGTCAAGCAGTTTTTTCCCATATCCTTTGCGTTTAAGCTCAGGCGCAATGCAGATCGGGCCCATCGTAAGTACTTCTACATCTCTTCCGTCATCTGCATTGATAACAGTCCTCATAAACATATTCTGACCTATCAGACTGCCATCCTTTTCCATAACAAAATCGAGCTCCTTCACGAATGCCGGATCATCACGCAACACATGTATTACATAGTGCTCGCTGCATCCCGGGCGGTAGACGTTCCAGAACGACTCCCTTATAAGGTTCTCGACCTCTCTGTATTCGCCTTTATTCTCAAAACGTATTATTACGTCGTTTGTATTCATTGTTTTACCTCCTGAAAATTGTCGACTTCAATTGCCTTTCAGCGGGAGGTTTGTAAGATCGTCTGCAAACCTCCCGGTCAGCCTACAATCTCCAGTGGGTAGTTCTTTTTCAAAAAGCACTCTCCTTTTGTTTAAAACTGATAATGCAATTATAGCAAATAAAGCTGCATTTCCAAAGAATGCAAGAAAAATGTGACCGCCGCATTGACGGTCACTGATGTCTTTTGGAAAACGCTTGTTATTGCAGCTTTTTGCGCAGTTCGGCTGAGATCTTTTCATAAAGCGGGAGGCTAACGCCGTATTTCTCCCCCATTCTCACGACCTCATAGATAAGTCCGTCTATCTCTGAGGCTTTCCCTGCCGCCACATCCCGCTGCAGCGAAGTAGTCATGTCAGGTGAAAGGCCGGCGGATATTGCAAGATTGACCGGCACTACATCCTCTCCGAAGCCTATGCCCATTGCATCTGCCAGATCCGATATCTCTTTGATCAGGCCGGCAAAGCAATCTCTGATTTCTCCATCCTGCTGAACGGCTCCTGCCGGAACATCGTAATAAAGTCCGCATGCGCCCTGAGGAGATACATAAGAGAACTTCCTCAGGCAGTCTCTCTCTATGTTGTCTGACAGTATGCCTTCGATGCGGCTGCCGCACAGATCATCACGAATCTTTTCGAGGAGAGGTCTGAGTCTTTCGTCGAGCTGCTTCTGGTCTTTACGTAAGCCGAATACCACTCTGAGGATGGTCCCGTTCATCCAGATGTGGCCGGGTTCCTTTATCTCTGATGCAACGTAAATGCAGCCGTCAGTTACTGTTATATCCGGCAGCTCTTTCTGCATCCGGGAACCTGTGCCGAATATGTTGAGGATCGGGATAACTATAGTATCCGGGCCTGCAACAGCTCTTATAAATGGGATCGTGTCTTCAATGGAATATCCCTTGACGCACACGAATATGACATCAGGTTTTGTATATTCGCCGGTCTGCTTTGATCCCCCGCAGAGATTAATGTATTCATCCGTCGTATATGCGCTGACAGGATCTATGACGAATTCTCCATCCGGCCGGCTCACCCTGAGGCCATTCTCTTTCATAGCCGCAAGATGTCTGTCCCGCGCAATAAAAGTGACGTCGTGGCCTGCCTGTGCCATGTGTGAGCCAATCGCTCCGCCTGTACCTCCTGCACCTATTATCAGATATTTCAGCTTGTACATGTCTATTTAATGATCTTTCCAAGCACTTTGCTGCCTTTAGCTCTGATCTTGATCTCTCTTGGCAGAGCATATGGCAGGATTGCTTTGAGCTTGCCGTTCTCCGCTGAGAACATTCTGGATGCCTTCGGGTGATCTCTCTCAAGCTTTATAGCATCGAATTCGCACTTGGTCGTGCAGAGTCCGCAGCCGATACATCTGTTGACATCAACTGTGGTAGCACCGCACTTGAGACATCTGTTGGCCTCTGCTCTGATCTGAACCTCGGTCAGAGGCTCTCTGAGATCGTGCCATGTCTTGGTCGGATCACCGTCTCTGTGACCCGGCTTCTGTCTAGGCATGTTGTCGTAGCTTTCGACCATAATGTCTTCTCTGTCAAGCTCAATGATTTCTCTGAGGTCACGGCCTACAGTCAGTCTGTTAGGACCCTGATCCTTATGTACATATCTGTGGAGCGAGTCTGCTATAGGTCTTCCTGCTCCGATCGCATCGATAGCGAACTTCTGGCCTGTTACGATGTCTCCTCCTGCGAAGATATCTTCTTCTGCAGTCTGCAGTGTAACAGGGTCAGCAACGATCATGCCTCTCGGGCTGATCTCTACCTTTGTGCCTTCTAGCATCTTACCGAGGTCAGGCTTCTGACCTGTGCAGTACAGCACTGTTGTGCACTCGAGTTCTGTAGTCTCGCTGTCATCGAACTTAGGATCGAATCTTCCCTCTTCGTTCTTGACGCTTACGCACTTTCTGAAGCTGATGCCGCAGACCTTGCCGTCCTTCGTTTTTATCTCAACAGGTCCCCAGCCGCCGTTTACGCTGATGCCTTCCTCTTCGCACTCAGTTCTGTCTTCAATGCCCATAGGGAGCTCATCATAAGCTTCGAGTGCATACATATATACTTTGTCCGCGCCGGATCTTACAGCTGTTCTTGCTACGTCAGCTCCGATATTTCCACCGCCGATAACAACTACGTTGCCGCTGAGCTTACCTGCCTTAGGAAGCTTGCCTTCCATAAGAGCTACTTCGTCCTCATTGATTATTCTCATGAAGTCGATACCGCTCATAACGCCCTTTGCGTCAGCACCAGGTACATCGAGCTTTCCGCCGCTCTGGAGACCAACTGCAATGTAGAACGCAGCATAGCCTTCGTCTCTCAGCTGCTGGATGGTAACATCCTTACCTACCTCAACGCCTGTCCTGAACTCAACGCCCATTTCTTTCATGACTTCGATTTCAGCGTCAACTACTTCTTTCTCGAGTCTGAACGAAGGGATGCCGTATCTGAGCATACCGCCGAGAGCTTTCTGCTTTTCGAATACTGTTACAGGATAGCCGCGCTTTCTGAGGTAGTAAGCTGCTGCGAGTCCGCCAGGACCTGCTCCGATGATTGCCATCTTGTACTCATCGCCCCAGAATCCGCCAATCTCCTTGCCACACTCAGGCACGAATCTGTTCTCTGCCTTGAGTTCCTGTGCAGCAATGAACTTCTTGATCTCATCGATAGCTACAGGCTGATCGATCGTTCCACGTGTACATCTGTCCTCGCATCTTCTGTTGCAGACAGCTCCGCAGACTGCAGGCAGCGGGTTGTCCTGTTTGATCAGCTCGAGAGCCTCTCTGTATCTGCCCTGATCTGCCATGTTGATATATCCCTGTATCGACAGGTTTGCCGGACATGCTGCCTTGCATGGCGATGTTCCTGTTTCATAGCAGTTGATCTTTGCATCTTCTCTGTAGTTCTTGTTCCACTTATGTGGTCCCCATGCTACTTCGTTAGGAAGCTCTGTGAGCGGATACTCTACAGCCTGGCCATTCTTTTTACACAGCTTCTGACCGAGCTTTGCTGCACCTACAGGGCAGATCTCTACGCACTTTCCGCAGGCCACGCACTTGTTATGATCTACGTGGGCTCTGTATGCCGATGCCGACATGTTAGGTGTGTTGAAGAGCTGTGATGTTTTAAGAGCATTGCAGACTGTGTTGGAGCAGTTACAGATACCGACGATCTTGTCCTCACCGTCGAGGTTTGTAATCTGGTGTACGTATCCCGCAGCCTCAGCCTTGCGCAGAACTTCCATTACATCCTCATATGAGCAGTAGTAAGCGTCCTTTTTGGTCTCTACCAGATACTCAGCCATGTCGCCTACAGCGATGCACCAGTAGTCTTCGATCTCTCCGCCGCCTTCGCCTCTTATCCTCTGCTGTCTTCTGCAGGAGCATACATCAAGGCAGAATTTGTCATACTTCTTCAGCCAGTACGAAAGCTTCTCATAGGAGATGGCCTCGTTCTTTCCTTCGATAGCCTTCTCTACAGGAATAACGTGCATTCCGAGTCCGCCGCCGCCTTCAGGAACCATGTGGGCTACCTTGCCTACAGGAACCATTGAAGCATAGTGGAAGAATGTCGCGACCTCAGGATGCTCCTCCATGAGCTTGCCGGTCATCAGCATATATTCGCCGGATCCTACTACCCATTTCGGAACGAAATACTGTTTCTCATGATTCTTGTTCTCGCGGTCATACTCGAGCAGGCCTTTGCAGCATATGCCCTCTGCGATCTTTTCAGCTTCCGCCTCGGACATTTTATTGCGCTTAGCCATCTGCTTTACTGTAAGCTTGACCGTTCTCTTCTTCTTGAAGCTGAGCATGAACTTCACTTCTTCAGTCGTGAGCAGCTTGTCCAGCAGCCAGAAATCCGGTTCATCGTTTGCGATCTTCTCAGGCTTGCCTGACATTCCGAGATCGTCAGTGATCATTGCAGCCAGCTGTCTGATCAGCTCCTCACGTTCCTTGTCTGCCACTTCATATGTTTCAGGCAGATAGTCACGCTCATTGAAAAAATAATCCTGGAATCTTTCCGGTACCATCTCTCTCTCCTCTCTCTGGTAAATATCTACGCCCCTCACCCTGTTTTCTACATTAGCGGTGATATCATCTTGGCCAGCGGACCGACAAATTTGTAATAGAATTTTTCGTTCTTTATGCTCTCACTTGTCACTTCCCTGCATGCTGCAAGCGTATTCTGGAAATCCTTTTCAATATCCGGTATGCAGTCGGCTTTATACATATATGTCGCGCATTCGAAGTGATGGTAGAGGCTCCTGTAGTCAAGATTGATCGTGCCCACGATCGCCTTTGTATCGTCGCTTACGAACACCTTGGCATGGACGAAGCCCGGTGTGTATTCATACAGCTTTACACCTGCGTCATGCAACTCTTTATAGTGCGTCTTTGCCAGTGCGTACGCCACTTTCTTGTCCGGTATTCCCGGCAGAATGATCTTTACATCGACCCCTCTCTGCGCAGCAAATGTCAGCGCATTCAGAAGTTCTCCGTCAAGTATGAGGTACGGTGTCATAATGTGCACGTATTCCGTTGCTCTGTAAAGAACATCGATGTATACCGCTTCGCCGGCTTTATACTCGTCAAGAGGACAGTCGCCGTACGGCAGCACATAACCTGATGCATCCTCCGGCGGATCGCATGGCGCAGACAGCCACTTCTCATAATCAGGCTCGCTCTTTCCTATATTCCACATCTGAAGGAACATCAAAGTGAAACTTCTGACGGCCTCTCCCTCAAGCATTACTGCGGTATCCTTCCAGTGACCGAATCTCTCCTTTTCATTGATGTATTCATCTGCCAGATTGACTCCGCCATTGAATGCGACCTTTCCATCGATAACAAGTATCTTGCGGTGGTCACGGTAATTGTAATGCGAAGATACTACCGGTACTATCGGTGAGAAGGCTTTTGCCTGTATACCATGAGCATTGAGCAGCTTCCAGTAGTCGGCAGGCAGCGTAGACATCTCGCACATGCCGTCATACATAACACGTACATCAACGCCTTCCTTTGCCTTCCTTGTCAGTACATCAAGAATGCGGCCCCACATATAGCCTTCCTCGACTATGAAGTACTCCATGAAGATGAACTTTTCAGCCTTTTCAAGCTGCTCGAGCATTGCTTTGAACTTATACTCTCCAAGCTCAAAAAATGTCACCTTAGTGTTGCCATACAGTGGAAAGCATCCGCTTCTGCTCAGATACTTACTCAGATCATCTGTACCCGATCCGTCATGCTCTACCTGCCTGAATATATCATCAGACTGTTTCAGAATATCCGTCGTCTTATCCATCTGCTCTTTTGCAAGCTCCGTAGTCTTTCTGTGACCGATGTTTGCCTGCGTCCAGAGCAGCAGCGCGGCTCCCAGCGGAGGGAGTATGGATATAATGAGCATCCACGTGAGCTTCGCGGACGAATCCATGCTGCAGTTGAACAGATAGATGATCATTGCGAATGCAAACACCCACTGTATTTCCAGCAGTACAGGAAGCTGATCCGCAAACCAGAAGTATACAGCAAACATGAGCGCAACCTGTGCTATAAGAAGGATCCCGAACACGAAAAATCTGCTGAAAAGGAGTCGCATCAGCCCCTTCTTCACCGGTTTCGCAAGTCTGACGATGTTTCCCTGATTTTCCATATCAATACCCCTTCGATTTATTCCATGTTGTCATAACTTATTTAACCTTGATCTTAACTGTCACTGTCTTCCAGGATGAAGGGTTGTATTTTTCGCTTCCTGCTGCTCTGACTTTGATCTTTACCTTGTAGGTGCCTTTCTTCAGTTTCTTCTTGATTTTTAATTGACCGGTCTTCTTATTGATCTTGAAGTACTTCTTGTAACTCTTCTTTCCTTTTTTAACGGATGAAAGCTTATAGCTTTTAGCACCCTGTCCCTGATTCCGGAAGACCATCATCTTATTAACTTTCAGTTTCTGTGTCTTCTTCCTCAGTTTACTGTACTTTACACTTACCTTCTTGCCTTTCGCAGCAAGGGTGTTATCCCTCTTGGATCCTGAAAGTGCATTTGCCATTGCTGCCTTCGCCTGCTCGATTTCTTCAAGCGTTCTGGCCTTATTTATCGCAGCCTTTGCTTTCGCCAGAGCCGCAGTGACAGTCGCACGTGCGGCGCCGGTGTACTCGTTCGGATTATACTGTTTTTCAAGCTCCTCTATGGCCTGTTTCTTTGCTGCCTCCAGAGTCGCATCGTCAGGGTAGACCGTGAATGGAGTTGTGACTTCTCCACGGTAGTTATAGGCATCTTTGCTGACTTTCACTGTAAGCTTATAGTTGCCGTAATTCGTTGCAGTATTATCACTTACTGTGCACAGACCCGTGATGTCCGTTCCGTCCATCCGGACGTTGCTTACCTCCTGTGTCAGCTCAGAGCCGTTGTACTTAAGTTCAGCTCCAAGCGTAACTTCAGCATCGGCGATATCAGCCGGCCTGATGGAGAATTCCGTCTGCCCGTGATAAGCGTTGCGTCCGAACGTATAGAAGACATCTACCGTATATGTTCCGGATTCAGTCGGTGGCGTAACAGATTCTTCTTCACTTGTACCATAGCTTTCGCCGTTGTTGAGAATTCCGCTGTAAAGTATTGTCAGTGATGTGGCCGATCCAAAGCTGCTGTAATCATCATACTTAGGATCCACCTTTCCCTTACCATATACGATATCGTCCTGGTAAACGCCGATCTCTGTCGTTGTCACATCGCTGATGTTTACATAAATTGATGCGGTCTCATAGTTACCGTTATCACCCTTGAGTCCGGCCGCAACATAGCACTTGCCCTCTCCGGTTCCGGTCGTAAGAATACTTCCATCCAGACTGCAGTCCTGAGTGTCAGTCTGATCATCAAGGATGCTGTATTCCAGTTCGGAATCACTTGAGAAATAATTGCTGATGTCGACCTGCTCTCCCAATTTAGCTCTTACGCTTCCCTTCAGTACACTTCCCGGGAATGGAGCCTGCTTCACATTTACCTCAACCTGTCCGGATCCATCAGGGCCAGCAAAATCGTCTCCTCCGTCGATTCTGTAGTAAACCGTATAGTCTCCTGCATTGACAGCAACCGGTATTTCTTCGCTGAATGCTCCATCCTCTGAGAGACTGTATACCATCGTGCCGCCGGATTCCTCACCTGGCGTTACAAGTTCGTGAGTCTTGCCGTCATAAGCCAGGTTTTCAACTGCCTGCGGTTCTGTGGTAATTTCAGCTGTCTTCCTGCCAATCTCTACAGTAACGGGTCCCTGTACCTCGCTGTCAGCATAATTCTCATTTCTTGCTGCTGCTTTGTAGTAGACCTTGTACTCACCTGCTTTTTTGGCTTTCGGAATAGCGGCAGAGAATTCTGCATCTTCGTCATCACCGAGACGGTAAACCATGTCTCCATCTGAAGATGTTCCTTCAGTGACGAGTTCCTGTGCTTCTCCCGTGTATACAAGACCGCTTATTGCTTCAGGTGCCTGATCAACGGTACAGGTTATAGGGGCAATGGTCACATGGATATAATTGTTGATATAAATATCTTTGTGATTCATATCCCCTTTGACTCTGCAGTTGATCTGATATGTGCCTGCGTCTATGGCTGCCGGCAGTTTATCTTTAAAGCCGGCTCCCATATCGTACTTGAAAACGCAGCCCTGAGAAGTTCCCGGATGTATCAGCACCTGTTCGAAGCCGTTATATACCAGTCCCTCTATCGCTGTAGGAAGTGTATAGTCTGATTCATTGATTTCAGCCTTTTCGACCTCGAACTCCTTCTCAACAGATCCTGTGTAGTTGCTCGTCTCTTTCGCTGTCACAATGAGGGTATACTTGCCCGCATTGACTACGGTATCGTTTCCTCCTGTGATGCAGAACTCAGTGATATCGATCTCACCCAGCATGACTTTACTGACCGTCTGTGTCAGCTCTGAGCCGGTGTAAGTAAGCGATTCACCAAGGGTGACTTCCGCGCCTGATATATCCTTCGGACTGATCACGAAGTCAGCTCCGCCGAAGTAAATATACTCATCATCTTCGCAGGTAACATAAACGCTGTAATCTCCTGCGTCCTCCGGTATATCTTCACCGATGTAGCTTTCTCCGCTTCTCCTGATACCGGCGTAGAGAACTGTCGTCTTGTCCGAACCTTCGACCGGATTGAATACCGGATCGTTTCCTTTCTCTCCGTACGTCCAGCCCTCCATGGTGACTTTGATCTCATCATCCGATATTTCTTTGGATTCTATGTTGACCGTTATTTCGCCTGTCAGTTCTTTGTAATTATCGCTTGCACCAACTGTTACCGCTACAGTGCATGTACCGGCTGAACCGGCATTGAAAGTATTACCGGCAGTGATACTGCTTCCGGTCTCATCACCATTCCTGATCTCAAACGATATGTCGCCGGTCGCATCCGATACCAGGGTGTCCAGGTCAAGTTCGTTGCCTGTCCTGAGCGTCACCATGTTTTCGATATTTGCTGAACCTTCGGCTTTTTCTATGGTCGCCTGAATCGTTGCTGCCTGGCTGTCCGAATGATGTTCGTCCCCTTTTGCCTTGTATTGTACGGTGTAGGTTCCGGCATCTGCAGCCACAGGGATATCCTCTTTGAATTCATCCTCTGAGGCGAGTTTGTAGACGACCTTTCCGCCTGAAGCAGTCCCCGGATTCAGCAGTGACTGCTCTTTTCCGTTATAAGTGAGGATATTCTTTGACGGCGGAACGATAATCTCTGCCGCTGTCCTGACCACTTCCACAGAACAGCTTGCTGTCTTGACCTCATCGGTCTCATCCGTGACTGTGACAGTGACAGTTGTTTCACCTAATCCCTTTGCAGTCACGAGTCCGTCACCGTCTACAGTCGCGACTTCTGCGTCACTGCTGGTCCACTTGACATCCTTGACCACCGCTGTGTCAGGAGTGACTGTCATCTCGAGCTGTGCCGTATCCTTATCCTCATCAAAGCTCAGCGAAACGGATTCCTTGTTCAGTGAAACACTCTCTATGAAGTTTGCCTCAGCTGTAAACGAACCGATTTCCTGTTCTCCTATGGTCCGGCTCCTGTTTCCTTTGAGCACAAGAGTGTACTCACCAGGTTCGGTGACCTTCTCCACAGGTTCTCCGCCTTCGCTGCTGACATATGTGGCAGTGTAGTCCGTTCCGTTTTTAAGCTTAGTGCCATTAACATCAGATACTGCCGGAACAGGTGCTATTCCCTTTCCGGTGATCTGATAGCTTGCTGCGATCGTTCCTACTTTGGTAATTGCATAGTATGTTTTATTGTCCGCAGCCATGATGCTGCTCAGCAGCTTGTCTTCAGGGAAGTTTGTATTTGTATATACAGGCGTTCCGCTTGCTCCTATATTGGATTCAGCGATATCCGGCGCCTGCGTGCTCAGATAATAAACATTCTGTGCACTTACATTCATGCTTTTATCGTTGTTCCTGACAGCAATCGGATGGAAAGATCCGGTTCCCTTGTTACGGCCTGCAAATATGCAGTCTTCAAGAGTCAGTCTCTGACCGTCACTCCACCCGAGAAGTCCTCCGGCATAACTGCTTCCGCCGGTGAGCGTGCCTGTAAATGCACATCTTCTCATGGTAAGATTTGAACTCTTTCCATGTCCTACGATTCCGCCGATGTACGATCCGTTTGAAACGGTTGCCGAAACATTGACATTATATATCTCAACGTTGCCGCCTCCGGCGAAGCCGACAAGTCCCGCGGCATGCTGACCGCCCCTGACAGTTCCCTGTACATTGAGATTGCGTATTACTGCTCCGCCGCCGACATATCTGAACGGCGCAGTGCCCTGCGCTTCTGTATCGTCAAGGTCTACATCCAGTGTGTAGTTCGAGTCGTAATACCTTGGATTGCCATCAAACGTACCCATGAATGGATGGTTCGCATCACCTACCGGTACAACACATTTCACATCACTATTCGCCAGAGCAACGACCTTATCCTTAAAGGTGTATCCCGCGTTGACAGCTGCTGCGAAGTTGCTCCAGTCCTGTGTATCGTACAGGAAGTAAGGTTCATCTTCGGTTCCTTCTCCGCTGAGAGCCACTACTCTGAAAGTCGTGCTTACCGATCCGCAGTAATGGATATCGTCTCCTTTTGCTATAACTGTATAATCGCCCGGCTTGCTGATGCTGTCCGCAGGGACCTCTTCTTCCCCCAGATAGTATTTAATATTGAAATGTTCCGGATCAGCAACCCTTTCTCCGTTGCATTCTATTACCGGAGAAGGCGTGACAGTATCATACTCCTCTCTGCCGCGTTCATGCGTGACATAAACTTTATCAGTACTGATTCCGCCTGATGATGCCTCCCTGAAGCAGTTTGTTCCGTTACCACCTACCAGCAGCTGCGTAAACAGCTTACCGCTTCCTGCTTTATTTGCTTCCGCCGCGGAATACACTTTCGTAACAGGTACATTCCAGTCAAGCAGCGGAATTGCGGTACTGTCACCGGATCCTATCTGAGCTCCTGAAGAGATGTAATAAACCGGCCCACTTTTGGTTCCCGAGTACGAGCCTGTACTCGCCTTAAATATTCCTGCAGGATGGAACAGTTTGAATTTGCCTGTCACATTGCCGGCAAACAGACAGTCCCTGATAACGTATCCCGGATAATCAGACCAGCCTGTGAAGCCTCCGCCGTATCCTGAGCTGCCCGTGCATTCGATAGTGCCGTTGAAAATGCAGCTTGTGATATTGATACCCCTTGTTTCATAGCTGTGGCCGACGAACCCCCCGAGGTACTGCCCGCTCTTTACAGTCGCACTGACTGTAACGCAACTGATATCAACCGTGGAGCCTTTTATTTTTCCGATGAGTCCGGACGTGTATTTCCCGCCCTTTACCGTTCCGGCAACGGTAAGGTTTCTGATCGTAGCGCCATTGACGACCGCGAACGGCGCTGCGCCTTCGGAAGATGTGTCAATATTTACGGTCAGCTTATGGCCGTCTCCGTTGAATGTGCCCGAGAACGGCGTCGAATCAGTACCTGCCATGTTGTTGCCGACAGAAATATCCGCCGTAAGCTTTACGTACTCATCCTTATATGTATATCCGTTGCTCAGTGCAGTCCTGAACTTATTCCAGTCATTTGCGCTGGAGATGATGAATGGATCATCTTTTGTTCCGCTTCCGTCGATCTGGTCAGAGACGTTGAATTTCGCGCTGATTGAACCGGTATACTTTCCCTTACCTGTGACTGTTAGTGTGTAGCTGCCCTTGTCCTTGACGGTCTTGTTGAATTTCTCCGTGAAATCGGTGTTTTTCACCAGCTCGTCATCGCTGGATGTTTTCACCTGGTAGCCTACATTGATCTCTGAACCGGTATATCCATAAACCGTTTTAAGACCCGTGATCCGGACTCCGTCGTCGTAATAGTAAGTCTCATTGTCGGCAGCAGTCACTTTCGTGCTGATCTTGCCTGAGAGCGCGGAAGTGTAGACGAGCTGTCCTCCCAGATCCGGCGTATAGCCGTATTCATCACCTCTTGCAACATTTTCCTTGTAGTATGTACTGCTGATCTGTGCATCGAAAGCGTCGTTTACTGCAATGCCGATAGGGTTCCACCAATAGAACTCCCCCTTGCTTCCTTTGTTGATGCAGTTTGTCATTCTGAGCATGGCGTCATCGCTGTAAACGAGGAAACCTGCACCGGTATATCTTCTGTTGAACATATTACAGGTGACTTTACCGCTGAACACCGTATTGGTGATCTCAACTGTTGACGACTTGCCATGACCTGCTACGCCTGAGCCGTAATCGTTAGCCGTTACCGATGCTGTAATCAGAGCATGATTGATCCTGTTGAGCACAGACCTGTTTTCACCAAGCGCAAACCCTACAAGTCCGGCAGAATACTCATGTCCTTTAACAGAACCCGCAGCAGTAATGTTCTTTATTGTCGCACCCTTTATATAGTGGAATGGTGCTGCGCCCTGCTCCTCGGTGCTGATATTGCTTGTCAGTTTCTTATTCTGCCCATCAAAAGTTCCGCTGAACGGATGATCTTCGGTTCCTGCCATGGTGGAAACTGAAATATCCGCTGTCAGCTTTACAAATTCGCCTTCAAATGTTTTGCCTTTTCCTGTTTTTATGATTTCTGTAAACTCATTCCACTGAGTGGCATTACTGATTCGATAAGGATCAGTTTCGCTGCCGCTTCCGGGGATATTCGAAACATAAAAACGTATGGTCCATTCACCGAGGTAATTGTTGTTATCCGTTCCGCGAATATATAGGATATATGTTCCTGGTATTTCCAGAACTTCCCTGACACTGCTTCCGTAACCCGGAGTTATGGAACTCGCCATCATTGCGGTATAATCCACAGTCTCCTCAAGCTGCTTTCCGTCCGCCTTTACTTCATAAACAATGTCTGTATCACTGCACTGACTGAACGATTTGGCCATGTTTATTTCAACCCGGACCGGATAAAAGTAGTTTGTTTTTTTATTGATTTCTACCTGTTTATAAAAGTGCTGTGTCGAAACATCCGCATCTTTTTTTGCATAGGCCAGTACTCCGTCTGCCACCACATGCGCAGTATCATTCTGCATGGCAGGTCCGGCAGTACTTGCGTAATAAGCCCTGCTGACATTTGCGTTGACACTTGCAGTATTATTTTTCAGAGCAATCGGATGAAACTTCCCTGTTCCTTTATAGCTGCCGCTGAAGAGACAATCTTCAATAACCAGGCTCCCGCCTTCGCTCCAGCCGAGTAAACCTCCGGCATAATTCTTACCGCCTTTAATCTCACCGGTAAACCAGCAGTCTTTGATTATCAGCTCTGAATCTTTTGCCTGCTGCGCAACAATACCGCCGGCGTTTTCACCTTCACTGCCATTGATTGTTGCTGCTACAGTATTGTTTTCTATCGTGTTGGCTGTACCATCCGCAGATTTCATCGCAAATCCTACAAGACCCGATACGTATTGCTTTCCCCTTACCGTACCGTCTGTTTTGACATTCGCGATAGTCGCACCTGAAATATATCTGAATGGCGCGGTACCATTGTTGCCGGTATCGCTTATATCTGCTGTTATCGTGTGAGCGTTACCATCAAATTGTCCTGTAAACGGATGGTTTTGCGTACCAACAGTAGTCTCTACCGTGATATCACTTGTCAGTCTGTAATACCCGCCGGTATTTCCCATCCTGACCTCCGCAACAAAATCATCCCAGTCCTGTGCGGAATTGATCTGGTAAGGATTCTGCTCCGTTCCTTCGCCTGTGAACGCAAAGGCCTCTGAAGTATTGATGAGTGATGCAGTCAGAAAAGTGACCGACATGATCAGGATCATCAGTACCAGATTTCGCTTTTGTTTGAACGACATTTGTTTCCCTCCCAATAGTGTCCTGTTGTGGTTTCGTAGTCTGAAATTACATATTTTTACAGTTTATAAGTATAACACAAAACAATTCAATTCTGCGAAAGCAAAAGTGCGACAAGTGCTAACAATTCCACTGCCATAAAGCACAAAAAAAGCTCCCGGATCATCTCCGGAAGCGAAGGTATGACTGTTAGGTGTTTTGCTTATTGGACATTCCCGTCTGCAACATCAAATATTGTCCACCAGGTTGCAAGGGTCTCTTCGCTGTCTATGCTGCCTGAGTACTCTGCGTCCCCCAGGTACCATTTTCTGGCCTGATTGTCATATATTATCTGTCCGTCCTTATCAGCAGATCTGAAGTGCACATTATAGATGCTCTTAGCGATGGAACCGTCATCAGCTGCTTCATAAACAACATTATTAAGAACGGGATCCAGTGACCAGAATTCATTGGCCATAGCAGCAAGAGTTGAAAGAGAATACATGATCGCATCATGTTCCTTGCCCGCCATAGTCTCTTCACTTATCAGCATGCATGCAGTCAGGTCCCTGAAAAACTCCTTAGGGAAGACCCTTCCTTCTTCAAGCGCATTCTGAGCTTCGTTCGTCATATCTCCGAAAGTGCATGTGAAAGTCGGGAGCACAGTGCTGTCCGTAATGCCTCCCGGTACCGGTGTGATCTCTACCGAACTATCATTCCGCTTAAGTTCTGCATATACCCCAGGTGCCGCAACAGGAGTGTCCTCTGTGTTTTCTGTATTTTTTGTTGCTTCCTCTTCGATTTCATTTGTTTCTAAATCGCCTGTCATGGCAGCCTCCTCTGTCGATGAACATCCGCTTGCCATCATTGCAACGCATATAATCAATGCCATAAGAAATGCAAGCCTGTTTCTTTTTACCATGCTATTCATTTTTATAAACTCCTTACCTGCGGGTTATTTAAGCCCAAATTCCGCGCACAGTTTGTCAAAGCGCGCCTGTTCCTTCTCTTTTATGGATTTAGACAGATCGTTCATGCAGTGATGTATGACGTCTGCGTCTTTAAGGACCTCATCCATTGGTCCATCTATAACAAGTTTATCATCATGATGGTATATAGCGGAACAAATAGTTTCTGTCTCCTCCGCATCCGTCAGATTCAGCCCTCCAAGGATCTCTCTTGCCAGGTCAGCCCCCTTATGCGCATGGTCATCATATGATCCGCTCTTATATGCATGAAGATCATGCAGCATGGCTGCTATTGACGCGATTTCCCAGTCGAGTCCGCGTTTTTTTGCAATCATAGTCGCCGCAAGTGAAACGCCGTAAAGATGCACGATCGCGCTGTTTCGCTTATCTTCATCCTCCATCTTATTCAGTTCGGCATTCACATACGTTCTAAGTTCCTTCAGTCTGCCCATAATCATCATTCTCCTTATTACTGCATATACATTTCACTATAGTATACTCTCATACCCGGGTCGGCCTTCTTCAGGATAGTTATCATATACTCTTCATCCAAAGCCACGCAGCCCATCGTGAACGGTTTAGCGCCTTTGCAATGGATGAAAAGATTCGACCCCTTGTTATACTCGTTGGCAGGATTTGTAGCTGTCTGGAGTCCGTAATTATACTCCGGAGAGTATTTATACATCTCCTCGCCCTTACAGTCATGGCCTGTGTCTTTGATATCAATTATCTGATTGTAATACTCACAATCTTCGTCGCAGGCATAAGTAGTCGGAGTAACATCGATGTACTTTAGCGAAGTACCCGGATTTTTGCGTATTCCGAAAGCATCTCCTATACCGTAATCGCCCAAAGGAGTTCGTCCGGATTGCTCATCAGGCACTCCCATCTGATCGATTCCTATAAATGCATCTGTACTGAACTCCATCACCCACGCATTGTTCTCTTCAGGAACTTTTACATAGAATTCTGCTATTGCCTTAGTCCCTTCTGTATGTGTCACATACAGAATCTGATTTACACTGTCATCATCTCTGTATTTCCACATTTCTTCCCTTCTTGCCTGAGCACTGTCCTTATCTGTTTCAGAATCCACGTCCATGCTGCCGCATGCGGAAAAGCACATAATAACGCAAATCAGAAAAGCAAGTATAAAGCTTATTCTGTGTCCCTGTGATGCATTCGGTATCATTATTAACGCTGACTCTCCTTTGCTATTTGAACCTCACAGAATATATGCGGATGCTGAATCACGCCACTAATATGATACCACATATTTTCAAAGGTATGACATCACTTACCGGCAGAGGGCAAGAGTAATCTGTTTTGTATTATGATACAATATCAGCATCAATGTATCAGATACGTACAGAAATCGGGAGAGGATAATAAGTATGGCAAGAAGAAAAATAACAGGCATAGCTGTTATTACTGCATTGATAGCGGTTCTGATCACAGTTGCCGGACTGTTTACACAGGTACATGCGGCATCACCTGCCGGAGTTCCTGATATCAGCATTCAGGTAACGAGCCGTCCCCTGGCAAAACTCACCTGGGATAAGCAGGACTGCGACGGTTACAAGGTCTATCGTAACGGTAAACCAATCGCACGCGTTGAAGCAGGATCTGCTGATGACAAGGTCAGTTATGTCGATGACAGTATAGATCCTGCCGGCTCGTATAAGTATTATGTCAAATCCTATAATATCGAGAACGGCAAGGAAGTGTACGGTTCTTCCTCCCCTGCAGTGGAAATCATCGACGGATATACTTATGCGCCGGCTGATACCGGCGGTGTCATACTTACAGGCTATACAGGGCACGACCAGAAGCTTGTGATTCCGGATACGGTCAATGGTAAAGCAGTCACTGAGATCGGCGACGGCTGTTTCAGCGGCAATGCATGGCCGCAGCGCGTAACTGTTCCTGAAGGAGTCGTCAGATTAGGTGACTACAGTTTTGAATGTTGCAGTCTCATGCAGAAGATATTCCTCCCTGACTCACTTAAGACTATCGGTGACGGAGCATTCTCGGGATGCGGTAAACTGTCAAGAGCAGACCTGAATGAAGGAATTACATCTATAGGTGACGGTGCGTTCCTTGGATGTCTTGACCTTAAGATGATCGAACTCCCGGCAAGTCTGAAATCCATGGGAAAATACTCTTTTGCGCTTTGCGAATCGCTCTCCATCGTTGACTTCAATGCTGAAAACAATAAAGACCTGACTGAGATCTCTGAACGCGCATTTCACGGGTGTACGAAACTGCAGACGCTGGAGCTCCCATCCGGTGTAACCAAGATAGGAAAACGCGCATTTTTCAGATGCAGCGATCTCAGCTCGCTTGGGGGAAGCGTTCATTTAACTGAGATCGGTGACTATGCATTTGAGGGAACCAAACTCCATAGTATCTACTCTATACTTGCCGGCGACTGTTCTCTGGGGTTTGGTGTATTTACTCATAACGAAATCGACGACTTCAAGGCTGTATATAACGATACAGAAGGACGCTATGAGAGCTGTTTCAATGAGGAAGCCACCACTTTTATCCTGGATTCTGTAACGCTTTCCGAAGGAACGTTTTACGGTTCTCATATCAACGGTGTTGAACTATCTGAAAGCAGTACTCCCGCTTACCAGCTGAAAGACGGAAGCCTTTATACAAGCGACGGAAAAACTCTTTTAGTCTATTTCCCTACTGCAATCAATGCGGATTATGAATTCGTTCAGACAGATGAAGCCCGTAATGGCGTATTCACTGTACCTGAAGGAGTTGAAAGGATCGCATCCTATGCATTCTTCAACTGCGGGCTCAGCAAAATATATCTGCCTTCATCAATAACTGAGATCGGAGATAATGCTTTCACAAAAAGCGGCATTGATCCTGACGCAGGACAGATACTTGATATGGAGGGTTCTCCTATGGATCTTTCCGGTATCAGTGTCAGTGATACCGCATTTGACAAATGGTCTCTGGCACAGGTGGAAGGAGTATATCCGGATCAGCCGGAACCATCCTCATACGAATTTGAGCCTGCAGACTATGGTCCATTCCCGGGAACATATTCAGTAAAATCTCTGTCCGGAGACAAGAGTCTGTTCAGTTATGAAGATTTTGAAGGTTACTCAGATATCACCGGCAATTTTGACGAATGGTGTCAGGCGTATATTGAAGCCAATTCGGACATTATACCTATGAACTATAACCTCATAACCCTTACGCCATATTGTCATCTTTACAAGGGTGATTCTCACTTTAATCAGATGGCAACCGTTCTGAACGGTGATCCTGAATGGATCCCGGAAGCTCTGAAGTATGCAGGATATGAATACGAGGAAATGTACCGGATGGTTGATCATGGCCTTTTCACAGAGCTTACCAGAGGCCGGATATGCGGAAATCTGCTTCTCTACAGCGGTGTGACCCAGGCATGCGTAGAGGCTGTAGCAGGAGTTGATCCGGGTACCCCTGTATCCACAGATGACCTTATAAATGCTATCGGATCAGTATATACAGAGAAAGCCATGATGAGTACATCTGCGTCTTCCCGGGTGTCCTATGGTTTTTCAGAGGGCTCAGGAGTGATGTTTTACATTCTGGCCTCACAGGAAGCACTTGATTCTATTGGCACCTTCTGTGTCGATTGTTATAGTGGCGCTTCAGGTAATGGCGGAGAAGAAGAGATCCTCTTCAATGCCGGAGCCAGATTAAAAGTGCTGGATGTCGGAACGTCTGAATATAATATATGGGGACAGACTGGAACGCGTACCTATGTAATCATGCAGCTGTTCGAGGATGAAAAAGATCCAAGCGAGCCCGTTTCTGAATCAGATCTCATTGATATAAGCAAATATGCTGTAACGCTGAGCAACGAGTCCTATGAGTATACAGGCAAGGCTATCGAACCGGCTGTCAGGGTGTCCGGACTCAGCCCGGAAGATTACACTGTTTCATACTCAGACAACATAGAGATCGGAACAGCGTCAGTCATCATAAAGGCCACCGGTGATCAGTACAGGGGCACGATCACCCGGACATTTGAAATCACAAAGAAGGCCAACCCGCTGTCAGCCAAAGGCAAGACTGCGAAAGTAAAGTTCAGGAAACTGAAGAAAAAGACCCGCAAATTGTCTGTGTCAAAAATAATAACACTCACTGAGAAAGGTCACGGAAAGATATCCTATAAGCTTGTTTCCGCAAAGAAAGGCAAAAAGAGCTTCAAAAAATACTTTAAGATCAGCGCAAGTACCGGCAAACTGACCGTAAAGAAAAAGCTTAAAAAAGGCACCTACAAGGTAAAGGTCAGGGTTCAGGCATCCGGAGATAAAGTGTTCCGGGCCTCCCCGGTAAAAACCGTTACAATTAAAATAAAAGTAAAATAGCATCCGGTGTCTGGCATGCAGCTGAATCGGCTAAAAACAAAGATCCCTCAGGCATTAAAGCCTGAGGGATTTTTATCAGCAAATTCTCGGAAGCAGTTCTCCACCCGGCTGCGGCAAAAGTGTCTCAGCGCCTATTTCAGTGGTCATTATGACCTTGCCCGGCATCTCATCTGTTATCTCTCCTATGACAGCAGCTTTTGAAGTGTATTTTCCCTGCCTAAGCACTTCAAGTATCTTATCTGCTTCCTCTTTAGGAGCAATGATCACAAGACGCCCCTCGCAGGCAAGATAGAGAGGCTCAAGGCCAAGCATCCCGCAGACACCTTTTACTGCTCCATCTACAGGAACAGATTCCGCTTCGATCCTTACTCCTACATTGCTCTGCTCGGCGATTTCATAGAGGACCGTGCCGACGCCGCCGCGCGTAGCATCTCTGATGACATGCACATCATCTGCAGCTGACAGCACAGAGTCCACAGCACCCCAAAGCGGTGCGCAGTCGCTGTCGACATCAGCTTCTATACCATATTCATTGCGGGCCAGAAGGATCGTGCATCCGTGTCTTCCGACATCGCCTGTTACGATCACAGCATCGCCCGGTTTTGCCAGCGCTCCTCCGGTCTTTACGCCATCTCTTATGCGTCCAATACCGGTAGTGGTGATAAACACGCCATCAACCTGTCCCTTGCCGGCCACTTTTGTATCTCCGGCAACGATCCTGACTCCGGCTTCGGCAGCTGTCTTTTCCATTGCAGCGGCGATCTCTTCGAGCTTGTCCATCGGGAAGCCTTCCTCGATGACAAAAGCGCATGTCAGATAGAGAGGCTCAGCTCCCATGCATGCAAGATCATTGACAGTGCCGCATATGGAAAGCTTTCCGACATTCCCACCCGGGAATTCGTACGGAGAAACGATAAACCCGTCAGTCGACATGGCCAGTTTACCTGCCTCTACCTCAAGAACAGCCGCATCATCAGCTGTAAAGAGCGGATTGGCGAAATGCGCTGCAAATACTTCATGTATAAGTTCAGATGTCTGCTTGCCACCTGCTCCGTGTGCAAGCGTTACAGTTTTACCCATCTATTGTCTCCTTCCTGTATGCGTACCATGCCGCACAAGTTCCTTCGTTAGATACCATGCAAGCCCCTATCGGGTGAAGCGGGGTGCAGCCCTTGCCGAACACCTTGCAGTCTGCAGGTGTGCATTTGCCCTGAAGCACATCACCGCACCTGCATGCAGGATTTGGCCTGCCCTTGATCTCAGGCAGATCGAATTTCTTCCTCGCATCATAAGCCGCATATTCTTCGCGCAGTCTCAGTCCGGACTGTGGAATTATACCAAGTCCTCTCCATTCGGAGTCGCAAGGTTCCATGATTTCTTCCATCATGCGCTTTCCGGGAATACTCCCTTCATCAGTCACGACTCTTGGATAGCAGTTTTTGAAGAACGGCTTGCCCTCCTGAAGCTTCACGATCGTGACCGCAAGCGCAGCCAGGATCTCCTTGGCGGTAAACCCGGCTACAACACCGTAAATGCCTTCGTCGACCAGCTGAGCGCATGAATCAGCGCCGGTTATCGCGTTGACATGACCCGGATACAGGAAAGCATCCGCACTTCCCTTAAGGGCGCGGTAGGCATTGGTCATAGTCTTGTTGGCAGTCAGGATCGAGAAATTGTCTAATCCTTGTTCTGCCGCCATTTTGACAGCCATGCATGCCGAAGGAGTCGTTGTCTCAAAGCCGACCGCAAGGAACACAACCTGCTCCTCAGGATGCTCAGCAGCATATTTACACGCATCTGTAGGTGTGTATACCGGCAGAACCCTGGCTCCTTCGCTCCTTGCTCCGGCCAGACTCTTTTCAGAGCCCGGAACGCGGATAAGGTCACCAAAAGTAGTGATGGTGCAGTTATGCTTTTCTGCCAGATACACAGCTTCGTCTATGAAGCCTACCGGCGTTACGCACACAGGGCATCCCGGTCCCGAGATGAGCTCTATATTATCAGGGAGTATATTCCTTACACCGAGCCTGAAAATCTCATGAGTGTGTGTACCGCACACTTCCATGATGCGGACCTTTGGCCCGTCATAGCCCTGGATTATCTCCCGTGCAGATTTCTTATTATTGTCTTTCATAATACTATTCCCGAACTTTTACAGAAGTTCATCAAGCAGTGCATCAGCCTCTTCATCATCATCAGATGTGATCTTTGCAATAGCGACTCCTGCATGCACCATAACATAATCGCCCGGATCTAGCTGTTCAAGCAGCTCTGCCGATACTTCCCTCTTTGCTCCTGATGCGTCTACAAGTGCCATGCCGTTTTTGACTGTCACCACTCTTGCAGGTAAACCTACACACATTTTCTTATCCTCCTATTACATATGAAGTTCATCTATCTGTTCAACTGTTCTCTGAACATCCTCAGCACCCTTTCCGGAAGGGTCGATTTTTTTCGATTTATATAAAGTTCTTGCAGCTACAGCAGCCTGCCCGAGGCATATGCCGCCGTCATTAGGCGGTACCATGCTGTGTATCAGCACCTCGAAGCCTTCCTTCTCAAGCCCTGCCTCACACATCCTCAGGAGCAGCCGGTTCTGGAAAACTCCGCCGCTCAATGCAGCAATCCGCACACCTGTTTTCTCTCTTATCCTGCAGCACATATCGACTATACCATCTGCGAGCGACTGATGGAACATCCACGCAAGTTCTTCCTGCGGGCGCCCGTTCAGTCTTTGATCGACCAGCCACATGAACATATCGTCCGTGTTCTGAATGAGAGTTCCGTCCTCAGCCATGCGGGCAAAAGGTGCAGGCATCAGGTCTTTATCTGCTGCATCACCGTATCGCACAGTACCAGGGTCTTCGCTCCATTTTTCAGCTGTGAACTGAAGTGTAGTGGATGCTTCGCCCTCGAATGTCGATACCTTTCTGATACCGAGCGCGGCACTTACAGCATCAAAGAGCCTTCCCGCACTTGTCGATCTGATGCTGTTGATATTTTTATCAGCCATCATGAACTGAACCCTGAGCTCCTGATCAGAGCAAAGTCCCAATTTTTCTACTATAGCTGAAGTCTTTTCCCTGTCTCCGGTCGCTGCGTAGATCATCGACACCGCTATTCTCCAGCCCTCTTTAGCCGAGACATCTCCGCCAATCTGGAGGAATGGAGCTATGTATCCTTCTCTTGTATATCCGTCAAGGTCAGCAAGCAGGAATTCCCCGCCCCATATAGTACCGTCATCTCCATAACCGGTACCATCGAAAGACACTCCGATCACCTTATCCGTGCGGTTATTTTCCGCAAGGCATGAAGCTATGTGAGCATAATGGTGCTGGACCTCTATCACAGGCAGTCCAAGCTCATGAGCAACGGCTGAGGTGTTGTATTTCGGATGCTTGTCGCACGCGACGATCTCAGGCCTGGCCTCGAGAAGGTCGCACATCCTCTTCATCGACTCTCTGAGCGCTCTTACGGTACGTATATCCTCAGTGTCACCGATATATGGCGACGGATAGAAGAGATGGTTTCTCGAAACACAGAATGTGTTTTTGAGCTCTCCTCCTACAGCAAGCACGCTGCCCGAACACGGCATGTCCAGCATGAACGGCAGAGGCGCATAGCCTCTTGACCGTCTTATCATATAAGGTTCACCCTTATGAAAATCCATAACGGAATCATCAGCGCGAAGTCTTATAAGCCGGTTATGGGAAAGGATCACATCGCACATTCTGGAGAGCTCTCTCACAGCGTCTTCGTCGTCCCTGCAGATAGCCGCGCCCGATACGTTGCCGCTTGTCATGACCAGGCAGTCCGGCATAATGATCCCGTCGGGATAGTCAAACAACAGCATCTGTACCGGTGCATACGGCAGCATCACTCCTATGGCCGGGTTGTCAGGGGCGATCCCGGGAGCAAGCAATGCGTCCGGCGCTCCTTTTCTCTTTCTGAGGAGCAATATCGGTTTCTGGTGACCGTCTATGATCTCTTCCTGATAATCTTCAAGGATGCATTCTCTGCGGACTGCCTCGAGGTCTCTCATCATGACCGCAAAAGGTTTTGCCGGACGTGGTTTTATATCCCTCAGTCTCTGCACCGCTGCCTGATTGGTGGCATCGCAGCACAGATGGAATCCGCCTATGCCTTTGATCGCAACTATACCGCCTCTGCTGACTATGCGCCTGACTTCAGTGATAGCAGGTCCGCCTTTCATCCATTTCGGAAGTGATCTGACATCGACAGGCAAAACAGCGCTTCCGTCAGTCGGGATCAGATATACTTCCGGTCCGCAGTCATTGCAGCAGACCGGCTGCGCATCGTATCGCCTTGTCTCTGAATGTGTATATTCATATTCGCACTGAGGGCACATCGGGAATTCCGACATACTTGTGCGTATTCTGTCATAAGGCATTCCGTCAAGGATCGTGGTCCTCGGTCCGCAAGAAGTGCAGTTGATGAATGGATGCAGATACCGCCTGTCGTTTGGATCAAACAGTTCCTTCCTGCACTTTTTACAGGTAGCTATATCAGGAGATACAAAGATCTCTCCGCTGACCTTAGCGCTCTCTATTATAGAAAAGTGATCATCCTTTCCGATGTTCTGCGGTGCATCCTCTCTGTCGAGCTTAAGGATTATCGCCCTTTCCGGAGGATTGTGCCTGAGGTCATCAAGAAAAGCATCGATATCCGCTGCCTCACCCTGAGCATCTATCTCAACGTAAGGACCTTTATTGCTTACACTTCCTTTTATGCCGTGTTTATTCGCAAGTCTGTCTACCGACGGGCGGAATCCCACGCCCTGAACTATCCCGTATACCCTTGCAATGACAGCATGCTGCATGTCAAATACCTCTCTAAGTATAAAATCTGACCGATTCTTCGTCAGCAAAATGGCCTGATACGGCGAAATGCGGCAATTCTATGAACCTGCCTCCGAAATCGCCCGCAGCTTTGCGGAATGATCCGTCTGCAATGATGATATCCCAGTTTCCGTCTCTGACCCTGTCAAAGAAGTCGGATTCCTCTCTGATCCTGAAGTCGCCTTCTTCAGCAATCTCATCAAACATCGAAAACCATGTTGCTGCTGTGATCTCAGGAGAATTGATGTCTCCTGTCTCCTCCCGGAGTGCTTTTCTGAGAGCGTTAGCCCGCACCTGCTGATGTATGACCAATATGTTCTTACCGTAAAGTTCTTCCGTACTAATAGGAAGTCCTGCTCGCACATCTGCTATAAGCGGATCAGTGCACTCGTAAGGTGTTCCATATCTCTCTTTTAGATATACAGCAGCCTTGAGTCCTGATGCAGCCACCACAATGTTCTTTTCCATTCTGCCTGCATCTGCGAAGTCTTCAAGTGAGCCTCCCGCACCGTAGCAGATAACTCTCCCGCATCCCTTTGTTTTCAGGGCTTCTGTGATCCTCTTCCCGGTACTCAGACTGTCTGAATCGAGCGGCGTGACACCTATGACCCCGACAGAACCCGGAATGATATCTTTTGCATTATCCTCCGGAATGAATCTCCTGAAACACTCAAGATATGTCTTTTCGATCCCCGAGTCATACCAGAGAACACCATTACTGTCTACCGTTATGACCGGAAGCCCGGTCCTCTTCTCTGCCATGCGTCTGAGCGCTTTATAATCCGTTGCGATCGTCGCCGGCACCGGTGTCCCTATGACAGCTACGAATTTTGCATCGATCTTAGCTGATGCCTTTTTGATTTTCTCTATGAGGAGATCGTCTCTTCCGAGAATCGCATCCATATCCCTGAGTCCTGCAGAAAATATCGCACTTTTGGTGCTGAGCCATCTCGGCTCATCAAATCCGCACACGTTCCCTGCACAGCCGCCGGCATCGCATATGATTATCATGCCGCCAAGCTCATAAAGTACAGCGGCAGCTCCCGACTGGTCCGGTGCAAATGGATATATTATTTTGTGAAGTCCTTTTACGCTCATGCAAGGGCCTCCGTCATTTTTTCAAATAATCGTGTTACTCCCGAATATCCGAAAGGCTGTTTCTCTTCATTCCACGGCACATTAGGACAATCAGGGTGATAGTACTCAGCATCTTTTCCGAGTGTCAGATCCGCATCTGCTTTGCTGCAGTCATAGAAGAGCATGGTCGGAGAAAGGTTGGTAAACAGCCTGGTCTCCGGGGATATCTCCGAAAGATGTCTTATATATACATAGTCCTCACGGGAAACGTTTGAATATATCTCCGGGACTTTGAATCCGTATTTTACCAGAGCGAGCGCGAGCTCAAAGGCATTGGCGTTGAGCATCTCACCAACAGCAATGCTAATGCTGCCATGCTTCTCTATGAAGTCTGCCACTGCTTTCTCTGCGCGTTCCCTGTATTCAGAGTCATCGAACGCGGCGCCTATGCTTCCTGCGAACGCGCTGTACTGATTGGCTATCTTATCTGTCTGATACAGCCTCGTCAGTTCGAGATATGGTATTCCGAGCCTTCCTGCAAGGTCATCAGCAGCTGTCCTGGCCTCATGGTTGAGTATTATATTGAAATTGGCGTGAGACATACCCAGATATTCCTCAAAATCATTGCATCTGGATATCTCGTTGATCTTTTTCACTCCTGCCTGTCTGAGAAGGTCATAAAGCTCACAGTCATCAGTCAGAGGAGAGAAATATCCCATGATATTGACTGTACGCGGATCTCTCTTTGCCGGTTCAAGAAGTGAATAGATCGCTTTGCGGACAAGTACCATCGGAGGTTTACGGCCCTCACGCGTAAGAGCGTACATATAACACGGTCTGACAGGCACTCCGGAGAGTGTCTCAGCCTTCCTGCACACCCTGTCCCAGTCTGTCCCGAGGAGCGCGTCTACACATGTAGCGCACACCATTACCGCAGATGGTCTTTCATCCAGATATTCAACGACTTCCTTAACTGCTTCAGGTACCCTTGCCAGGTGATCACCGTTTACGATATCTGATTCATCCATCAGAAGGAAGAAGAAACGGTCTTCATATCCGGGTATCTCAGATAAGAGCTTGGTATTGCGTCCGCAGCATCCCGGTGCTACAAGCAGCATAACTGAGCCCGGAACGGCGAGTCCTGCCCTCTTGACACCGAATCCTGTCGCTCCAGGTGAATTGAATGCCAGAGTTGCCGGCGAGCTGTATATCAGCTGCGTTGCGGGCACAAGTTCGGGTGGTATATTGTCTGCACCTGCTTCATTAAGTTCTCTTATAGAAATACTGTATGGTTCTGTTATCATCTGTCCAGCTCCAGGAGCCTCTCTGCAAGCTCTTTGAATTTGCGGCTGATCGGCAGGTCAGGATCCCCTTCGATCACGGTCATGCCCTGCTCTTCCGCCATTTCGATGGTCAGGTCGATCGGGAAGCCGTAGGTATCGCTGAGGCTGAAAGCGGTCTCGCCGCTGATTTCGGTTTTCTTTGCAGCCTTCAATGCATTGATCGAGGAGAACAGCAGCTCTGTACCGCGGTCGATCGTGCGTGCAAAGCTCTCCTCTTCGTGGCGGATGAT
>ONRQ01000086.1 GCA_900320285.1 uncultured Eubacteriales bacterium
ATACATAGTCACTTGTCACGAGATAGACATATTTTCCTATCATCCGGCTCGAAACTATCGAACCCGTCTGACGCATCTCACTCATCATCTTCGGACGGGATCTGTCTGAGATATCATAGGTAACAACGCCGGTATAGCTGTCATCTCCGTCATAGACATATCCTACGGTGACAAGGGTGTCGCCTTTGAGAAAAATGTCGTGCACATAGTTCTCGACTCCGGAAGAACCGATCCTGGAGAGCTGTTTGGTCTTGCCGTTTTTCGCAGAAAGGATGACTACTTCTCTGTCCTGATTTACATAGTAGATATATTTTCCGTCAGTTTTGACTATGTCAGCTTCATCGACTTCCTCAACCTGCAGATATGTTGAAGAGTGGCTGCCGGCAGTGTCAGAAGATGCAGCTGATTTTTCCGCAGCTCTGGCTGTGCCGGCTCCGGAGGATACATCCGGGGATGCTTCACTTACAGCAGAATCGCCGGATGCCATCTCTGCGTCTTCGACGATACCGTCTTCTGTTTTATAGTTCAGGCCAAAACGAGGCGATTCATCGAGACTGCTGATGAGGTGCTCGATCTCGGATCTGTTTTTGAAGGTATAAAGCTCTCCGTTAACGACGGCCGTATCCGGAGGAGCGGTGAGGGAATCGTAGATCTGGACTGCTCCTATAACTGCAATCAGGGCACATGCCGCAGCCGCCATCCATTTTTTCACCGGCCTGCGTTTTTTTGCAGTGACGACAGTGAAAGCATCCTCCGGAGTCTGAACGCTTTCCGGCTGAGTTTTTTCAGCTGGCTGCTCCGGAAGATCTTTAAGCATAGCCATGATGTTTTCCTCGCTCAGGCTTTCAGGTGCTTTGATCCCGTCATTTTCGAACAGATTTCTTATATATTCCTGATCTGTATAGTGATCATTATTCTTTCTCATTGCTAGACTCTCCATTCTTTTAAGAGATATATGTCTGTATAAAGCTTTTCAGATATTCCTGCTGTCAGGAAAGGAATTCCCGCATCCGTCCAAGGCTTCGGGACAGTTTAGACCTCACCGCGCCTGCTGTAAGACCGGTGATCTCGGAGATCTCCCTGCTGGTAAGTCCGCCTGCAGATGAAAGGAGAGTACGACTCTGCCCGCAAAATCCATCATCGCTTCATCGACCTCTTCTCACTGTTGTTCGTTGATGGCAACCCCGCAGGTGTAAAGGCCATGCTTCACGAAATGGGCTATATCGAGAATGTCTTGCGACTGCCGCTGGTTCCGACGCGCATCTCCACGTTGCAGCGCATGAGCGAAATCATGAAGGAATTGAAAATCTAACAACAAGGTATGGTATGGCGAATGGCTTTTCTGACGGTACTGCTATTTCACCTGGTGACTTCCATCCAGGCCAATACCGTTGACTCCCTTCGCCAAATACTGCCACAGTTGGATGGTGAAAAACGCTTAGAAGCCCTTCAGGAAATCTACAGATCCTGCGTTGCAACGGGTGACTATGAGTTGCAGCTGCATTCCTTGGACGATTTTATTGCCGAACTGGACAAACAGGACAAGCAATCCATGCTGGCTCGTGCTTTGGTGGATCGCGTCGTCCTGTTCTATAATTACGACCAGAACGACTCCATCTTCAAATATGTACCTCTCTATCTGAAGCGGCTGAGAGCCATGAAGAACTGGGAGAAGTACTATGAGTTGTGGCCCCATCTCATCAATGCCTACATCTTCAGCGGCAAATACAACTTTGCCCTGCGCGAGGTACAGGACATGGTGGATGATGCCAAGCAGCGCGGCAACAGCTACGGTATGGGACTTGCCTACTATCTGATGGGCAATGTCTATGCCAACATGCACAACATGGAGGAGAGTGCCGACGCTTATAGAAAGGGACTGGACCTCCTGAACAAGGTCAGTCCGCTGCCCATCACCATTGCTGATGTGTATTCCTATTATGGCGATTTGCTAAACGACAAGAAAGACTATCGGGAACTGGAGAAACTGACCCAGGAGTGGTATTCTTTCTTACAGCG
>ONRQ01000052.1 GCA_900320285.1 uncultured Eubacteriales bacterium
GTTCAAAGCGACGCAGGAAGAAAGCACACTTGAGCAGAGCCAGACCTATATGAAGCCTGTTTCCAGACTCGGTCAGTGGCCTTGCCAGATCAAGCTCCTACCTACAGAGGCACCGTTTTATAACGGAGCCAAACTCCTGATTGCGGCCGACTGCACAGCTTATGCTTACGCAAACATGCATGAGGACTTCATGAAGGGAAAGATCACTGTCATAGGCTGCCCTAAGCTTGATGCGATAGATTACAGTGAAAAACTTACAGACATTATCAGGAACAACGATATAAAGAATGTGACCATAGTACGCATGGAAGTACCTTGCTGCGTAGGCCTTCAGAGAGCGGCAGAAAACGCACTCAGAAACAGTGGCAAATTCATACCGTGGCAGGTAGTCACCATTTCAAGAGACGGAAGGATACTCGATTAGCCTGATGAATACACTTATAAGTGCCGACAACACATGGATGCTGTTCGCCATAATGGCTGCGATCGCAGCTGCTGCAATATGGCTTGAACAAACGTATAAATGGGCAGCTAAACTGTCTTCATGTGTCATATGCCTCATGATGGCCATGCTGCTGTCTAATTGCAGAGTTATTCCTACGGAAGCCGGGGCATATGACTTTGTGTGGAGTTACGTAGTCCCTCTGTCAATACCGCTCCTTCTTTACAAGGCAAATATTAGGAAAATATGGAAAGAAAGTGGCCGTATGCTGGGGATCTTCCTTATAGGAGGCCTGGGTACATTGTCAGGCGGCATAATCGCCTTTTATTTACTGCGTCATCAACTTGGCATCGCAGCTGCCAGATCAGCTGCTTCGATGTTCACAGGTACGTATGTAGGGGGATCGGTAAACCTGGTGGCCATGTCTGAGGCTACCGGCGCGGGAGCTGATCTGGTTTCAGCTTCGATCGTTGCAGACAATCTGCTGATGGCACTATACTTTTTCATTCTTATAGCTCTGCCGGGAATCAGATGGATAAGCGAACACTTTTCTCATCCAATAATCGACAGACAGCGTGAAGAACAGAGCAACGAAAACCACACATCGAAATACTGGGCGAAGAAGGAAATAACGCTTGTTGACATAGCGAAAGGATTCTCGATAGCGTGTGTCATAGTTGCGGTGTCGGTGCAGCTTGCCGGGTTCTTTAGTGATGTGATCCCGACAGGCACTATCGCAGGTGACCTGCTGAACGGGCTGCTTGGGAATAAATACCTGCTGATCACTACTATTACAACTCTGCTTGCGACATATTTCCCGGACATATTTGGCAATATCGGAGGAGCACAGGAAGCAGGCACCTATATGATAAACATATTCTTCGCGGTTATCGGCGCGCCTGCATCGATAGTACTGATAGTTCGCGAAGCGCCTCTTCTGCTGGTATTTGCAGCAATAATAATTGGAATGAATATGCTGTTTTCTCTTGTTCTGGGAAGACTATTCGGATACTCAATAGAGGAGATAACCGTGGCTTCCAACGCGAATATAGGCGGGCCGACTACATCAGCAGCGTTTGCGGTATCAAAGGGGTGGAAGTCGCTTGTTGTTCCAGCCATACTTGTTGGAACACTCGGATATGTTATAGGAAATTACTATGGTGTGATTCTGTTTACGATGCTGAAATAGATGGATATTATGGTTTTTTATATACAAGCCCTGCGTGTAACCATGGTTACGGAAAACAAAAAATAATGCATATATAATCGAATTGGGTACGGACATTACTCGTAAAATGACGTGCCCAAATTTTATATATGTGGATGTAATAATGTGTAGATTACTGAAGAAACGGAGGGAAACGATGGGTTTTGTTTATAAGACTGAAGAGTTCAACAAAGTCCTCGAAGTTCTTGAAGGTAATTACAGGATATTCGCGCCGGTGTTAAAAGTCGGAGAGGGCCGCTTCAGAGACACCGATGTGATCCGCTACGACTACATCAGCCGCATCGAAGATGCCGAGCTGGAGGAACGTTCGGATTTCTCCTTTAAGGAGATCCTGATACCTCTTTCGGAGACTATGTTCTACTTTACAGAGAACGAGATAAAGGAAGCGGATTATGATGCCCGTCCTGTAATCGTGCTGATGAGAAGCTGCGATATCCACGCGGTGAAGAGACTCGATCAGATGTATACAGGTAACGGGCCAAACAACGACTGGTTCTATGAGAGGCTCAGAGACAGAGTGAAATTCGCTCTGATTGGATGCGGAAAGGCGTGTCCGAACAGCTTTTGCGTAGACATGGGAAGCAACAAGACAGATGAGTATGCTTTCTCGATCGATGTTGTCGATGGCAAAGTGTACTGCGATGTCAAAGATGATGAACTGTTTGCTGCATTCGAAGGCGCAGGCGGTTCAAAAGATAATGTTGAGCCTCGTTTTGTGACAGAGGCGGAGTTCAAGGTAACAAGGCCGGAGGAAGTACCTATCGAGTTGTTCAAGGATCCGATGTGGGATGAGTACACCAAGCGTTGTGTCAACTGCGGCCGCTGTAACTTCGTATGCCCGACCTGCACATGCTTTACGATCCAGGACGTTTTCTATACGGATAACGGCAGAGTAGGCGAACGCCGCCGCGTCAACGCTTCATGCATGGTAGACGGATATACCGATGTAGCAGGCGGTCTGGTAATGAGAAAAACCAACGGCGAGAGAATGAGATTCAAGGTCCTACACAAGGTGTATGACTTCAGAAAACGCTTCGGCTACGATATGTGCGTAGGCTGCGGACGCTGCGATACTGTATGCCCTGAGTATATCTCGTTTGCGAACTGTATAAACAAACTTAACGCGAGAGTGAAGGAGGTGACAGAGAATGTGTAACTGCGGAAAGAATGAATATACACCTGTTCCTTCAAAGCTTCAGGACATTATAAAACATACGGCTCAGGAATGGACTTTCAGATTTACTTACGTTGGAGATGTAAAACCGGGACAGTTTTTCCAGATCTCGATCCCTAAGGTCGGAGAATGCCCTATCTCGGTCAGCGGCATCGGGCCTGATTACGTTGACCTGACCCTGAGAGCCGTAGGAAAAGTTACGGACTATCTATTTGATAACTTCAAGGCAGGCGACAGTCTCTTCCTCCGCGGACCTTACGGAAATGGCTTTGATGTGCATGAGTTTGAAGGCGGAGAGCTGATCATCGTTGTCGGCGGTACTGCAGTTTCACCTGTCAGAGGTGTAGTACAGTATCTGTGCGAGGCTGAAAGCGCGAAAGACGTACATATGATCGCCGGATTCAAGGACCCGGGAGAGATCATGTTCAAGGCAGATCTTAAGGATTGGGCTGAGAAGATCGACCTGACGCTTACTGTCGACGGTGCGCCTGAAGGATATGAGGGCAAGGTCGGCCTGGTCACCAAATACATCCCGGACATCCCGATCAGAGATATCAGTAAGTGCAAGGCCATCGTAGTAGGCCCGCCTCCGATGATCAAGTTCTCTATGATCGAACTCGTCAAGAGAGGTCTAAGTGAGGATAACGTCTGGATCTCGGATTCGAGAAGGATGAGCTGCGGGATCGGAAAGTGCGGTCACTGCCGCATCAACGACAAGTATGTCTGCATCGATGGTCCTGTATTCAAGTTCTCTGAGCACAAGACACTGATCGATTAGCGGGAGGTGGAACCATGAATAAAACGACTACAGATACTAATTTAAAGAAACTGAAGAAGAACGCCTACCGTGTATCCAAGGTCAGAGGAGAAACCGCTTCCCGTGTTCGCTGCCCGGGCGGAGAGATCGATGTTGATTCGCTGCAGCGTGTCGTCGATATAGCCAGAAAATACGGCAAGGGCATGGTAAACATCACGAACCGCCAGGGATTTGAGATCCCGGGGATCGATCTGAAGGATGTTGAAGAAGTCAACAAGGCTCTTCAGCTGATAATCGAGAATAGAAACATCAATCAGGAAGAGTATAACGGCGGATATCCTGCTTCCGGAACACGTAATGTCGTGGCTTGTCCGGGCAAACAGCTCTGCCCGTTCGCCAACTATGATACAAAGAAATTCGCGCAGGAGATAGATAAGGCTATATTCCCGAACGATCATCACGTTAAGATCGCCTTCACAGGCTGCTCGAATGACTGCGCACACACACGTCTTAATGACTTTGGTATCATCGGCATGAGTGAGCCTCAATACAACAAGGATCGCTGCATCAGCTGCGAGCAGTGCGTCAAGTACTGCAAAAAGAGATCAGTCGGAGCTCTAAAGGTTGTAAATGGCAAAATAGAGCGTGATGTCAACAAATGCGTAGGATGCGCACTCTGTGTCAATTACTGCCCAACGAGAGCATGGACAAGAAGCAAAGAAGAGTATTACCGCGTCGTGCTGCTTGGACGTACTGGCAAGAAGAATCCTCGCATGGCAGAAGACTTCATGAGGTGGGCAGACCATGATACCGTGAAGAAAGTCATCTGTAACGTATATGCATATCTGGATGAATATCTGGACAGAGAGGCAGTTGAGAGCAAGGAACATATCGGTTATATCGTTGACCGTACCGGTTTTGAGGAATTCCTGAAATACATCATGAAGGATGTCACTCCGAATCCGAAGTGCGAGATCCAGGGAAGAATCTACTGGGGCGGCAAGCGCTACGATCAGAACAACGAGCTTAGAAACTCAATGTGGCGTTTTTCCGAGAGAGAAGATGCGGTAGTTCTGAAGCAAGGAGAATAATATGTTCAATGAAGAATTCACAGCTGCTTCCAAAGGAGCAGCCGCAAAATCCGCTCTTCTGAAGAAGAATCCGGGTGGCTACTTTCTGCTGTCCATGCTGGCAGGAGCATACATCGGCTTTGGTATCCTTCTGGTATTTACATTAAGCGGAGCACTTGCCGGAGCACCATACACCAAACTTGTGATGGGTTGCTGCTTCGGCATTGCACTGAGTCTTGTGGTGATAGCTGGCGCGGAATTATTTACCGGTAATAATCTGGTAATGACCGCCGGTCTCCTTCGCAAGACCGTAACACTTGGCGACGCACTGAAGCTGTGGGGAGTATGCTGGGTCGGAAATCTTGCAGGCTCGGCGCTGCTGGCATTGGTATTCAGCCTGACGGGACTCTACAGTGACGCGACTCTGAGCGCTATGACAGGCGCTGCGGCGGCAAAGATGACGGCAGGCTTCATACCGCTTCTGACAAGAGGCATGCTGTGTAATACACTGGTATGCCTGGCTGTATGGTGCGGCTTCAGAGCTAAATCGGACGCAGGCAAGCTGCTTATGATCTTCTGGTGTCTGCTGGCATTCTTTGCAACAGGATTTGAGCATAGTATCGCCAACATGACATTGCTGACGCTGGCTCTTATCAACAACGGAGGCAACGAGGCAATCAGCATGGGAGGTTACTGGTACAACCTGATTGTAGTAACTTTAGGCAACATGATCGGAGCGATACTGTTTGTTGCGCTGCCGTATCATTTCGCATCAAAAGAATAATAAAAATACAGGAGGACGGATGTGGCATATTTTCCGTTCATGACAGAAGTCAGTGACAAGGATATTCTGGTCGTTGGCGGCGGCAGGAGCGCATTCCATAAAGTCCGCGCATTTTGCGGATTCGGCGCGCATCTTACCGTTATTGCTGAGAACATCTCTCCGGACATCATCAAAGTGTCCGGAGAGTTTGCTATGGTAAGGAAACCATTCGAGATCACCGATCTTGAGGGAAGGGATATTGTAATAGCCTCGACCGATGACAGGGAACTCAACAGACGCATAGTTGATCTTGCCAGAGAAAGAGGCATTCCGGCAAATGCGGTCGATGACAAAGAGCACAGCGATTTTATTTTCCCCGCAGTACTGAAGAAAGAGAATTATTCTGTTTCGGTCTGTACCGATGGCAGAAGTCCTTTGCTTGCCGGCAGGATCCGCAGCAGGATCGCGGAACTGATTCCTGAAGAATTCGACGAGGCAGTCGGTGAGCTTGGCCGGATGAGAGAAGATGTCCTCAAAACGACAGACTCTCAGGATGAAAGAGCCAGATTGTTCCGAGAAGAAGCAGATAAACGGATTGGGATAAGAAAGATCCGTATCGGTACAAGAAGCAGTGCTCTTGCGATGGCTCAGACGGAGATCGTGATCAGGACACTTAAGGAGCAGGGAATCAACTGTGAGGCAGTGATCATTCGTACTGAAGGGGACAAACAGACAGACAGACCACTATGGGAATTTGGCGGCAAAGCAGTCTTCGTTTCTGAATTTGAAGAAGCGATATTGTCAGGACGCATCGATATTGCTATCCATAGCGCAAAAGACATGCCCGGTGAGCTTCCTCAAGGGATCGATATACTCGCGTGCCTCGATAGAGAAGAACCGGGCGATGTGCTGGTTTCGTTATCAGGGAGAAGGCCTGAAGATATCAGGATAGTCGGAACCAGCAGCCGCAGAAGGCAGGCTCTTATTGAAGAGCTGTCTTCAAATTATATTACGAGACCGCTAAGGGGGAATGTACCAACAAGGCTGACCAAGCTGAGACGGGGAGAGTTCGATGCACTGGTGCTTGCGAAAGCAGGCCTTAAGAGGCTTGGACTTGATGATGAACCGGATCTCAGATATGTCGACCTTGATCCTGAGAGGTTTATTCCTGCAGCAGGTCAGGGAACCATAGCGATAGAAGGACTTGCTGTAAGTGACATCAGTGATGCCGTGCGCAGCCTGGATGACAGAGAAGCAAGTGAAGCTCTGAGGGCAGAACGGGGCTTTATGAAGGCGATCGGTGCCGATTGTCATGCTTCGGTAGGAGCCTGGGCGACTGTTCAGAAGGACGGAAGTATGCTTCTGCGGGTCATGAAACATGACGGCGGAAATACTGCGCGTGTATGTGCAGAGGGCAAGGCCGATAATATCGAGAGCATAGTGGCTGAGGCTGTTTCAAAGATGCCGGAGGTGCCAGGTGAGTAAAGTGTACATCGTCGGAGCAGGTCCCGGACACAAGGATCTGATCACAGTGCGGGGCCGCGAACTCATAGGAATGGCAGATGCCATCCTTTACGACAGTCTTATTGACAACAGTTTGCTGGATAATGCAAGGGATGATTGCCTGCTGATAAATGTCGGCAAGAGAATGGGCAGTCACAGCATGAAGCAGGAAGAGATAAATGGGCTTCTGATCAGAACAGCAAAAAGTTACAGGACGGTCGTAAGACTCAAGGGCGGAGATCCTTTTGTCTTCGGGCGCGGAGGCGAAGAGGCAATGGCTCTGATTGATGAGGGAATAGATTTTGAGCTGATCCCGGGAGTGTCGTCTGCGATAGCTGTACCTGAACATGCAGGGATACCGGTCACACACAGAGGCATTGCACGCAGCTTCCATGTAATAACCGGGCATACCATGGATGATGAAACAGACTTCGGCAGATATGCCGGCCTTGATGGCACATTGGTGTTT
>ONRQ01000011.1 GCA_900320285.1 uncultured Eubacteriales bacterium
CTTCACAAAGATGATGGAGATCGCCCTCGAAATCGCATAGTTCTGAATTACTGTTAAAAGAGTATAACGTGAAATCTGGAAATCAGAAAAGCCTCAACAAAAACCTGACAGTCAGAGTTGAAAAGCGTACCTGATATTTCAGGAAACTACAATATCGCAGCCGAAACAGGTTAATAAGCTGTGCATAGTTGTCATAGTAAATGGCATCTGTGCGCAGCTTTTGCATTTTGTTTTCAAAAAAGGAGTCTTGGAAAGGGAGTCCTGGAAAAGGAGTTTTGGAAAGAGAGTCCTGGAAGAGGAGTCTTGAAAAGGGAGTCCTGGAAAAGGAGTTTTGGAAAGGGAGTCCTGGAAGAGGAGTCCTGGAAAAATGTCTACATGAGGTACCGAATTTTAACATTTCATGTAGAAAAAAACAGGCACTCCGGATTATTCATCAATATACACCGCAGAATAAACCGCAGATATTCTGTAAAAATGACATCTCCAGGAACCAATCAGTTGACAATCTACTATTATGCAGCTGGTTTTAGCTGTGTGGCGCCTTTTGTACGTATTTTACGCAAAAGAGACCGCTCTCTTTTCTGCACGAGATGCTATTATTTGGGCACTCCTGTAGAAGGATTTCAAATTTTCCTTTTTCACCAACAGGACACGAGGTAAAAATGCTAATAATTATTCATTTCAATGAATAGACGCACATATCCTGTTTTACAGTACGGCAGATCGGGCTTTACATGAGATTGACGAGCTTAAAAATACAGAGGATCGGCTTATCCCTACTCGCAGGATCCTGTTTGGTGTGCGAGGCGCTTGATTAAAAAAGGAGGAGCGTATGTACTATAAGGAACAGATGGTTTCGCTAAGGGATGGATTGAATGATCAGCTATTGGACTTAAATAGTGAATTGGAGAGTCTTCCGGAAGGCAAGCTTTATATTTATCAGAAAAATGGCAAGTATTACTATTGCCAAAGGATTCCTAAAGGAGGTCATCGAAAGAAGGAGCATAGGATCGCCATTACAAAAGACAGTGATGCTGTTTTGGCTCTTGTGCGTAAAACATTTGTAGAAAAAGCGGTGGAGAACATAAAAAACAACATTGGGGAGCTTAACAGAACTATCGAGAATTACAGCCCGATCAGCGAGGAGTGTGTAATGAAGTCTTTCTGCGCAAAGTATCCGGAGCTGGCAAAAGGGATTTATTACGGTGGCAGAAATCCAGACGAGTGGGAATCCGATTATGTTCAGCCTGTATTTTATGAGGAGAGTTATAAGTCCATATCTGCTAAAGGAGAAAACATGAGATCGGGAGGTGAAATGTATATCACATCAAGACTTGATCATTTTGGGATACCGTATAGATATGAGGACGACACGGGAATACCGGATCTGGAATATGCTCCCGACCTAAAAATATTGAGGCCACGTGACCGCAAAATCATTTACTGGGAACACTTTGGAAAAGTGACAGATTACGAGTATGTACTGAATAATATTGGAAAGGTGAAAGATTATATCAGCTATGGTATCAAGCCTTGGGATAACCTGATAATGACTTTCAGTAATGAAAAAGGCGGTTATGACGGAAAACTGATAGATGCCATGATCAAGTGCTGGCTTTTGTAGGGCCGTGTGGTGCTTTGCATTCCTGCTGAATGCTGCGGCTGCAGATTGTCAACCCCGTTGACAAAAGAGTAGCACAAATGTAACACTTTGTTTGTACGGGGTATATGATAAAGCTTCAGGAGGGAGAGAAATATTATGAAGAAAAATGTATTCAGGAGATCGCTCAGCCTGCTGCTCGGACTGCTTGTAGCGCTGGGTATGACATCAACGGTATTTGCTGTTGATGCTCAGAAGGGAGATGTTGTCTTTTTTGTAGATGGTGAGGCGTATCTGGGCTTTAGTGATGCTTATGCCGGAGTATACAGTGAGAGTGATGATGATGCCTTTCTTACATCAGTAACCTCCAGCAATACTAACGTGGCAACAGTGTATAAAAAGGATGGTGAATATTATGTTAAAGGCGTCGCTTTGGGAAAAGTAACGATCACCGGCAATTATACATATAAAGGCCAGACAGGATCAATCAGCGTTCCTTTAGAGGTAAAGCAGGTGCCGGTATTTTTCAAGAGCCTCAAAGTAAACGGCAAGAGTGTCAATCTGGCCCAGTTCCCGTTCGGCATGAATCAAAAGACCAAGAAGGCAAGCGTAAAGATCAAGGCTCCGGTGGCTCCGGGCTGGAAAGTCCAGAAGGTGACCGCGCGTGCATACAAGGGCATGAAAGACTACAAAGGCACTAAGGTCAAGGTAACCAAAAAAATGATCAAAAAAGGCAAGAAGATCAAGTTTGCCAAGAAGTATTCAAACCTGATAGTGTTTGTGGATCTGGTCAATACGAACACAGGAGAAAGAGAAGGATATTCATTCCAGTTCTACAGAAAATCCCCGTTTGCCAAGTAAGCGGCCGTAATAAGGATAATAACGAATATAATAATCGATCAAGGCGCGAATTATTCGCGCCTTTTTGATGACATTGAGAGGCCCACTGTGATATAATCTTACGGCTAGTGCGAACAGCACAGGCAAATAAAAAATAGGACAAGAAGTATGAAAGATATTGAGATCAGAGAATTATTCAGAAACACAGAGACTTATGCAGGCAAAGAGGTAATGGTTTACGGCTGGGTGAGAGGCAACAGAAGCTCCAACCAGTTCGGATTCCTCTCGGTCAATGACGGAACATTCTTCACACCGGTACAGGTGGTTTACGAGGCAGACAAGCTCGCAAACTTCAGCGAAGTGGCAAAGTTCAGACTGAGCGCAGGCGTCAAAGTTACGGGTACACTGGTACTCACACCTGAAGCCAAGCAGCCTTTCGAGATCAAAGCAGACGAAATCGAGCTCGTGGCTGATTCCGATTCTGACTACCCGCTTCAGAAGAAGCGCCACAGCATGGAGTTCCTCAGGGAGATAGCTCATCTGAGACCGCGAAGTAATACATTCAGTGCGGTATTCAGAGTGCGCAGTGTCGCGGCATTTGCTATCCATAAATTCTTCCAGGAGAAAAACTTCATTTATGTGCACTCGCCTGAAATCACATGCAGTGATTGCGAGGGAGCAGGAGAAATGTTCCAGGTTACGACTCTCGACCTCGATAATCTTCCAAGAGACGCCGAGGGCAACATTGACTACAGCAAGGACTTCTTCGGAAAGAAGGCGGGCCTGACTGTATCCGGACAGCTCGAAGGTGAGATCATGGCGCTCGCTTTCCGCAACATCTATACGTTCGGACCTACGTTCCGCGCCGAGAATTCCAACACCGCGAGACACGCGTCCGAATTCTGGATGATGGAGCCTGAGATGTCCTTCTGCGACATCAACGGCAACATGGACATGGCAGAGGAGATGATCAAGTATATCATCAGCTACGTTCTTGAGCACTGCCCAGAAGAGATGAAGTTCTTCAACAGCTTCATCGACAAGGGCCTGCTTGAGAGGCTTGACCACATAGTCAACTCTGATTTCGTCCGTATCACATATACCGAGGCGGTCGACATACTGCAGAAGTCGGGCAAGAAGTTCGAATATCCGGTAGAGTGGGGCCTTGAGCTGCAGACCGAGCATGAGCGCTACCTGACAGAAGAGGTGTTCAAGAAGCCGATGTTCGTCATCAACTATCCTAAGGACTGCAAGGCCTTCTATATGAGGCTCAATGATGACGGCAAGACAGTAGCTGCAATGGATATGCTCGTACCGGGAGTCGGTGAGATCATCGGCGGAAGCCAGAGAGAGGAGCGCTACGACGTTCTCGTACAGAGAATCAAAGAGCTCGGGCTTGATGAGAGCACATACGACTGGTATCTCGACCTCAGAAGATACGGCGGCGTATTCCATTCCGGATACGGACTCGGATTCGACCGCATCCTCATGTACCTCACGGGCATGAGCAACATCAGAGACGTTCAGATGTTTCCGCGCACACCGGGCAACGCTGAATTCTAAAACAGTTAATCGGCGGTCCGCGCGGCCGCACATAAAAAACGATATAAAACGGAAAGATATAAACAACATTTCAGGAGGAACACATGAAAGGCTATACAAGCGATAAGATCCGCAACATCGTACTGCTGGGACACGGCAGCACAGGCAAGACCACCTTCCTTGAAGCAGGTCTGCTGAACACCAAGGTTATCAGCAGACTCGGAAAGGTTGAGTCGGGCAACACAGTATCCGACTATGAAAAGATGGAGATCGAAAAGGGATACACCATCAACCAGACACTCGTTCCTGTAGAGTACAAGGGAACAAAGCTCAACTTTATCGACACTCCGGGATTCTTCGATTTCGCAGGAGAGGCAAGAGCTGCTCTTTCGACAGGAGCTACAGCTATCATCATGGTAGACGCTTCGTCCGGCATCCAGGTCGGAACAGAGAAGGCATGGGATCTCGTTAAGGAGTACAACTCGCCGACATTCTTCATCATCAACAAGATCGATAAGGACAACGTTGAACTCGACGAAGTCATCTCGGCTATCCAGGACAAGTTCGGAAGCGCATGTGTTACTCTTGATGATAAAGACGCTCTCGATGAAGCAGTAGCAGCTGCTGATGAGGAACTCATGGAGAAGTTCTTCGAGGGAGAAGCTTTCACAGACGAGGAGTTCGCTCACGGTCTGGCAACAGGTATCCACAACGGAGACATCATGCCGATCATGACAATGAGCGCTCTGACAGGTGAAGGCGTAGACGTAGTTCTCGACTCGCTCTGCAAGTACGTTCCGAAGCCGGCAACAGTCGTTACAGAAGCTAAGGATGCTGACGGAAACGACATCGAGATCGCATGCGATCCTGCAGGAGACCTTGTTATCTACATCTTCAAGACACTCGCTGACCCGTTCCTCGGAAAGATCTCATACGCAAAGATCGTATCGGGTACACTCAAGTCCGGTACTGACGTTTACAACCCACGTTCAGAGAAGTCCGAGAAGCTCGGTTCTGTCTTCTTCGTAAGAGGTAAGGCTCAGGAGATGACAGACACTGTAGTCGCAGGCGACATGGTAGCTCTCGGTAAGCTCCAGAACACAAAGACAGGCGACACACTCTGCGCAAAGAACAAGCAGGTTACAGTTAAGCCGGCTGCATTCCCTACACCTTGCTACTTCGTAGCTGTAGAGGCTGCAGACAAGAACGAGGATGAGAAGATGGCTCAGGGTCTCTCCAGACTCATGGAAGAGGATCCGACATTCGTACTCGAGAGAAACGCTGAGACACATCAGACACTTCTCGGCGGCCAGGGCGACATCCAGCTCGGAATCATCCAGGCTAAGCTCAAGGACAGATACGGCGTAAGCGTAAATGTAGTTCCTCAGAAGATCGCTTACAGAGAGACCATTAAGGGCAACTCCGATGTTCAGGGAAAACATAAAAAGCAGTCCGGTGGTGCCGGCCAGTACGGTGATGTTCACATCAGATTCTCGCCATCGACAGAGCCTGGACTCGAGTTCAGCGAAGAGCTCTTCGGCGGATCAGTTCCTAAGAACTACGTTCCTGCTGTTGAGAAGGGACTCCTCGAGTGCATGGAGAAGGGCCCTCTCGCAGGATGCAAAGTACAGAACATCAAGGCTGTCCTCTATGACGGTTCCTATCACGAAGTAGACTCCAACGAAGTATCGTTCAAGATCGCTGCTTCCCTCGCGTTCAAGAAGGGTATCGTTGAGGCCAGACCATGCCTCCTCGAGCCTATCATGAAGCTCGAGATCACAGTTCCTGAGCAGTATGTAGGAGCTGTAATGGGCGACATGCCTAACAGACGTGGTATGGTACTCGGTATGGATTCCTCGCACCGTGGAACAATCCTCCACGCTGAGGCACCTCAGGCAGAGCTCTTCGACTATGCTATCGCACTCAGATCGATGACACAGGCAAGAGGATCCTTCACAGTAGAGTTCGCAAGATATGCAGAACTTCCGGGCAACCTCGCAGACAAGGTTATCGCTGCATATAAGAAGGAGCAGGAAGAGAAGTAATCATTTCTTTGATATAACGCCGTTGGCGTAATGAAGAAATGATTGACCTCTGTCGGCGGTGCTCCGCCGGTAAAAGCATCTGGCTGTAAAATACAAAAATTGAGCCCTTTTCCTGAGCGGAGAAGGGCTCTTGTTTAGGGATATAAGCATCGAAAACATAGTTTGCGGTGCTGAAAGAGGAAAAGAATGTCTGTAATAGATAGTTCAAATGCAAAAGAACACTCATATCCGGTTTATGGAAGACAGTTCAAATCATACAGGTGGTATAAGCCTATAATCGTATTTGTGCTTTTCATTGCCGTTTACCTGATACTGGGACTGGCCGTATGTGCCGCGATAGCATATATAAGATTAGGCGGAATGCCGAATTTTGCCGAGCTGAGTACAAGCAATATGTTTACCAACGATTACGATGAGATGGAACTTGCAGATGCATGGCAGTCAGCGGTAGGGCTTAGTGCCGTCGCAGTGATGATCCCTTCACTGTGGCTTGTAACTAAAATAGTGCGCGACAGGCCTTTCTCGTCTTATTCGTCTTCAAGAGGCGGATGGAGCAGCAAAGTATTCTGGAAAGTTTTCCCTGTTGCTTTCATCTGCATCAGTATACCTATCATCGTTGACGAACTGGTTTATAAACACAACATCAATAACTTCCAGATGAAATTCACACTTGCGAGCTTTGCCGTGGTCACTTTACTGGGACCTCTGCAGTGCATCGCCGAGGAGTATGTATTCCGCGGACTGCTTATGCAGACCTTCGGTTCATGGTTCAGGATACCAATCGTAGCCGTGATACTTGAGTCCGTTCTTTTCGCGGCAATGCATCCGTATGACATGATGGGAAAGATCGGTATCGTTGTTACCGGTGTTGTATTCTCGCTCACTGCATGGATGGGCCGAGGTATCGAGGCGTCGTCGGCTTTCCATATAGCCAACAACATGACGATTTTCTATCTGCAGGGCATGAATTTGGCATCGATTACAGAAGCAACGACTACGCATGACTTTATTCTTGAAGTCTGCACGGGAGTCGTATTTGTGATAGTGATATTCATCATAAGCAGAAAGACCGATTGGTTCAGCAGGATCAAAAAAGATGATGCTGCTGCATGGAACGCCAGGATAGATGAGAAGCTTGCCCGCAAGGAGGCAAAGAAAACGGCAAAAGCGGAAAAAATCGCGGCTAAAAATGCAAAGACAGGCGCTCACGATGAAAGCGCACCCGGAAAGCATTTCAAGCAGTAGCGATGCCTGCTTTTACGATTTATGATCCCAGACTCCCGGAGTGATCCGGGAGTTTTTTCGCCTTAAAATAGGTATATATTCATAGTATCGGGCATATGTTTTGGATATAGTATAAATGGATGAAATTGGAATCTTTCCGGTGATAAGGAGGAGATAATATGAAAAAGAGATTAGCAATACTGCTCAGTCTGACAATGGTTCTGACCTTTGCGCTCGCAGCATGCGGCGGTGGCGGCAGCAGTGAAGACCTTTCAGACAGCAAATACGTCGGAACATGGAAGGCAGACTCGGCTTCCTTTGCCGGTGAGTCGGATAAGCTGGACGATGTAATTACTCTGACGCTGAATGGCGACGGTACAGGCACACTTGCAGGTGTTAATGAAGACGGGACTGATGACGTATCCGACATTACCTGGTCACCGACAAGTGATGGATTCAAGACACAGGGTGATGCAAAAATGACTTTCAAGGATGACGGCGACGCGATCGTGTCAACCGTTCTGGGTGTTAAGCTGCGCTTTGTAAAAGCGGATGAAAGCGGCGATGCTGCTGCTGATACCGTTGACGGCGATGCTTATGGATATGCAGGTGATGATCCGGTAGAACTTGCATGCTATAAATATATGGTTGAAACAGTCGGCAAGGACTACGACGCGGCCGATGTCAGCATTCCGGTTGTGAAAATCATACATGAGGATATCTCCCGGGAAGATGAAGTGCTCGTGTACGGAGATTTCTGGATATATAACTACAACATTGAAGGAGATACTCTCAAGACAGCATCCGGCGGCAATTATCCGGGATGCATGCATGTAAGCAAAGCTGATAACACTGTCACAGCATTTGATCCGGTTGAAGACGGCGGAAACTTTGAGTCCAGCGCAAAAGAGATTTTCGGAGAACATTATGATGACTTCATGGCCGCATACTCTGACGACGAAGCGCGCAATGAGGACAGAAAGATCGCTGTATCGGATTACGTAAATCTGAACAAACTTGAAATCAACTATTATCAGGACGAAGGATGGGATCCGGTAGAGCTGTATCATGCACCTGGCGCAGAATAGTCTGACAGATCCCGGTCGCATATTTCCAACAGAAAACAATGGAGCCTGCTCATCTGAGCAGGCTCTGTTTTTATGGTTTCACGATTTGATGTTTATGAGCAGGAAGGATCAGCTCAGCTGATGAACGCGCGGATCGCATCAGATATGTTTGCTGCGCCTATGACCCTTACGCCTTCAGCCGGAGTTTTTCCGGCCTGTCCGGCATTCTTTGCAGGCAGTATCACCGCTTCATATCCGAGCCTCACAGCCTCCTGAACAATCTTGTCTGCGTTAGGTATTGAGCGGAGGTTGCCTGTCAGTCCGACTTCGCCGGCTGCCACCAGTCGCTTCGACGATGACCTTCCTTTGTACGAGCTGTATATTGCAAGCGCGACTGCGAGGTCTGTAGAAGTGCTGCCGGTGTTCATGCCGCCCACAACATTCACATATACATCGTAGTCGAGCAGGTTCAGACCTGCCTTTTTCTCGAGTACCGCAAGTATCATGTTAAGGCGGTTCTGGCTGATGCCGATGGCAGTCCTGCGGGCAAAGCCCACATTTGCGCGCGTCACCAGGGCCTGTATCTCGAAGAAGACCGGGCGGCTGCCCTCATAGACTGCGGATACTACAGAGCCTTCTTCACTTTCCGGGCTCTCAATAAGACTGCCGGAGATGTCCGGCACTTCTATCATGCCTTCTTCAGTCATGCGGAAAGCGCCGATCTCATCAGTGGTACCGAAACGGTTCTTGAATGAGCGGAGAATCCTGAGATCCCTGTCGCGTTCACCGCTGAAGCTCAGAACTGTGTCTACCATGTGCTCGATGGTCTTCGGGCCCGCGAGCTCTCCTGACTTGGTCACATGAGCCACGATGAAAACCGGCACGTTGCGTTTTTTGGCGTATCTTATCAGCTGCCCGGAGCATTCCCTTATCTGAGTGAGACTTCCGGCCACCGAATCCGCCGACTGCGAATACATGGTCTGTATGGAATCAATTATTATGAAGCACGGCTTTATACTGTCGCATGCAGCCATGATGTTTTCGATATTGGTCTCAGGGTATATGTATAGGGAGTCGCTTATGTTTCCGAGCACGCGGTCGGCACGCAGCTTTACCTGCTCCTCGGATTCCTCGCCGCTTACATAGAGTACCGGACCGTATTTATCAGCGATCCTGCCGGCTGCCTGCGCTATGAGAGTGGACTTGCCTATGCCCGGTTCGCCTGAGATCAGTGTAAGTGAGCCCGGAACTATTCCGCCGCCCAGCACACGGTTGAGTTCAGACAGCCCCGAATCCATGCGTGTGTAGTCGTGAGTGCCGACTTCGCCGAGTTTCACAGGACGGCCTTCGACTCCTATGCGTCTCCTGGTATCGGCCGATGCTTCTTCAACAGGAGCTACTTTATGTTCGACTATGGTGTTCCACGCGCCGCAATAAGAACACTGACCCTGCCAGGCCGTATACTCGTTGCCGCACTCTGTGCACATAAAAACCGTCTTTGCTTTTTTAGCCATCTTTCTTCTCTGTCTCTTCCGCTGCCGGCTTCCTGACCGTATCCATCTCGAACCAGAAGTCCGAGCCTTTGCCTTCCTCGCTCTCCACACCGTACTTGGCTCCGTGCAGGTTGAGGATGCCTTTTACTATGGAAAGACCGAGGCCGGTCCCCTCTATACCGCGTTCGTGATTTGCGGAAGTCCTGTAATATTTATCCCACACATGTCCGATCTCTTCCGCTGGGATACCCATGCCGTGATCGATACAGTGGAAAGTCACTTTCTTGCTGCTCTTGCTGAGCCTGAGGTCTATGAATTTGTTATCGCCTGAGTATTTGACCGCGTTTGAAACGAAGTTGGTCATTACCTGCGTCATCCTTGTACGGTCGCCCACCACATAAGCAGGCCTGCAAGGGTGGAACTGGATATCGAATCCCTCCGACGATGCGAGCGCGAGGGAACTCTCATATACGCTCCTGGCTGCCTGGACGAGATCGAAGGTTTCCATGTGAAGCTCGATGTTGTTGGACTGAAGGTTGGAGACCGAAAGCATATCGGTAACCATCTTGTTGAGGTGTTCGGTCTCCGAAATGATAACGTTCAGATCGGCATTGCGCTTTTCAGGATTGTCGCCTGTGATGTCCATGATCTTCTCGGCGTAAGACCTGATCATTGTCAGCGGTGTCTTGAGGTCGTGTGAAACGTTCGCTATGATCTCACGCTGATAGAAATCAGTCTTCTCCATCTCGTATGAGGCCTTGTTGAGCGCCCTTGCTAGCTCCTTGGTCTCCGTGAAACCGGCGCCGTCAAAATAAACGTCGTGATTGCCGTTTGAGAGTTCCGTTGCCGAACGCGTGAGTTTCTCAATAGGAGAAGTCAGGCGCACCGAAAGAGCAAATGCCAGAAGCAGCGAAACTATGAGTACAATGAACGAGATGTATATGAGCATGTCCCGGAGTATCCTGACTGTAACCGGGTCAGGATAAAGAGGGGCTATTATGCAAAGAATGTTGTCAGTGCTGCCTGATGTAATAAATGAAGCATAAACGAGTCTGGTTCCCATGCCTGAGTTATCACGCCTTGTTTCGCTGACGTTTTCGGCAGTGGAGAAGACTAATTTAGTTTCGATGCGGCTGACATCAGCTTCAAATGCGTCGCTGTCCTGAGCTTCTCTTGTGCCGTCGAAAATGAAACGTTCATCAGGAGTATCTATCCTTATATATATGTTGTTGCTTGATGCGGTCTGGAGCGCGAGCGAGCCGAAGCTGACGCTGTCCTGGCTGAACTGGGCTTCCAGCGTTTCGGCCGTACGTATAACCTCCTGTGACCTGGCGCGCTCATAGAAACTGCTCAGGAAGAAGTTTGACAGGCCCCATAACACCATTACCAGAAACAGCGCAAAAATGACGAACGACAGAAGTGTCGTCGTCTTTATGCTGCTTGTATCGATTCTTCTGACAGCGCGTTTACTGGCGCGCTTTCCGGTATGGTCTGCCATCCTTCAGCCGTTCTCCGTTATGCTTTACTGTTCCTCGTATTCGAATTTATATCCTACGCCTCTGAGCGTAACGATGAATTTTCTGTATGGTCCGAGGCAATTGCGCAGATTTTTTACATGCGTATCGATCGTTCTGTCGTCACCGAAGAAGTCGTACCCCCAGATATCCTCGAGGAGCTTCTCTCTGGATAGAGCTATGTTCTTGTGCTGTATCATGTAGAAGAGAAGGTCGTATTCCTTCGGGGTAAGCTCAACACGCTTGCCGTCCACGCTTATTGTGCGCGCTGCCATGTTTATCTCGAGACCTTCGAATTTCTGGATCGTCGAGACGTTTCTCTCAGATGCGTCTCTGCGGTTTAGTACTGCATTGACTCTGGCCATGAGCTCCTTTGGGCTGAACGGCTTTACAACATAGTCATCGATGCCGAGCTCAAAGCCGAAGAGTTTATCATATTCTTCGCCTCTGGCTGACAGCATAATGACAGGAATGTTTTTGATCTTCTGTATTTCCTTGACAGCACTGAAACCGTCGAGCTTAGGCATCATGATATCCATGATGATAAGATCGTAATCATTGAGCTTTACCATGCCGATAGCGCTCATGCCGTCGGCGGCTTCCTCAGCCGCGTATCCGCTGAATTCCGCGTATTCCCTTATGACCTCGCGGATCTTTTCTTCGTCATCTACTATCAGTATTTTTTTCATCGGAAATCCTCCGTTTTCTAAAGCCATATTTGACGTAAGTATATCACAGAGAACATTACAAGTCAGCGGCGAAAAACAGGCGGCAGGCCGGGGCAAGGGGGAGCTGAAGAACAGGACGCGTTTCTTCTCTGCAGATAATTGTTGACAACCACTATTGACGGTGATAATATTACATATTTTTATGTGTTTGCTTTTTGATACAAAAGAAGCTATAATGATGTTGTAAAAGGAGGAAAGCGTCCATGTTTGAAGTCGGCGATTACATTGTATATCCGATGTACGGCGCGGGCATCATAACCGAGATCGTAGAAAAGGATTTTCTCGGTGAGATGCGCACGTATTATAATGTATCGCTTCCTTATTGCCGTATGGAGGCTTCAGTTCCTGTTGACAACACAGACAAACTTGGTGTAAGACATATTATCGCGCCCGAACGCATCGCTGAGGTGCTGGAAGTGCTCAGGCAGGACACTGAGCCGATGAACCCCAACTGGAACAAACGATACCGCGAAAACACCGAAAGGATGCAGACCGGAGACATTCTCGAAGTAGCAGCGGTAGTAAGAAATCTCGTCAGGACGGACAGACTCAAACCGCTTTCGACCGGAGAGAAGAAACTCCTGAGTACGGCAAAGCAGATACTCGAGAGCGAGCTGATCTACTCCGGAGGCTACACGATGGAAGAAGCAGACGAGATGGTCGAAACCAACATATAGCAGGGGGCTAGTGAAGGGATCGGCCATTTACATTGGAATAAGAATTTTTGATGAAACCCATTGCAGAAGATACTGCGTAGGATTATAGTATAAGACCATTGTAAAAAATAGCGGAAGATCGTTACAGGAAATCATTGCAGAAGAACGTTATGGTAGAAAACATTTCTAACTGGATATGTACAGTCATAGTTGCAGCCGGCCAAGGTACACGCATGGGAATCGATGTACCGAAGCAGCTGTTTACTTATGGTGGCTCCACTGTGCTGGGGACTGCGATAAATGCTTTCGCTTCTCTTGACTATATCGATAAGATCTATGTTGTATCGCCTCAGGACGGATCCCTTGATGATACATATGAAGATATCACGGCAGAATGCGAAAGATTTACCGGACGCGAGCCCGGAAGCATAGTGATCGTGAATGGAGGAGCAACAAGAGCTGACTCTGTCAGAGAAGGTATAAAGGCGGCTTCGCGTGATGCCCGTCTGGCAGGCATAGATGAAGATGACGCCATAGTGCTCATCCATGATGCTGCAAGACCGGGGGTAAGCGAAGAGATCATAAGGCGAAATATAGAAAACATGACATGCTGCCGTGCGGTATGCACCGCTTTGCCTTCAAGCGACTCCACGCGCATCATTAACTGTGAAAAACCTGAATATGTAACCGAATTAGCATTGAAAGAATCTATAACATATCCTATAATGAACACTAACGTTGTCAGGAGGGAGCTTATCTACAGAACCCAGACGCCGCAGACGTTCCGGCTTTCGGACATCCTGAAAGCGCATGAGAGAGCGGTGCGTGACGGTTACTCCGCAACTGATGATGCCATGGTCGCGGAATACGCGGGCATCAACGTGGCGCTGGTAGAAGGCTCAACTGCCAATTACAAGATAACCACCAGAGAGGATATCCAAATGACTTGCAGAACAGGTATCGGATATGATGTACACAGACTTGTCCCAGGGAGACCACTTATACTCTGCGGGACCCCGATCCCCAGCAAGCTCGGGCTGGACGGTCATTCAGATGCGGATGTAGCAGTACACGCACTGATGGACGCGCTGCTCGGGGCAGCAGGACTGGGAGATATAGGGAGACATTTTCCTGATACCGATGAAAAATATAAAGGTGCGGATTCAATGAAACTGCTGTCAGAAGTCAAAGGCATGCTGGGAGGCGCGAGGATCGTGAATGTAGATGTCGCAATCATAGCTCAGGCTCCGAAACTGGCACCTTATATGGAACAAATGAAACAGAACATTGCAAATACACTCGGGATCCCTGAGAGTGCCGTAAATGTAAAGGCGACTACAGAGGAGGGACTCGGGTTCACTGGCAGGGGAGAAGGCATGGCAGCCATGGCCACTGCCGCGATAGAAGGGAGTTTTTAAACAATGAGATTATCCAGAAACCATCTTAAGACACTCAGAGAGGCACCATCGGATGCTGTACTTGAGAGCCATAAGCTGCTCGTAAGAGCTAACATGATAAAGCAGGAAGCTGCGGGAATCTACATGTTCCCGAAGCTGGGCTGGAGAACAGTAAGAAAGGTAGAGCAGATCGTCCGTGAGGAGATGGATTACATCGACTGCCAGGAAATCTACATGCCGCATGTAAACCCGGCCGAGCTCTGGAAGGAAACGGGCAGATGGTATGCATACGGACCTGAACTCTGGAGAATACAGGACCGTAACGGCAACGACTTCATACTGAACCCGACATGTGAGGAAATCTTTACTGATTTCGTCCGCAAAGAGTGGTCGTCCTATAAGGAGCTTCCGTTCTCACTTTATCATATCCAGTTCAAGTACAGAGACGAGTCGCGTCCTAGATACGGACTTCTGAGAACAAGAGAGTTCATCATGAAGGATGCCTATACATTCGACGCTACAGAAGAAGACCTGAACGTTGCTTACATGAGACAGTATCACGCATACGAGAAGATCTTCACACGTATGGATCTTGACTACAGGATCGTAGAGGCTGACAACGGCCCTATCGGAGGAAGCAAGTCCCACGAGTTCTCGGCTCTCTCCGACTGGGGTGAGTCCGACATTCTCTACTGCGACAACTGCGGAATGGCTGCTACAGTCGAAAGAGCAGAGTGCGTAGATGATGAACCGCCTGTAGAAGAGATGCAGCCGGTACAGAAGGTGTTCACACCTGGCACAAAGACAATCGAGGACGTCTGCAACTATCTGAAGCTGCCTGTAGAAAAGTCCGTCAAGGCTCTCATGTTCACAACTTACGATACAGACCTTCAGCCTAAGGACAATGTTGTAGCATTCATCAGAGGCGACAGACAGCTCAACATGATCAAGCTCGTCAATGCACTCAACGTACCTGAGCACTACATCGAGTTTGCGGATGAGGATGTTACAGGTCCTATCACAGGATCCGTTGCAGGATTCACAGGTCCTATGGGACTCAAGAACTGCATCGTAGTAGTAGATACAGAGCTCGTAGGCACAGTCAACATGTGCGCAGGCGCTAACGAAGAAGACCACCACCTGGTCGGCGTTTGCTACGGCAGAGACTACACCGGAGATATCGTTACGGATATCAAGACGCTCCAGGAAGGCGACCGCTGCCCACACTGCGGAAAGCCGGTCAAGTTCAGACGCGGTATCGAGGTTGGCCAGATCTTCAAGCTGGGACTTAAGTACTCCGAGAGCATGAATACTACATTCAAGGACGAGAATGGTGAGGATCATCCGTACTGGATGGGATGCTACGGCGTAGGTATCACCAGATCGATGCAGGCTGTAGTAGAGCAGCATCATGATGACAAGGGCATCATCTGGCCGCTGTCCGTCGCTCCTTATCATGTAATCGTGACAGTTGTTAAGTCGAAAGATGAGACACAGCTGCAGGTCGCTTACGACATTGAGAAGAAACTCGAGGCACTTGGCGTTGAAGTCATGGTAGACGACCGTGACGAGAGACCGGGAGTCAAGTTCAACGACGCAGACCTCATCGGAATCCCAATCAGGATCACAGTCGGCAAGTTCGCCGGAGAGGGCAAGGTAGAGTACAAGCTCCGCCGTGAGAGTGAGCACGAGCTCCTGACGATCGAAGATGCAATCGCTAAGGCAAAGGCACTCGTTGATCTCGAAGGTGACGGAAGATACTTCTTCTCAAGACTTTCCGAGGAGACAATGAACGCTCACTGATCGCTGAGCGCATAATGCAAAATGCAGGGCACCGTTTCACGGTGCCCTTTCTATTTTGTCCGGAAAACTGATATAATTATTAAGTTATGAACATATTAGTTGAACTCTTTATTGTATTTTTCAAATTAGGCGCCTTCACTATCGGAGGCGGTATTGCCATGCTTCCGCTTCTGCAGAACACGCTGATCAACGAGAAGAAGTGGTTTACCAAGGAAGAGTTCATGGATATCGTTGCCGTGTGCCAGAGCCTGCCGGGCGTGGTGGCTATAAACATGGCGACTTATGTGGGATATAAAAAGAAGGGTCTGGCCGGCTCGATAGTTTCGACATTTGGAGTAACCATCCCTTCGTTTACAATGATACTTATAATCGCCAGGTTCATCACATCGATGGGTGACAATGGAGTGCTGATGGGGGCGATGGCCGGACTCAGGGCGGCAGCGCTCGGAATGGTAGTAGTTGCTCTGATACAGCTTATGCCTGCGGCCATCAAAAATAAATGGGCTATGCTGGCAGCGATAGTCGCGTTCGTGCTCATAGCCATACTCAAAGTTAATACGGCATATGTAATATTGCTGTTTGCTGTGCTGGGCATAGCAGTCACTTTTGCGGGAAGCCGCAAGACGGTTGCTGCAGCTGAGGGCGCTGATGCAGAGGCAGAAGCCGATGAAGGGGGTGAGTCCGAATGATATTCTGGCAGCTCTTCATAAGCTTCTTCAAGGTCGGGCTCCTCGGATTCGGAGGAGGACTCGCCATCGTAAGGCTCATCTACGACAGCATACAGCCGTTCCTGGACATGAGCCAGGAGACGTTCGCAAACATAGTCGCTATATCCCAGATAACGCCGGGACCGCTCGCGGTAAATACGGCTACTTATGTAGGCTATGAAGCGGCGGGTATTGGCGGTGCGGCGGCAGCTACATTCGGAGTCATTCTGCCGGCATTCATTATCGTAAGTCTGGTCTGCCGCACCATACAGAAATTCAGAGACAGCAAGATCGTCAACGGTGCTCTGGCCGGGATAAGGCCGGCGACAATGGGCCTCATTGCAGCCGCTGCAGCGACACTTGTAAGACCATCTCTGGCAGGCGAGGGCAGGCTCGGCACGGGGCTGCTGACAAAACTCGGTGCTGATGCAGGAAGTGGCTTTTTTGGCGCTATTTCAGGCTCGCCAGTAGACGTGATTTCTGTTATCATATTGGTTGCAACAGTAATAATGATAGCAAAGTATAAAAAGAGTCCGTTCGTTGTGCTGATCATCATGGGATGCATCGGCGCGATTCTCGGAGTTTAGGATATGAGCCGGCGGCATGACGGGACAGTGCCGCCTGCTGAAAAGGAGGAGAAATGCAGGTCTATAACACTCTTACTAACAGGAAAGAAGAATTCGTACCTATCGAACCGGGAAAGGTAAAGATGTATGTGTGCGGCCCTACGGTCTACAACTTTTTCCATATAGGCAACGCGCGTCCTTTCGTGGTATTCGACACGCTCAGAAGATACTTCAAGTTCAGAGGATACGATGTGAAATTCGTTCAGAACTTTACTGACGTAGACGACAAGATCATCAACAGGGCAAAGGAGGAGGGCATTACGGCGCCTGAGGTCTCCGAAAAGTATATAAAGGAGTACTTCAACGATGCAGAGGCTCTCAATGTTCTGAAAGCCGATGTTCATCCGAAGGTATCGGAACACATCCCTGAGATCATCGAGTTCGTACAGACACTTATCGACAAGGGTTATGCTTACGAAGCTGACGGCGATGTCTATTATTCGACACGTAAGTTCCCTGAGTACGGAAAACTCTCCGGACAGAACATCGACGATCTCGAAAGCGGCGCACGTATCGCCATTGGTGAAGTCAAGGAAGATCCGCTGGACTTCGCGCTCTGGAAAGCACGCAAAGAGGAATCCGAGATCGCGTGGGAGTCGCCTTGGGGCATGGGAAGACCTGGCTGGCACATTGAGTGCTCAACTATGGCAAAGAAGCACCTCGGCGATACGATCGACATCCACGGCGGCGGCCAGGACCTCACGTTCCCGCATCATGAAAACGAGATCGCACAGTCAGAGGCCTGCAACGGAGTTCCGTTCGCGCACTACTGGATGCACAACGGATATATAAATGTAGACGGCAAGAAGATGTCGAAATCACTCAACAACTTCTTCACAGTCAGAGACATCCGCGAGAACTACAGCGGAGACGTCATCAGATTCTTCCTGCTGAGCGGACACTACAGAAGCCCTATCAATTTCTCTGACACTCTGATGGAGCAGTCGAAGCAGGGCTATGAGAGGATCGCGACAGCTATCGAGACGCTCGAGTTCCTTAAGGCGAACGGAAGTGATGAGGCTATGGCTGACGAGGCTGCAAAGATCGCATCGCTCGACAAGCACAAAGAGAAGTTCATCGAAGTGATGGACGACGATCTCAATACAGCTGACGGTATTGCTGCCATCTTCGAACTCGTATCGGAGATCAACCTTGACGTAAAGGACGGAGCTTCGAAGTCATTCGCGGATGAAGCTCTGAAGAGAATCAGAGAGCTGACAGAGGTGCTCGGACTCTTCGGCGGAGAAGATGAAGAGGAAGGCCTCGGAGATGACATACAGGCTCTGATCGATGAGAGACAGGCTGCGCGTAAGGAAAAGAACTGGGCGAGAGCGGATGAGATCCGCGACCAGCTTGCAGCAATGGGAATAACTCTCAAGGATACACCTCAGGGTGTACAGGTGATACGTAATTAGTTTTATAAATGCGCAGGCAGAATACCCCTTGCGTCGACCGGCTCTCGCCTATCGCGTCTTAACGCAGCGGTACTAAGCTCTGTCTGCGCAGCCGACATTGGCTCCTCGCTTGCTCGTCGCTAAGGCTGCTTGCCAATCGCTAAGTGCCGGCTAACGCTCAGTCTCCGCGCAGGGTATGCTGCCTGCGCCTATACATAAAAAAATGAGTAAAGCAGATACACTTTTTGTAAATATGTGCCAGGATATACTGGACCACGGGTTCAGTACTAAAGGTATGCCTGTTCGTCCTCATTGGGAGGACGGCACTCCTGCGCACACCATCAAGAATTTTGGTGTGGTCAACAGATATGACCTGTCTGAAGAATTCCCTGCGCTTACTTTGCGTCCGACCGCTATAAAGCTGGCGACTGACGAGATGCTCTGGATATGGCAGAAGAAGTCCAACAGGCTGGCTGATCTGAAGAGTCACGTGTGGGACGAGTGGGCCGATGAAGAGGGTACCATCGGAAAGGCCTACGGCTATCAGATGGCGAAAAAGTATAAATTCAAACAGGGCGAGATGGATCAGGTGGACAATGTTCTGTGGTGCCTCAAAAACGACAGGTACAGCAGGCGCATCCTTACCAACCTCTACAACTTCGAGGACCTTTCGGAGATGAGGCTTGAGCCATGCGCGTACTCGATGACTTTCAATGTAAAGGGGGATACGCTGAACGGAATCCTCAACCAGCGTTCGCAGGATATACTGGCTGCCAACAACTGGAATGTGGTGCAGTACTCCATGCTCCTCATGATGATGGCTCAGGTATCCGGCCTGAAGGCGGGCGAGCTGGTGCATGTGATCTCCGATGCTCATATCTACGACAGGCATGTGGATATCATAAAGGAGCTTATTGCGAGACCGCAGTATCCGGCGCCGAAAGTCACACTTAATCCTGACATAAAGAACTTCTACGACTTTACGACAGACGACATAAAGGTTGAGAATTATCAGCACGGCGAGCAGATAAGAAATATACCTGTAGCTATTTGACATCTATCATACAGCCGCATCACAGCGGCTGTTGTACGTTAATCAGGTAAGTACGGGACCGGAAAGCTATGACAAAAGAAGAGATCAGAAAAATGAATACCACTACTCTCGCGTATCTGGGGGACGCTGTCTTCGAGGTTATAGTGCGCGAGAAGATAGTGACTGAGAAACCGGGCGATGTAGGCCGGGCACATCATACTGCCGTGAGATATGTCTCGGCGGCAGGTCAGGCAAAAGCCGCGAAGGCGATGATCAGTGAAGGATTCCTTACTGAAGAAGAGGAAAAGCTCTATAAGCAGGCGCGCAATCACCGCGCTATGTCAAGACCGCAGAACGCGGATCCGCGCGAGTATAAGATCGCGACCGGATTCGAAGCCCTGCTGGGCTACCTCTATCTCGCTGACGAGAGAGAGAGGCTCCGCGAGATCGCGGCCGAAGCCGTACGCATAGTTGACGCAGCAGGTAAGTAGTCATGAAACTGAAGTATTCCGACAGCAGAAAAGTTTTCAATATTCACACTGACGGTATACCTTGCCTGTCTTTTGACATGTTCGACAGACTCGGAGTGCCGAATCTTTTCACGACCAGATACATCAGCTACGATGAGGCGAGCGGGACCGGAGTCAAAGGTCTGCGCTGTGCTGTCATGAAGACTGAATCGGTTGAGGAAGCTTCTCCGGTATGCAGAGCCAACAGAGATATCCTTGCGCATCAGCTGGGCTCGTCTCTCGATATGGAGCTCGTTACCGATCAGAAGCATACCAATTACGTTCATGTGGCCACATGCGAGGAGGATCTCGGAGTCGCTACTGTAGGTACATTCTCTCTTCACAGGCAGTTTGTCGACGGTATCGTTACCGACATACCGGACGCGCTGCTGACAGTGTTCGGCGGAGACTGCCCGCCTGTTTATATCGTGGATCCGAAGCGCAAAGCTGCCGGGCTGGTACATGCGGGATGGAAGGGCACTCTCGGTAAGATACCGCAGGTCGCCATAGCGCAGATGACAGTGAAATTCGGATGTGATCCTGCGGATATGTACGCGGCGATAGGTCCCGGCGTATGCAGAGACTGTTACGAGATGGGCAACGAGGTGTATGACGCGTTTGCCGATCAGTGGAGCCGCGAGGATGCTGACCTTATACTCAGCCGCTATCCTGCTAAGGATGCGGAGGGGAATGAGATCCCGGGAGGGAAATACCATCTTGATCTGAGGGAAGCTAACAAGCTGACACTGCTGAGGGCGGGAGTTCCGGCAGATCATATTGCCGTATCCAACGTGTGCACGATGTGCAATGTCGACACGTTCTACTCATACCGCGGGCGCGCTCTCGAGAATGAACAGGTGGCAATGCTGGTCAACCGTTTCGAATAACAGAGGTGAAAGCATGAATCTTATTGTGGCTGCAGATAAAAAGTGGGGAATCGGACGCGACGGCGGGCTGCTGGCTTCGATACCTACCGACATGAAATATTTCAGGGAGCATACGACCGGCAAGGTGGTGGTAATGGGGCGAAAGACCCTCGAGTCCATGCCGGGCAAACGCGGACTCCCAAAGAGGATAAACTATGTGCTGACGACGAATCCGGATTATGAGGCGGAGCGCTGCACGGTTGTTAATTCTGAGGATGAGCTCTGGGAGGAGCTCTCGCAGTATGAACCGGACGATGTCTTCCTTATAGGGGGAGCGCATCTGTACAACAAGTTCTACAGAATGTGCGACAAACTATATGTGACAAAGATGGACGCCGATCTCAACGCGGATACATTCATCGTGGATCTCGATACTGACCCGGACTACGAGGTGATCAGTGAGAGCGAACCGGTCACGGAAAACGGTATAACATTCAGATTTGTGGTTTATGAAAGAAGGGAAAAATAATGCGTTTTTATACTAAAGAATACTACACACTGATGATGTCTCTTGGCGTAACGGAAATGTACGAGCCGGTGATCGACAAGGACTACACGGATGAGGAAATAGAGGAGCTGTATCAGAAGGCGCTCGATAAATATATTGAGGAAGAGCGTGCGGACTATGACGCTCCGCCGGTGCTGTATCTTGATGAGGACGGAGATCCTGAGGATCTCGAGTTTTTCAGAATGGAGACCGAGGAGTACGAAAACCGCGAGCCGTTCGATGAAGAGGAGACGGCAGGGGACTTCGAAGAGATCTACAGGGATAATCTGGAGGATCCTGATGAGGATCTCCCTGGCTGGGTCAGGGATGAGGTAGACCCGAGGATACTGGCCATGTATTTCATGCCGGAGAAGATCTACAGGAAACTCTCTGAGCAGGATGCGGCCAATGAGGAGAGGTTTGAAGCCCTTGATGAGCGCGCGGATGAAGCCCTCGAAGACATGCTCGCTGATCTTCCTGAAGAATATGAAGAGCTGATGGAAACTCTCGAGGAGCTTGAGGACTCTTATGTTCTGGGCATAGAGAAGTCCGGCGATGAGATAGAGCTGAAGCTCGAAGGCTGGGACGAAGAAGGCGAAGAAGCAGTATATACGCTGAGATTTGACGAAGTGGAAGTGCTTGAGGACGAAGGCGTAACAGCACATTCTGGCAAGGATGAAGATGGGGATACCGAATCCGACTGCGAACTTGTTTACAGCGAAATGTACATCGAAGACGGAAAGCCTGAAATACATATGATGTTCGATAACAACGGACTGAAATATCTCACATTCAGATGTGCGGAGGCAAATGCCTACATGGCAGTGATTGAATAAAGATGAGCAAGAGAGACAACAAGAGATTCAACGATAAGGACAGAAAGAGCGCGCCTAAGAGAGGCGGCAAGAACCGCCGTGACTACGGCGATGAATATACATATGAGCCTAAGAAGAGATCGTCTTCGGCAGGTTCGCGCAGACAAAGCGGATCAGGCGCCAGGGCTAAGAGCCCGACAAGGGGAAAAGTGCCCGGCAAGGAAGCGCGCAGAGTGCTCGGCTTTGACATGAATGAATCCTATGAGGAGCCAAAGGCGCTGATCGGTACCGACGGGCTTGAAGTGGTAGCCGGCAGAAATCCTGTAGTGGAAGTACTGTCAGGCGAGCGCGATGTTGAACGTATATTTATAGCTGACGGCTCTGAAGGTTCGGTGTCAAAGATCGTCGCGCTCGCGAGAGAGCAGGGCGTAATAGTCGACTTCGTACCAAAAGAGAAAATCGACGCGATGGCTCCGGGAGTGAAGCACCAGGGAGTGGTCGCCAAGGTGAGCGAATATAAATATGCGGAGATGGAGGAAGTCTTTGCCAGAGCGGAAGCTTCGGGCGAGGATCCGTTCATTATCATCCTGGATGAGATATCTGACCCGCACAACCTGGGCGCAATCATAAGAACGGCTGAATGCGCCGGCGCTCACGGCGTCGTGATCCCAAAGAGGCGTGCCGCCTCTTTGACGCAGACAGTTGCACTGTCTGCTGCCGGCGCCATCGAAAACATGCCGGTCGTACAGGTAACGAATCTTGCGCGTACAATTGAGGAGCTTCAGGCAAAGGGAATCTGGGTAGGCGCGGCCGACCTGGACGGCGAGACCTACTACGAAGCAAACCTTACAGGCCCGATCGCCATCGTTATAGGCAACGAGGGCAAGGGAGTCGGCCGCCTGGTAAAAGAGAAGTGCGACTTCGTGCTTTCGATCCCTATGTACGGCAAAATCAACTCACTGAACGCATCGAACGCAGCAGCGGTTTTAATGTACGGTATCCGCCGCGCTAGAAATTAAAGAAAATACCGGCGGGCAGACATGTGTTTGCCCGCCGCCCAATTTTTTTTAATTTAGCACTAAGAAACCGCTTGACAATAAAACCCTTGCAAAGTATACTCATTGAGCGACTTTAAGAAGAAAATCGGAGCACTGGGCGACCGGGCTTCGAGTTTTCGAGTGAAAGGACGCATTTTTCAAGGATTAGATAGATTAAGGAGAAAACAGATGGCAGCAGGCGTTAGACAGAAAGTCATCCTCGCATGCACAGAGTGCAAGCAGAGAAACTACAATACAATGAAGAACAAGAGAAACAATCCGGACAGGATCGAGCTCATGAAGTATTGCAAGTTCTGCAACAAGGAAACACTCCACAAGGAGACAAAGTAATCTATATTCGATTATAGACGGAGACGTAAGATGGCTGATAACAATAGCAACGGAAGCAAGCAGAACAAATCGAGAGAAGATCTCGCAAAGGCTGCACAGGCATCCGCAACAAAAAAGAGTCAGAACAGCAAGAACCAGGGTAAGAAGGGCGGACTGCTCGCATACCTCAGGGGCGTCAGACAGGAGTTCAAAAAGGTCGTATGGCCTACAAGAGAAGAGCTCACAACTGACACCATCGTAGTGTTTGCATGCGTAATATTCTTTGCAGTCACATTCTGGCTGATCGATACAGGTTTCCTGGCTGCTCTTAAGGGCATCCTCGGAATAACATTGTCCTGACCCAAGGAGTTAATACATGACAGATAAGATCGATAATATCGAAAATATCGAAAGCACACAGACAACCGATACCGCAGAGACCAAAGAGCCGGAAAGGGCAAGATATACTCCGCTCGAGGGCGAAGGCCTCAGAGGCGACGGTACTGCGAAGTGGTATGTAGTGCACACATATTCGGGATATGAGAACAAAGTCAAGACCAGCATAGACAGGATGGTCGAGTACCGCGGAATGCAGGATCTCATCCAGGAAGTCGTAATTCCGACTGAAGAAAGGATCGAGATCAAGGACGGAGTCAAGAAGGTAAAGACCCGCAAGCTGTTCCCTGGATACGTCGTCATCAAGATGGTCGTAAACAACGAGACATGGTACCTCGTACGTAACACTGAGGGCGTTACCGGTTTCGTTGGTCACGGTTCCGACCCAATTCCTCTGACAAAGGAGGAAATCGTAAGGATGGGAATCGAGAAGCTCAGAATCGACCTGGATATCGAGGTGGGCGATACTATCCGCATCATCGGAGGAGTCTTCGAAGGCCAGCTCGGCATAGTAGAAGCAATCAATCCGGAGAAGCAGATCGTAAAGGTCCGTATCTCGATGTTCGGTAGAGATACCCCTGCAGAGATCGAATTCTCGCAGGTAAGCAAACTCAGGTAGCCACAGGGAGGGGCCCGCTTGCGGGAAGATCTCTTATGGCAATACCTCACAGTTTGCGAAAAAAATGAAGAAAGGAGACAGCAATGGCAAAGAAGATCGACGGCTACATCAAGCTGCAGATCCCTGCCGGAGCAGCAACACCTGCACCACCGGTTGGCCCGGCTCTCGGACAGAAGAGTGTTAACATCATGGACTTCTGCAAGCAGTTCAACGCAAGAACATCGGACCAGCAGGGAATGATCATCCCAGTAGTAATCACAGTTTACACTGACAGATCGTTCGATTTCGTATGCAAGACTCCACCGGCAGCAGTCCTCATCAAGAAGGCAGCTGGTATCGAGCACGCATCCGGAAATCCTAAGAAGGAAAAGGTTGCATCCATCACGCTCGCACAGGCAGAAGAGATCGCAAAGACAAAGATGCCGGATCTCAACGCAGCATCCCTCGAGGCAGCAACAGACATGATCAAGGGAACAGCTCGCAGCATGGGAGTTACGGTAGTTGAGTAATGAAGTGGGAGGCTGACGCCGCAGGTACCACAAGGAGGAAAAATGAAAAGATCAAAGAGATACGCAGAGATCGCGAAGTCCTATGACAAGCACGAACTCGTAGACGTAGCAACAGCAGTAAAGCAGATCAAGAGCTTTAACAACGCAAAGTTCGACGAAACAATTGAGATGCACTTCCGCCTCGGAGTAGACGGCAGACACGCAGATCAGCAGGTAAGAGGAGCTATGGTTCTCCCTCACGGCACAGGCAAGACCAAGAAGGTTCTGGTTTTCGCTAAGGGCCCTAAGGCAGAGGAAGCATTAGCAGCAGGCGCAGACTTTGTTGGCGCTGAGGATATGGCAGACAAGATCAGAACCGAGAACTGGTTCGGATTCGACGCAGTAGTCGCAACACCTGACATGATGGGAGTTGTAGGACGTCTTGGTAAGATCCTCGGACCTAGAGGTCTCATGCCAAACCCTAAATCAGGCACAGTTACAATGGACCTTACAAAGGCTCTTGCAGACATCAAAGCCGGTAAGGTTGAGTACAGACTTGATAAGTCCAACATCATCCACTGCATCATCGGAAAGAAGTCCTTCACAGAAGAGCAGCTCGTTGAGAACGCAAACGCTCTCATCCAGGCAATAGCAAAGGCTAAGCCGGCAGCAGCAAAGGGACAGTATTTCAGAAGCATCACAATCGCATCAACGATGAGCCCTGGAGTAAAGATCAACCCTGTAACTGTAATTCAGTAGTCTGAAAAGACAAACAAAATTAGAATATCCAACCTAAGACAGCGGGTGCGAAAGCTTAATTTCCCGCCGAGGTACAATTCATAGATTTGAACCCCGCTGTCTTCATGACGCGGGGTATTTGTACCTACATGACAAAACTAGGCGAAGGGATATCGCCGGAAAGGAGAAAAAATGTCTGTAGAAGCAAAGAAAGCTAAACAGGTCGTCATCGACGAGATCAAGGGAAAATTTGAAAAAGCCGGATCAATCGTAGCAGTTGACTATCTGGGACTCACTGTAGCCGAGGCCGATAAGATGAGAGCAGATCTCCGTAAGGAAGGCGTCGACTTCACAGTATATAAGAACACGCTGATCAAGAGAGCAATCGACGGAACTGAATTCGCCGGTCTCGCTGAAGGCGACGTTCTCAAAGGCTCAACGGCTCTCGCATTCAGCGGAGAAGACGCAACAGCCGGTGCAAGAGTACTTGCAAAAGCCATCAAGGAGTATAAGAAGATGGCATTCAAGGGCGGATTCGTAGAAGGACACGTTTACGATAAGGCTCAGATCGAAGAGTTCGCAAGCATCCCGGGAAGAGATGTACTTATTGCCCGTTTCATGGGAAGCATCCAGAGCCCGATGACAAAGCTCGCGCTCACACTCAAGGCGATCGCAGAAAAAGACGCATAATTATCGAAATTCACACACAGGGCGGCACGTTTGCCGCATAATGAACATTTGAAAAAGGAGAAAAACAATGGATAAGACTCAGATCATTGAGGCTCTTAAGAGCATGACTATTCTTGAGATCAACGAGCTCGTTAAGGCTCTTGAAGAAGAATTCGGCGTTTCCGCAGTAGCAGTAGCAGCTCCTGCAGCAGGCGGCGCAGCAGCAGCAGAAGAAGAAGAGAAGAGCGAATTCAACGTCGTTCTGAAGGAGATCGGACAGGAAAAGATCAAGGTTATCAAGGCTGTCAGAGAAGCTACAGGACTCGGACTGAAGGAAGCAAAGGCTGTCGTAGACGGAGCTCCTACAGTTGTAAAGGAAGGCGTACTGCCTGACGAAGCTAACGCTCTGAAGGAAGCTCTCGAGGCTGTTGGCGCTGTAGTTGAACTTCAGTAAGCTATAAAAAACACGGTTCGGATGGCCGTTCTCAAATATCCGTCCGAACCGATACGGCTCCCGCCTCGCCGCGGCTTTACGCAGTGGTACTAAGCTCTGACGTCGCAACCGACACAGGCTCCTCGCCTGCTAGTCGCTAAGGCTGCTCGTCAATCGCTAAGTGCCAGCTACCGCGGAGTCGGTTCTGCCGGATATTTGCTCGCGGCCATCAGTAACGGATATTTTCAAAGGTTAAGAGCATATACAAACTCGCGCAGTGATGCGCAAACAAATTGAACCGTGCGATATCGGTTCGACCCATGCAATAAAATGAGCCCCGGCTATCGAGGCTCATTTCGCGCGTTTAAGGGTGGCGTTTTGCAGGTAATTTTTGAAAAAATCTTTGCACTTTTTCAGAAACAATAAATCGGGAAACGCCATATGCGCCGCACGCAGCAATTGTCCCGCCGCGAGCGTGACAGCGAGCGAAGGGAAATTGCGACGAGATGCGGCGCAACAGATATTTCTTTATAGAAAAGCAAGGAGTAACAGAACATGCCAACCCCAGTAAAAGTTGGAAGAAAAGAGCGTATGAGCTTTGCCAAGATCCATGAGGTCTGCGAAATGCCTAACCTCATTGACGTCCAGACAAAGTCATACAAATGGTTTGTCGAAGAGGGCCTCGGCGAGGTGCTCGACGACGTATCTCCTATCCGCGACACTACCAACACACTTAGCCTGGAATTCGCGGATTACCAGTTCTCCGACACTCCTAAATACGATCAGGAGGAGTGCAAGGAGAGAGATGCCACATACGCGACAGCTCTGACAGTCAAGGTAAGGCTGATCAACCGCGAGACCGGTGAGATCAAGGAACAGGACGTGTTCATGGGCGACTTCCCTCTCATGACAGAGAAGGGCACATTCGTCTACAACGGAGCCGAGAGAGCCATCGTTACACAGATGGTACGTTCTCCTGGACCGTACTTTGACGTTGCCACAGACAAGTCCAACCAGAGACTTTACAGCTCGCAGGTCATCCCTAACAGAGGCGCATGGCTCGAGTACGAAACAGACTCACAGGGCATTCTGTATGTCAGAGTCGACAGAACGAGAAAGCAGCCGCTGACATCGTTCCTCAGAGCACTCGGCATCATTGATCCGGAAGCGCTCGCGCTCAGCAGCAACGAAGACATCATCGCTATCTTCGGCGAGGATGAGAGACTGATGCGCACGCTCGAAAAGGATACAACAAAGAACAGCGCAGACGGACTCAGAGAACTCTACAGAAGACTGAGACCGGGAGAGCCGCCGACAGTTGAGAACGCAAGATCCATGCTGATGGCACTGCTCTTCGATGAGAGACGCTATGACCTCGCAAAGGTCGGAAGATTCAAATATAACCGCAAGCTCGGACTGCACGACAGACTCGTCGACACAGTTGCAGCCGAAGATGTAATCGATCCTAATACCGGCGAGATCCTCGTTGAAAAAGACGGACATATCTCAAGATCGATGGCTATGGTCATCGAAGATGCCGGCGTTAAGTCAGTTTATGTGTACAGCAAGAACGAAGACGAAGAGGAAAATGTCACAAAGGTCATCGGAAACAACTTCGTAGACCCTGCTAAGTATGTCGACATCGACCTCACACCTTACAGGCTGTCCGAGAAGGTCTTCTATCCTGTCCTCATGGACATCATCGAGAAGGCAGAAGGCGATGAAGACAAGCTCAAATCACTCATCGCAAACAGAAGAAAAGAGCTGAGCCCGAAGCACATCATCCTCGAGGATATCATCGCTTCCATCAGCTATCTGATCAACCTCAACAGCGGCGTAGGCGAGACCGACGACATCGACCACCTCTCCAACAGACGTCTTAAGACAGTCGGAGAGCTCCTGCAGAACCAGTGCAGGATCGGATTCGCAAGAATGGAGAAGACTATCAGAGAGAGAATGACCACTGAGAACTCGACTCCTCAGCAGCTGATCAACATCAGACCTGTGACTGCAGCTATCAAGGAGTTCTTCGGATCATCCCAGCTGTCACAGTTCATGGACCAGAACAACCCGCTCGCAGAGCTGACTCACAAGAGAAGACTCTCGGCACTCGGACCTGGCGGACTTTCAAGAGAGAGAGCCGGCATGGAGGTCAGAGACGTACACTACTCGCACTACGGCAGAATGTGCCCTATCGAGACACCTGAAGGTCCTAACATCGGACTTATCGGTTCGCTCACAACATACGGCATCATCAACCAGTACGGATTCATCGAGACTCCGTACCGCAAGGTTGACAAGGAGAAGGGCATCGTCACAACAGAGGTCAAGTACCTCGCAGCTGCTGACGAAGACCTCATGATCGTTGCACAGGCGAATGAGCCTCTCGATGAAGAAGGCCACTTCGTCAACAACAAGGTCGCTGTAAGAGGAATCAAGGGTGAGATCACCATGGTTCCGAAGACAGAAGTCGACTACATGGACGTTTCGCCTAAGCAGGTAGTATCCGTAGCCACGGCCATGATCCCGTTCCTCGAGAACGACGACGCTAACCGTGCGCTGATGGGTTCAAACATGCAGAGACAGGCCGTTCCTCTGCTCGTTACCGAAGCGCCTTACATCGGCACAGGCATCGAGTACAAGGCTGCATGTGACTCCGGTGCTGTAGTTCTTTGCAAGCACGCCGGTGTAGTTACATATGTCGACGCTAATTACGTCAGAGTCACAAGAGACGATGACGGAACCGTAGATGAGTACAAGATGCTCAAATTCAAGCGTTCCAACCAGGGAACCTGCATCAACCAGAGACCTATCGTCGCATACGGCGAGCATCTGGAAGCAGGCGAAGTAGTAGCTGACGGTCCGTCCACAAGCCTGGGCGAGATCTCCCTCGGAAAGAATCTCCTGATCGGATTCATGACTTGGGAAGGCTACAACTACGAGGACGCTATCATCCTCAACGAGAGACTGCTCATGGACGACGTACTCACTTCTCTCCACATCGAGAAGCACGAGTGCGAGGCCAGAGACACCAAACTCGGACCTGAGGAGATCACAAGGGATATCCCTAACCTCCCGGGCGACATGCTCAAGGAGCTCGACGAAGAAGGTATCGTCAGAATCGGCGCCGAGGTCAAGTCGAACGACATCCTCGTCGGCAAGCTGACTCCGAAGAGCGAGACAGACCTCACTCCGGAAGCAAGAATGCTGCGCGCTATCTTCGGCGAAAAATCGAAGGAAGTCAGAGACTCGTCCCTCAAGCTGCCTCACGGCGAAGAGGGTATCGTCATCGATGTAAGAGTCTTCGACAAGACGAACAGCACAGAGCTCCCACCGGGAGTAAACAAGATAGTCAGAGTCTACGTTGCTACAAAGAGAAAGATCAACGTAGGCGACAAGATGGCCGGCCGTCACGGAAACAAGGGTGTCATTTCGAGGATCCTTCCTCAGGAAGACATGCCGTTCAAGGAAGACGGTGAACCGCTGCAGGTAATGCTTAACCCGCTGGGCGTTCCTTCCCGTATGAACGTAGGACAGGTTCTCGAGGTACACCTCGGACTGGCTGCTAAGTCAAAGGGATGGTACGTATCGACTCCGGTATTCGACGGAGCGCATGAGAGCGACGTTATACAGCTCCTCAAGGAGGAAGGCTATTCTGAGACAGGTAAGCTGAGACTCAGAGACGGACGTACTGGCGAGTACTTCGACAGCCCTGTTACAGTAGGCTACATGTACATGCTCAAACTCCACCATCTGGTAGACGACAAGATCCACGCCAGATCCACGGGCCCGTACTCACTGGTCACACAGCAGCCTCTCGGCGGAAAGGCACAGTTCGGCGGACAGAGATTCGGAGAGATGGAAGTATGGGCGCTCGAAGCTTACGGCGCTGCTTACACTCTGCAGGAGATCCTGACCGTCAAGTCCGACGATATCATCGGACGTACAAAGACATACGAGTCGATCATCAACGGAGTCAACATCCCTGAACCGGGTATTCCTGAATCGTTCAAGGTACTCATCAAAGAGCTCCAGGCACTTGCTCTTGACATCAGAACAAAGGCCGGCGATGACAGTGAGATCAAGATCAGAGAGACTTCGGAATATGACGGCGCGCTTACATTCGACAGAATGATAAGTGAAAACGACAGAAGAGCTGAGCGCGAGAGAAGAGAGCACATGCAGGATGAGGAAGCAGCTGCTGCAGCTGCTGAACTGAATGCTGCTGAAGCTGACGAAGAGGGCGATTTCGATATCGACAGCCTCTCGTCCATGATCGAGGCACTGGCACTTGGCGCTGCTGAGCCGGATGTCGACCTTACAGAAGCTGTTGAGATGGACAGCCTTGAAGACCTGGCGGAAGCCGAGTCCGAAGAGGTGTTCGGGGATGAAGAGTAAGAAAGGGGAGGCAATATCATGATTACAGATAACAACCAGGATCTTAGAAATATTGAATCCCTGCAGATCAAGCTCGCATCCACAGAAGAGATGCTCAAGTGGTCGCACGGTGAGGTAACAAAACCTGAGACGATCAACTACAGATCGCTCAAGCCGGAGTTCGACGGACTGTTCTGCGAAAGGATCTTCGGACCTACAAAGGACTGGGTCTGCGGCTGCGGAAAATACAACAAGATTCGCTATAGAGGACTCATCTGCCCGTACTGCGGAGTAGAGGTCACCAAGGCAAAAGTAAGAAGAGAGAGAATGGGACACATCGCTCTCGTATCTCCGGTATCACACATCTGGTACTTCAAGGGCATCCCTTCAAGGATCGGCCTGGTACTCGATATGACACCGAAGGAACTCGAGAAGGTTCTGTACTTTGCTGCTTACGTAGTAACTGACCCGGGTGACACACCATTCGCATACAAGCAGATCATCGAGGAAGAAGAGTATAACGAAGCTCGCGAGATCTATGGAAAGAACTTCGAGGCAGGCATGGGTGCCGAGGCCGTAAAGAAGCTCCTCATGGATATCGATGTAGATCAGAAGGCTGAAGAACTCAGAGATCAGCTCAAGAAGGCTTCCGGCCAGAAGAAGATCAGACTCGTAAAGATACTCGAAGTCATCGAGGCGTTCAAACAGTCGGGCAACAAGCCTGAGTGGATGATACTCGACGTGATCCCTGTCATTCCGCCTGATCTGAGACCTATGGTCCAGCTCGACGGCGGCAGATTCGCGACATCAGACCTCAACGATCTGTACAGAAGAGTTATCAACAGAAACAACAGACTTAAAAAGCTCGGTGAGCTCGGCGCTCCGGACATCATCATCCGTAACGAGAAGAGAATGCTCCAGGAATCCGTCGACGCACTCATCGACAACGGCAGAAGAGGCAGAGCAGTTCAGGGAGCGGGCGGACGTAAGCTCAAATCCCTGTCCGACATGCTCAAGGGTAAGCAGGGAAGATTCCGTCAGAACCTGCTCGGTAAGAGAGTTGACTTCTCGGGACGTTCCGTAATCGTAGTAGGTCCGGATCTGAAGTTCTATCAGTGCGGACTTCCTAAGACAATGGCCCTCGAGCTCTTCAAGCCGTTCATCATGAAGGAACTCGCTAACAGAGAGCTCGCTCAGAACACAAAGCAGGCAAGAGTCATGGTAGAGAGAGCAGAGCCTGAAGTATGGGACGTTCTTGATTACATCATCAAGGATCACCCTGTTCTGCTCAACCGTGCCCCTACACTGCACAGACTGGGAATCCAGGCGTTTGAGCCTGTACTCGTAGAGGGCAAGGCCATCAAGCTTCACCCGCTCGTATGTACGGCGTTCAACGCTGACTTTGACGGAGACCAGATGGCTGTTCACGTACCTCTTTCGGTAGAGGCACAGGCAGAGGCAAGATTCCTCATGCTCTCGGTCAACAACATCCTTGCTCCTAAGGACGGATCACCTATCACTGTCCCGACTCAGGACATGATCCTCGGATCGTACTACCTGACACATCCGGGCACAGTTGAAAGAGACCGCCCGGCAGAGAAGGGTGACGGAAAGAGCTTTGCTGATTACGACGAGATGATCATGGCTTATAACGCAGGCGCCATCGGCATCCATGCAAAGGTCAAGGTCAGACGTTTCGCTTATGAAGGCGACCCTGGTAAGCTCGTAGAGTCAACAGTAGGAAGATTCATCTTCAACGAAGGACTTCCTCAGGATCTCGGATTTGTTGACAGATCGAAGGATCCGTACTCACTCGAAGTCGACTTCCTCTGCGACAAGAAGGCTCTCGGAAGAATCATCGCCGCATGCTTCAAGGCTCACGGCAACACCGAGACAGCTCTCATGCTCGACTACATCAAGGATACCGGTTACCACTACTCAACTCTGTCTGCAGTAACGATCAGTATTTCCGACATGGAGATCCCGGCTGCAAAGAAAGATATCGTAAGCAATGCTGAGCACAAGGTAGACCAGTACGAGGCTCTCTACAGAAAGGGTCTCATGTCCGACAAGGAGAGATACGAAAGCATCATCAGCACATGGAGAAAGGCAACTGAAGATACAGCCGACGCTCTCATGGATAACCTGGGATCACTGAACAACCTCTACATCATGGCTAAGTCCGGAGCGAGAGGTAATAAGTCCCAGATCAGCCAGATCGGCGGAATGAGAGGACTGATGGCGAACGCTACAGGTCACACTGTAGAGATCCCTATCAAGGCTAACTTCCGTGAAGGCCTGTCCATACTGGAATACTTCATTTCATCGAACGGTGCCCGTAAGGGACTTACCGATACAGCGCTCAGAACAGCCGACTCCGGATATCTGACAAGACGTCTTGTAGATATCTCACACAGCATCATCATCAATGAGATCGACTGCGGAACGGAAGAAGGAATCGAAGTAAGAGCGTTCAGAGACGGTAAGGAAGAGATCGAGAAGCTCAGCCTCAGAATCGCAGGCAGATATACAAGTGAAGACGTTGTAGACCCTGCGACAGGAGAAGTCCTTGTTGCTGCTAACGAGTACATCACTGACGACATGGCAAAGGTCATCGAAGACCGCGGCATCGAGACCGTTAAGATCAGATCCGCAATGACATGCCGTGCAAAGACCGGACTCTGCGCTAAGTGCTACGGCAAGAACATGGCAACAGGCAGACTGGTACAGGCCGGTGAGGCCGTTGGTATCATCGCTGCTCAGTCCATCGGTGAGCCGGGTACTCAGCTGACAATGAGAACATTCCACACGGGCGGCGTTGCCGGTTCCGATATCACTCAGGGTCTCCCTAGAGTTGAGGAGCTCTTCGAGGCACGTAAGCCTAAGGGTCTCGCAGAGATCTGCGAGGGCGACGGAGTCGTTACAGCGATCGAGCCTAGAGAAGACAACAAGACCGACGTCATCGTCGAGGAGAAAGACGGAGAGAGAAACTACGTCATTCCGTTCGGCGCAAGAATCAACGTCGAGGTTGGTCAGGAAGTCAAGGCAGGCGATCAGATCACAAAGGGACCTCTCGATCCTCACGACATCATGAGACTCAACGGTGTTCAGGGTGTTTATGAATACCTCCTGAGAGAAGTACAGAGAGTGTACAAGAATCAGGGTGTAGACATTAATGACAAGCATATCGAGATCATCGTAAGCCAGATGCTCTCCAAGTACAAAGTAGAGAAGCCTGGAGATACAGCTCTTCTTCCGGGCGGACAGTACTCCAGAAGAGACATCGAAGCTGCAAACGAAGCTCTTGAAGAGGGCGAAGAACCTTGCACAGCTCACAGACAGCTGCTTGGTATCACCAAGGCTGCTCTTGCAACATCGTCATTCCTCTCGGCTGCTTCCTTCCAGGAGACAACGAGAGTACTGACAGATGCTTCGATCAAGGGCAAGACCGACAGACTCGAAGGCCTCAAGGAGAACGTCATGATCGGAAAGCTCATCCCTGCAGGAACAGGAATGAAGCGCTACTCCGAGGTGCAGGTCGATTACGGTGAATACTCCGAACTGATCAACGGCAAGGACGAAAGCGATGATGAGCTGGTTATTGCCGGTCTCGAAGAGGAAGAAGCTGCAGTTGCAGCCGCGGCTGAACCTGAAGAAGAGATCAAGGTATACGGCGTCGAAGCTATCGTCGAATAGTCTGTATTAATTGAATTAAAAGAACCGCATGCGTTTGTGTGCGGTTCTTTTCGCTATTTTGCTCCAAAGAGTATATGAAATGTCTAAAAATGGTGACGAAAAAACAAATGAAGTCATTGACATTTCAATAGTTTGTCAGTAAAATATACAAGTTCGAGTGCGCCCTTACGAAAGGGTGTATTTGAAGAAGAATACTAGAAGAAAGGAGAAAAGAATGCCTACAATTAACCAGTTAGTACGTCAGGGCAGACAGAGCTCGGTAAAGAAGTCGACAGCTCCTGCACTCGGTAAGAACATGAACACACTTCACAAGACACTTACCGACGTTAACTCCCCTCAGAAGAGAGGCGTATGCGTAGCAGTAAAGACAGTCACACCTAAGAAGCCGAACTCAGCTCTTCGTAAAGTTGCAAGAGTCCGTCTTACAAACGGAATGGAAGTTACTGCTTACATTCCTGGAATCGGACACAATCTGCAGGAGCACAGCGTTGTTCTGGTAAGAGGCGGCAGAGTTAAGGACCTCCCGGGTGTAAGATATCACATCATCAGAGGTACACTCGACGCATCCGGCGTTGCAAACCGCGGACAGGGTCGTTCCAAATACGGAGCAAAGAGACCTAAGGTCAAGAAGTAATTCGAAAACCTTGACTTACAGGGGCCTGGCCCCTTCAGTAAAAATTAATTAACAACTTAGAAGTACAGAAGGCATTCTTTTTATCATAAAAGAGCGCCGCGGGGGCTCCTGTGCGAGTAAGATGACGGTATCAGTTATCCGAAGAAGAACGTGCAGAAGTCAACGAGTACCGACTTATTTTCCAAAGGAGGGAAGAGAAGTGCCAAGAAAAGGTAACACACCTAAGAGAGAGGTTCTTCCTGATCCTGTCTACGGCAGCGTAGTAGTTGCCAAGCTGATCAACAGCATCATGCTCGACGGCAAGAAGGGCGTTGCCCAGACTATCGTCTACGATGCATTTGATACAATCAAGGAAAAGACAGGCGAAGATCCACTCGAAGTATTTGAGAAGGCAATGAACAACATCATGCCTGTTCTCGAAGTAAAAGCAAGAAGAATCGGTGGTGCGAACTATCAGGTGCCTATCGAAGTAAGACCTGAGAGAAGACAGACACTCGGCCTCAGATGGCTCACAAGATACACAAGAGCAAGAGGCGAGAGAAAGATGTCCGACAGACTCGCAGGCGAACTCATGGACGCTGCCAACAACACAGGATCATCCGTAAAGAAGAAGGAAGATACCCACAAGATGGCAGAGGCCAACAAGGCATTCGCACACTTCAGATTCTAATTTGAAGAAACAGTTAATTCACAAAGTAAGCAGTGAGAAAGGAGGGAGTAATGGGCAGAGCGTTTACTCTTGAAAAAACACGCAATATCGGTATCATGGCTCACATCGATGCCGGTAAAACAACCACAACGGAAAGAATCCTCTTCTACACAGGACGCACCCATAAGCTGGGTGAAACTCATGAGGGCGCTGCCACCATGGACTGGATGGAGCAGGAACAGGAACGCGGCATAACTATTACTTCCGCCGCGACAACTGCTCAGTGGAAGGACACCAGGATCAACATCATCGACACTCCGGGACACGTCGACTTCACGGTCGAGGTAGAGAGATCCCTGAGAGTTCTGGATGGAGCAGTGATGGTGCTCTGCGCCAAGGGCGGCGTTGAGCCTCAGAGCGAGACCGTCTGGAGACAGGCAGAGAAATACGGAGTGCCGCGCATGATATTCGTCAACAAGATGGACATCATGGGTGCCAATTACTTCCACGTACTGGACATGATCCATGACAGGCTCAAGGCCAATGCCGTAGCTGTACAGCTGCCTATCGGTTCCGAATCCGAATTCGTCGGTATAATCGACCTCATCAAGATGAAGGCCGAGCTCTACCACGATGATGACCTCGGAAAAGTGTACGAGGAAAAAGAGATCCCCGCTAACATGATCGAAGAGGCAAAGGCGTGGAGAGACAGGATGCTCGAAGCCGTAGCCGAGTGCGACGAAGATCTCATGATGATGTATCTCGAAGGCGAAGAAATGCCGGTAGAGGACATCAAGAGAGTCATCCGCCGCGAGACCATCAAGGGCAACATGTACCCGGTGTTCTGCGGTTCGGCTTACAGAAACAAAGGCGTTCAGCTGATGCTCGACGGAGTTGTCGACTACATGCCGTCGCCTCTGGACATCCCGGCCATCAAGGGCGTCAATCCTTATACCAAGAAGGAAGAGGACAGACCGGCCGACGATAACGGACCGTTCTCGGCCCTAGCGTTCAAGATCATGGCTGACCCGTTCGTAGGCAAGCTCGCGTTCTTCAGAGTGTACTCGGGCTCGATCGATTCGGGAAAGCATGTGTACAACGCTACAAAGGACCGTAAAGAGAGGTTCGGCCGCATCCTGCAGATGCACGCCAACCACAGAAACGAGATCGACACTGTCTACTCGGGCGACATCGCCGCGGCGGTAGGACTCAAGTTCACGACCACGGGCGATACGCTCTGCGACGACAAGCACCCTATAGTGCTTGAGTCGATGGACTTCCCTGATCCTGTCATAGAGATCGCCATCGAACCTAAGACCAAGATCGGTCAGGAAAAGATGGGAATCGCGCTTGCAAAACTTGCGGAAGAAGACCCTACGTTCAAGACTTACACGAATCCTGAAACGGGTCAGACCATCATCGCGGGCATGGGCGAGCTCCATCTTGAGATCATCGTGGACAGGCTCCTCAGAGAATTCAAGGTCGAGGCCAACATTGGCAGGCCGCAGGTATCCTATAAGGAGACTGTCACCCGCTCAGCGGATGTGGACTGCAAGCATGCCAAGCAGACAGGCGGCAGCGGCCAGTACGCTCACGTCAAGATCAAACTGTATCCGAGAGAGCCGGGCGAAGGATTCGAATTCAAGAACTCCATCGTCGGCGGAGCGATCCCTAAGGAATACATCCCGGCCGTACAGAGCGGTATAGAGGAGGCCATGCAGGCCGGCCCTCTGGCAGGCTACAATGTAGTCGATGTCGGAGTAGAACTGTACGACGGATCATTCCACGAGGTCGACTCATCCGAGATGGCGTTCAAGATCGCGGGATCCAAGGCGTTCAAGGAAGCCGTTATGAAGGCGTCTCCGGTACTGCTCGAGCCTGTATTCAAAGTAGAGGTAACAGTGCCTGATAACTACATGGGTGATGTAATCGGCGATATCAGTTCCAGAAGGGGCCGTATCGAAGGCTCCGATATCGACAATGGTGTTGCTGTCATCAGAGGCATGGTACCACTGTCCGAAATGTTCGGATATGCCACAGATCTGAGATCAAGGACTCAGGGAAGAGGCGTTTACTCGATGCAGTTCGACCACTTCGAGAAGCTGCCGGAATCATTGGCTGATAAAATCACCAAGTAAATTAGCACATATTAATTATCTATTTTATCTAT